>SWDR01000022.1:0-6837 GCA_005116815.1 Nitrospira sp. | reverse complement strand
CAAAACGCCAGCATTTATGGCAACACAGGTCCCATGCGAGACAGGGGGATATTCCCTCCATTATTCGCTATGGCAACGCTGCCTATGGTACAGTAATACTGTCTATGTTGAACGAAGAATGTTGGCATTCCTTCCCTGTTGACGACGCCTATGAACGGTCGCGTGAATTATCTCCGCCGTCTCTCCGTCAACGCCATACTGACTCACTTCGTGCGTAATTCGAGACCGCTCGCCGGGACAACGCGCATCGATGACATGTCCGGAACTGTGGGATGCACGATGAAAAGACCGGCAGTTATTCTTCACTCCATATCGGAATACAGGGAGAGACCATGACTATGAATACCGTAAAACCTGCGCAGCCACGAACAGCCAAGGCCTGGGTCCGTATTCCCGATGGCACAAAGGTCAAACACCGTCATGAAGGACACATTGGATTTATCGATGGACTTACCGAAATTGTCACCGGCCCCAACCGGAACCCGGATGGGAAAACGCAATATCGCATGAATATCGGGGCACCGGATCGCCAACTCGTAACAGAAGACGATTTGTCTATCCTGATCGACGATGAAGATCTCGTCATTATGTTGCGGCAGAAGGCACCGTATCGCCGCGCTGTCACACAATCGCTCCACAGTGTACTGGCAGCGGATCGCTTCATTAAACCGGCCTAACAGGCACTCGAGCGAGTGCGGTGAGGATGGCACACGTGGCAATGAGCACCGCGAAATGTCTGCCCGCAGAAACCTGGATACAGAATCGATCATGACAGAAACCTGCTACGCCAAAGGCCAGAAAGTGATCCTGGTTACTAATCAGATCAAGAATGGCAAATGGTTATGCAAGTTTTCGATTCCAGGATCCAGCCATCTCGACGGCGGCGTGACAGGCCAGGATTCATCGAAGGGCTACAACACCGAATGGGAAGCGAGAACCAACGCATTTCAGCGAGCCAAGCTCATGCTGGAAGGGCCTCAGGACGTCACACAGGATCGTCTTTCCTGAGTAATCCTGATGGTTAACCTTTGCGGTTGGACCGTGAGAAAAATACAGACGCAAGCTGGTTGGAAAAACTTCCTTGGGGGCTCCCGTCTTTAAACGGCACGAACT
The DNA here is from genome assembly GCA_005116815.1 of Nitrospira sp. GTDB lineage: Bacteria > Nitrospirota > Nitrospiria > Nitrospirales > Nitrospiraceae > Palsa-1315. The sequence goes on along the minus strand of SWDR01000022.1, from coordinate 5,724 downwards.
GCGGCCTCCTTCTCCCCAACGGCCGCACTCATCCTACGCCCATCAAAACACAGAGAAACGACTACTTCAGCAGACAGATACATTCCGTACGAGGCTGCCTACCCGCGCTGATAGTTACAATCATGCGGGCAGGCACTCAATGTCAGACTGTTAGGCCCAGGTCCGATGCAGTTCACTGACATGCTCGATCCCGCCCACGGCACTAATTTCCCAACGAACATCGTCAGGAATCGTGACGACGCGCAACTCAGCACCATGGCCATTGGCGGCCATACCGAGCTCCTCCACAACTTGTGCCAACTTCAGGTCATCACGCGGAATCAGTATTCCGCACTGATTGAGGCTCGGCTCTCTCGGCGTCGCAGCCTCGGGCCAGTAGGCTCCGAGGTCCGTTTCCTTAAGCGCGTCCAGCTGGCCCAGCTCACGTAGCCGCAGAAAGGCTTGGTGACTCACCGAAAACTTGTCGTAGCTCTTGTTGATTACAATTTTCTTCATAAACCGATCCTTTCCTCTCCCTTGTCGGGGCGCAGGTGTCGCAATATTTAAATGGGCCTGAGACCGGCTCTTCTATCCGCGCAATCAGGTGCGTAATTCGTCAGGCTACCTTTACGGGATCTGCATACTTGCTTGTATAGTTCCCGGACCAATGCGAATAGCGACGGTTAGCCCAGGTATTCACATCTCCGTTCTCAGTTGCACCATATCGCTTCAACAAAACGGCCGAAAAAGTGACCAGATTCCCCGCAATTTCCAGCAGGTCTGCATCCGTAATCTTCACCCACTTCGCTTTGAGTGGCGCCTTGAGTTGTATCCAAAATGCTGAAAATTGTTCTTGATTCATCTGACGTTCCTCTCTTGCGTGGTTGTAATGACAACTGTACACATTGATTCACCCGATGTGCCACAAAGGCTCGGCCCGTCATAGCCACACCGCTATCTCTGTCAGAGACAGCGGTCGTGCGCCACAACAGATCCGGCAACCATTGGGCACTCTGGCGTAGAAGCGGCGGAGACCGGAGAATCAGACGCACAGAAACGAGGGAGGGAGTGCGGTGCGAGAGATGGGACAGTCGGCGTGGCTCAATACGTCGTCCCTCACCTTACAGGGCTCAGGGTAGAGAGTCAACGTGCTCGCGATAGGATGAGACTGTAACAACTTGATATTGTGGAGCAATAATTATTCCATCTATGGGCGACCAGGACCGATGATTTAAGGAAAAGCACGGAGAAGATACCTCTTGCCGCCTGCTCAAAAAGCTCGTACATCAAGGCCGTCGCGAGGAGCAAATGTGAGCTTTGAACGATGAACGCGGAACTCTAAGTGACGATCGCCTTCTGTTTCATCGTTAAGCGTTTCCAGGCTGGCTGGTTTTTTATTCAGCAGCCAACGCTAGACGTCTTGGATCTGCCAATCAATGGGATCTACCCCGGCATCGAGAAGATTGCGGTTGATCTGAGAGAAACAGCGGCATCCGTAGAATTTTCTGACGGACAATGGCGAAGGATGTGCGCAAGCAACCACGGCATGGTGCGATTGAGTGATCAATGGCAACTTATTCTGAGCCTTGCGTCCCCAGAGTACGAACACGACTCGCGTTGGCTTCGCGGCAACCAGTTCAATCATACGATCGGTAAATTGCTCCCACCCACGTCCCTGATGCGAGTTGGCCTCATGTGCTCGAACAGTAAGGACCGTATTGAGCATAAGGACTCCTTGCCTGGCCCAGGGCTCTAGATGCCCGTTATTGGGAATCCGGCATCCCAGATCGTCATGGAGTTCTCGATAGACATTACGCAAGGAAAACGGCAAGGGGCGAACAGTTGAACGCACGGAGAAGCAGAGTCCATGTGCATAGCCAGGAGTTGGATAGGGATCCTGTCCGAGTAGGAGCACACGGACTTGATCGTAAGATGTTGCGGCTAATGCGTTGAAGATGTCATTGCTGGGAGGGAGAACCGACTGTCCACTGGCAATTTCACTGTCAAGAAATGCATCGAGGTTTCGAAAATATGGTTTAAGCATCTCTGCATCAAGCAGCGACCGCCAACCTTGAGGAATCGAAGGAATCATTGGGGGACTGATATCACAGAATCAATCGGCAGGTCACTAACCATCGTGCAATCTCATGGAAGAACTCAGAGCATGAATGCTGGATGGAAATATAACAGAGGCAATAAAAAGCCCGCTGACCTTACGATCAGCGGGCCTTTTTGTAACCCGGCAGCGTCCTACTTTCCCACTGCCTCACAGCAGCAGTATCATCGGCCTTGGAGGGCTTAACTTCCGTGTTCGGGATGGGAACGGGTGTGGCCCCTCCGGCAATGCCACCGGGAACGTCTATAAATTGAACATGTCTTGAGTGCTGATGCAAATATTTGAGTGGGTTGAGTGTCATGTGACTCAGCACTCAGAGCTTTGGTTTCAGCAATCACAACGCATGTGTTGCGTTGTGTGAAGACCACGTCTATCAGGAGCAAAGATGATGATGTTAAACCGCACGACCGATTAGTACTGGTAAGCTACAGCCATCACTGGCCTTCCACACCCAGCCTATCAAACTCGTAGTCTACAAGTGGTCTTTAGGGGGCATACACCCCGGGAGAGCTTATCTTGAGGCACGCTTCTCGCTTAGATGCTTTCAGCGATTATCGCTACCGGACATAGCTACCCGGCACTGCCGCTGGCGCGACAACCGGCAAACCAGAGGTCCGTCCTTCACAGTCCTCTCGTACTAGTGAAAGCCCCTCTCAACTCTCCTCCGCCCACAACAGATAGGGACCGAACTGTCTCACGACGTTCTGAACCCAACTCTCGTACCGCTTTAATAGGCGAACAGCCTAACCCTTGGGACCAGCTTCAGCCCCAGGATGCGATGAGTCGACATCGAGGTGCCAAACCTCCCACTCATGCGCTCCCAAAATGGAACCGCTTCACGCGGATCGTATCCAGCCTGGGCCATCAATCGAAGTCCGATGTAATCGGCTTCTGATTCTTGTTTTCGATTAAACGGCAACGACACATTAACCCCGTAGGCTCCCAACAGACCCTGGATCGCACCGGGATTCGCATGTCCTGAGGCCGCCGCACCCAATGCACCCAATTGCGCAATTTGATCCAGGATACTCCGGCTCATCCGCTCCACCCCATGACGCTGCAACGCATGTGCGACCTCATGTCCCATCACAGTCGCCAAGCCCACATCGTCCTTTGTCGTCTTGAGAATTCCGGTGAAGATGGCCACCTTGCCGCCTGGAAGTGCGAATGCATTGACCATCTTATCGTCTTGAATGACCGCGAACTCCCACTGATATTCGGGCTTATTGGCGGCGTCAGCGATTTTCCGTCCCACCCGATGCACCAACTCATTCACTTCCGCATTGTCACTGAGAGGCGCCGAGCGCAACACCTCGCGGAACGCGCTCAATCCGAATTGCAGTTCCTTCTCTTCGGAGAAAAAAATCACCTGGTCGCGAGCCGTACCCGGTGCGCGATAACAACCGGCCAGACTCCCGAACAGACTCAGGGCCGCGCCAGCCCCTAGGGCCGTGCAGAGGCTCATGGCTCCATGGGCGCCCAGCGCCAGCATCGCTCGGCGCCCGATCGGCGTCGCTAACGCTCGCTCGACGGAGACCGAGCTGTGATCAGTCGAACGTGCCATACGAACCTACGGCATCCAGAGATACATGAACTGTGGCGTGCCACCCCGTACCATCGACAGCAAATCCAAATTGGCGAACCCAGCCATACTCACAGAACTCGTCCCGAACAGCCGCGAGTAAATATTATTCTGGTATTCTCCCCGACGCCCATAGGTCACAACCCGCGCCTCGGCCAGGCCCGCCTTCTTCTTGGCCAGCTCGAGCGCATCATCAAGATAGCCGATCTCGTCGATCAAACCTGCCGCCTTGGCTTGATCTCCTGAATAGATCCGTCCATCGGCCAGTTTCTTGATTTGATCGGGCGTCAGATGGGGACGCCCCTCCTGTACCACAGACAAAAACCGCTGATAGAAGGAGTCGATCACGCTCTGAAAGATCCCCCGCTCTTCCGGTGTCATGACTCGAAAGGGTGAGCCCATGTCCTTACGGGGGCCAGAGGTGATGGCGTTCGCCTCGACACCCACTTTTTCAAGCAAGCCTCGGGCATTGACGGTCAACATGATGACGCCGATGCTGCCCGTCACCGTCGAGGGATGGACCAAAATGCTGTCCGCTGCCATGGCCAAGTAGTAGCCCCCTGACGCCGCAACATCCATCATCGAGGCAATCACGGGAATTTTCTTCTTGAGTTTGAACTCCCGCAACTCGTGATAGAGGATGTCCGAAGCCGTGACGGTTCCACCAGGACTGTTGATCCGAACGACCACGGCTTTGATCTTCTCATCCTTGGCAGCTCTCGTCAGCTCTTCCCTGAACGTGGCTAACATATTGGGCTGCGACACGAGGCCGTCTTTATCTTGCGAGCTGATCACACCGGACAGGTCGAGCAACAGCACTTTGCCATCACCGGTGCCGCTCAACTGTACTTCTTGCACCGGCCCCGATGGTTCGATGAGATTGACCGTGATGCAACCGGATTGCAGGCTGATGGCCGCAAGGAGGCACAACCGACCAAGCGTGACACAGATTCTATGCATGCTGTTTCTCCATCAGCTGAATAAACTCGGTGAATAAATAGGCCGAGTCATGGGGCCCTGGAGAGGCCTCCGGATGATACTGCACCGAAAACACCGGACGATCCAGACAGGCTAGTCCTTCAATGGAGTGATCGTTCAGACTCAGATGTGTCACTGCGACCTTCCCGAACGACGTCTCGATCACGGGCGGCCGATCTGGAATGGCGGTGATCGGCTGCGTGACTTGCACGGCGAAGTTGTGATTCTGCGATGTGATCTCAACTTGTCTCGTGCGGAGATTCATCACGGGATGATTCGCCCCATGATGGCCGAACTTTAATTTGTAGGTCTTGAGTCCCAGCGCAAGGCCAAGGATCTGATGGCCTAAACAAATACCGAAGAGAGGATACTGGCCGATCAACTCCCGCACCGCCTCAATGGCGTAGGGTACCCCCTCCGGGTCGCCCGGCCCGTTCGAGAGGAACAGGCCGTCCGGCTTGAGTGCCTGAACCTGTGTTGCGGTGGTCGAGGCCGGCACAACAGTGACGTCACAGCCCGCATCCACGAGCTGGCGAAGAATATTCTGTTTCACCCCAAAATCATAGGCCACGACATGCCAGCGTCTGGTCGCAGCGACGCGAGGCTTGTCGCCGAGGGAAGGAATCCATTCTCCAGACCCTTCCGTCCATCGATAGGTTTGCTCGCAAGTGACGGTGGTCGCCAGATCGCGGCCAATGATGCTGGTGGCCGCTTTCGCCTTCTCCACCGCTCTGCGGGCATCCATCTCAATATGGGTAATGAGGCCCTGTTGCGAGCCATGCTCGCGCAGATGGCGTGTGAGGGCCCTGGTATCCAGTCCTTCGATGCCGACGATCTTGGCATCCTGTAGATAATCTTGGAGCTGCTGCTTGCTGCGCCAGTTACTGGCGAGCGAACTAGCCTCTTTGACGATGAATCCTTCAGCCCAGATCCGCCTCGACTCGATGTCCTCCGGTGTGACCCCGTAGTTTCCAATGTGGGGACAGGTCATGGTAATGATCTGACCTTTATAGGAGGGATCGGTCAAGACTTCCTGGTAGCCGGTCATGGCCGTGTTAAACACGACTTC
>SWDR01000021.1 GCA_005116815.1 Nitrospira sp. | reverse complement strand
CACCATGAACAGGAGCGTCATCGGCGCATGGATGAGTTGCCAGACCCGGAACGTTTCCTCCCGCGAAGCCTCGTCGTGCAGACGTACTTCTGCCTCGACCGGACCGACACCTTGCTGCAAGAGTTGCCGCCGCTCCTCGTTCAGGGTTCGGAGCGCCAGATAATGGACGGCTTGTCCGATAATTCCGCTCACCACGACGATGCCCATAGACACCATCGCAAGAATGGGGACCAGAGCATGCAGGTGCGCCCCGGCATGCAACACAATCAGAAGCGGGCCGACCACTCCTGCCACCATATGAACCTGGAACCACCCGCGCGGCCACATGCGATTCTGTCCCACCCGCTTCCTGATGGGGTACAGGAACACGAGCAGGATGACGGCCAAGCCGATCCATCCCGTGACATGCCCTTGTCTGGTATGGCCAAACGGCAGGGCCGTCTCCAGGCTCAAGAACGCTTCGAAGAGGAGGGCGCCGGTCACCGCGACCGACACAAGCCCGGCCACGATGAGAACGCGACGGGCTACCGGCTGCAGGCTCATGCACTCCTCGCGGCTTCGGCGGCAGCCACATGGCCCTCGCAGGACTCCTCAGGGGGCGAGGACTCGCGCTGCTGCTCCTCCCAGCATCCTCGTCTCGCGCCCAGTTGCTTCAGCAAACATTCCGTAATGGCCAGCAGCTCCTGCACGTGACGATCGGACTTCGCGCCGAAATGGGCGCGATCGAAGATCGGGATCTGAAGAAGGACCTCGGCCCTGTTGTGCCGCTCTGGCGAAAACACCACGCGATGAGCGGGCGGATCGGGATGTTCACAGGGCTTGAGCAGATCGAACGATTGGAAGAACACACGGCAGAGACGATGGAGGTCCCCCACCAGCTCATGATGCTCCGGATCGTCGCCGAGCGGGAGGTGGCGAGGATTATCGAAGGCGGCATAGAGATTGAGCTGGAAACCGATCTGGACGATGTGATCTGTCCCATCTTTGACATAGAACGGGTCATGATCGAAACAGACCTTTCGATGCAACACCATCTCATGCAAGGCTTCCTTGCTTGAGAATGCGCCTTCAAGATTGAGCGGAATAGTCATAGATGTGTCTCTCAGGCCCGCTGCGCTCCAGAACCGGTTTTATAGCGCGCGTCCGGGATTTTGTTCATAGCCTGAAACACCGTTTCGCGCTCGTCCGCGCTGGTCGCCCTGTCGATCGCCGCATAGAGAACCTCTTCTTCCGTCATGTTGTGCCGCTCAAGCAGATCCATGAATGCCTGTTCCTCCTGATCGCTCTCCGGATTCTGCGCCTGCACTTTGCGATCAATGGCGTCCAGACCTTCCATGATCTCCCGATGCTCTTGGCGCATGACGAAGGTGGGGCCGCCTTCGGTCATGCCAGTTTTTTTCTCCCACAACGGGAACAAGACGTCTTCTTCCCAGACCATATGCCGCTGGAGCCCGGTCTTGAAATCGACAAATGCCTGTTGAGCGTTGGCGAGATCCGTCCGTTTCAGTCGATGAAACGACTTGAACAGTTCATCCAGCCGGTCATGATCTTCATCGAACATGCTGCTGATCGTGCGTTCGGGCATGAAGCGCTCCTTTCCTATGAACTTCGAAGTTTGTACTCAAGATGACAAGCCACGCAGGCCTTCAGCACGTTATTAAACTGTGGCAGGATCTGCTTCAGGTCTTTTGTGGGAATGATCCGGGCAAGTGTTTCAGCCGCTTCGTGATGCGCCATCGCCAGGTCATGGTAGGCGGGCGGAAAACTCTCCGGCTGCTGATGCGCCATCGCCTGCCGGTGCATGAAGAACCCCAGGTGCGATTCGGTCAGACCTTTCGCCAACTCATAGTCCTCTTCAACCAACGCATTGACGATCGCCTGAAGGGTTTCCAGGTGCTGCAACATCACCGCGCGGTGCTCTTTCCCGGCGGGAGACGACAGTGGGATGAGATGCCTGGTATCGGAGGTGAGATAGGGATTCGACGGCTCCCCTCCATGATGAGGGTCGACCTCGGCACAACCAGCCGATACCAGACCACAGAGCACCCCTACAACCGCCCCCCTCAGGAAGGCCTGCCTGCCTCGATTTAATGGCAGAGGAGCAATCCACGACATGTCGAACCTCTTTCAATCACATCAATCGGTGAGTCTCATCAGACCAGTTATTATGGCCTGCTGTTCTTATCTCAACCCTCTCCACCGCATACTCGCCTTCACCCGCCCGATCTGATTGATGCCAGACCGACATCATAACAATAGTGAGCAATGGGCATGCCGCCGACATGTAGCTCACAAGCACCGTGATTGTTTTGCAGAGACAACAACTTGGCGAGCAACCGTCAAACGGGAGCAGGGGGAATGGGGTCATTTGCTCCAACGGTCCGCGTGGCACTGGCGCACAATGCGACAATTGGAGGCCCGGCCCCTGTCACTTTCTATTCCAGTGCCGTCCCTTCGTAGGAGACAATTGTGGCAGCAATGTAATGGGTAGAAAGAGGCAGGGCTTCTTTCTATGATGTGCGGGTTGCGATAGCGAGGTCCGGCGCGCGCTGCGGCTCGACGAGATTGAGCAACCGTTCGAGGCCAATAGGCTCCTCGGCCTGCATCGGCACGAGCGCAACGCGTGTGGCGTACCTGGTACGCACCGCCTCGATCTGAGCCAGCTCGAACGAAGCCCGCTGCTTCAACAGGGGCGACGAGGTCGGCGCCGCGGACAGGCTGTTGTTGATGAGCCAGGCCCACGGTTCGATGCCGGCGCGGCGCAGCTCTTCCTGTAAATGGGCGGCTTCCAGCACCGGCGTGGTTTCCGCCAAGGTCACAATCATCACCTTGGTGCGCGCCGGGTCTTGCAGCCGCATCATCGGCGTCGTGTGATGCAGATGTGAATCGACATGGCGGGTCGCGTCGCGGTGGTAGGCTCCCGTGGCATCGAGCAGCAGCAGGGTATGCCCGGTCGGCGCTGTATCCATCACGACAAATTTCTTACCGGCCTCACGAATGATGCGTGAGAAGGCCTGGAACACCGCGATTTCTTCGGTGCAGGGCGAGCGCAAGTCTTCTTCCAGCATGGCACGGCCTTCGGCATCGAGATCCTGGCCTTTGGTGTCCAGCACATGTTGCCGATAACGGGTAATCTCCGCCTGCGGATCGATACGACTGACGTCCAGATTGTCCATCGTTCCGGACAACGTGTCGGTCAGGTGTGCAGCGGGAGGCAAAATATCACTCGTAAATTGGATGCGCTGATAATTCATCCCTAACAACTTGGCTAAGGTATGCGCCAACGTCGTTTTGCCGACACCGCCCTTGCCCATCATCATGACGAGGCCGTGGCCGGTTTTGGCGATCTCGTCGACAAGACTCGACAACCGTGGAAGGTCGATGGAGTTGGCGAACGTACCAGCGGTCGCAGGCGCGGCCTCATCTCGATCCGAAAACAGATTGCTCAGCGCCTCGACCCCGACGAGGTTGGCAGCCTTGAGCGGCAGGTGATCGATGGGCAAGGAGCGCAACAGAGCGGGCATCGCAGCGAGCGCCTCCTGCTCATGGCGACGGATGGCGGCGGCCAGCGCATCGTGCGCCGCTTCGCGCTCCGGCAAGACTCCGTTGATGACGAGATGTTGCCTGGCCAGGCCGATGGCGGCCAATTCCTGATGGGTCCGCGCGACCTCATCCAGCGTGCCTTTCTGTGCGCGGGCCACCAGGATCAGTCGGGTACGGTCGGGATCGGACAGCGCCTTGACTGCGTCCGCGTACCGCTGCCGTTGCTTTTCCAGCCCCGACAATGGGCCGAGACAGGAGGCGCCCCCCGGATTCGTTTCAATGAAACCGCTCCAAGCGCCCGGCAGTTGGAGCAGACGGATGGTATGGCCGGTCGGTGCGGTGTCAAAGATGATGTGGTCGTAACCAGCGATCAGCTGAGCATCCGTGAGCAACGCGGTGAATTCATCAAAGGCCGCGATTTCGGTGGTGCAGGCTCCTGAGAGCTGCTCCTCGATGCTCTTCACCACGGAATCCGGCAGTTGTCCGCGCACCGGGCCGACGA
>SWDR01000020.1 GCA_005116815.1 Nitrospira sp. | reverse complement strand
ACCCGGATGAAAAAAAGAAGCCCCGCTGGGGATCTCCAGAAAATCCAGCCATCAGTTTCTGAGGGAATAGGCTGAAGAAGGCTGAAGGCTGAAGACTGAAGGCAGTTGATTCCTTCCTCCCCTTTGTAAGGGGAGGTTAGGAGGGGTAGAGCCTGCTCTAGCCTCATCATACGTCAGTCGTGGCCGTCTCATAAGAGGGAGCGACCTCCCCTGGCCCCTCCTTACGAAGGAGAGGGAGAAGACAGCGGTCAGCTTCTGCAGGAATAGATTCGGAGGATGAGAGGAAGAGCAACGAATGGCGAAATACCTTATCGCGCGGCCAGCGTGGAGAACTGGTCCGAGTGGAGGAGCCGCTCATCGGCTGTCAGAAGTGTCAATCCGTACACAGCGGCAGTCGCTGCAAGAAACCGATCGGCTGGATCTTGATGGGACAGATCGATGTGCCGACTCATCAATGCCACGGCATGGGTAAGAGGAGCCTAACGTGAGTATCGAGCAGGAGCTTCACGCGCGCAGGGCTTCCCATTCCTCAGAACTGGAGATGGGATCGATAATGTCACCAGTGATGGCACCGGAACTGGCGAATGAGCCCAGCCATGACTGTGGCATCGAGGAGGGAGGAGGTGGCCCCACCTGCGCGATCGGCTCACCCTTGCGAAGGACCAGAATAGGTTTTTTCGTTCGGTTCACCTTGGCAAGAATAGCCAAACAGGTCGCCTTGAAATGAGAAATGGAGACTTCTTCCATCTCAGTCTGTTTACGCACTTTGCTCATGCCGAAACCATATAGGCTGCAGACTGAAGGCATTTGATCCCTTCCTCCCCTTTTTAAGGGGATGTTAAGAGGGGTAGCGTTTCCGTTCTTGACATACGTCAGTCGTGGCCGTCGAATGAGGAGCGACCTCCCCTGGCCCCTCCTTACGAAGGAGGGGAAGAAGAGAGCTTGAAATTGCAGGCTGAAGGCTGAAGGCCGAAGACATTTGAGCGATTCCTCCCCTTTGTAAGGGGAGGTTAGGAGGGGTAGCGTTTCTGTTCTTGCACGAAGCTCGGTCATTGCGAACTAATCTGCTCAGGGCAAAAAGAAGCCCCGCTGGGGATCTCCCAGCGGGGCTTTCTTTCTTGACAGAAACGAGAGATCTTCTCGCCCCTTGCCTTATGCTTCGTAACTTCTTCTTAGAAATTCATCCAAAGCTGGACATAGGCCCAATCTTGGTTGCTGCTGGTGCCCAGGTTCTCCCGGATGTAGCTGCCGGCAAACAGGTGGCCATAGGCCGCCTGGAAGGCCAGCTTGCCATCCATGAACATATGGGTCCAAGCCACATCCAATTCGTCGCCGATGTGCTTCTTGGTGTTGCCGTTCTTCGAGAAGACATAGACGCCCTGCGAACCACGGTACCAGTTGTCCTGGCTATTCGCCAAGTTCAAGCTGGTGGCCCAGACTTCAATGTGGTCATCCTTGGTCGGCCGTGCTTGGAAGTTCACCGAAGGGCTCATCATGTTCTTCCAGGCCTGGACATCCATGTAACCCATGTGAATGTGGTTGGTCGGGAACATGTTTTCGAAGGTGTTCGCGGTCTTACAGCCTGTGCCGCTCGTACCGGTCGCACTCGTACAATTCGCGCGGCCATCGCCCGAGGCATAGTCGAAGTTGAAGGCCAACCGTGGCTTCCAGGATGACTGGTAATGGGTATAGCCAATCCAGTTTCTGGTCGCAAAGGCGCTGATGTGAAGATTCTTTTGGTTGCCCAAAGACGCACCACCAGGCTGAGTGCTGTCACCCATTGAACCGAACTGGTAGGTGACTTCGTTGATGGCGTCGAAGTTGCCCTTGCGCATTTCGATCCGGTTACCCACGCTGTGGCGGGTCTGGTTCGAATGCTTGGCCGTTCCCAACCCTTGACCTTCGTTGACCCCGTTCGGGGTGGCGTTCTTGTACATGAAATAGTAGGGCTCGATCAGGAAGCCCGGCACCGACTTGATCTGGTTGTAGAAAATCAACATGTCGGCATCGGACGTAGCACCAGGTTGCCCAACTCCGCCAGCTACCCCCACCGTATTGCCTGCCACGCTACCAACTGGAGCAGCTTGCGCTAAGTCACCTTCTTGTGTCCGGAACCATCCGAGGTAGCTGTCAAAGGACTTGGTGCTGTATTGCAACATCACACCGTCATGGGAGAATCCCGTATTGGCCCAATCGAAGTGGCCGAACAGGGAGTGGTTTCCGAAGACGATATATTGACGACCGGCCTTCACGCTCAAACCCTGCACGCCGGCAAAGTTCCGCACCAACATGTAGGCAGCCCGGACGCCCAAGCGTCCGCCGTTCCCGTTGACCCCTCTGTTGTCACCGTTATGGTTCAGCGCATCGCCGCCCGCGCCGGTGTTGGCGCCCCAGACGGCCGAATCGATGATTTCCATGTAGAAATTCACGTCCGGCGAGACATCGTAGCCGATACCCAAGCGGGTCATCTGTTGAACGTAAAAATCGTTGGCGGATTTGCCTGTAGCTGTTGCCTTTGTAGTAGGGGAGTTACAAGCACCGCCCGTTGGGCTGCCACCACCGAAGCAGACGCCGTTCCGCATTTCAGGTCTGACACGGAGGTCGGCACGAATCCAGAAGTTCTTGAGATCGAAGTTCTTGCCGATCTTCGGATCGTAGAGTTCGTAGGCTTCCTTCTGCGGAATCGCGCGAGGAATGGCCGGGACGTTGGTGATCTTCTCACCTTCCGGCAATTCAAACGCGGCTTGCGCCGGGGCCGTCCCGAACGACAGGCCCGCAGCCATGACGGCCGCACTGAAGAAGGTGGCCGCACTGGCCCACCCGATCCGTCCTTGGATACTTCTCATAAAGGTTCCTCCTGTGAATTGGATAACGACCTTGGGTAGGCTTGGGGCTAGGGGCTCGTGGCGAGAGGATCTACACCCCTTGCCGTTGGCCTCTTGCCTCGCGCCTGCCGTCCGGCTGCCGACTTGACATCCAACCGCCTGCACGGTCATTGACTCTCTCACGATCATCCCACCTCTGCCTGAAGACCGAGACCCCGTTGTGCCAACGGCGTCTCTTCCTCCCTTAACCACTACCAACTTGCCTGAACCGACTTGATCTGACAAACAATTTTCCTGTTTTGGCCCCTGCCATTCACGCTCGAACAGTTCCACCCATCACTGATCACCGCTCACTTATCACATCT
>SWDR01000002.1:84278-97126 GCA_005116815.1 Nitrospira sp. | reverse complement strand
CGATTCCAAGACGGGAAGTGGTTGCTCTCAGCCATCCAACAAGTCGATTAGTCGCCAGCTCGGCGATAGGCATTGCCGGAGCCGATAAGAATAGGACAACGGGGGCCACAACGATCGTTGCGGCCCCCGTTGTTGTATTCCAGTCCCGGATAATCTTCTGGCAAGATACGCTCACCCGATACCTGTCGTGACCCCACGATCTACTGCGAGATGCCTGTCGTTACCGGCGGTGTAACATTCGCCTCAGCTTCGCCAGATCCTCTTCTCCTCCATCAAGTTTATGCAACATCCGGTGGCAATTGGCACAGACGGTGACCAGATCGCTGAGAGATGCTTCCACAGCGTCCGCGAGGCGATTCAACGGGATGATGTGGTGCGTTTCGGCGAAGGCTTTACCGATATCTCCGTACAGTTCACGAAAGGTCATTTCACAGACCTGACAGCGATAGTTGTCCCGCCGCTTGCATTGTTCCGCTAACGGACGACTCTGTTCACGAGCCAAGTGCTGGCGAACCACCTGGCGGTTTTCACAATGCACGTAAGCGTCTTCCTGATCCTGCTCTTTCTCCGGCACCTGTACCTTGCCCTGCGGACTCTTGATGACGGTTTCGAAAAAACTCGTTGCACGAACCACAATGCCTACAATCGTATCGTCGTTCTCTGGAAGGACCGAATCGAACAATCCATAGTAGGCATATTGGCCCTCACTCTCCTCAAACTCCTCGTAGATGGGACGGTCATAGTCACCAGGGTCCAACGGTTTTCTGAGCACATCGTCCGATCGTGAACCGGCAGCGAGCCGCATGTCCCGCTCGCTCAACCGCCGCACAGGCCGAAGGGCCTCAGGCAATACGGCGACTCTCTTCCGCAGCTTGTCTGCCTGCGCGGCATAGAAGCCGTACCATATGCGTCGTTGGCCTTTCGTGCCTGCCCATTCACAAAACCAGACCTCTAATCGTGGCTCTCCCAGCCCCAACGATCCCAGCTCAACACGCCACCCGTTGGTGTGAGACTCTTTGAGCGGGAGCACGGTACGCAGGCGAATGATTCTGCCGAGCCGTCTGGAGAGTTCTTTGTGCAGTGCTTCAGCAACCGCCTTGAGGTGTTTCTGATCTTCTACATCGCGCATGACAATTCTCCCTTACATGCCCTGACAGGCTAACCTTCATTGAATAATAGGCATCGAAGAATAGCCCTTTCCCAACGGGAAAGCACCGTGTGAGTGGAGATAGAGAATAGCCGAGAGGAGAAAAGGCAACGAGCCGCTACCAGCTCTTCTGACGAATGTGGATCCGATAGAAGGTAAAGTCCCCGGGCGTGACGAGCGCGACTCCGACGAGGCAGATGAGATGGCCATTGCGAATGTCTTCAGGGGTCATCGTGGATTGGTCGCAGATGACGGAAAACGCCTCGCTGGATTTCTCCCCACGCAACGCTTCCGACACCCATAAACACCCCAAGTATCCGCGTAGATGGCCGACGACTTGCGCCCAAACGGATGGAGTATTGCGTTCATACACGACCCACTGAAGTTCGTGAGCGCACCAGGTTTCAAGCAGGATGCTCGTGACATCCACCCCGATAGCCTGACCAGAGGGGGGCTCCGTTTCGACATTCTCGAGAGACACATAGGGAGAGCAATATGCCAGCATCTAGTCCTCGACCTTGGATAGGAGATATTCGTCGCAGAGTCGGTGCAGCCGAAGCTCGTTCTCAAGCGACATCGAGAGAAATACTAGACCTGCCCGCCCCTCTTTCACCCACTGCACCTGTACGAGATCGCAGATCACCGCAGATGTCCCGTTACCAGGATACAGCTTGAGAGTGAGGCACTGCCCGCAAACAAGAGGCAGGATAAGCCGAAGTCCGCACCCTCTCGTCGTCAGATCAATCACCTCTCCACTCGCGAATCCACCCTTATCCGCAAAGATGATGCCGAGATGCACCGCCTTACGCACATACCGTCTGAGATCCATCCGTGGCACGAAACAATCCTCTTCGGGTAAGACTGGCAACATGAGCTCCATGGCGGATTCCTCCTTCACACTGTGCAACCGATAATGCACAGGCAGTTCGCAACTCTCGTGCCGAAAAACCATCGCTCAAATTGATTAGCATTTTCGCGTTTTTTTGAAAGGGAGAAGGCTTGGGGAGCTGTAGATCTGTATCGTGCCCGATACGAATGAGAAAGAAACGATACAGCCGGAACACTTATCGCGCGTTGAAGGTAGAGCGGGAGAGAGGGGAACGTCTCACTGATATCAGATGGCTGATGAGGAAAGAACAAATATCCTACGGAACAAGAAACCTGTGTCTATGCTGATGGCAGGAGCGGGAAGCCAATGGCGAAAGCACGAGGGATCGGTCGAGAACCCCCAGCACTCTATCCCTGTTTTTTTTGCCCTATTTTAGATTCCGTCCCATTCCAGAGCCGCGCGATATTGTCTTTGTGTTTGACCCAGATCAGCCCGCTGACGATCAAGGAAAACACAAAAAACTCCTGTCTCTGCTCATTCACGATCGCCACGACCGGAAAGCATCCGAAAGCCGCCAGCGCGCCGCCTGAGGAATAGCGCCAGATTGCAACCGCTCCAAGCCAGACCAGCAGCAAGAGGAGTCCGATCGAGGGAGACAGACCCAACACCGCACCTAAGGCCGTCGCCACCCCCTTCCCTCCTTTGAAGTTCAGAAATGGTGAGAAGAGATGGCCTAGGATCGTTGAGAGAGCGACGAACATGATGAACCGTTCATCGGTGAGCCACTGCATGGCAGCCCACCCCATCAGCCACCCCTTGCCCATGTCGCCCAGGAGCGTGAGGACACCAGCCTTCTTGCCCGAGACACGCAGCACATTGGTGAAGCCGACGTTTTTGCTCCCGACCGTACGCGGATCGGGCAACCCCATCGCTTTCGACACGACGACACCGAAAGGCACGGCTCCCAGCAGATAGCCGACAACCACGAGCAATACGAGAAATCCTTGATGATCCATGTCTATTGAACGCGCTACAGGGTATTCATACGAACAGGATGCTCAAAAAGTCCGTTCAGCAAGGCCGCAGCGAGTGAAGGACCGAGGCGTACCCGGAGGGTACGTTGAGGGTCTGAACGATGCGAGAACGAAGCTGACGGGCTTTTTCAGCATCCTGCTACAGCCCCTTGGCGACGACCTGCTTCCAGAAACTCCACACATATTGCGCTCCAGAAACATAGCCGAGCACGAGCGACAGATACAGGGTCACGATACCGGCCAGGTGCAGATTACCTAGACCGGACAAGAACGTGCCCTCAAGAATCAACATCACGATCGCCACGACTTGCAGCGCCATCTTGTACTTGCCCGTCGTCTCAGCCGCGATCACCATGCCCTCGCCTGCGGCGATGGCTCGAATACCGGTGACTGCGACCTCGCGTGCGATGATGAGTATCGCAACCAGCGCGCTAACACGATCGATGTTGAGCAGGAGAATCAAGGCGGAGAGGACCAATAACTTATCGGCGATGGGATCGAGCAGCTTTCCGAGGGTGGTCACCTGGCCGTTCCGGCGGGCCAGATAACCGTCCAACATATCGGTGACCGCTGCGACGATAAATACAACAGCGGCGCTCAGTGATCGATCCGGGGTCGGCGTTGCAAAGAGCACCACGAAGACCGGAATCAAGAGGATACGGGTGAGCGTAATGAAGTTCGGCAGGTTGAGCGATTCCTGCCCGACCGATTTCCAGACTGCCAGTACGCGATTCATCGGTGACCTATCTGGTTGATCTGGTTTGGTTTGGTTTGTTTATCTGGTTGATTTGGTTCATCTGGTTAGATTCGTCCAACCATAAACCAGACAAACTAGACCGACCAAACACAGTCCCCTTGTGCTGGCGAACTGTTTCAGCATCCCGCTACACGATGCCGTGCTTGAGCAGGTCGTGCAAATGCACGACCCCGACAATGCGTTTCGCGCTTTCTGCAACGACAAGAGTGGTAATCGAGTAGCGCTCCATCATTTCGACCGCCTTGGCTGCCAACTCATCCGGTCCGATCAACTTGGGATGGCGCGAGGCCAGAGCCCCGGCCGTAACCTTGGAGAAGTCTCCGCCCTGCTGGAGAAACCGCCGCAAATCGCCATCGGTGATAATGCCCGCCAATGCGCCGGCTCGATCGACGACCGTGGTCATACCGAGTTTCTTCGCAGACATTTCCAGCAGGGCTGCCGAAGCTGAGACGGTGTCCTTCACTTGCGGGAGCTCCGCGCCGACATGCATGACGTCCCGCACTTTCACCAAGAGACGGCGCCCGAGCGTCCCGCCAGGATGAAACTGTGCAAAATCCTGCTCCTTGAATCCGCGCTTCTCCAGTAGGGCCACAGCCAAGGCGTCGCCCATCGCAAGCGTCGCAGTCGTGCTCGCCGTCGGTGCCAATCCCATGGGACAGGCCTCTTCTGCCACGGACACATCTAACGCGACGTCGCTGTTCTTCGCCAGAGTCGAAGCCATGCGGCCGACGATCGCCACGACCGGAATGCTCATCCGTTCCATAAAGGGCAGGAGCTGCAGAATCTCCTGCGTCTCGCCGCTGTTGGAAATCGCGATGAGCACATCGCCACGCGCCAACATACCCAGATCGCCGTGAAGCCCTTCAGCCGGGTGAAGAAAGAAGGAGGGCGTCCCGGTGCTGGCCATCGTCGCGGCGATCTTCTGACCGATCAAACCGGACTTCCCCATGCCAGAGACGACCACCTTGCCTTTACAGGCATAGAGCAGGTCCACCGCATCCGAGAAACCACGATCGAGACGCTGCACCATCGCCTGGACGGCACGGGCTTCGATGCCCAGCACGCGCCGGCCTACTTCAAGGCTTGTTACGGTCTTCGGCCTCGTGGTTCTGGCGCCTTTCGGCTTGGTTACTTTCTGGGCTGTGATGCGTCGCATATCCGTAGAACCCGTTCTAGCAAAGCTTTGAGTTGGTGAAGCGGCACCATATTGGGTCCATCTGAGAGAGCCTCGTCCGGATTGGGATGCACCTCCATGAAGAAGCCATCGACTCCGGCCCCGGCTGCCGCGCAGGCCAAAGGCTCGACAAATTCACGCTGGCCGCTGGACTTCGTTCCCCCACCACCAGGCAATTGGACGCTATGAGTGGCATCGAATACCACCGGATAGCCGAAGCTTCGGAGGACCGGGAAGGAGCGCATATCGACGACGAGATTGTTATAGCCGAACGACGAGCCCCGTTCGGTCAAGACGATCCGCTTATTTCCTGACTCCTCGACTTTTTTGACCGCATTGCCCATTTCCTGCGGTGAGAGGAACTGCCCCTTTTTGACGTTCACCACTTTTCCGGTTTTCGCGGCCGCGATGAGCAAGTCCGTCTGCCGACAGAGAAAGGCAGGAATCTGGAGCACGTCCACGATCTTCCCTGCTTCGGTCGCCTGCTCCTCTGTATGCACGTCCGTCAAGATGGGTAGTCCCAGCTGATCCTTCACCTTCTTCAGAATCGCCAGGCCCTGTTCGAGACCAGGCCCACGATAGGACGTGATCGAGGTACGATTGGCTTTATCGAAGGAAGACTTAAAAATATAGGGCATGCCCAGAGACTTGGTGATCTCGGCAATACGCGCTGCCGTCTCAAGCACGAGCTGTTCGCTCTCAATGACACATGGCCCGGCAATCAAAAACGGCCGATGCCCAGCCCCAACTGTGAAGGAACCGATGTGAACTTCGTGTGCCATGAGTTTCCTAATCTTGTCTCCCGTGAGATGCTCAAACCGGATTTTCAGCGAGGCCGCAGGCGAGACAAAACCGGAGGCGTACCCTCAGGGGTACGTTGAGGATTTTGTCGACCCGACCTGCCTGCGCGAAGCGCTTCGGCGTAGGCAGGGAACGAAGCTGAAAGCCGGTTTCAGCATCTCACATCAGTGACCGCATTTGCGGCGTAACGCTGCCCCCACAAAACCACTAAAGAGAGGATGGGGTCGGTGAGGCCGCGAATTGTATTCCGGATGGAATTGCGTAGCCAGGAACCACGGATGGTCTTTTAATTCGACGATCTCGACGAGCCGACCGTCCGGCGAGAGTCCGCTCAGGACAAGGCCTTTGGCGATCAATTGTTCACGGTAGGCGTTGTTGAATTCGTACCGGTGCCGATGGCGTTCCCGCACGTCGCTCACTCCGTACATCTTTTGGGCAAGGGTTCCCTCACCAAGCTTACAGACATAAGACCCAAGCCGCATCGTCCCGCCCTTGTCGCTAACGGACTGTTGATCCGACATCAAATGAATGACGGGATAGGGGGAGGCCGCATCGAACTCCGCACTGTTGGCGCCGGCCAAGCCGGCGACGTTCCTGGCGAACTCGATCGTCGCGCATTGCATACCAAGGCAGAGGCCGAAAAACGGAATCTGATGCTCCCTGGCGTAGCGAATCGCGGCGATTTTTCCTTCGATCCCGCGCGCGCCGAACCCGCCTGGCACCAGGATGCCATCGACCTCTCGCAGGATCCGCTCGGTCCCCTGCCGTTCGATCTCCTCCGACTCGATCCACTCGATATTCACCTTTGTCTCATGATCGATGCCGCCATGGACCAGCGACTCCGCGAGACTCTTGTAACATTCCTTCAATCCGGCATACTTGCCGACCAGC
Source organism: Nitrospira sp. (assembly GCA_005116815.1). Taxonomy (GTDB): domain Bacteria; phylum Nitrospirota; class Nitrospiria; order Nitrospirales; family Nitrospiraceae; genus Palsa-1315. The sequence continues at coordinate 90,493 of SWDR01000002.1, read as the reverse complement.
GCGACGGAGACTTCATGTTTGGGATGCTTGATCTTCTGAACCATCGCATCCCATTCGCGCAGATTCGGAGGACCGGTCTCGAGATGGAGCAGGCGCACGATCAGCTCGTCCAGCCCTTCCTTCCGGAACACGATCGGCACTTCGTAGATCGTATCGACGTCCTTGGCCGTGATGACCGCGTCTTTTTCGACGTTGCAGAACATAGCGATCTTGCCCTTGAGTTCTGGCGGCAGATACCGGTCGGTCCGGCAAAGGAGAATGTGCGGCTGGATACCGATTTCCCTCAGCTTGTTGACGGAATGCTGCGTTGGTTTGGTCTTCAATTCCCCAGCTGCGCCGATATAGGGCACCAGCGTGAGATGGACATAGAGCACGTTCTCTCGGCCCACGTCATAAGGCATCTGCCGAATGGCTTCGAGAAACGGCAAACTCTCGATATCGCCGACCGTGCCGCCAATCTCCACGATCGTCACATCGATCCCCTGCGAGATGCGCATGATGCATTGCTTGATCTCGTCGGTCACGTGAGGCACCACCTGCACAGTCCCGCCGAGGTAATCGCCGCGGCGCTCTTTGCTGATGACGGAATGGTAGATTCGGCCGGTCGTGTAGTTGTTTTCCTTGGTCAGGGTCAGGGAGGTGTACCGTTCATAGTGACCCAGGTCCAGATCCGTTTCCGCTCCGTCGTCCGTCACATAGACTTCCCCATGTTGATAGGGATTCATCGTGCCGGGATCGACGTTGATGTAGGGATCGAGCTTGAGGAACGTGATCTTCAACCCCCGGCTTTCCAGCAGGTTGCCGATCGAAGCTGAGGCGAGCCCCTTCCCTAGGGAGGAGACCACTCCGCCCGTGACAAAAATCGCTTTCCTCCCTGAACCGAAGTCCAAGAAGCGTACGCGGTATTAGCCAACCTTTCGGCTAGTTATTCCCCACTCTAGGGTAGGTTACCCATGTATTCCTCACCCGTTCGCCGCTTTACAAACGTATTGCTACGTCTTCTCGCTCGACTTGCATGTATTAGGCGCGCCGCCAGCGTTCATTCTGAGCCAGGATCAAACTCTCATAAAGGTGTTCTTAGAATTTGGACCAAGGGCCACCACTTCAATACACTTACACCATTGCTCAACATTCTCTATTCAGTTGTCAAAGAACAAAAGCACTTGTCACGCGAGCCGTGCACTATACTCCGTGCACCGAAGCGTGTCAAGGGACCCTTTTACCAAATTTAATGGTTGGGTATTCCCTAAAACCGCATGCCCTCACCGCAACACTCGCACGCGGCTACCGAGGCAAGAAGCACAAGCACCCTGCGAACAGGTGGGAAGATAACAAAGGTCCCCCCCATGAGTCAAGCACCATTTGCGTGTCTGATGAAATAATTATCAAATAATACAAATCTCCTGTATCCATGCATGATTGAGCACTCTGCATAACCGCATTTTTTGAGGAAATCTCTTCCGTACCCACTCGATCTGATGCCCCAAATCAAATTCCGATGGCAGATTGCCCATTTCTGCATCCAACGCGACCTATTTCTCGAAAAATGAGAAATACATGTAGGTATCTATCCAACTTTCACCCTCTTACGTCCAATAATCCGCCGCTACTACGCAACGATTACCCTACCCTATTGCGCAGACTCAGCTTCTGGGACTGGCGCTCCGTATGTCTTTTCACTGATCATCCCTCCATGCCTTGCAGGAGCAGAAGACCAATACGCATCGAGCCTGCCGCGAACCATCAATCTCAATTCCGCTGATATGTTGCATCGAGATATGATGAGAGGATTACAACGACGTCACCTATCGCTCTTGTACCAGTCGCTACTCAACCAGCCCCTGCGCCCCAGTTAGTTGCCTTCCATTTTACTGAACCCCACCTACTGTACATCCAGACCTGACACCCAATTCCGTCCATCAACATTGGGCAGCCAAGGCTGCGCCGACCGCCACGAGAAGAGATCATTGCGGTCGCATATATCCCCGTACCATAATATCGAACAGCTGAATCCTGATCGGAGGGCGTATGCCGTTTTCACGTCGAACATTGCTCAAGGCTACCGGACTTGGAACGATCGCGGCATTGACTGGCGGCTGCGACGCCGTCGGGTCCGTCTTCGGCCGCATGTTTGCCATTCCCTCTCGCGACACCACCTATTTCACACCCAACGCAAAATTCTATGTCGTGAACTATGCCGACAGCGCGGTCTCCATGACGCGAGACGTCGATATCGAGCAATGGAAAGTCCGCGTTAAAGGGGAAGTGAAAACACCGCTGGCACTGGGCTGGCGGGATATATTGAACCGCGATTCCTACGATCAAGTCTCTACCCTCATGTGTATCGACACGCTTCCCGGCGGCGACAGCATGGGCACCGCGACATGGCGCGGGATCTCGCTCAAGAAACTCCTACGGGAGGCAGGCGCCGATGAAGAGACCGCCCGCGATGTAATCTTCCGCGGCATCGACGGCTATGACGACAGCATTCCCTTCACCCGCGCGATGCAAGACGATGTCATGCTGGCCTTCCTGATGAACGGGGAAAAGCTCCCGAAAGAACATGGCTTTCCCATCCGGCTCATCGTGCCGGGACTCTACGGCATCAAAAACGTGAAGTGGATCACTGAAATCGAAGTCTATCCGGGAGACTATCAAGGCTACTGGCAGCGTAAAGGCTGGACGGACGACGGCACGATCAAGATATTTTCACGCATCGACAGCCCCGGCCATTACCAAACGATCCGCGAGAGAGAGCAGCAGTTCCGCGGCATCGCCTTCGGCGGGCCTAACAGCATCAGCAAAGTGGAATTGAGCTTCGACGCAGGTCGCACGTGGAACGAATGCACGATCGAACCACCCATGTCGCCCTACTCCTGGGTCATCTGGAACTACACCTGGCAACCGCCCAAACGAGGCAAGTTCCAAACCGTCGTCCGCGCAACGGATACCAAAGGACAGCTACAGATTGCAGAAATTGTCCGACCACAACCAGCAGGAGCGAGCGGGCTGCACACAATCATTTCCGACGTAGATTCGGTCAGATAACAACACCTTCATACATAGAGCGCGCTGACGGGGCACCTCTACCAAAGCCGCTGAGCAGCACTAAGTTTCGCTAAGCATGGCTCCATCTCTGGCGTTGTCGCTCTCGTCACCACAAAGGCTGCCGGCACATGCTCCCAGTGGCGCAAGTCCGGCCGTAGTGCACCTTCCATGACTGCCGGTGCGGTGCGCATCAAGGCAATCCCTCCAACGATTGAGAGCTGACAAATCGCCCCTTTCCCATCGCCGGCTGCATCGAGCATGCAGCCCCCGACCATGAGACCGGCTCCTGCCGCCAATGGGACCAAACTGTAGGTTAAGCCGAGCGGCAATCGGATCCAGGCCTGCACGTTCATCAGCGGGTGATAGCCATGGCTGTGACGAATCGCCACCTTGTCGAACCAGCTTCGAGTGGACAGCCGCACGCCTGTCTCGGACTGGCAGGCGGCAGGGAATTCCCCCTGCGCCTTCACGGAAAAATATCCGTCCGTAGACCCGAAGAACTGCATGTCCCACGTCAGCGCTGGAAATCGACCGATGGCATAGACGCGCCATGGATCCCTGCCACCCTGCCCCTCATCGATCAGAGCCACCTGCCGTGCGGCAAAGGCGCGAGCTTCGTCTTGTTGACCTTTCCACATTTGCCCCAGGTCTCTCAGCCGGAGCCAATCGACACGCGCCTCATTCACTTCCCCCACTCGCTCCCACAGCACCGCAGACAACAAGAGATTGACCGGGTCTTCACCGTAGTTATACAGCGGCGTAAAGAGTTCATGGTCCAGTTGCCTGAGCTCGACCTTGGCCTCTTCCGGCTTCTGCACGTTCGCATAACTCGCGGCTAGCAAGAGGCTGAGGTAGCCACGCTCATAACTTTCCAACACGTAATCGATGAAGGAGCCCTCCGGAACGAAGACGTTGCTGGTCTCCTTCATGAGAGAAAAAGTCTTGTGTCTGAATTCCGACCGCATCTTCTCGCCCTGCGCGATCACGGTGTCATAGCACCGCTCCGCAAAGGCATCGGCCAGTCGATTGAGGGCATCGATCCTGTCTGAAAGGTCGATGCGCTGTTCGATCTCCGAACAGGACATCCCCTGCTGGGTCCGACCACCTCTCGCCTGACAACCGACGAGACCAATAACAATGCACAGGACCAAGACGAATAGGCATCGAGAATCATGTCGCATCGTTAAACTTCACACCTCCGACACATGAGAACCGCACATAGGGTTTATCTGCGAGAAGCAGCCGTAAATATTTGTGCAATCTCATGGTTTGGCATCTCCCGCCATTGGCCTGGAGGGAGATCCCCCAATGCAATCGGCCCGATCGCAACCCGCACTAGTCTCAGAGTCGGGTGCCCGACTGCGGCAGTCATGCGCCGGACCTGCCGATTCAGCCCTTCACGTAGCGTGATCTCCACCCAGGCAGTCGGCACATTCTTACGGAAACGGATGGGCACAGGGCGATCGGGCATTTGGGGGGCCTCAGCCAAGAGACGGACTTCAGCAGGCCTGGTCTTATTGCCGCTGAGCAGCACTCCCTGTCGTAATTGCTCCAGCGCCTCCTCGGTCGGAATACGCTCGACCTGCGCAAGATACAGTTTCGGCAACTTATGCTGCGGATCTGTGATGTGGTGAGCCAATGTCCCATCCGACGTTAGAAGTAACAATCCTTCACTATCCAGATCGAGACGTCCCGCAGCATAGACGCCCGGCAGATCGATGTAGTCTGCCAATGTTGGCCGCCCGTCTGGATCGGTAAAGCAGGGCAGTACCCCGTAGGGCTTATTGAAGGCAATTGTGCGAATGATCGGCATATGCACGATGCTGAGACAATGGAATGGAGCCACTATAGCCAACCACCCTCAACAGCACAATGTGCAGGCGGCGCGGCTCTTCCGCCTCATGCAACTCCCCTAACTGTATGATTGGAGGCGCCTCCCTACAGGACATACCCCATTTTTACAGGCTACGTAGTTTCCTCCGACAGCCCCTTCCAAACCTGGAAGCTCCCAATCGCTGAATAATTATGGCAGATAGGGTGGAGCGCCCCTCCCGGCACCACACTTGCTCTGTATCCCCTGCAGCGCATCCGTCACTTTCATACTCACCAAGGAGGTTTCATCATGACTCGTTTCGCGCAGATGCTCGTCTTAGCCGCATTCCTGATTGTTGGACTCGGCGTTCCCATGACCTTCGCCGCAGAACCAGCCCCTGCTGAACAGAAGGACATGAAGGAAAAGAAGGATACGACCGGAGGCAAGGCAGACGAGGAGAAGAAGAAGGATGAGAAGAAGGACATGAGCGGAAAGTAAGTTCTGCTTTGGGGCGCAGCCACCGCTGCGCCCCGCCTGCAGCCCTGCGTGCACACCCACACAACCGAACTCCCTTCCCCGCTTCAATCAATCGGTTCGCTCGATCGCCAGCCCAACCATTGCAGGGCAAACCCTACAGCGATTGCAGCGCCATGCTCTATTTGCCTTACAGCACTCACCCTCAAACGACCATCCCCTCTTTAACTCCATGAGAAATGAGCAGTTCCCTTCACTCACGGCTCCGCATGATCAGGCATTGTGCTTGCTCCTCTCCTCAAGACTCAGTTCGCCATCATTCATAGGAGGAGACCATGCGACGACTGTTGACCAATCGAACCAGACGACTTCAGGCCCCTGCATGGGCCATGCTCTGCGCGATGGCCTTGGGAGGCTGCGTGAGCACAGAAACCCATACCAAAGCGCTCACGGAACTTGAGGCCGCAAAGAAAACGTCCGCCCAGCAAGCCGCGGATCTGGATGCGCTCAAGAAGAAGTCTCAATCGCAGACCGAGCAGCTTCAACAACAATTGGCTGGGTTACAACAAAACCTGGACCAGGAATCCACGCAACGAAAAGCCGCAGAACAACAGGCAGCCTCGTTAACCAAAGAGCGCGAAGCGCTGGCATCACGCTCACACGAGTTGCAGGCTCGCCTCGACAGCCTGGAGCTGGAGAAGGGACAATTGAACGGCGAACTCGGCACGGTGCGCGGCCACATCACCGATCTCGAACAGAAATTCGCGAGCGGAAGTGCCTCCGCGCAAGAAGAAATCGCGAAACTCCAAAAACAGGCAGCTGAGCTTGAGGCCAACGCCGCCCGCATCGCGAAGGAACGCGAGCAGCTCCAGCAACAGCA
>SWDR01000002.1:77879-84178 GCA_005116815.1 Nitrospira sp. | reverse complement strand
TAGTAACCTGACAACACGACTTTCAACCCGATCACATTGTCCATGTACTGATACTGCAAGTCGTGCGACACCATCCCTAATCGTTTGCGGACGTCCCAGACATTCCACTGCTCTTCGCCGAACACACGGATATGGGTTTCATCATGCGGGAAGGGATGGACTTCTCCCGCCAGTAATTTCAAGAGGGTCGACTTGCCTGCCCCGTTCGGACCGAGAATGGCGACATGGTCACCCTCTTGAAGCGACAACGAGAAATCGCTGAAGACACAAGTGTCCCCCCGATAAACCGTCGCATGCTGAATGTCGAGAATTGGAGGAGAGTTCGTCATGGAGAAACACTTGGAGGTCAACGGCTAACCTATCTCGCATACCAGCGTAACAGGGCCCTATCGGCCGACTGGACCACCGATCGCTTTGCCGGCGCGGCGTGACTGCTCCAGGCCGGCGCGAGCCAATGCGTCCACCCGTTCGTTCTCCGGATGACCGTTATGGCCCCTGACCCAACGCCATTCAAGGGTATGGCCTACAGTCAGGATATCGAGACGGCGCCACAAATCCTCATTCTTGACCGGCTCTTTACTCGCAGTTTTCCAGCCCCGTCGCTTCCAGTTATGGATCCATTCACTGATGCCTTTTTGCACGTACTGCGAATCGGTATAGACATGCGCTTCAACTGGCTCCGTGAGCGACTGCAAGGCCTCGATCACCGCAAGCAGCTCCATGCGGTTGTTCGTCGTCGCCGGCTCCCCGCCACAAAGTTCTGTTTCGGCATCGCCGATACGGAGCAAGGCGCCCCAGCCTCCAGGGCCAGGATTCCCGCTACAGGCACCATCCGTATAGATTTCCATCATTCGTCTACTCTCCTCGTGAGGCATAACAATGCCTTGATGTCGGCCATGTTACCCTAGAGACAGGAAATATCAATGTGCGCCGAGATTACGCTTCGGCAGGATCCAGATTGATCTTCGCGGTGGATGTCTTATTCGTGGAGGAAAGGCTCTTCTTCGAAGAACCGGCAATCTTTGGTGTCGCCGTCTTCACATCGGCGTTCTGCGCGCGATGGAGGAGGGCATGGTCCATGATCACCAGCGCCATCATGGCTTCGGCAATCGGTGTCGCTCTGATGCCAACACAGGGATCATGGCGGCCATTGGTCTCGACCGTCACGGCATTCCCCTGCTTGTCGATGGAGCGGCGGGGTACACGGATACTCGATGTCGGCTTGATCCCGATCGTAACCACCACATCCTGCCCCGTGGAAATACCGCCGAGGATACCGCCGGCATGATTCGTCACAAACCCTTCCGGGGTCAGTTCGTCTCCATGCTCGGAGCCACGTTGCGTGACGGAGCCAAACCCCGCGCCGATTTCCACAGCCTTCACGGCATTGATGCTCATCATGGCCGCGGCCAAATCTGAATCCAGCTTGGCATAGACCGGAGCACCCCAGCCGACCGGCACATGCTCGGCAACCGTGGTAATCCTGGCGCCGACCGAGTCGCCGGCCTTGCGTAGCTCATCCATGAAGGATTCAAGCTTGGCTACTGCGGTGGGATCAGCCACGAAAAACGGATTGGCTCCCACGCCGTCCCAGCTCTTGAAGGGCACCTCATGCGGCCCGAGTTGGCTGAGGTAGCCGCGGATCACGACCCCATACGTTTCGTTGAGCCATTTCTTCGCAATCGCCGCTGCCGCCACCCGCACGGCTGTTTCACGGGCGGAGGATCTCCCCCCTCCACGATGATCGCGAATCCCATACTTCTGCCAATAGGTATAGTCTGCGTGACCGGGGCGAAAGGTATCGACCAGGTTGCCGTAGTCCTTGCTGCGGGCATCTTCGTTTCGAATCAGCAGCGCGATAGGCGTGCCGGTGGTCTTGCCTTCAAAGACACCGGAGAGGATCTCGACGGTGTCGGATTCCTGCCGTTGCGTGACGTGTCTGGAGGTGCCAGGCTTACGCCGATCAAGGTCTTGCTGGATGTCATCGACCGAGAGGGCCATGCCGGGCGGGCAGCCATCCACGACACAGCCTATCGCGGGACCATGGCTCTCGCCGAATGACGTGATAGTGAAGATGTGACCGAACGAATTGCCTGCCATGGCCGAAGTCTCCCTATCGCAGGATGTTCAAAAAGGCCGTCCAGCGAGGCCGCAGTGAGCGAAGAGGCGAGGCGTACTCTGTCCCGTACGTTGAGCCTCTGAGCGATGCGAGAACGAAGCTGGTGGACTTTTTCAACATCCTGCTACTCGACGAGATCGAGCTTGATGCGCAATTCCTTCAACTGATCGGTGCCGACGGCCGAGGGGGCATCGGTCAGCGGACATTGGGCCCGTTGCGTTTTGGGGAATGCGATCACGTCGCGGATCGAGATCGACGGCAAACACGCTGCCTCTGACATCGACCGCGAGGCCGTAGGGGAAATTGAATTGCCCTTTGCCGTTCCCGAACCCACCCCACTGGGTGATGAAGTTACCTTCTTTATCGAACTTCTCGATACGATGGTTGCCGGTGTCCGTCACATATACATCGCCGGCGCCATCGACCGTAATACCCCAGGGAGACCGCAACTGACCGGCCTCTTGGGCAAGCGGGCTGCTGGCATGGCCCGGCTCAGAGCTGCCGCCCCACTTGGTCAACAGCTGCGGCAACACGTTGGTGCTGGTGTCGAACTTCTGAATCCGGTGATTACCCATGTCGACGACATACACAAACCCGTCGTTCTGGTCCACGGCGACGCCGCGCGGGAAGTAGAACTGGCCGTCGCCGTTCCCGAAGCTGCCCCAGGACATGATGAACTCGCCGTTCATATCGAACTTCTGCACGCGGAAGTTGGCGCTGTCGACCACATAGACATATCCACGCACCCGGTCGACCGCGATGCCCCAGGGTGAGTTGAACTGCCCTTCGCCGTTTCCGCGCGACCCGAACTTCATGAGATAACCGCCGAGCTTCCCGTCGAATTTCTGAACGCGATGATTGTTCGTATCGACGACCCAGACGTCGCCCTTGCCGTCGCAGGCAATGCCGGTCGGGTTGTGGAAATTCGAATTGGCCGAACCGAAATTGCCCCAGAGAATGATGAAGTTTCCGGCATTGTCGAATTTCTGAATGCGGTTGTTGCCGTTATCGACCACGAACAGCGACCCTTGCTGATCGACACACATGCCATACACCGGAGCCATAAATTCGCCGCCATGCAACAGCGACGCGCCACGGCCGGTTCGGCCCCATTCAGCCACGCATAGGTACCCTGACGTGTTGACCAAAATCGTGGTGCTGGCAGGGGTGGAAACGTTTCCTCCCAAATCCTTAAACCAAACGTAGATCGCTTTCTGCCCGTCTCCCAGCGACAAAATAAACGGAATCGTTGCGCCGAACTTGGTAGCCGGCGTCACATCGACCCATCCCGGCGTCCCCGCCATGGGGGTCATCGGCGCCTCGGAGATAAAATAGGCCGCCACTCCCGTATCGACATCGTTCGCTGAAATCGTGACGATGACTTCCGGCGTATTCGTCATGAAGGCGCCATGGTTGATCACGGCATAGGGATTTTGCGGCGCCGTGATATCGATGAGGACCGGCGTGGCCGTGACTTCGCTCGACAACGTACTTTCCGCGCCGGTCTCGAATACGGCGGTCACGGCATAGAAATAGGGGGTATCGTTCGACAGCCCGGTGTGCGCATAGGGGTTCGTCACGCCTTCAACTTTTGTCGCCGTCTGCGTCGTGAGCTCCGGAATGGTATTGAAGTACAGGTTATAGGACTGGGCGCCAGGAACCTCCATCCAGCTCAGGAAGGCTTCCGTATCGCCGGCTTTGACTGCCACACTGTAGGGCGGCGGCGTCTCACTCGGAACCTGGCTGATGGCCGCGGCGTCCTTTCCGCGATTGAGCTCTTCCTAATTCCCCCCACTCCCGTCGCCGCACCCTGATAGGGCTCGATGAACGAAGGATGGTTGTGCGACTCCATCTTGAACACGGCGCAGAGCCCATCGCCGATATCCACAGCGCCGGCATTTTCCCCGGGCCCCTGGACCACCCGAGGCCCCGTCGTCGGCAGCTTCCGCAAATGCACGCGCGAACTTTTATAGGAGCAATGTTCCGACCACATCACCGAGAACATGCCCAGCTCGGTGATGTTCGGTTCCCGCCCCAAAATCCCGACAATCTTCTGGTACTCCTCGTCCGTCAGGTTATGTTGCGCGATGAGGTCTTTGGTAATGGCTTGAACGTTAGATTGCATGTTCTACCTGTTTAAACCTTACTCAAGAGTTCAAAATACTCGTCGCGGGAAATTCCCGCTGTTCGCAAGTTGTTCTTGATGATGAACACCGGAACTTCGTCCCAATCGGGAATCACCACCGGCCTCGCCGCCCCCGGCTTTACAAACACGAAGTGATCGCCCTCGGTTCGCACACACTTGAAGCCGGCCTTCTCCATGACCTTTCGCAGCTTCCACGCCGGGATTGCCGTAATGCGCGACATTGGGTCTAGACTGCCAACGACATGACTTCAGTGGCAACAATACGTGGCGATCTCCACGTACCGTCAGTCCCTCGTAGGTATCCAGCCTCCTTCAGAATATCGTCCAACGTGCCAAGCTTTTCAGCCTCTTCGACGAACAAGCGCACGGCCGTCTTCAGGCTCCCTCTTGCCTCATCCACATTATGCCCACAACTAGAAACATCCAGCTCAGGACAATGGGCCACAAAGCTCTTACCTTCCTGAAAAATGATCGCATCAAACTCAATTGGAATCATCGTAACCTCCACATCAAATTTGGCTCGCATCCTGAAATCCCAACCATCGCCCGATACTCGTCGTTCGTCAGATCATGCTGCGCGATGAGGTCTTTGGTAATCGGCTCGTCTTGTACCCTCATTCGCTAAGCCTTCACACACAGAAGCCATGCTGCCGTGAGCGGAATTGGCCGAAGGAGCGGGGACCCACCGAGACTCTGCCAGGAAGGAAAGCGGAAACTGACCGAGTCTTCGAGGGAATTTCCGAAGGCTTCCGCCTGGCAGAGTCCGGAAGGGTCGATCCGAGAGGCCCTGAAGCGAACGGCAGCATGGCTTCACGCCCCCACCATCTTCAGTGGCTTCTTGTCTTTCTTCAGCGACTCCAGCATCGAGAGGAATATCAGCTTCCCGTCGTCGTTGCCCAAGATCGCTTCAGCGCAACGCTCCGGATGCGGCATCATGCCCAGCACATTCCCCGCGGCATTGATGATCCCGGCAATATTATCCAACGACCCGTTCGGGTTCGCGTCCGGCGTCGACTTGCCCTCCGGGGTGCAATAACGAAGCACGATCTGCGCGTTCGCCTGCATGGCCGCGAGGGTGACCGGATCGGTATAGTAGTTCCCGTCTGCATGAGCGATCGGAATCTTGAGCACCTGGCCTGGCTGGCAGGCGCCGGTGAACGATGTCGCCGAATTTTCAACCTTCACCGACACATCCTTGCAGATGAAATGCAGCGATTTGTTCCGGAGCATGGCACCGGGAAGCAACCCGGCTTCGAGCAGAATCTGAAACCCGTTGCAGATACCGAGCACCATCCCGCCACCCTTGGCGAATTCCTTCACCAGCCCCATCACCGGCGAAAATCTGGCAATGGCCCCAGTCCGCAAATAGTCGCCATAGGAAAACCCGCCCGGCAGGACAATCGCATCCAGGCCCGCCAGCGAGGTCTCCTTGTGCCAGATCATCTCGACCGACTGGCCCAACACATCTTTAAAGATATGCTCACAGTCGTGATCGCAATTACTGCCTGGAAACACTACGACGCCGATCTTCATAATTCTAAGAGCCTATAGCCTATGGCAGATAGCTGATGGCAAGAGCCGGTCATACAGGCCAATCGAAGATAGCTTCTGCCATAAGCCATCTGCAATCGGCCATCAGCTCCTATCCCAATTCGTACCGATATTCTTCAACGATCGTATTCGCCAGCAACTTTTCACACATGGCTTTCACCGCGGCATCGGCCTTCGCCTTATCCGTTTCGTTCACATCCACTTCCATGTACTTGCCGACTCGCACATTGCCCGCATTCTTGAACCCCAGCGAACCAAGCGCATGCTCGATCGCCTTCCCCTGAGGGTCTAGGATGCCTTGCTTCAACGTGATGTGAATTTTAGCTTTCACTCTTTGCTCCCCTGCTCGGACACTTTCGTCTGCCTGTCCACATATCTCCTGATCCAGAAAATCCCTGCGATCGTCCCGAATCCACCAAACACAAGCGCCACAAACGCCCAACGCCAGGGCGACTCGTTCAAGCGATAGGCCATCATGCCCAC
>SWDR01000002.1:0-77779 GCA_005116815.1 Nitrospira sp. | reverse complement strand
AGCATGCTGCCTATGGTCATGATCTGCCCTTTATCCCCGCGGTCACGCAGACTATTGTGCCAATGCTTCCATGATTTCGGGCAAGGACATCGCCGTCCCGATCAACGTCGGATGCCCGAACCGTCTCGTGTACTGAAACTCTTTCACCTTCTCCAGCGAGAGAATCAGGCTGTAAAAATCCTCCAGTTTGGAGGTTTCAAAATACGTGATGAAATCCAAATCATCGAGTCCGCTGGAGTGATACAGCTTCCGTTTGACGGTCTTGAGGTAGGGCAGCGTGGCTTCCGTATGTTCCTTCATCATCGCCGCCCGCTTGTCCTGATCGAGGGCCCACCAGTCGGCGCTCTTCCTAATCGGGATTACGATCGCGTAGGGCTTGGGGCCCGACTCGCTGGCGGTCTTGAGATCGGCCTTCAACTGGTCCGGAAACCCCGGCACATAATTCGCTTTCTTGGTCAATCCGTGCATGATGCCGGCCGTCTTGAGATGCTTGCCGAAGAGGCTGCTCTGAAGGTCGAGCAGAAACTTTTGCGTTTCGCGCAGCTCAACGGCATGCATGCGAAACATGATGTCGGCGTGATCCGATAGGCCGCGCGTCAGATAGAGATCGATCGCAATCTTCTCGCGATGCTGTTCGACCACACCCCGCAAGACCGTCAAATGCGCGATGCGCGTCGCTTGGTCTTCTTTGGCCCAGTCCTCATCCAACGTAAAGGCGGCAATGGTGCCGTACACTCCAGGCTCGCTCAGCAATTTGTCGCGATCGGCGGCCTGGGAGGTCGACGCCATCATGAGCCCAACCAATACCAGCAACGCAAACCGCACGATTCTAGAAGGCTTCATCGCTTCCCCCTCTTCACTTGTTTACGCGGGACTGGACCGAATACCCGCCTGAAAATCTGGTCGAGATGGCGCAGATAGTATTTCGGGTCAAAACAGGATTGGATCTCTTTTGCCGTGAGATGTTTCGAGACGAAGGGGTCCTTGCCGACTAACCCTTGCAATCCCCCAGCCCCTTTCCAGGAGGCCATGGCATTGCGCTGGACCGCTTCATACGATTCCTTCCGCTGCGCGCCCTTGTCGATCAGCAACAACAGCAACCGTTGGGAATAGACCAGTCCCCCGGTGAGATCGAGGTTGCGCTGCATGTTCTCGGGATAGACCACCAGGTTCTTGATCACGTCGGTGATGCGCCCCAACATGTAATCGATCAGAATCGTGCTGTCCGGCATGATCACCCGCTCGACGGACGAATGGCTGATATCGCGCTCATGCCAGAGGGCGACGTTCTCCATCGCCGCGAGACTATTGCCCCGCACGACGCGCGCCAAACCACAGAGATTCTCCGACGCGATCGGGTTCCGCTTATGCGGCATGGCCGAGGACCCCTTCTGCCCTGCCGAGAAATACTCCTCCGCCTCGAGCACCTCGGTCCGCTGCAGATGACGAATCTCCGTCGCAAACTTTTCGATGCTAGCCGCCAACAGGGCCAAGGCCGAGGCATAGGCCGCATGACGATCGCGCTGCACAATTTGATTGGAGACGGGGTCCGGCGTGAGCCCCAGCTTGGCGCAGACATACTCTTCGACTTCGGGCCCTTGATGCGCGAAGGTCCCCATCGCACCGGAGAGCTTGCCCACGGCGATTTCCTGCCTCACGTGCGTCAACCGCTCTCTATGCCGGCGGGCTTCTTCGTACCAAATGGCCAGCTTAAAGCCGAACGAGATCGGTTCCCCATGGATGCCATGCGAACGGCCAACCATCACGGTGTTCTTGTACTTCAGCGCCTGCTTCTTCAGCACCGCGATCAACTCGTCGAGATCCTCGAGAATAAGATCCAAAGCCTCGGTCATCTGCACGGCCAAGGAGGTATCCACAATGTCCGAGGAGGTCAGCCCCATATGGAGGAACCGATGCTCGGGACCGACCGAATCCACAAGCGATTCGAGAAAAGCGATCACATCGTGTTTCGTCACCTTCTCGATTCGTTCGATCCGCTTCACATCGATCGTGGCTTTCTTCCCAATACGCGCCGACGTGCCACGCGGGACCTGTCCTGCCCGTTCGAACGCCGCACAGGCAGCCAGCTCGACTTCGAGCCAAATCTCGTACTTCCGCTTCAACTCCCAGATGGCCTTCATCTTGGGACGGGTATATCGCTCAATCATGATGGTCCTGAGTGCTATGTGCTAAGTGCTGCGTCTGGATAGACCGGTTCATTCCCCTTGCTCCTTACTTCCAAGACCTTTCATGCCTGACGCCTCAGACTTTTTCACGGCCAGCGTCAATTCTTTGTTCAACACCTGGTCGAGCACGCCGTTCACAAACTTCGACGCTTCGTCATCGCCGAAGCTTTTCGCCAACTCGACGGCTTCATTCATCGTCACCCTGGCCGGCACATCATCCATCCACATGAGTTCATAAACGCCGGCACGCAGAATATTGCGGTCGACGATCGGCATGCGACTGATCTTCCAATTGGTGGCGTATTTTGTGATGAGGGCGTCCAGCTCTGGCTTCTGTTCCAAGACCCCGGCCACAAGCCGTTCAGCAAAGGCCCGCGCCTCACCCGAGGCCTCATTCTCTTTCCAAAATACATCCAGCCACAGACCTGACTTGCCGTGAATATCGTATTGGAACAAAATCTGGAGCGCGCGCTCCCTCGCTTGATGGCGTATTCCCATGGCTACGCCTTGGGCTTCCGCGGTGCCCGCTTCTTGGCTGACGTTGTGCGCTTCACGCTCACCGGAGTCTCCTCGTCCACCCGTAACAAACGCATCACCGTCGCCATCTCAATCGCAGACTTGGCCGCTTCGCCTCCACGGTTAAACTTCGTCGGCTCAGCCCGCTCAATCGCCTGCGCGATCGTATGCGTCGTCAGGACGCCGAAGATCATCGGCACGTCGGCATCCAGCGCCGCCTGCCCGATCCCGCGGCTCGCCTCCGCGCTGATGTAGTCGAAATGCGGCGTGTCGCCGCGGATGACCGCCCCGAGACAAATCACCGCATTGAACTGCTTCGTCCGCGCCATGGCCCTCGCCACCAAGGGAATCTCGAAGGCCCCCGGCACCCGCACCACCTCGATGTCGTCGGCCTTAACCCCATGCGAGGTCAAACCCTCCACGCAGGAACTCAGCAACTTACTCGTGACGAACTTATTGAACTTCGCGACGACAATCCCGAACCGCAACCCCGTCGCATCCTGTGAACCTTTACGCAGCTTCATGTACCAATTCCTTACTCAATGACAATTACAGGCTGCTCAAAATGGTCATCCAGCGAGGCCGCAGGGAGAAACGACCGGAGGCGTACCCTCAGGGGTACGTTGAGGATCGTTTCGAACCGACCTGCCTGCGCGAAGCCGCTTCGGCGAAGGCAGGGAACGAAACTGGGGGCCATTTTCAGCAGCCGTTATACCTTTTTAAGAATATGCCCCATCTTATTTTTTTTCGTCCGCAAGTACTTCACATTCTGCGCGCCCGGTTGGATTTCGATCGAGACCCGCTCAACCACTTTCAATCCATACCCTTCGATGCCGACGATCTTGCGAGGATTGTTCGTGATGAGCCGGATCTGGTGCAGCCCGAGATTCACGAGGATCTGCGCCCCCACACCGTAATCGCGCAGGTCCGCCTTGAACCCTAACTGGAGATTCGCCTCAACGGTATCGCAGCCCTGATCTTGCAACCCGTAGGCTCTGATCTTATTGAGCAGACCGATCCCGCGGCCCTCTTGATTGAGATAGAGCAGGACTCCGCGCCCTTCCTTTTGGATCACCTCCATCGCCTTATGGAGCTGGTCTCGACAGTCGCAACGGATGGAGCCCAACGCATCGGCCGTCAAACAACCGGAATGCACCCGGACCAATGTCGGCTCCCCGCTATCGACGCGCCCTTTCACCAGCGCAATGTGCGTGATGCCATCCACTTCATTTTCGAAGGCCACCGCCTCGAAATCGCCGAACGTCGTTGGCATCCGCGCGCTGGCCATGCGCCGCACAAAGGTCTCGCGCTGCATGCGGTATTCGATGAGCGCCTTAATCGTGACCATCTTCAGCTTGTGTGACTTGGCAAACTTCGTCAGCTCCGGCACCCGCGCCATGGTGCCGTCCTCGTTCATAATTTCGCAGATCACACCGGATGGATTCAGCCCGGCCAACCGCGCCAGATCCACGGAGCCTTCGGTCTGCCCCGCGCGCCTCAGCACGCCCCCTTGCTGCGCCTTCAACGGGAAAATATGACCGGGCTTCGCCAGATCGCTTGGCTTCGCCTTGGGGTCGATGGCGACATGAATCGTCGTCGCCCGATCAGCCGCAGAAATCCCCGTCGTAATATCTTTCCGCGCATCGATGGACACGGTAAAGGCCGTCCCGAACGTGGCGGTATTCTCTGCCGCCTGCTGCGGCAGCTGCAGTTCTTCGACCCGCTGGGGAGTCAGCGCGAGGCAGATCAACCCACGGGCATGTTTGGCCATGAAATTGACGGCCTGGGGCGTGACATGCTCGGCGGCAATCACGAGATCGCCTTCGTTCTCTCGATCTTCGTCATCGACGAGGATGATGAACTTCCCCTTCTTAATGTCTTTAATCGCGTCTTCGATACTGTGAAATGGAGTGGCCATAATGTTGCTGGTCGCTATCCAATGGGGGGCACGTTGTACGGGAGGATCAATTTATCATTTCACATTGCACATTTGACATGGTTTTTTTGGCCCCTCATGGTCAAGGGGAAAAACGGCCATCTGCATCCAGAGGCCTGGTCAGTTGCTGCGCCCGTCGTTCGGCCAACAGCACGGTGCCCCAGGCGCAAGCAGCAGCGGCGGCAAAGAGCCACAAACCTGCTCGATAGGAGCCGGTGACCTCTTTCAGCGTTCCCAGCCAGAGAGGCAGGAGAAACCCTCCAATCCCGCCAGCCGCCCCGACGATCCCAGAGGCAAGACCGATCTGTTTGGGAAACCATTCCGAGGCCAACTGAAGAACCACTCCGTTGCCGACCCCCATCGCTCCCACGGCTGCGACGATCAGCCCGACGGCAACCGTGACATCCGTGACGTGACCCAGCATCGCGACCAAGCCCGCGACGAAGGGCAAGGCCAATACGAGTGTTCGCAACCCTCCGATCCGGTCAGCGGCATGACCGCCAAGCGGACGGATGAGACTGCCCACCAATCCGCACAAGGCAGCAATCGAGCCGGCGGCAATGCCATCCACCTGGTACTGCTCGTGGAAGAAGAGTGGCAGTATGCTGCAAAACCCGACAAACCCACCGAACGTCACGGCATACAGCCCGCAGAGCCAATAGGCTTTCGGGTGCCGAACCATCAGGGCCACATTGTGCCACCAATGGGTATCGCGCTCGGCCCGCCGGCTCTGCCGATCGTCACGCACGAAAAATACGAATAGGGCCAGACTGAGAAGAATCGGCAGCACCATCCATCCAAATACCGCATGCCATCCGCTCGTCGCCGCAATCCGTGGCGCACAATAGAGAATCAGCACAGTGCCGACATTCCCCGACGCCACGATGCCCAACACTAACCCTTGATGGGCGGGCGGATAGGTCCGGCCCGCCAACGGCAAGGTCACCGCAAAGCTCGCCCCCGCGATACCGAGCAAAAACGCGACCGCGAGCAACTCGACATAACTATGAACGCCCAACCATCCCCAGAGGACGACCGCCAACTCGCCCACCAGAATGAATATTCCCGTCGGCTTCGCCCCGTACCAATCGCTGCTCCAACCGGCCAGCACCCGGAGCAACGCACCGCCCAACATCGGGAGCGCAACGATCACTGCCGTCTGCGTTCCGGTCAACTGCAGACTGTCCGCAAGCACAATGCTCAGAGCGCCAAGCAGCAGCCACACCATGAAGCTGACCGCAAGATGCAGCCACGATCCAATCAATGTGGGCCAATGGCCACGAGTGAGGGCGAGAAACATGTCCGTCATCGCAATCGACTCTCTCCCAATCTATAGAGCCGTCCACTATATGGGACCACCTTTCATTCGCGCAAGCGAAGGAGCTCGGAGGCTTTTTCAGCAGTCCGCCGACGGCTCTTTATGATAATCTCGCCCCTTATGAGTCCGCGCGACAAAGATCTAGACGAAGAACCGCTCGAACCCGAGGTCCTGGAGCCGTCCGAGGAGGAGATCGCCGAGATCAGCCCTCCTCCCGAAGATGCTCACAGCCCAGCCCCGGAGGCGCCTCATGCCGCCGACACAACGGCCGTGGCGCCGATTACCGCACTCCAGCAATATCTGGCCGAAGTCCGGCGCTATCCCTACCTCACCAAAGAAGAAGAGCTGCGCCTGTTTCATGAATACCGGAATAACGGGGACCGCGAGGCTGCCGTGAAGCTCATCATGGCTAACTTGCGGGTCTCCCTCTCGATTGCCGCTGAATATCTCCACACCGGCGCCGACCACATGGACCTCATTCAAGAGGGCAACGTCGGCTTGATGCATGCCATCAAGAAGTTCGACCCCTCGAAAAACGTGCGTTTTTACGCCTATGCCGCCTGGTGGTCCCGGGCCTATATCCTTCGGTATTTACTGAACACGTACCGGCTGGTCAAGATCGGGACGACCCAAGATCAACGCAAGCTGTTCTATAACCTGAAAAAAGAGAAGGCGAAGCTTGAGCGCGAAGGCTTTGCCCCGGACACGAAGCTGCTCGCTGACCGTTTGAATGTACGGGAACGAGACGTCATCGAAATGGGTCAGCGGCTGGGCAACTGGGAGCTATCGCTGGACCAACCGCTGGGCGAAGACCAGGAAGGCAGCCTGTTGGATGTGCTGCCCTCGCAACAGGTACCGGCGGACGAGCAACTGGCACAGACCCAACTGCAGACACTCTTCCGCACCAAGCTCGCCGAATTCATTAAGACGCTCGACGAACGGGACGAAGATATTCTGCGAAACCGGATTCTCTCTGAGACTCCTCTCACGCTTGAAGACCTCGGCGGCAAATACTCCATCACCAAAGAGCGAACGAGACAGCTGGAGGCCCGCATTATCAAACGGCTGCGTGACTATATCAAGAAAGACATCAAAGATTTCGACCGCTTGCGGATCTGACCTCGTCCGAGCCCCATCGAAAGAAGGTCTAGAATACCCCGTTCTCAATAGGTTATGATGCCCCCGTCCCTGTTCTGAGGGCGTGGAAGAATTTCCCCATTTCTCCCCCTTGACTTGGACGAACCCGAGGCTATCTCTACTCCCGTGTTCGGCAGACCAGGGCTTCTGCTCGTCGGGAGTACCACGATTACGCCATCGAGTTCGCACCTGTTCTACATCGTTTATTTTCACTGGGTTAACTTTAGGAGGAGGGTATCGTTATGAGCACTGCAGCCAAGGAAAAGACGGAGAAGAAAGACCTGACCAAGGGGTTCCAGCCTTTGGGTGACCGGGTATTCGTCACCTACACCGAGGAATTGGACCGGACCGCGGGCGGCATCTACGTGCCGGATAGCGCGAAAGAGAAGCCACAACGGGGCATCATCCAGGGCATCGGCAAGAAGGTCGAGAGCGTCAAAGTCGGCGATCAGGTCCTCTTCGACAAGTACTCAGGCAGCAAGCTCCGCATCGAAGACGAAGAATGTCTCATCCTGAAGGAAGAAGACATCCTCGGCGTCTTCAACAGCTAATTCACCACGACACATTACGACGATACTTTTTAAGGGAGGCATACCACAATGGCAAAGCAACTTATGTACGGTGACGCAGCGCGCGCGTCCATCCTCAGAGGGGTGAACCAGCTCGCCGACGCCGTCAAGGCAACACTCGGACCCAAGGGCCGTAACGCGATTCTCGACAAGAAGTTCGGCGCCCCGACGATCACCAAGGACGGCGTAACCGTCGCGAAGGAAGTCGAACTCAAGAACCCCTACGAGAACATGGGCGCCCAGCTCGTGCGCGAAGTGGCCAGCAAGACCAGCGATACCGCCGGCGACGGCACCACGACCGCAACCGTGTTGGCCCAGGCGATCTATCGTGAAGGCGTGAAGAACATCACCGCCGGCGCGAACCCGATGGAAATCCAACGCGGGATCAACAAGGCCGTCGAAGTGGTCATCAACGAGCTGAAGAAGCTCAGCAAGCCCTGCCAGAACAAGACCGAGATCTCCCAGGTCGGAACGATCTCAGCCAACAACGACAAGACCATCGGCGACCTCATCGCGGAAGCGATGGAGAAGGTCGGCAAGGATGGCGTGATCACCGTCGAAGAAGCCAAGTCCATGACCACCTCGCTGGACGTGGTCGAAGGCATGCAGTTCGATCGTGGCTACATCTCCCCCTACTTCGTGACCAACGCCGAGCGGATGGAAGCGGTCATGGAAGATCCCTTGATCCTCATCTCCGAAAAGAAGATCAGCAGCATGAAGGACTTGCTCCCGGTTCTCGAGCAGGTTGCCAAGATGGGCAAGCCCCTCGTCATCCTCGCGGAAGACGTGGAAGGCGAAGCCTTGGCCACCCTCGTGGTGAACAAGCTCCGCGGCACGCTCAACGTGACCGCCATCAAGGCCCCTGGCTTCGGCGATCGCCGCAAGGCCATGCTGGAAGACATCGCCATCCTCACCGGCGGCCAGGTGATCTCGGAAGACATCGGCATCAAGCTGGAGAACGTGAAGTTGACCGACCTCGGCCGCGCCAAGCGCGTCACGGTCGACAAGGACAACACCACGATCGTGGAAGGCTTTGGCGATCCGAAGAAGATCGAAGGCCGCGTGAAGCAGATCAAGGCACAGATCGACGAGACGACCTCCGATTACGATCGTGAGAAGCTCCAAGAGCGCCTCGCGAAGCTCGTAGGCGGTGTGGCCGTCATCAACGTCGGCGCCGCGACCGAGACCGAAATGAAGGAAAAGAAGGCGCGCGTCGAAGACGCATTGCACGCCACCAAGGCAGCCGTCGAAGAAGGCATCGTCCCGGGCGGCGGAACGGCCTATCTCCGTTGCATCACCTCCTTGGATTCACTCAAGCTGAACTCCGAGCAGCAGGTAGGTGTGAACATCATTCGCCGTGCGCTCGAAGAGCCGATCCGTCAGATCGCATTCAACGCCGGGATGGAAGGCTCCGTCATCGTTGAGAAGGTCCGGAACGACAAGAACCTCAGCGTCGGCTACAACGCCGTCCGACAGTTCCTCCGGACTCAATCCTGCGACCGGACAGGTCATCACGCCTCGCACGTTGTCCATGCCGGTTTGAAGGGAGGTCAGCCCGACCTCGTCCATCTTGGCAAAGACCGCCGGCACGTCTTCGATCCGGATGTGCCGGAGTTGGACTTGTTGCCGCGTCGTGAGATCCAGGACGCCGTTGCCGTAGGTCCCGGCAATCTCGGCCAGAGTCCGCAATTGATAGGAGCCGGTCTTGCCGCCAGGAATCCGCACCCGGATCATGAAAAACCCAGGCGTGGGGTTCCGCAGAAAGAGGCCATACCACTTGAGGCGCTGGATGTCGGCCTCGGGGATGGATTCCCAACCGCTCTTCGCATATTGGGCAATCATGTCCCGCACAGCCAACCCGTCGCGCTCCGTCTTGATGGCCTCGATTTTGTTCATCTCATGCTCCCCTCATTCGCCAACATCACCCGATAATCCGGCACACCCGGCACGATTCGCACCAGTCCCTCTCTGCTCAATCGATCGACGGTGAGAAACACTTGCACACAGCAATCCCCTGGCAGGGCGCCGGTCATGTCATCTAACGTGCGCGGGATGCCGTCACGTAAAAGATCGACTACGACTCGCTCCATCCCGATCAGTTCACGATCATTCGCTCGCGTCGTACCCATTGCCGCCTCCCTTCCTGTACCCTCTTTAAAACAATGGCGCCAGCTTCCAGCATGATTCCGCGAAGGAACCCCAGAAGCTGGCGCCATTGCCAGCCGACAATTCGTTGCACCGGCTCCATTGCCGGCACGCCAACCCTACCTTAGAACGTCTTGTATTCGAGCCACTTGCCGTTCAACGTGATCTTGCACCGCGCTTCGCCCTGGCTCCCCGTTACCTTTTCCATATCGAGCGTAAAATCGATCGCGCTCATGATGCCGTCGCCAAACATTTCGTTAGCCTGCTCCCGCATCGAATCGCCGTAGACCCCGATGATCTCCAGCAGCCGGTATTTGAACGGGTCCGTCGCGTTAGGGAAATCCGTCCGGACCGGAAAGGCGCTCAGCGCCGCCGTCAATGGCGCATCCAGTTCAAGCAGATGCCCGATCTTCTTCGCCTCATCCGGAGAGAATCGATGGTTCCCGTTCAATGCCGCCGCCACGAACGTGGGATTCTTGCCCACGGTCTTCGCCACCTCCGCAATCGTGACATTCTTTGCCAACCGCTTCGCCTTGATCGCCTTTCGAACCGTATCCTTCTCCATGTGTGTACTCCTTTAGATTATGACCGAATGACTATCCAACGACCGACCGCCTCTACTCTGCTTAGAACCGGAGCGGAACCGACGATATGGACGCTGCCTCTACCACGACCGGCTCTTCCACCACCCGATAGGGACTCACCATCCAATAGAGTCCCCCGACAAACAGACCGCCCCCCACGACATTGCCCAGCACGACGAAGATTTGGTTGTACCAGAAGCCCGCCCAGTTCACGGCCGCCTCATGCGGGAGGAAGAGCGCCATACCCAGCAACGATTGATTGGCAATGCTATGCTCGAATCCCGTGCCGATGAAGGCGAACAGGCACCAGAAGATCAGCAGAATTTTTGCCGCATCGTTCGTGGTCCGCCCCGCGGTCCAGACCGCCAGGCAGATCAGCCAATTACAGAGAATGCCCCGCACGAACAGTTCCCAGGCCGGCAGGGACATTTTTACCGCCGCCACCTTCCCCAGAAACTCCGCCGTAGGCCCCTTCGAAAAGACGCCTGATTCTACGACGAGCCAGGCCAGCGCCAGCGAGCCGACCAAGTTCCCGACCCATGACCAGAAATTGAATTGCGCGACTTGCCCCCAGGTCACGCTCTTAGAGAGTCCGCCGATCGCCCCCACCATGTTGTTGCCCGTAAACAGTTCCGATCCGGCGAAGATGACCAACGTCAACGCGATCCCGAACGAGGTCCCCATGACGAGTTTCACCACCGGCGATCCGGCTGCCATCAAGGGTGCCCCTAGACTGAATATCAGCGCGATGCCAAAGCCGAGGTAGACCCCGGCCATCGCCGACAACAAGAGATACCCGCCGAGCGAGCTATCCATGAATCCAAACTTCTTTTTCGCGAGGCCTGCAATCCGTTCATGATCTGCTGTATGCATGACGCCCTCCTTCGTTGCTCCTCAACAGGATGCTGAAAAATCCCGCCAGCTTCGTTCTCGCATCGTTCAGACCCTCAACGTACCCTCCGGGTACGCCTCGGCCCTTCACTCGCTGCGGCCTTGCTGGACGGTCTTTTTGAGCATCCTGTGGGAGGTGGTTGTCTTCTTCTCCCAGACCGCCGTTCGTCCGCATCCCTTAAAAACGAAAACGTCCTCACTCTGCTGCCAGAATGAGGACGCCATTGTCCTACGTGGAGGTGGCTCTGCCACCCCGATCCAAGACTTCATCGTCCAGGAATCTGTCGGCAAACAACACGGCGTCCGCCACTCTTTCCAGAATGACGGACGCCGTTGTCCGTGTGCCGTATGTCGAAAGCCTTACCGAGGCGCCGTTGCCTCGACTCCGCTCATAAAGAGATATGTACCATGCCTCTTCGACCAGGTCAACCCATACCTAAGATGGGTCCTGTACTCTAGACGTCGTAATAGAGGTAGAACTCATACGGATGCGGGCGCAACCGCATGGTATCGACTTCCTTGGTCCGCTTGTACCCGATCCAGGCTTCGATCAGGTCCTTGCTGAAGACCCCGCCTTTGAGCAGGAACTCATGGTCCTTCTCAAGGTTGTTCAACGCTTCGTCGAGGCTGCCCGGCATGGTGCGAATCTTCGCCGCTGCCTTCGCTTCGAGATCGTAGAGATCCTGCTCGGCCGGTTCACCCGGGTTGATCTTGTTCTGGATACCATCCAACCCGGCCATGAGCATGGCAGAGAAGGCGAGATACGGGTTCGCGGCCGGGTCCGGGAACCGCACCTCGATCCGCTTCGCCTTGGGGCTCGGTGAATACATGGGAATCCGGATGCCGGCCGACCGATTCCGGCTGGAATAGGCCAACAACACCGGAGCTTCGAACCCTGGCGTCAAACGCTTGTAGGAGTTCGTCGTCGGATTGGTAAAGGCGGCCAGCGCCGGCGCATGTTTCAGAATCCCGCCGATGTAGTGCAGGCACATCTGCGACACGCCCGCATATTCCTTCCCGGCGAACAGGGGCTTGCCGTCCTTCCAGATGCTCTGGTGACTATGCATGCCCGATCCGTTATCGCCGAAAATCGGCTTCGGCATGAAGGTCGCGGTCTTGCCATGCCGGCGAGCCACGTTCTTGACGATGTACTTGTACATCATCATTTTGTCTGCCGTCCTGACCAGCGAGTCGAAGCGGATATCGATTTCCGCCTGACCGGCCGTGGCGACTTCGTGGTGATGCTTCTCGATCTGGATACCGGCTTTCTCCATCTCCAGGATCATCTCGCTGCGGATGTCCTGTTGCGTATCGGTCGGGGCGACAGGGAAATAGCCTTCCTTCTGGCGGATCTTGCCGCCCAGGTTGTGGCCTTCCTGCCCCATGTTCCAGACGCCTTCTTCGGAGTCGATGAAGTAGTAGCCGCTATGGCCATTCTGATCGTACCGGGCTTGATCGAAAATGAAGAACTCGGCTTCGGGACCCCAGTAGGAGGTATCGCCGATCTTCGTGCTCTGGAGGTATTTCTCCGCCTTCTGGGCGACATAGCGCGGATCGCGATCGTAGGTCTCGCGCGTGATCGGATCGACCACGTTGCCGATGAGGCTCAGCGTCGGGACCGCACAAAACGGATCGAGACAGGCCGTCGACGGATCCGGCACGACCAACATGTCGCTGTTATTGATGGCCTTCCAGCCACGAATGGAGGAGCCGTCCAGTCCGGACCCATCCTTGAAGAGGTCTTCCGTCAATTCATTCGTCGGAATACTGAAATGCTGCCAGGTCCCGATGAGATCGACAAACTTCAAGTCGACGATCTGGACTTTATGTTTCTTCACATACTCCAACACTTCACGTACGTTCATCCCCTTCTCCTTTCAAATGACGCTGAATGAGACTGCGCCGCCTCTGCTAGGCCGCTTTCGCCTCGAGAAAATTCTCGATGGCCGTTTCGACTCCCGTTCGTAACCGCTCCAATTGCCCGTGGTCCTCCAGCTTCTTCCCCTGCTGATCGGCGACGTAGAACACGTCGGCCACCTGATCCAGGCGCGTCGAGATGCGCGCGGCATGGATGGATAACCCAAGCTGAAAAATGGTGTTCGTGATCACATACAACAGACCCTGGCGGTCATCGGCAAAGACATCGATGATCGTATAGGCGTCCGACGTTTCATTGTCGACCCGCACCTCCGTCGCGTCAGGAGCTTTCGGCAACGATCTCGTCAGCTTCAACCGCGCCCCCCGGCGCAGCACATCGTCGACATGCTCCCACCCCTTGAGGACCGACGCGATCCGATCGCCCACCGTCCGGAGCCGCTCGGCCGGAGGTGCGCCCTGATAGTCCGGGTCCATCACCTGGAACGTATCGACGACAATCCCGTCAGCTCTGGTGAGAATCTGCGCATCGAGAATCTGCACCCCGCTGCCCGCCATCACTCCGGCGATCTTCGAAAAGATCCCGGGCGTCACATCGTTATGGGCCACAACCGTATATTCGCAGGTCCCTAACTCCCCGTTGAACTCTGTCTCCACCAGCACGTCACCGACATGTAATCGCCGAACAGCCGCCAAATGCGCCGCGATACGGGCCGACGGCATGCCATAGGCATACCGCTCGGGAAATTGTTTCAGTTGCTGTTCGACCCAGACCAATGTTCCATCGGCCTGCTCTGCCATCGACGGGTGACGGCTCACCTCTTCGGCAATCTGGCGGATTCGCTCTGGAGCCTCGACGCCGTTCCGTTCTCCAGACACCTCCGACATCGTGCGCTGGTAGAGTTCGATCAGGAGCGACTCTTTCCACTTGGTCAAGACACCGGGACCGACGGCGGCGATATCCGCTGCCGTGAGCACCAAGAGCTTCTTCAAGACTTCTGGCGTCCCGACTTCACGGGCAAAGGGCAGCACCACCTTCACGTCGTTCGGGTCTCGCCGAAACGCGGTGTGGGCCATGAGTAGGTGCTTCTGCACGAGGAATGCCAGGGTGCGCTTGTCTTGCTCGTCGAACCCGAGCCGAACCGCGGCCTCTTCGACCAAACGCTTCCCCGCTTCACTGTGATCTTCTTCCTGGCCCTTTCCCAGATCATGGAACAGCACGGCGAGATGGAGCAGATCTTTTCGCTTAATACTGCGATAGACGTCCCCCATCACCCCCTGATCCTGCGCCAGGTCTTCCGCCCGCGTGACCGCGAGCAAACTATGTTCGTCGACCGTGTACTTGTGATACTGGTTGAACTGCATGAGGCCACGCACTCGTTTCATTGCGGGAACCAACTTTTCCAGCACAGAGGCCCGATGCATGGCCTCGAGCGTCTTGGCGGTGCCAGGTCCCGAGAGAATCGCGAGAAAGGTACGATTGACCTCCGGCGTCCGGTAGGCCTCCGCCGAGACCGTACCGACATGCCGGTGAATGTCTTCGAGTAATGGCGGCACGATGGTCAAACGCTGCGATCGCGCGACATCGAACAGGCGGAGGAGCAACGCCGGGCTTTCCAATACCTTGGCGCGATATTCATCCGCAACCGTCAGGACCCCGCCCCGTACCACAAAGTATTCATCGACTCGGGGTGCCGGCAAGAACCGCGCGATTCTGCGCCAAAACGGCACGCTCCGACAGCGCTCGACAAACCGCATACAGCTTTCATGCAAGCCCGTCGTGTGCCGGTAATACTGCTGCATGAACTGTTCGACGGCCAACAAGTGCGGCTGGTCCTGAAACCCGAAATGTCGGGCCAGCCAGATCTGCTCATCGAACGACAAAATCTCCTGAGCCGTGCCGGCATGGACATGGAGGAGCGCCCGGACCCGCCACAAGAAATCCCGCGCCTCTGTGAGGGCGATGGAGTCGGCCCTGGACAGAATGCCGCGATCGGACAGTTCACGGATCGTCGGCGCCTGATAGCGGGCCATACCGGCCCACTGCAGCAAATGCAAGTCGCGAAGACCGCCGGTGCTTTTCTTGACATTCGGCTCCAGCAAATACACCGTCTCGCCGAACTTCTGGTACTCGCGCCGGCGCTCATCCAGTTTCTGATCCAAGTAGGTATCCGGATTCTTGGCCACGACTTTCCGCATATACCGGCTGTGAAACTGCTCGAATAACTCAGGGCTGCCCGCCAAAAAACGGGACTCCATCATCGAGGTCTTCACGGTCGCATCGGCCTCCGCTAGCTCGATACAGTCGGCAATCGTCCTCACGCTATGTCCAACCTGAAATCCGGAATCCCACAAGGGATGCAAGACGGCACGCACCAGCGTCTCGACCTGTGACTTCACCTCGGGGAGGAACAGAAACATGAGATCGACATCCGAATGGGGCGCCAGCTCTCGCCGGCCATATCCACCCAACGCAATGACGCAACATTGACGAAGGCCCGCGTTTGCTAACGCATCACCGCCATGCCGGATCGCCTCGCGATAACGCCCGAGGATCAAGCCATCGACGAGCTCGGTCATGGCGGCGAGGGTCTCGGCGCCCGATGCGCCACCCATGACGCGCTCACCGATGATACGGCGCTGCTCGGCCAGAAAGAGGCCAAGCTGCGCCGCATCGCCATCCTGCACTGCCAGGTCTGCCCCGTCTTGTTTGGCACTCATCGTCACAGAGCCGTCTCTCCAGTTTCACCCGTCCTGATACGCACGGCGGCCACCAAATCGCGCACGAAAATCTTGCCGTCCCCGATGCTGCCGGTCTTGGCCGCCCGGGTGATCGTCTCAATGACCCGCGGCATCTGTGCGTCCGTGACGGCCACTTCGATTTTTACTTTTGGCACGAACTCGATCGTATATTCCTGACCACGGTAGGTTTCCTTGTGCCCCTTCTGGCGGCCGAATCCTTTGACTTCCGTGACCGTCATGCCCTGCACACCCATTTCGAGCAAGGCATCCTTCACTTCATCCAACTTGAACGGCTTGACGATGGCTTCAATCATTTTCATGTCGCTGCCTCCTTACCTGGCAGACCCGAGGACGCTGACCATTCATCGTCGCAAGGATCGCCGGCATGATTGCATGGTCAATAGTGTCATGGACTGTTTATGAATAGGCCCGCTCGTTGTGCTGACTCAGGTCCAACCCCGTCGATTCGTCTTCCGGAGTGACCCGCAGCCCAACCGCTGCATCGACGACCTTCAAGATCAACCAGGTCCCGATCACGGAAAACAGCGCGACCGCTGCGACCATGATCGCCTGAATTCCGAGTTGACCGGCATTCCCGAACAAGAGCCCGTCTGCCCCGGCGGCATTAATGGCCTTGGAGGCGAAGACACCCGTCGCGAGGATGCCGAAGACGCCGCCCACACCGTGGATACCCACGACATCGAGCGAGTCATCATAGCCCATCCTCCCCTTCCAAACAACGGCGAAATAGCACAGAATCCCTGCAAATACGCCAATTACGATCGCGGATAGTGGTCCGATATAGCCGGAGGCCGGGGTCACGGTGGCCAGTCCGGCTACCGCGCCACTGGCCAGACCCAGGACGGTCGGCCTACCACGATGCGCCCACTCCACTCCCATCCACACCAGCGCCCCAGCGGCCGCGGCTGCATGGGTCGCCAAGAAGGTACTCGCGGCCAACCCATTCGCGCCCAATGCGCTACCCGCGTTGAATCCGAACCAGCCAAACCAGAGCAGGCCGGTCCCTAACAACGTGAACGGCAGGTTATGCGGCGCCATATAATCGGCGCCATGTCCCTTGCGCTTCCCCAATACAATGGCACAGACCAAGGCGCTCACGCCGGAGCTGATATGCACCACTGCGCCTCCGGCGAAATCCAACGCGCCCATCTTTCCCAACCATCCACCGCCCCAGATCCAATGGGCCACCGGCGTATAAATCACCAGGGACCACAAAGCCGCGAACAGCAGTAGGGCGGAAAACTTCATCCGCTCAGCCACCGCCCCCGTAATCAGAGCCGGCGTGATTGCCGCAAACATGAGCTGGAATAACATGAACACTTGGTGAGGAATCGTGGGACCGTAGACGGGATGCGGCTCGCTTCCTACCCCGCTCAACCCGATCCAGTCCAGCCCCCCGATGAGCCCCCCCTTGTCAGGGCCGAAGGCCAAGCTGTACCCGACAACAATCCAGAGCAGGCTGACCATGCAGAGAATGACGATGCTCTGCATGATCGTCCCCAGGACATTCTTCCCCCGGACGAGACCTCCATAGAACAGGGCCAATCCAGGCATCGTCATCGCCAGCACCAGCGCCGTGGAGGTGAGGACCCATGCTGTGTCCCCCGTATCGATCTTCAGCACAGGAGTTGCGGCGACGGCTTGCGCCGGTGCGGCCGCTGTATCCTGCGCCGCGACTGACCCTGTGAAGACCGCCAAGGTTCCCAGCATCACGACCGCGATAGTCAGGCCTATGACACTGAGCGCCCCTTGGCGCCTACGCTTGCGAATGTGGATTCGTGCAGGGTCAATCACCATCGTCCTCCTTGCCTTCGGTCACCCGTTGCCTTACGAATAGGCCCGTTCATCATGTTGACTGAGATCGAGGCCCTTTCGCTCATCTTCTTCACTCACACGCAGCCCGATCAATCCGTCGACCAACTTCAGAATGGCATAGGTTCCAACAAACACAAACACCACGGAGATGAGCACCGCCAGCGCCTGAATACCCAATTGTGCCGGATTGCCATAAAACAACCCGTCACCGCCAGCCGCGTTGATTGCCTTCGAGGCAAAGAGACCTGTTGCCAACGCACCCCAGACACCTCCGACACCATGGATACCGACCACATCGAGGGCGTCATCATAGCCCAACTTCGACTTCCACAACACCGCTAAATAACAGAGGACTCCCGCCCCTAGCCCGATCACAATCGACGCCACAGGACCAACAAATCCGGAGGCCGGCGTAATCGCCACTAATCCCGCGACCGCGCCGCTCGCGGCGCCCAACACCGTCGGTTTGCCTCGATACATCCACTCGACGACCATCCAAGCCAAGGCCGCAGCAGCAGCCGCCGTATTGGTGACGACAAAGGCACTGACCGCCAACGCCCCGGAGGCGACGGCGCTGCCGGAGTTAAACCCGAACCACCCGAACCAGAGCAAGGACGCTCCCAAGACCGTCATTGGCAAATTATGCGGGACCATATGTTCCCTGCCGTAACCCAACCGCTTCTTCAACACGATGGCACAGGCCAAGGCCGCAGCACCGGAGCTAATGTGGACTACCGTTCCACCGGCAAAGTCCAGGGCTCCCAGGTTTCGGACCCAGCCCCCAACCGCCCACACCCAATGGGCCAAGGGATCGTAGATGAAGGTTGCCCAAAGCAAGGTAAAGACAAGAAAGGCGCTGAACTTCATCCGTTCGGCCACTGCCCCCGTGATGAGCGCGGGCGTGATCACCGCAAACATCATCTGAAAGATCATGAAGGCTTGATGCGGAATCGTCGCCGCATAATCGGCGTTCGGCTCTAAACCAACCCCGTTGAGCCCGATCCATTCGAGCCCCCCGATCAGGTGCCCCTTATCCGGCCCGAAGGCCAAACTGTAGCCCCACAAGACCCACTGGATGCTGATCAGACAGAGGATCACAAAACTCTGCATGATCGTCCCCAGCGCATTTTTCGAACGCACCATGCCTCCGTAGAACAGCGCAAGGCCCGGCGCCGTCATCGCGAGCACCATCGCCGTGGAGACCAAGACCCAGGTGGTGTCTCCGGTGTCGATCTTCGGTGCGGCTGGCATGGCCGCCGCTTCCGGAGCTGCGACCACCGGGGCTGCGGGAGCCGGCGCCCCCGCGTCTTGTGCATAGAGACCCGTCGTCCCCACCAAGATGGCGCAGGCTAGGACGGGAAGCATCGATGTCATGATACGAAGATATCGGTTCATAATGAGTTCATCTCCTCCCCTGCTCAGAACATATAGATGACTTGGAATGACAGGGTTTCTTGATTGTTTGCCGGTCGGCTGCCATAGAGAAAGACGTTCTTATCGGACTTGTCGTACCGAAACTCGGTCCGCGTGATCAGCGAGGGAAAGGGTTTGTATTGGAGTGTAAAGGTGTTCTCCCATAGTGTCTGGGCGATCCCTCCCGCTCCCGCGACACTAGAGCCAATCGGCGAGCTGCCGCTGGCACAGGTATTAGTCCCTCCGGCGAAACTGATTCCCCCCGTACAGGTCCTGGCGCCACCCGCATCCTCGAAGATCTCTCCCCGGAATCTGGCGCTCCATTGATCGGAGAAATCATGAATCAGATAGCCGGCAAACCCGTTCCATCGGGCATTCTGCGATCGGCTTACTGTGCTAGCATTCCCCTCATTGGCGTAGTAGGGCTCAAGAATGATGGTGTCCTTGTCGGTGGGCTTCAAGCTAATGATCGACCCCACCACCGTCCGCTTAGCCGTCGGATCGGCCTGGGTTGTGAAAGAAGCAGCCCCTTGCCCGTTCGATTGCTCCGCGCCATAGGACCCGTAGAAACTCACGCCGATCTTCTCGTGGGGGGTAATGGCGACCAACCATTCAAACGATTTCCCCCTGTTATTGTCAACGACGTTGTCCCAACCATTGATCACACCGATCGACGCGGTCACGATCGGATTGAAGGTATACGTCATGCGCACACCCGTCGTCGTAAAGGCTTGGCCCAATCCGAACATGAAGCTGCGCGAGAAGTTCGGGTTTTCGAAACTGTTGATCACTTCATAACCGATCAAAGTGTTGATCTTGCCGGCTTGAATTTTCAACCCATTGCCGACCGGGACGATGTACTCGCCATAGAGCTCCTGGAAGTCGAGTTCGTTGTTGCTAGTACCAGGCGCAAAATTTGTTCGCGCCCTCGTCACCCGGGCATCCATCCCGAAGTTCAGCCTTGCTCGGAAGCCAAGCCGGTCCAGCTCGCTCCCTCCTCCATCAGCGGGCCGTTCAAACATGAGCTGCGCCAGGTGCGGCATGAACGAATTGGCGTTGGTGTCGAAGATATGCAGTTGATTGAGGTTGGTGTTCGGATTGTTGAAGTTCTGCGTATAGGCCACATCGAGAAACCCGGAGGCCTTAAACCCCAGAGTCTTCCACAACGACGGCGCATCCGACTTCTTCTCCAATGCCTCCAACCGCTCTTGCACGGTCGGCGCGGGCGTCGGCGGAACCACTTGAGCCAATGCTGCCTGGCTACCAAGCAGCGAAACTAATGCGCACATTCCTATCCCCATGAGACTGCGTACTGACATAATGACGGCCTCCCTCGTCCGATTGGTGATGTTGTGATTCACAGACCTACTCTCGCTCACCTCGACGACGTCGTCGCCACGCACGCCATTGTGCGCACCCTCCAAGCCCATTCGATTCTCATCTCCACATCGATTCCCACCGGCCAATGTATGCATCTCGCTTCTCATCTTCTCTGTCACTCAGCCTGTTCGCATGCAGCCAAAAAAAAACGCCCTCTAGCCCGTTGGGGCCGGAGGACGCCATTGTCCATGCCGTACTATCTTGAGGCCGGTGGGAAACGCCGTTGTTCCCCTATCCGATGGGGACTCTTGTAACATGCTCTCTGAAAATCTGTCAACGCCCTTGCGGCCTTATACGAAAGAGGGGAACGGCGCATCTCCCTAGGCTGGCATCTCAGGGGATGGCCGCACGACGCATCCATCCTGGCGGTGATCTGTCATCTATGCTAGATTTGCCGCACCTATGGCTCTCTTATTCCCCTCTTCGAGATTTAGTCGCCTTCGCAAGGCATTGTTACTACTCGTGTTAGCCTGTGTGAGCGGCACAGCCTGTAGCGCAACCGGCCAAACCGGCAGAGCCCTCTCCGAAGATCCTCGCGGTATAGTATCCCTTCAACCAATGGCTGATCGGTCGATTCAGGCCAGTCACCCGATCCATCTGGAGCCAGCCCTCATCGCCCGCGTCTTGAGCGGGATGCAGGTCCAGGAACAGCAGAGAGGACTCCAAGACCTACTGGCAGGGTCGGCTTCTCCTGTCCCGGTTTTTTCGCCGGAAGAAGTTCAGTTCCTCACTCCAAGAATTGCCAAAGCCCTGACGGCTGCGGGAACGGGAGAGGCCGTATCATTTCAGGTCACCAGTCCTCGCCAAGGCACAGGGCGCTTGGAGCACTCCGTTACAGAGACTACAGCCGGCTCCCTCTACGCCTATGGCCTCTCGCTCTACGTCACTCTCTCGCAATACCGATATGCACCGGGCCAGCTTCACACCAACGACCCAGCCCACCGGCGTCTACCAGATCCCTCTGGCCTCTCGAACCGAACCCTGCTCTTCACGCCGAGTGCGGCCCAACGGTCCGATAGTTTTCGCCCTCCGACAGGTGGAAGCTCCACTGACAGGTTTCTCGCCATCGATTATCAGCTGCTGCAACAGGCCTCGCTATTAGCACCAGCTATCGAACGAACGACGCCTCCCGTCGAACACGTGGCAGCTCCGACTCGAGAGCAACTTGCAGGGGCCAGGCCATCCGACGCCCAGTTGGACTCGCCCGCTCAACGCGAAGCAGAGATCCATACGTTGAAGGATCTCGTCATCAAGAAAGACTTGGAGTTGGAAGTTCTCAGGAAGGAACTGCAATCGGTTCGGAAACAACTCGACAGCCAGAAGCGAAAACCCACGCTCCCCTCAAAGCCACTGCAAACAGCCCCGTAACCAGCCTATCGATTACGATAGCCGTTCGTAATCGGCATCCGGCGATCTTTCCCCAAGGCCCGATGCGTGATTTTGATGCCGACCGGCGCCTGCCGGCGCTTGTACTCGCTGCCATCGACCATCGCCATCACTCGTGCCACCGTCGCGCGGTCGTACCCTGCGATGACGATTTCTTCGAGAGACCGGTCTTCTTCCACATAGGCCTGAAGAATGGGATCGAGGACCTCATAGGGCGGCAACGAATCTTCATCCTTCTGGTCGGGCCTCAACTCGGCGGTCGGGGGCCGGCTTAACGTCCGTTTGGGAATGGCCGGGGCCGAGCCTCTGAGATTGCGGAGCCTCGCCAGATCGTACACCATCGTCTTGGGGACGTCTTTGATCACGGCAAATCCGCCGGCCATATCACCGTACAACGTGGCGTATCCGACACTCATCTCGCTCTTGTTGCCCGTGGTGAGCACCAGATGGCCGAACTTATTGGAGAAGGCCATGAGGAGATTGCCCCGAATGCGGGCTTGGAGATTCTCTTCCGTCGTATCGGGCGCCCGCCCCTCAAACGTCTTCGTAAGCGCATCCCGGTACGTATTGAACAGCTTCGTGATCGGGAGGGTCCTGACAGAAATCCCGAGTCGTGCCCCCAGCTCTGCGACATCTTCATAACTATCTTGAGACGTATAGGGCGACGGCATGAACAGCCCCTTGACGTTCTCGGCACCGAGCGCATCGACGGCAAGCACGGCGGTCAATGCCGAGTCCACCCCCCCGCTCAAGCCGATCACAGCTCGGGCGAATCCATTCTTCCTCACGTAATCTCGCACCCCCAAGGTGAGTGCCAGATAGACCTCCTCAAGCGGATCCAGGACTGCTAGCATATCGGGAACTGCGCGCACCCGAATCTTTGAAATGGCGGGAAGCGAGGCACTGCACATCTCCACCGCAGCGGCCACCTGTTTCGGCAAAACTTTTTTTCTCCCCTGAGTGCGCCGCTCTCGCACGACTGCCTCCATATTGAGATCCGCAACGATCAAATCTTCCTCGAACGCTTTTCCCCGCGCAATGACCTCACCCCGGTGATCGAGGATCACACTATTCCCGTCGAACACCAGTTCATCTTGCCCGCCAACGATATTGGTATAGGTGAGCACCACCCCGTTTTCCCGCGCGCGGGTTGCCAGCATCTGCTCGCGTATCCGACTCTTGCCCAGATGAAACGGCGATGCATTGATATTCACGATCACTTCGGCGCCCGCAGCCGCCTGGAAACGAGTGGGCCCTTCCGGCAACCAGACATCTTCGCAAATATTGACCCCGACCACCGTGCCGCGCAAGCGAATGAGCGGCAGCCGTCTGCCCGGATAAAAATACCGGCTCTCGTCGAACACCCCGTAGTTCGGCAAGTACCACTTACAATAGGTCGTGACAAGTGTCTGATCGGCGATTACCGCCGCGGCATTGTAGAGTTCGTGCGCACCAGCCGGCACGACCGACGAGCGAGCCGGCTTTGGATCGAGACCATCGCTCTGGCTGACGTAGCCCACCACTGCGGCAAGACCCCGGCAATGACGGACTATTTCCTGGAGCGCGCGGCGATTATCCGCGACAAAACGTGGTTTCAATAACAGATCTTCAGGTGGGTAGCCGGTGATCGCCAGCTCCGGGAAGGCCACCAAATCGGCCTTCGCCTTCCTCGCCTCGCGCAACCAACCAGTAATCCGGCGGACATTGCCCTCCAGATCCCCGACCGTCGGATTCATCTGCACCATGGCGATTCGAAACGTTCGCATAACGACCACCAACGACATTTCACAGTTACAGCAACAAGCGAGGGCAACAATGCGGGATCAGCGTGCCCTGATTAGGCGGGTGAGAAAGACAGACGTTTCGGCATCCTGTTAGCCCCGCTGCCTATCCACCCGTCCGTCGATTTCCCCTGCCAGCAACACGGCCTCGGCGATCTCGCGCATCGACTTCCGCAGATCCATACTTTGCCGCTGAATGAGCTTGAAGGCCTCTTCTTCTGTCAGCTTCTTCGAGCGCATCAGGTAGCCCTTAGCCCGCTCCATCAGCTTTCGAACCGCCAGCGCTTCCTGCATCTCAAAAGACTTCTCAATCAGGGTCGTATGCTCGATGGCGATGGCGGCTTGATTAGCGATAGCCTGAAGCAGCTTCACCTCTTCACTGGTAAACACGTGCGGGACAGACGTATAGCTATTAATCACACCCACCGCCTTCTCCCTCACCATCATGGGCACCGACACCATGGAGCATAACCCTTCTTTCTTGGCCATGTCCGGATACATATAGTCCTGCTCTTTGGTGACATCAGCCACGATAATCGGCCGACGGTCTTTCACCGCACGACCGCTGATGCTCTGACCGACCTTGAGATTTGGCTTACGGCGATATTGCTCGCTGAGGCTTTGTGTCGCCTCGATCCGCAGCTCTCCGCTGGTTTCGTCCAATAACATGATCGAGCAGATCTTGGAACTCATCATTTGGGCGGTCATGGTCACCAGGAGCTGCAACACGTCTTCGATCAATCGATTGGAAGCCACCGTTTCTGAAACCAGCGACAATGTTTCCACTTGAAGGGCTTTGCGTTTCATCTGATCGTAGAGCCGCGCGTTCTCGATCGCGCCTCCGACCTGATTGGCAATGGTCGAAAGCAGCGCGATCTCGTCAGGCCGATAGCGCTTCGGCCGTTTATGTTGGACATTGATCACACCGACCACTTCCTTCTTCGCCATGATCGGCACGGAGACGAAGGCTTGATGGCGATCTTCCGGAAGGTTGTGGAAAAATTTAAACCGCGAGTCGTCGCTGGCGTTGCTCGGAATCACGACGCGCGTTCGTTCCTGGGCGACCCACCCGGTAATCCCCTCTCCCAACCCGATCGTAATCCGGCCAATCAATTTCGGGTGAGGGTTTTTTGAGGCTCTCAGAATGAGCTCATCCTGGCCATCTGACATGTTGACGAATTCCACCACATCATCATTGGTCGCTGCACGGCCCTCAAGGTCAATCTCTTTCCCCGTGACTGCGACTCGTACCAGCCAGACCTTGAGCGGCTCCAAGCTCTGACTGACATGGTCAAGCACCCTGACAGGGCCAACACGTGACTTCTCCAGCTCGTCAATAATATGATTTTTGTCTTCCAGCACCTTCTTCCGGCTTTCAAAGTCGGAAACCTGCTTGACTTGCTCCTTCAACTGCACGACCTGCTTCTCCAAGTCTGACTTTTTGGCCTGCTGCGCACTTATTTCTTCATCAAGCGACGCCGAATACCACCAACAGCCAGCCAACGTGATGAGCACCAATCCCACACCCAACAGGGCCTGGGCTCTGACATCATACTGAGGCTTGGCCTTGCGCCCCTTCAGCTCTGGCAATAAGTTAATACGAATCATCGGTCGCCTACCGATCTAAGGGCCAAGCCAACCCCCACAGCAGCTAACGGTGCCAGTGCAGCCAACGCGTCCTGATCAAAATCGCTTCCCGAGGTATCGATTTCACTAAACGGATTGGCGACCTCGACATCGGCCTGCATACGATCTTTCAGTTGTACGACCAAACCCTTGACCTGAGCGCCCCCTCCACACAAGAGGACATGCTGTACATCCGCATCTGCCAAGGTCGACTTGAAATAGTCGATGGTTCGGGCGATCTCAGATGCAACCTCAGCATTCACACTATCGATAACCGTGGTCACGGCAGCCTGATTACTCCCAGCCGAGCGCTCACCTTTTTTCGTTTCTTCTGCCTCTTCGTAGGACATACCCATTTCTCGTTGAATCGCTTCCGTATAACGATTCCCTCCGATGGGAATATCACGTGTAAATAACGACGTACCGCCTCGAACAATGTTGATATTCATGACGCTCGCGCCAATATTCACGAGCGCCGTCGTATCCTCCTGCGAAACGGGATAGTTGATCCCATGCATGTTTTCGATCGCAAAAGCATCCACATCCATGACCAGAGGAAACAACCCGGCCCCTTTGACAAGTTCGGTCAATTCATTGATCTTATCCTTCTTGGCTGCAACAAGAATGATCGACATCTCGCCTTGCGCATCGCCAGAAGCCTCAGGAGAAGGCAACACACTGAAATCGATGTTCACCTCATTGATATCGAACGGAATATATTGTTCCGCCGCCAGTCTCACCTGTCCCTCCAGCTCCTCATCGGGCATTGGAGGAAGACTGATCTTTTTAATGATGACGGCATGGCCTGAAATTGACACCGCAACCTGCTTTACCTTGACATTCGTTTCCTCGAACAATTCCTTGATCGCCGATACCACCCGCCCCTCGTCCATCACCGTACCATCGACAATCACTTCCGGTTCAAGCGCTTTAAACCCAAACTTCTGGAGAATGAAGCGTCCTCGGCTTTCCTTCAATTGAACGAGCTTGATACCGCTCGACCCAATATCCAGGCCCACAAGCTGCCGCTTGGGGGTGAACATCGTGAACAGATCGGTTTCCGCAAGACCCTTGAATGATGTAAATGAACTCAACATTGATGCCTCTGAATGTATAGGGCTACCCCTGAAAAACACATACTCATGCAGGGATTGTATCGACCATCATTCATATTCGAACATGGCTCAGGACATCGCATAACGTGACTCTCTCTAGCAATCGTGACTGTCAAACATATGACAGCTGCACGTTATGGCTACTTACTGGACAGCAACGGCCTCTTCACCTAATGCCCGATCCATGCCTGCCTACTGGTGATTCTCTTCGGGCACAGGCTAAGTATAGTCCATATGCTCTACCTGTCAAGCAAATGACTTTTAGAGACATGAGAGTAGAAAAAGCACCCGTGGAAGCTTGGAAGTGAGGTCTAATAATGCTGGAGAGGGTTACTGCTTATTGAGATCGCGGTGGGCAATGGTCACTTGATATCCAAATGCGGCAAAGCTTTCCTGCAGCCGTCCGGCAATAGCCACAGACCGATGACGGCCGCCAGTGCAACCAATCCCAACGTTCACATAGCTGCGACGTTCTCGCTCGAAGAGGGGGATCAGAAACTTAAAGAGGCCTTCAAGCTGCCCGATGAACGCAACAGCGTCCGGATCGGTCAGTACATAGTTCCGCACGCGAGGATCTTCCCCGGTCAATGGCTTGAGGTCAGGAACAAAAAACGGATTCCGCAAGAACCGGACATCGAACAAAAGATCAATGTCGTAGGGCACACCGAACTTGAAGCCGAACGTCACCAGCGAAATCGTCAGCCGGCGCGGCGTCCCCTCCTGTCCGAACCGCCTGGCCAGTAGCTCTCGCAGTTCATGCACCGTCAAATCGGAGGTATCAATAATGCGGTCGGCATGGCGGCGCAGCTCCGCGAGTCGTTCTTTTTCAAAACGAACACCTTCCAACACCGGAAGATGCGGCAGGAGTGGATGGGGCCGTCTGGACTCTGAGAAACGCCGCACCAGCACCTCTTCGCGTGCCTCAAAAAACATGAGCTCAACCGAATGGCCAAGTACTTTGACCCGCTCAAGAATACCGACGAGATCGGAGAAAAACACGCGCTCCCTAACATCGATGCCGAGCGCGACGTTCTTAATCTCCCCCCCCTGCTGATGGCACAACTCGACAAACGTCGGCAGAAGCGCCGGAGGTAAATTATCGACGCAAAAGTACCCGACATCTTCGAAACACTTGAGGGCGTGCGACTTCCCTGAGCCAGAAAGACCGCTGACCACCACTAATTTGAGTCCGGCCATACAGACCTACCCCTTACGAAAGATCGATGAGCACGACTTGATCGCGACCAACACGCTGAAGAATCTGTAACTTCCCTGAGGATCGTTCGGTGAACACCAGCAACGAACCAGGCAGAGGATCCAGCCGGCGCGTCGCCTCTTTCAAGGTGATCACAATCCGAGCCGGACGAACCACCTCAATTTCAGGCCCGGGCTCCTCCTTGGGCAGCGCCGGCCGTAGAATTTTCCGCGCCGACTTCTTGGTCGGCGCCTTATGATCGACCTGACGCTCCTTGAGCTTTCGAAGCTGCACATCCAGCCGATCCACCAGTTGATCGATCGTTGCATACATTTCTGACGTCGAAGCTTTTGCCTGAATCCGCCGCCCCTGCACCGTACAGACCACCTCCGCTGCATGCTGAAGCTTGCTCACACTCAGAATCACTTCCAGATGG
This sequence comes from Nitrospira sp., assembly GCA_005116815.1. Taxonomy (GTDB): domain Bacteria; phylum Nitrospirota; class Nitrospiria; order Nitrospirales; family Nitrospiraceae; genus Palsa-1315. Next base: position 49,712 of record SWDR01000002.1, on the reverse strand, counting down.
CTCAGCTTCAGGTCATATCGCTCCAGCCGCTCAAACCGGCTTTCTACATGCGCCCTGAGAGCTGCCGTCACCACGAGATGTCGACCTGTAATTTTCATCGGCATGGATCCTTTCATTCTCACTGGCCTCGGCCAGCGCTGGCACTCAAAGATATGGATAAACGCAAACCGCCATCACATCAGAGGGAATAACAGATACGCGGTGGGAACGCGCTCGAGGCTGAACACAATAGGCTTAAAAAAACCGCTTACGCTGGGTTGCCGAGGGAATATGTTCTTCCGCCCGGTACTTCGCCACCGTCCGTCGTGCGATCACCACTTGCTTCGTGAGCAGCCTGGCCGCGATCTCTTCATCTTTGAGGGGGTGACCTGGATCTTCCTCCGCCACCATGACCCTGATCATCTCTCTCACCGTGACGGACGACATCATGTCGGACGGCTGATCCGCTCGCTGCAGGCCCGCATTGAAGAAAAACTTCAGCTCCAGCATGCCCTGCGGACAATACATATATTTGTTCGCCGTCACACGGCTGATCGTCGATTCGTGCATCCCAATATCCTCAGCCACCTGCTTAAGTACCAGCGGCTTAAGATACTGCACGCCTTTTTCAAAGAATTGCTCCTGAAACTTTACGATACTCGACACGACCTTCACAATCGTCTTATTCCGCTGTTCGATACTCCGAATGACCCATTGTGCCGCTCGCAGTTTCTCATCCAGATAGGCTTTTGTCTCTGCCGACCCACTCTCACCCGCCCCCATCAACTGCTTATAGTAGGGACTGATCCGCATGCGAGGCAGTCCATCATCATTGAGGACCACCACCCACTCCCCTTCATTTTTGACGACGAATACATCCGGGACAATCACATAATTTTGGGTATTGATAAAGGGACGACCCGGCTTCGGCTCAAGCACTTCGATGACCTTCGTCGCCTGAAAGACCTCTTCCACCGTAACGTCTAACGCTTTTGCGATCCTCGCATACTGCCGTTTCTCCAGATCTTTGAGATGGTGCTGGACAATGGCTTCTACAATCGACCCCTTCAGTGCGCCAGGCCGAGCTCCCAACGATCCCATGGGACTCTTTCCCAAATGTCCGATTTGCAAAAGCAGGCATTCCGACAGATCTCTGGCTGCCACACCAGTCGGATCGAAACTCTGAATATCTTTTAGAACTGATTCCGCTTCGACCGGAGTGAAGTCGGTCCCGCTGACCATTTCGTCCAGCGACATACGCAAGTAGCCATCATCGTCAAGATTTCCGATGATGGACCGTCCGATCGCTTTGTCACGATCCGACAACCCTGAAAAAGACAGCTGCCACAGGAGATGGTCCTCCAAGGAAGTCGCTTTCGCCATGGTTTGCTCATAGGATGGGAACTCATCCTGAGAGGGCGACTGGGACTCAGACCCTCCGATCCTACGATCACTACCAAAGTATTCTTCCCACCCAGCTGCCGAGGCCTCATCCGGCGTATCGCGCTCCTCTACGCTCGACTGCTCTGCATCCGGCGATTCGCTATTTGCTGCCACCGCCGCATCTTCTGTCTTTTCCTCAGCAGTCCCAGCCTCGCTGTCATCCGCCTCGGTTGGGAGCTCCTCCAGAAGAGGGTTTTCCATCAAATGTTGAGTCAAGCTCTGCTGGAGCTCAAGACGAGACAGTTGCAGCAGTTTAATAGCTTGCTGCAACTGCGGGGTCATGATGAGCTTTTGACTAAGCCTAAGATCGAGCCTGAGCTTCATAGAGACACACTCTCACTCGTTACAACTTGAATCGATCACCTAAATAGATGGCCCGCGCCCTCTCACTTTTCACGATGGTCTCTGGAGACCCGGCTTCGAGGATCAGCCCTTCATTGATGATGTAGGCCCGGTCAGTAATAGACAGCGTCTCTTGGACATTATGATCGGTAATCAAAATGCCGATGCCTTTTTCTTTCAAGCGGGTAATAATTTGTTGGATATCCGCCACGGCAATCGGGTCGATCCCTGCAAAGGGCTCATCCAGCAACATAAATAAAGGGTTCGTCGCAAGCGCCCTGGTAATTTCCAACCGTCGACGTTCACCACCGGACAAGGCATAGGCCATGCTGGTTCTGATATGGCCCAGGTCCAATTCTTTCAGTAGGGCATCGACCCGTTCACGACGCTCTGCCCGAGAGTAGTCCAGCATCTCAAGAATTGCCAGAATATTATCCTCAACCGACAAGCGCCGGAACACCGACGACTCTTGAGGAAGGTACCCAATTCCCTTTCTGGCACGTCTATACATGGGCAGGTCGGTGATCACCTCATCGCCAAGTGAAATCGTTCCTTCATCTGGCTGCCCCAAACCCACAATCATATCGAAAATGGTCGTCTTGCCGGCTCCGTTAGGGCCAAGTAACCCCACAACTTCCCCTGCAAGCACTTCAATCGAGACGCCTTTCACGACTTTGCGTGCCCGAAAGCTCTTCACCAGCCCTCTTGCGCGCAAACCCATAATGTTCATGCCGCTCACCGATGAGTCGGCTGATGCCGCATTCCCCTGCGCCAACTCCATCACTTGGCGCCCCCCTCATCCGGCTCGATCCGCACATGCGACCCACCTTCCACCACACTCCGATCTTCCGCTAAAAACATCGTGATTTGCTTACCACTGACTCGCGTCCCCTTCTCCCAAGCCACCGGGTTGCCAGTCAGCACGATCTTATCTCCATCATGATAATAGATCGCTTTCTCACAGGTCGCACTCCCTGAATCCTTTTCGATTTTGACCCGTCCAGTCGCCTCAATCTGATTGACCGAACGATTCGACACGGCCGGTACAGCATCGGGCCCTTTTGAAGACACAGCGCCCTTTACCGCTTCACGCCCCTTCCGGTCATCACTCGCGGGAGCCTCCTGCGCGCGAAACATCACCACCATACGATCGGAATAGACAACCAGCGACCCACGAGTCAGCACAACCGATCCCTCAAAGACCGCTTGGCTATCCTGATTTTTCACGGTCATTTTCTTAGCCGTAATAGTCGTACTAACCGCCTGCTCGGCGCCGCCGTGAGGCAGAGCGGCATCAGCCGACCCTCTCACCGAAGCGATGCCAAACAGGCACACATTAAGAAGCAGGAGCCAAATCCACATGTACGTCCTCAAGTACGTCAAACTCTTCTCTGTCCAAATGTCCAATCAACCCTCGTCCAGTGACCTCTAAGCCATGCCCCACGATACGAACCGCGTCCTGCGTATGTATTTCTCTGGTCTCATCCGTCCAAGCAAGATGATTGGTATAGATCACATACCCGCTCTCGGTATGAATCACAAGTGGCTCTGAGCGGTTAGAGAGCAGAAAATTCTTCGTCTCCGTATTCAGAACCCCTTCATCTCCCGTCACCGTCAATTCCTTCCCCAGCCGGCCAAATAGCGTGACGGCGACGACCTGAAGCATCGCCCGCCTGTCTCGCTCAAACAGCCGAGCCTCGTGCGCCTGCACCTGCCACTGCACCGCATCGCCTTTTGTTTGAGTAAAGGTAAAATTGGAGATCGTTGCATCAGCAGCGTCCATGGAACCAGGCGCCGTTGCCGTCGGGGTCGATACTGCGGTCGAATGCGTCATGAGCAGATAGACCAGAAAACAGGCCAGCACCCCACTCAGCGCTAACAAACCGCGCCGTATTACACGTTGCCACACTTTTTATGTGCTTCCTTCTTAACTCACAAAGATTCGACTGGCACGATAGTAGCATGGGAGAAAAACCAAGTAAACTCATGCCGCCACCGCGGCATAAGTTCACTTGGTAAAGATGAGGATAGCGGGAGAGGAGATTCGTTGAAACAACAGGGCGACGTCGCACGCGCGACTAGATCTCCTCGACTGGAGACCTAGTCGGCAGTGGGACTCGCAGGAGCTGCAACTGCAGGCACTTCACTCTTCACGGTCGATACTTCTAGACGTGTGACAAGTTCGATCGCAACCATCTTGGCCGCATCGCCAATGCGCCGTCTCGTCTTGATCGTCCTCGTATAGCCGCCGGTACGGTCCTTAAACCGAACCGCAACATCGCTGAACAATTTTGACACGACGTCCTTGCTGCGAATAAAGGCCAGCGCTTGCCGACGAGCCGGCAATGACCCTTCCTTGCCGAGGGTAATCATCCGGTCCGTGAACCCTCGAATTTCCTTCGCCTTCGCCTCAGTCGTCTCGATACGTTCATGTTCAAGGAGCGACGTTACGAGACTCCGGAACAGGGCCCATCGATGTTTCGTCTTACGTCCAAGCTGTCTGCCATTTTTTCTATGACGCACGGGTTGCCTCTTGTTTCGTTACTCGCTCTTCGGATTACCGCTAATGGGCTGCACCGCATCCAGCTTGACGCCGAGCCCCAAGCCCATTTCCGTCAGGATTTCCTTAATTTCATTGAGTGACTTCTTGCCGAAGTTCTTCGTACGCAACATCTCCCCTTCGCTCTTCTGGACCAAATCGGCGATAGTCTTGATGTTCGCGTTCTTCAAGCAATTCGCGGCACGAACCGACAACTCCAGCTCGTTCACACTGCGGAAGAGATGCTTATTCACTTCACGTTGAGCTTCATCGCTCCCTAAATCAGCGCGCCCTTCGACTCGCTCATCGGGATTGATAAAGATATCGACGTGATCGCGCATGATGCCGGCCGCAGTGGATAACGCATCACGAGGAGAGATCGTTCCGTCAGTCCAGATTTCCAGAGTCAGCTTATCATAATCGGTCATGCGACCGACACGAGCATTTTCCACATGAAAGTTCACGCGTTTGATGGGCGAAAACACGGAGTCGATGGCGATGACACCGATGGGCAATCCCTCTTCCTTGTTTCGCTCAGCAGGCACGTACCCACGGCCATGCTTGACCGTCATCTCCATATCGAACACAGCATCTTTGTCCAAAGTTGCAATATGCAGATTCGGGGTCAAGATGGTCACATCTGCATCATGAATAATGTCAGATCCTTTGGCTTCTCCTGGACCCTTTTTCTTGAGACGCAATGTCTTAGGCTTATCGGTATGCACCGCAAGCCGCAACCCTTTGACGTTCAGAATAATAGAGGTCACATCCTCTGTAATACCAGGGATCGTGGAGAACTCGTGCAACACCCCTTCGATCTTCACAGTGGTCACCGCCGCACCGGTCAGCGACGATAACAGCACACGTCGCAAGGCATTACCCACAGTCGTGCCAAACCCGCGCTCATAGGCCTCGGTCGTAAACCTGCCGAACGTTTGGGTCTGAGTATCCTTGTCGACTTCCACCCGCATCGGGATCTGAAAGTCCTTCATCGCTTTAATCATGACTCCCCCTTCATCTCATCGAGTAGACAGCCACTGAACGGCACCAGCGCACCGCAGAGAGCTAAACCCGTCCACAAATCCGCACCTACCTGGAATACAACTCCACCACCATCTGTTCGTTGACCGGCAGTGTAATCTGATCCTTGGACGGCAACGCACGGACCACACCTTTAAATGCCGTCTTGTCGAGCTCTAACCACTCTGGAATGCCTCGGCCATCTACCGCCTCTAAGGCAGCCTGGATCGAGATCAGCGTGCGGCTTCGCTCGCGAATGCTGATGATATCGCCAGCCTTAACCTGAGCGCCTGGCACATTGATTTTCCGGCCATTCATGGTTAAATGCCCGTGGCTCACGAGTTGTCTGGCTTCTTTTCGCGAAGCGCCAAACCCTAATCGATAGGCCACATTGTCCAAGCGGCACTCCAGCAATCGCAACAGCACTTCACCGGTAATGCCAGTTTGGCGTTCCGCCTTCTCAAAGACACCGCGGAATTGGCATTCCATCAGACCATAAATTCTGCGCAACTTCTGTTTTTCTCTGAGCTGGGTGCTGTACTCCGAGTTCCTCGGACGCTTTTGCCCATGTTGTCCTGGAGGATAGGCGCGACGCTCGATGGCGCATTTTTCCGTCATACAGCGTGAGCCTTTCAGAAACAGCTTCTCACCCTCTCGACGACACAACCGACAGACGGGACCGCGATACTTTGCCACTGCTCTACCTCCGGTTACCGGACATCACCACGTGGGTGCGCCCAACAATTCTCGTGTATTCGATTCTTCCGACATTCCTCACTAAACGCGCCGCCGCTTCGGAGGACGGCAACCGTTGTGAGGAATCGGGGTCACATCACGAATCATATTGATCCGCATTCCAGCCGCTTGAATAGACCGAATCGCCGATTCACGTCCGGACCCCGGCCCATTCACATAGACGTCCACTTGCCGCATTCCGCACTCCATCGCCTTACGCGCAGCAGCCTCGCCAGCCCGCTGAGCCGCAAAGGGCGTACTCTTGCGCGACCCCTTGAAGCCTTGGTTTCCTGAGCTGGCCCACACGATGGTGTTTCCGCTCATGTCGGTGATGGTGACGATCGTGTTATTGAACGAGGCCTGGACATGGGCCACTCCGCTCGTCACGATCCGCCGCTCTTTCTTCTTCCCTTTTTTGACGCTCATACAGGCTCCCTACTCAGGTAACGGTCACGCGCTACGCCTAACGCGTAGGCGGTTTCGGTTTGCTTCCCACACCGGAGCGACGGCCTTTTCTCGTCCGCGCATTCGTCTTGGTCCGCTGGCCACGGACTGGCAACCCTTTGCGATGGCGCAGCCCCCGGTATGTACCGCTATCAATCAATCGTTTGATGTTCATCGAGAAGGTTTTCCTCAAGTCGCCTTCGACTTGATAACTCTCCTGAATGATTTCACGAATCTTGACGATATGCTCTTCGCTCAAATCCTTCACTCGAATCGCTCCATCGATCCCCGCCTTACCCAGGATGTCGACTGCGGCCGCCCGCCCGATGCCATAGACATAGGTCAGGCCGATGTCCGCCCGCTTGTCTTTTGGTAAATCTACTCCGGCAATACGTGCCATACGTCCCCCTTACGATTACTGCTTTCCACTCTTCGTCGCTGAGTACCTGATCAAGCTCTGATGCGCGCACCCTGCGAAAGCCTTAACGGCCCACGCGGCGCGAGCAGGTGCCCGGTTCAGTCCCCCTGCGGCGCTCCTTACCCTTGTCGCTGCTTATGACGTGGATTCTCACAGAGAATTCTCACCACGCCCTTGCGTCGAACTACCTTACATTTGGCACAAATCGGCTTGACGGATGATTTCACTTTCATGTCTGTTACACGCTCCTACTTAAACCGATAGGTGATGCGCCCGCGCGTCAAGTCGTACGGCGAGAGTTCGACAGTCACCTTATCGCCAGGAAGAATACGGATAAAATGCATGCGCATTTTTCCTGATATATGTGCAAGAATTTTATGGCCATTATCTAACGACACTCGAAACATCGCGTTCGGTAACGTTTCGTTCACCGTGCCTTGTATTTCAATAACATCTTCTTTCGGCACGTATCTCTATCCTTTCTGCCCAAACCGGAGTCATAACTGACTTAAAATGCGAGGAGGACCGCTCGGCTGAATCGCAATGGTATGCTCAAAATGCGCCGAAAGACTCCCATCAACCGTCACCGCTGTCCATCGATCCTCAAGCACCTTGACGGCGGCCTTACCCATATTGACCATCGGTTCGATCGCCAAAACCATCCCTGCCTGTAACCGCGGACCCTGTCCTGGCTTCCCGTAGTTCGGCACCTGCGGTTCTTCATGCAACTGTCGACCGATGCCATGACCGACGAACTCTGTGACGACCGAGAAGCCAGCTGATTCCACATGCCGCTGGATCACATGTGAAATTTCTGACAGCCGATGCCCCACGACCGCTTGCTTGATTCCGAGGTACATCGCCTCTTCGGTCACTCGAACAAGGTGGGAGATTCGTTCGTTCGTCTGCCCCACCGCGACTGTGACCGCAGAGTCACCGTAAAACCCGTCAACGATCGCCCCAAGATCCAGCCCGATAATGTCCCCCTCCTTCAGCACTCGCTTGGAGGGAATCCCGTGAACAACCTGCTCGTTCACTGACGCACAAAGGGTCTTGGGATAACTTCGATACCCTTTAAAAGCCGGGCGCGCACCACGCGATCGAATCTCTTCTTCAGCCAATCGGTCCAGTTCATCGGTCGTGATGCCTGGCCTCACCGCTTTCTTCAGAACCGCGAGTACCTCAGCCACCACTTGTGACGCCTGGGCCATCACGGCAATCTCATCCTGCGTCTTGAGGATGATCATCGCGCCAGAAAAGGCGTCAGCACCTTTGCAAGATGCTCAAAGACAACGTCTACCGAGCCAGACGCATCGACTGAGGACAAGAGCCGCCGTTCATCGTAATAACGGACAAGTGGTGCCGTCTGCTCGTCGTACACTTTCAGACGCGTCTCGATTGCATCCCGGCGGTCATCGTTGCGCTGCACAAGCGAGTCGCCACAGCGGTCGCACACCTCATCCACTTTAGGCTTCGCAAAATCAACATGGTACGTCGCTTGGCACTTTGGACAGCTCCGGCGACCGCTCAACCGACGAACCACATCTTCACGAGAGACCTGAAAGTTCACAACGAGGTCAAGCGCTGTGGATTTCACGGAAAGCGCCTTACCCAACTCTTCCGCTTGCGGGACAGTCCTGGGAAACCCATCCAGAACAAATCCGTTCGCGCAGCTAGAATCTCCTAGCTTTTCCCTGACCAATCCGATCACGACAGAATCAGGAACCAATTGTCCCTGATCCATAAAACTCTTCGCTTCGAGACCCAGTTTCGTTTGATTGCGAACGGCTTCCCTGAGTAGATCCCCTGTCGATATTTTCGCCACCCGGTATTGCGATGCGATACGCTCCGCCTGAGTCCCTTTTCCTACGCCAGGCGCACCGAGAAACACCACCCGCATCACTTCCCCTTAACCATTTCTTCCACGGAGAGGGGCCATACCCTTACCGAGAAATCCGTCGTAATTCCGCATCAACATGTGAGATTCAATCTGCTGTGCCGTATCGAGGCCGACACCGATCACAATCAACAACGATGTACCGCCAAAGTAAAACGGCACGTTCAGCTTGTAGATCAGAAATTCAGGGATTACGCATACAATTGCAAGGTAAATTGACCCAGCAAAAGTGATACGAGTCAACACCTTATAAATATAATCTGACGTTCTCGTTCCTGGACGAATTCCTGGAATAAAGCCACCATACTTTTTCATATTATCTGCCATATCCACAGGGTTCAACACGACGGCAGTATAAAAGAAGCAGAAAAATAAAATAAGTCCGACATACATTAACGTATAGAGCAACGACCCAGGTGCGAGTTGCGCTCCAAATGCTTTCACCCATGGTGTCTCAAAGAATCCAGCAATGGTTGCTGGAAACGCAATGATCGATGACGCAAAAATAGGAGGGATAACCCCTGCCGTGTTGATTTTCAGAGGAATGTGCGTACTTTGTCCGCCAAAAACCCTTCGCCCAATAACACGTTTCGCATACTGAACCGGAACTTTTCGCCGTCCACTTTCCAAAAATACAATCGCCGCGACCACCACCACCATCAAGAGGGCCAAGGCGACCAAGAGGACGAAGCTTAACTGACCGACCTTATATAAATCAAATGTCTGAGCGACTGCCGCCGGCAGCCTTGCGACGATACCGGCAAAAATAATCAATGAGATACCGTTTCCGATGCCCCGCTCGGTAATCTGCTCACCAAGCCACATCAGGAAGCCGGTACCAGCGGTCAAGGTGATGACGGTCATCAGGCGGAAACCCCACCCAGCGGTCATCACGAATGCGCCTTGATTCATCTGCTCAAGCCCCACCGCGATTCCGAAGCCCTGAATCACGGCAATGCCGATTGTGCCGAATCGAGTGTATTGAATGATCTTCTTACGTCCGCGCTCGCCCTCCTTCGCTAACTTGGAAAGGTGCGGGACGACCACCGTCAGCAGCTGAAGAATAATCGATGCGCTGATGTAGGGCATGATGCCCAGGGCAAGGATCGTGAGGCGTGACAGAGAACCGCCGGAGAAAATATCTAAAAATCCAAGCAACGCTCCGCCTTGCTTTTGCAAGAAGTCCGAGAGGGCGTCGCCGTTAATTCCAGGCGTAGGAATATGCGCCCCTATCCGATACACCACCAACATCCCCATGGTAAAGAGGATCCGGGTGCGCAGCTCGGGAATTTTGAAGATATTCTGAAAACTGGTCAGGAGTCTCTCAAACACCGGGGATGACCTCGACTCTCCCTCCAGCTGCTTGAATCTTTGCTTCTGCTGACTTACTGAACTTATGCGCCTGCACGACAATCGCCTTCGTGAGGTCGCCGTTCCCAAGAATCTTGATTGGCAACGACTTGCGCTTGACCAAGCCGGCATCGACCAGCGCTTGCGGCGTGATAGTGCCCAACACCGTCATCTCGGCTAAGCTCTTGAGATTCACGATTGAAAACTCTTTTCGGAAGATGTTCGTGAAGCCATGCTTCGGCACCCGGCGAATCAAGGACATTTGACCGCCCTCGAAACCAACAGCCTGCCGACCTCGACCGCCCGATCTGGCTAACAGACCCTTGTGGCCTTTACCTGCAGTTTTCCCATGACCTGAACCGGGACCACGTCCAATACGCTTGCGTTTTTTCCTGGATCCTTTTGCAGGACCGAGCTCATGTAAGTTCATTGTGGCTGCACTTCCAATAGATATCCAACTTTGTCAATCATCCCTCGCACTTGTGGCGTATTGGGACGAGTAACGGTCTGTCTAATCTTTCTCAAACCGAGGCCGCTCAACACAAGTCGATGCTTTTGCGGGGTGCCGATTGGGCTTCGCCGCAAGGTAATCACAAACCCTTTTTTCGTGACCTTGGGAATCTTCGGTGTAGGCATTATGCACTCACTCTGTTCTGGGCATCACTCACCGCACCGCGGCGCAGCTTCAACACGTCTTCAGCATTTCTCAGCTGACAGAGCCCGTTGAGGGTAGCACGAACCACATTAAATGGATTTCCTCGGCCAAGCGTCTTGGCGATGACATTATGCACGCCGACGACCTCAACCACCGCTCTGACTGCGCCACCGGCAATGATTCCCGTCCCCTTCTTCGCGGGCTTCAGAAGAACATGTTCGGCGCCGAAGAGCCCGTGCACCTCATGCGCGATCGTTCCAGACGCGAGGGCGACATGCACCAGATTCTTCTTGGCCTGCTCAACTGCCTTCGCGATCGCGACAGGCACTTCAGCAGCTTTCCCTTTTCCGATGCCCACCCACCCCTGTCCATCTCCAACAACAACCAGTGCGCAAAAGTTAAATCGCTTTCCACCCTTAACGACTTTCGCGACGCGGTTGATAAAGACGACTTTATCTTTCAGGCTTAATTCATCTGGATTAACTCGCACGTAACGTCTCTCCTCTTTGTTCCCCTCGCTCCGGTACCGTCATGGAATCGAGGTACGACCTAGAACTGCAGACCGCCTTCGCGCGATGCTTCAGCCAATGCCTTCACACGTCCGTGGTACATTCGACCGCCACGATCGAATACCACCGCTTGAACCTTGGCAGCCTTCGCCCGTTCGGCCAACAACTTTCCAACTGCTTTTGCTCCATCGATGCTGCCAGTGGATTTCACCGACGTGCGCAGAGACTTATCCAAGGAAGATGCTGCGGCCAATGTCGCTCCCTTAAGATCGTCAATGATCTGGGCATAGATATGTGAGCTACTACGAAATACGTTGAGACGAGGCCTCTCGGCCGTTCCAACGACACGTTTGCGCACCCGCTGCTTCCGACGTGTTAACTGATCTGCTTTATCTGCACTATTCATGAATCACCTTACTTCCCTGTCTTTCCAGCCTTCTTACGTAACACTTCCCCGGCATAGCGAACGCCCTTTTGCTTATAGACGTCGGGCGGCTTGATCGCTCTTAAGTTTGCAGCAACCTGGCCCACCAATCGCTTATCGGTTCCCTTCACATTAATCAGCGTCTGCTTATCCACCTTCACATCGATGCCAACGGGTATCGGATATGTGACCGGATTGATATAGCCGACGTTAAAGCTCATCGTCCGTCCCTGCACAGCAACCTTGTAACCAACTCCCGTGATTTCCAGATTACGCTCGTAACCTTTTGTCACTCCCTGGACGATGTTACTCAGTTCTGCGCGGGTCAGTCCATGCATTGCACGGACATGGCGGTCTTCGTTCTGGCGATTGACCGTAAGCACTCCGTCCGTAATCGTGACCCCAAGACCTGGAGACAGCGACCAATCGAGCTTCCCGAGTGGCCCCTTGACGGAGACGACAGGGCCGGCAACTTTAACATCCACTCCTGCTGGAATCTGGATTGGTTTTATTCCTATGCGTGACATCGATTCCTCGTTATTCTAGCAACCGGCTACAATGACAATCTGGCTGGCGCTCACCATTACCACACCGAGCACAATACCTCACCGCCAAGACCGGCGCGGCGAGACTCCTGATCCGTCATCAACCCCTTGGACGTCGACAAAATGGCTACACCAATGCCGTTCTTCACTCGCGGGATATCCTTGATTCCCACGTAGACACGGCGGCCAGGCTTGCTGACTCGTTGCATGCCCGTGACGACAGGCACTTCATCGACATACCGCAGCTGCACCTTCAGGACAGGATGACCATCAGCCATATCCGCCTGGACGCTCTGAATATAACCTTCGTTCTGGAGCACACGAAGGAGCTCTCGCTTGAGACGGGAAGCCGGCATACTTACAGACTCGTGCCGACGCCGAAGTCCGTTTTGAATTCTCACCAATAGATCGCTAATGGGATCTGTAACCATACCAACCCTTTCACCAACGCTCTTCGTGCATCGAGACGGCTATCAACCGCCCAGCGACACGGAAGGCAGATAATCTACCAACTCGACTTCCGAACCCCAGGAATCTCACCCTTCAGGCTCAGCAATCGAAAACAAATTCTGCACATGCTAAACCGGCGCAAAAACCCTCGTACGCGGCCGCAGATCCCGCACCGGTGATAGTCCCTGACGGGGAATTTCGCCTTAACGGACGATTTATTTCTCAGCGCTAATCTCGACACCTACAGCTCCTTCGTTTGACGTTACGTCCGGAATGGCATCCCCAAATGCTTCAATAGTGCCCGACCCTCGTCATTCGTCTTGGCGGTCGTGACGATCGTGATGTCCATCCCGTGGATCGACGCGACCTCGTCATACTGAATCTCGGGGAATATGAGCTGCTCTTTCAGCCCAAGGGTATAATTGCCCCGTCCGTCGAAGGACTTGGGCGACACACCCCTGAAATCCCTGATTCTCGGCAACGAGAGGGTGACAAGCCGATCGAGGAACTCCCACATCCGTCGGCTCCGCAGCGTCACTTTGGTGCCGATCGGCATCCCCTGGCGCAGCTTGAAAGTCGCAATGGCTTTCTTCGCCTTCGTAATGAGAGCCTTCTGACCGGTGATCAAGCCTAACTCGGCAGCGGCACTTTCCAAGAGCTTCACGTTCTGAATGGCTTCACCCATTCCGACGTTCAGCACAATCCGCTCAACCTTCGGCACCTGCATGATATTTTTATAACCGAACTCTTTCATGAGTGCGGGTACAACTTTCTGCAAGTACGTCTCGCGCATCCGCGGGTTAAACTTGGACTCTTCACTGCCCTCGTCCATCACCTGAGGGGCCGCCGACCCTTCTTTTTTCTTGGGTGGCCGCTTCTCCGACGTCTTACTGCCTTTTCCTGATTCAACCTTCGCCATCTGGCGTCCTCACTCCTACTCGACTGAGTCGTTCGATTTTTTGCTGAACCGGACCCGCTTGCCATCTTCGAGCGTACGTACGCCCAGTCGGGTTGGTTTCTGTGTCACAGGACACAGATACATCACATTGGAGATCGCAAGAGGCGCTTCCCGTTCGAGAATGCCGCCTTGCTTGACTTTCTGATTCGGCTTGGTGTGGCGCTTGATCATGTTGAGCTTCTCAACCACGACCTTACCCACCCCCGGATCGACCGAGAGCACCTTGCCGGACTTGCCGCGGTCGCGTCCTGAGATCACGACAACCACATCGCCCTTACGAATTCGACTTTTTGCCAACGCCTGCTTATTCATCCGGCCGTCACCACCCTCGTTAAAGCACTTCAGGAGCAAGAGAAATAATCTTCATGAACTTCTTCCAGCGCAGCTCACGCGCGATCGGCCCGAAGATACGCGTGCCAACCGGATCCCCATCTTTGTTGATCAGCACGCAGGCATTCCGATCGAACTTGATGTAGGAACCATCCTCACGGCGCACTTCTTTCGTCGTCCTGACGACCACCGCGCGGCTGACATCGCCCTTCTTCACCGTTGCCGCAGGGATGGCCTCCTTGACCGCCACCACGACAATGTCTCCGAGAGACGCATATCGGCGCCTGGTGCCGCCGAGCACATGAAAACACATGGCCTGCTTCGCGCCAGAGTTGTCGGCCACGTCCATGTATGTATAACTTTGAATCATAGTGCCTATTCCCTCTACTCTTCAAACGATCTCAGCCTAGCTGCCCTGTCCCTTTTCCACGACTTCGATCACACGCATGTGCTTATCTTTGCTGATGGGGCGCGTCTCAACCATGCGCACACGATCGCCGACCTTACATGCGTTCGCTTCATCGTGGGCCTTGAATTTCGTGACCCTACGCAACACCTTCCGATAGAGTGGGTGTATAACCGACCGTTCGATCTCAACCACGACGGTTTTATCCATTTTATTGCTGACCACACGGCCAACCCACTCGCGCCGCTTGTTTACTGACTCCGCCATCCTCAGGCCCCTTTCGCCGTGGTAGAAGTTGATTCGACCTGCGCGAGCTCACGCTGAATCGTCTTGACCTGCGCGATGGACCGCTTTGTCTTTCGCAGCTGCATGGGGTTCTCCAATCGCCCGGTCCCCATCTGAAAACGAAGATTGAAAAGTTCCTGCGTTAGCTGCTGCGATTTTTCCGCAAGCTCAGGTGCCGTTAGTTGTCGTAATTCCTTCAGATCCATGGATGCGCTCGCTCCCTACCCTTGTGTCCGACTCAGTCGATATTAAAACTCACCACGAACGACGTATTTCGTGGCAATTGGCAACTTATGAGAAGCCAAGCGGAAGGCCTCCTTGGCAACTTCCGGCGTCACACCGTCCATCTCATACATAATACGGCCAGGCTTTACGACGGCAACCCAATACTCCGGGTTACCCTTTCCCTTACCCATTCGAGTTTCAGCCGGCTTCTTGGTAATCGGCTTGTCGGGGAATATTCTCGTCCAGACCTGACCACCGCGCTTCACGCAACGAGTAATCGCGATACGCGCCGCCTCAATCTGTCGGCTGGTGATCCAACCAGGCTCGAGCGCCTTCAATCCGAACTCCCCGAGCGTAATCTGGCCGCCACGATAGGCCTTGCCCGTCATACGCCCCTTCATCATTTTGCGGAACTTAACTTTCTTTGGTGCTAACACAATACCCTCATCAATTAGCCAATTCTGCGTTCAAATGGCGATTCTTTTTTAATGGGCTGTAGCGGAAGGACTTCACCCTTATAGATCCAAGTCTTGATCCCGATCTGCCCCATCGTCGTGTGAGCTTCGGCGAATCCGTAATCGATGTCAGCCCTGAGCGTATGAAGCGGCACGCGGCCCTCGCGGTACCATTCAGATCGCGCAATTTCAGCTCCACCGAGACGACCGCCAACCATAATCTTAATACCCTGAGCGCCAAGACGAAGCGCGGACTGCACACTGCGCTTCATCGCCCGGCGGAAAGCCACACGCTTCTCTAACTGAGTGGCAACATTCTCACAAACCAACTGGGCATCCAACTCAGGCTTCTTAATTTCCTTGACGGTAATGTAGACCTGACCGGAATACATCTTCTCCAACTCAGCCTTGAGCTTGTCAACCTCAGCACCCTTGCGACCGATGATAATACCAGGACGCGCGGTAGAAATGATCACACGGGTCTGGTCTCCCGATCGCTCGATCTCGATCTTAGCCACACCGGCATGGAAGAGACGCTGCTTGACCATTTTCCGAATCTTGATATCCTGATGGAGCAGCTTCGCGTAGTCCTTGCTGGCATACCACCGAGAGCTCCAGTTGACGTTGTATCCCAGTCGATACCCGATTGGATGTGTTTTATGACCCATAACTCCTTATGCCTCACTCAGCCAGGAAATGAATCGGCTCCGCTAGCCGTCGCTACCTATTGTTTCTCTTTAACATCTACCGTCGATACGATGACAGTAATATGGCTCATGCGCTTCTGAATGGCATTCGCGCGCCCTTGCGAGCGGGCACGAAAGCGCTTCAACGTCGGCCCACAATCGACAAACGCTCTCGACACGACCATGGACTCACTGTCGCCCATCTCTTTTTGCTCCGCATTGGCGACGGCAGACCGCAGAAGCTTTTCGACGACTTTACAGGCCTGGCGTGGCGTATTACGAAGGAGGGCCAATGCCATCGGAACCTGTTGCCCTCGGATCAAGTCGATCACCGGGCGAGCTTTTCTCGGAGAGACACGGACAAATTTTAAAACTGCTTGTGCTTCAGCCATAACATTCCAATCCAATCGAGTTTGCCGAGACCGCGGTCTGACACCTATTTAAGGGCGACTGACTTCTCTGTTCTGGCATGCCCATGCCCTTTGAAAAATCTGGTCGGAGCAAACTCACCGAGCTTGTGTCCCACCATATTCTCCGTCACAAACACAGGAATAAATTTCTTCCCGTTATGAACCGCGAAGGTATGTCCGATCATGTCTGGAATGACGGTGGAGCGTCGTGACCAGGTTTTAATGATCTTCCGATCCTTGTTCTGATTCATCCGCTCTACTTTTTCAAGCAGATGATCGTCGACGAATGCGCCCTTACTTACAGACCTCGGCATCGCGTACTCCTACTTGCGGCGGGAAATAATGAACTTGTCCGTCGCCTTATTGTTCCTGGTCTTATATCCCTTTGTCGGGAGACCCCATGGGGAGACTGGATGGGGATTACCCTGTCCAGACTTTCCTTCACCGCCACCATGCGGGTGGTCGACAGGATTCATGACGACACCGCGCACATGAGGGCGTCGCCCCTTCCACCTTGTTCGACCGGCCTTGCCAACACTAACATTCTCATGGTCCGTATTGCCAACCTGCCCGACCGTCGCCATGCAGGTCGCAAGAATCCGACGCATTTCGCCAGACCTGAGTCGCACTTGAATATACTCGCCATCGCGACCCATGACCTGAGCAGAGCCACCCGCACTCCGAATCAGCTGCCCGCCCCTGCCCGGCTTCAACTCGATATTATGGATCGTGGTACCCAAGGGCATACTGGACAATGGCAGGGCATTTCCAACTCGAACCTCAGTGCCAAGACCGGCCTGCACGACATCCCCGACCTTCAGCCCTACCGGCGCAAGGATATACCGCTTCTCTCCATCCTTGTAATGCACCAAGGCAATACGTGCAGAACGATTCGGGTCGTACTCAAGCGCGGCAATGGTGCCCGGGATTCCGCTCTTATCACGACGAAAATCAATCTTCCGATAGAGGCGCTTATGTCCACCCCCACGGAATCGCACGGTTGTCCGACCTTCGTTGTTTCGCGCACCGGTGCTGCGACGGAACGACGTCAGCGATTTCTCTGGCCGCTTCTTCGAGAGATCCTCGGTCGTCACCGCGGTCATTCCGCGGCGCCCCGGGGTTCTCGGCTTGAATACTTTGATTCCCATGCTACAGTCGTCCTTCCAAGACACCGAGTTAATCCCGGTGCAGCGTCACGCTATGCGCTCTCGTAGAGCTCCAATTTTTCGCCTTGCTTGAGCTTGACGAAGGCCTTCTTCCAATCTGATCTCTTGCCGGAGAACCGCCCTAAGCGCTTCACCTTCCCGCGCACGTTCATCACATTCACCCGCTCAACCTTTACCTTCAAGAGCGTTTCGACCGCTTGCTTGATCTGGACACGGTTGGCATCAGGGTGAACGAGAAAGGCTACGGTGTTATTGGCTTCCCGCATCGCCGTAATTTTTTCCGTCAGCAAGGGCTGCAGCAGAATGCTATGGAGACCCGCCTTCAACGCCGGATCAGAAACCTCGGCCTTCATCACTCGCCACCCTTCGGTCGTCACGGTCCTGCATGGAGCCCACGACGCGGATCGAACGCGTGACCTCGTCCTTACCAAGGACGTGCTCTACCAACTGAGCTACGTGGGCCATCACTTTCACGCCTTTTCCCGTCGCGCCCATCGTATTCGCTCCGGGTCGAGCAAGCTCGGTTTGGAGCGGGCGATGGGATTTGAACCCACGACAGCCAGCTTGGAAGGCTGGAACTCTACCACTGAGCTACGCCCGCCCGTCTTCTCTCCACAGTCTCAAACCGCTGCTGCACACTCCACAACCGCCCTCGATTAGGCCCCAAACCCCTACAGCCCACAAGCCAGATGATGGTGGGCAGGCAAGGATTCGAACCTTGGAAGCCGATGGCAACAGATTTACAGTCTGCCCCCTTTGGCCACTTGGGTACCTGCCCAAAACGCCCCACACGACAAATCTACAGACATCAATCTCAGCTTCTTTTTCATCGCATGATGAGGAAAGAAGAGTAAGCTGGTCCACGCACATCTCCCCCTGTCCTTATAAATAAGGGCAATTGCGGCGAAATGCGGACACAGCCTTGTTCAGGAAACGCTCGATTCTATTGATGAGGTATGGCGAAGTCAAGACCCAAAATCAGAATTGTCTTGTTTTTCTCAGAGCACCCACGCATTACCCTGTCGAAAGACCCTCCATTCACGACTTTCGGCACCACCGCCCCTACCTCTCCTCTTATATCTATCCCGGATACAACTCATGGCATGACGGAGCCCGAGCGCTTGCCGCTACATTGCCCTTGTCGCTCGCCCGGTTCTTCCGATCCAGCCAATACACCAATCGAGCGAGTGAGAAGACCAGGGGAGGCCCCCATCACATCTCTCATCAGCACCGCCGCTTCCTCTGATGACAAGCGCGAGGCAGCCGCCAAGTATCGCTTGTGAGTCACGACCCTCTCAGCAGGGTCTTCAGGCTCGTAATACCCACGGAGGGCCCCTTCTCGATCGGCAGTCCTAAGACGACGCACCCATTCGTCCTGAATCCTCCCGGACTTTTGGATCGACTGCCCTGCGTCCTTCGTCAATTCCAACTGATTCCACACCATCCACCCGACAAACACCGCCCAGGTTTCGTTGAGGGCTTCCCACGATTCGCGTTCAGACAGGAACCTCTCCTCCGTTTCACCCTTCCGCTGCACCACCGGCGTGATCAGAACCGCTCCATAGCGACAGCCCTGTTGCGCCCTCGCAAAAACGAGCACTGGATCCGGCAACGCCTCAGCCGCCGCCGTGGCCAGATAATCGACATAGGCGTGAAACAGTTCATGGTAGAGCGTCTCGATTTCGGTATGCGTAAGCCGTCCAAGCGGGCGCAACGTGGCGCCGGCCCCATTGAAGGACAACACGCGATTGAGCACCATCCGATGCTCGCCGAGATGATACTCAGCGGCATAGGTGCGCAAATCGTCGAACTCAAACTGGATGAAGCTTGGCGGGATCGCCTTGAGGAACTTCGTCGGAAGACCCAGCCCCTGCGCCTCACTGAGCAGCTGACTCCACATCCGGTTCGCCAACGAGGGACGCTCCTCCGACAACCCCGCATTCGGCAGGGAAGAGAGGCAGCCTAACAGGAGGCCTATCAAGGCCACTCTACGCAACGCAGACACCATCGACATTGATCAACTCGTGGATGGAAAAGCTATCTCAGGAAGGACCGATCACATCTCATGGTCATCACGGGCATACCAGTCAGGCCGCCCCCCTTCCTCCATGAGGGTCAGCTGATTCAGTAACGCAGGCGATACAGGGTCCAGGAAACGAGAGGGGTTCGAGAGCACCATGCCACTGCCCCGATCGAACACATTGATCGGATAGGTGAGGTACAGATACCGCTTGGCTCTCGTCACGGCAACATAGAACAGACGACGCTCCTCCTCGAGCTCCTCGTCCTCACCGAACGCATAGACCGAGGGAAACCGTCCATCCACAACCCACATGACGAATACCGATTGCCACTCAAGCCCCTTAGCCGAATGGATGGTGGACAGCACGAGCCTCTCGTCATCGCGATCGGGGGCCTCGTTGCCGGCGGCGCTCCCATCCGGTGGCTCTAGCGCCAGATCCGACAGAAAAGCTTCAAGCTCTTGATACCGCTCCGCGATCGTCTGCAAATGGTCCAGATCCCGCGCACGCTTGGGATAGTCGTCGTACTGCTCCTTGAAAATCGGCAGGTAATACTCATAGATCTGGCTAACCAAATGCGCGGGCCGCAACTCTTCGCCTCCCGCAAGACTTTCGAGAGTCAGCCCCAAATCCTTCAGCCCCTGCCCCGTTCGCCCAGTCATCGCAGAAAGGGCATGGTAGGGATTGTCAGACTTCACGAGCGCCGCCATGACATCCTGCGCTTTTTTCGGCCCGACACCTTCGATGAGCATGAGCACGCGATGCCAGCTGACGAGATCCAGCGGGTTCGCCACCACTCGCAAATGGGCCAACAGATCCTTGACATGTGCGGTCTCGATAAATTTGACCCCGCCACGCTTGATAAATGGCAGTCCGTGACGTGACAGCTCAATTTCCAGATCGAAGGAATGGAAACTCGACCGAAACAGCACCGCCATTTCGCTGAGCGGGACCCCTTCCTCCCGCAGCTCCAAAATCTTCTGCGCGATGAAGCGCGATTGAGCATTTTCCCCTGCCGCTTCCACCAACGTCGGCAATGGCCCGTCCAACTTCCGGGTAAAGAGCCGCTTGGTATATTTCTCAGTTGCCACGTCGATCACGGCATTCGCGAGATTCAGGATCGGCTGGGTACTGCGGTAGTTCTCTTCAAGCTTATAAATCGTGGTGCCGGGAAAGAGCGACGGAAACTCCATGATGTTTTTGAACGTCGCACCACGAAACGCGTAGATGGATTGCGAGTCGTCCCCGACGACCATGACGTTCCGATGAGTGGACGCAAGGTGCCGAATGACATCCGCCTGCAAGCGATTGGTGTCCTGATACTCATCCACCAGAATATACCGATACAGCGATGAAATCGTCCGCCTGACCGCCTCATCTTCCATCAAGAGCCGCCGCAGCAGCACCAGTAAGTCGTCATAATCCACCAGCTGGCGCTGGCGTTTCGACGCCTGATAGCCCTGCTGCAACTGACCCAGCGCCTCCAGATGGTCCGCGAAATGATTGAACTCTTCGACGACAATCTCGTCGAGCGGACGCAGGGTATTTTCGGATTTGCTGAACATCTCCGCAATCGTACCCTTCCGGGGAAAGCGCTTGTCTTTTTCGTTCAAACCGAGCTGCACACGAACCAGAGCGATCAAGTCTTCTGCATCACCCCGATCCAGAATGGTAAAGCCGGGCTCCAGGCCGATCGCTCGGCCATAACGCCGGAGCAACATATTGGCCACGGAATGGAACGTGCCGCCACGCACCCGCTCGCTGCGCACGCCGATCAACTCGCCCGCACGTTCGAGCATCTCCTGCGACGATTTTCTCGTAAAGGTGAGCAGCAGAATGTGAGACGGATCGACTCCCGAGTCGATCAAATAGGCCACGCGATAGACCAGCGTTCGCGTCTTGCCGCTGCCGGCGCCGGCAATGACCAAGGCTGGCCCCTCGCCGGCGGTTACCGCCGCAAGCTGCTGGGCATTCAACGCTGCGGCATAGTTAAGCGAGAGCACGGAGGCCGGCCCTTGGTCCGGCGACCGCTTCAACACATACGGGGTACTGTCTCGGTTCATGTAGCAGCTCGTGAGGTGGTCGCGCTCTATAGCATACTGGGGTGGCCCTTTCAAATGGACCCACTGATCCCGGCCCATGCTTGATCGATCAAAAAACGCACCAGAGAGACGGCCCTTGGAGACCGAGCCGTAACCTGTATATAATGGCCCCTCTTTTTATGTGAGGTCATTGTGGGAACGTCCAAAAATCCTTATAGCGAACAACTCCGCGGGATCGCCGAATTGATACTCGCCGTCGCCGGCGAATCCGTGAGCGTCATGAAACGGAACGCCCCGGAACGAGCCTTGAAATTGAAACGGCACGATGAATGGGGCATCTACCTTGAATTCCTCAAAGTCATGTTCAACCTCACGGACCGGCTCTCCATTCTCTACTTGCCGATCAAAGACCAGCCCCTGTTTATGGACAGTCTCGAAGACGCGGTGACACTGCAATTAAAAAGTGTGCTTGAACCGGCATTCGGCACTGGCGCCGACCAAACGGAAATCATGCTCACCGTCGGTGCGGCGGTGGCAGAAAGCCGGCAAACCTATGAGCGATACCGGTTCCTGGTCACCGAGGACACCTCCGAAAAAAACGAGATGCTGAAAGACTTTGGCGGACGAGTCGCCGATGCGATGGGCATCGCAGGGAACGAGCACGTATCCTCGGCGGCAACCCTCTGCGCGAGCGCCGTCATTCCAGCCATCAAAGCAGTCTTAGCCGGAGACGCGCCGCCTGTCTCCGCCGTCAATACCGCCGCTCCAGCGACCGCATCCACCCTGCCACCGCCCCCTGCGACACCTGAACCTCAGGGGCCAACAGGAACCGAAATCAAATTGGTCAGCGTGATGTCAACCGTCGAAGGAGAAGAGGTCGAAACTCGCTGGGGACTGCACCCACGATTCCGGCAAGATCTTCCTCCTGAAGACATGCAACAAGTCACCAGGCTGATGAACCGAGTGGCAAAAATCCTTGGCGAACGTTATGCCTCTGTGGCATTCTCCGACGAATGGACGTCATGGCATAAAGCCGGTCACGCCTGACCGCTTTAGCAGGATGCCGAAAAAGTCCGCCAGCTTCGTTCCCTGCCTTCGCCGAAGCGGCTTCGCGCAGGCAGGTCGACTCATCGAAATCCTCAACGTACCCCCGAGGGTACGCCTCCGGTTTCGATTCGCCTGCGGCCTTGCTGAACGGCCTTTTCGAGCATCCTGCGGGAGTATTTTCCTTTTTCCCCACACGTACAGACTAGCGAAGTCCGGCGTGCACACAGACTTCGATACGAGAACCAGGAGGTGCAGTGGATACTTCGCAAACAGCAACCAGTGTCTCGAATGGCATTCCATCCGGCCTCTCACGTCTCATGGAATTGGCCCATAACCTCTGGTGGAGTTGGACCCCGGAGACTCGTCGACTGTTTGAACACATCGATCCAACCCTCTGGGTACTGACCCACCACAACCCCGTCGAGTTACTGGCAAAGGTCAGACCAGACCGACTCATGCACCTCACCCAAGATCCCTCGTATATGCGGTTGTACTCTGCCGCCCTCAAGATATTTGACGAGTATCTGCAGAACAAACAAAGTTGGTTTAAAACACAACACGGCGACTTGAAAGCCCCCACCATCGCCTACTTCTCTGCCGAGTTTGGTCTCCATAGGTCCATCCCGATTTACAGTGGTGGCCTGGGCATTCTTGCCGGGGACCATTGTAAGGAAGCCAGCGACCTGGGCGTGCCCCTGGTGGGAATCGGATTCATGTATCCACAAGGATATTTTCGACAACGGATCACGCCGGAAGGATGGCAAGAAGCGGCCTATGCTCCATTCAAACAAGCAGAGTCACCGATTCATCCTGCCCTCACTCCATCGGGAGAGCCCTGCAGAATTACGGTCGAGATCGGCAGTCGAGTCGTCACGGCAGCAGTCTGGAAAGTGCTTGCCGGACGGGTGCCCCTCTACCTCATCGATACAGACGTCCCCGAGAACAGCCCTGAGAACCGGGCTCTTTCAGCTCGACTGTATGGCGGCGATCAAGAGATGCGCCTCTGTCAGGAATATCTGTTGGGTATCGGCGGCGTCCGAATGCTTCGAGCCTTGGGCATCACACCGACAGTCTGGCATGCCAATGAAGGCCACTCTGCCTTCCTCACACTTGAACGCATTCGCGAATTGATCCAAAAAGGGTCGACCCACGCAGACGCCTGCGAAACGGTCCGCCAGAGCACCGTCTTTACGACCCATACCCCGGTGCCAGCCGGCCACGACGTGTTCCCCCATCACCTCATGGACCGATACTTTACCGGCTATTGGGATCAACTGGGTCTCTCGCGTGAAGACTTCCTTCGATTGGGCGACACACCCGAGTCCCAGGGACAAGGGTTCAACATGACGGCACTCGCGATCCGGATGGCCGCCCATGTGAACGGAGTCAGCCGTGAACATGGACGGGTCTCGCGTGAGATGTGGCACCATATGTGGCCGGGACTGGCCATCGAGCAGGTCCCCATCCGTAGCGTGACCAATGGCATCCACGCCCCGACCTGGATCGCACCGGAACTCAACCAACTCTATGCCAAATATCTGGGCCCGGAATGGGCGGACAAATGCGACGACACGGCGATGTGGCAACGGGTCCTGGATATTCCAGATCAGGAACTCTGGGCGGTGCGCCAAACCAGGAAACGCAAACTGATGGGCTTCATCCGGGAACGTGCCAGAAGCGGCTGGATGCAGGGCCATCTCCAAGCCTCGCAAGTCTTA
The DNA here is from genome assembly GCA_005116815.1 of Nitrospira sp. Lineage (GTDB taxonomy): Bacteria > Nitrospirota > Nitrospiria > Nitrospirales > Nitrospiraceae > Palsa-1315. The sequence continues at coordinate 25,213 of SWDR01000002.1, read as the reverse complement.
ACCCGAGGCACGCTGCTTGACCCTGAAGCGCTCACCATCGGCTTCGCCAGGCGTTTTGCCACCTATAAGCGGGCAACCCTGCTGTTCCGAGACCTCGAACGGCTGAAACAGTTGCTCCATAACCAATGGCGTCCCGTCCAATTGATCTTTGCCGGCAAGGCCCATCCAGCCGATGAACCTGGTCGCTATTTCATCCATGAAGTATTGAGTTTTTGCGACGACCATAAATTGGGCGGACACGTGGCCTTCATCGAGAACTACGATATGCACATGGCGAAATTTCTCGTCCAAGGGGTCGACATTTGGCTCAATACGCCACGGTTCCCCTTGGAAGCGAGCGGAACGAGCGGGCAAAAGGCCGCACTCAACGGCGTCATCAATCTCAGCGTCCTTGATGGCTGGTGGAAAGAAGGCTACAACGGAGCCAATGGATGGGGCATTGAGCCATTACTTGAAAACCAGGATATTCAGGCCCAGGACGAGCACGATGCCCAACAGCTCTATCGCATGCTGGAGCAAGAGGCCATCCCCCTCTACTATCAACGAGACCTTGACGGGATACCCCGAGGCTGGGTGCAGCTCATGAAAGAAAACCTTCGGACCAATGCTCCCAGATTCTGCACCAAACGAATGGTCAAGGAATACGTCGACAAGCTCTACGCACCGGCTATGGTTCGCACACCCTCGACATGGTAAACGACCTTCAACCTAGCCCTATACCAGACCGTCACACCGCCGCCATATGGCTGCAGTTACTGCTGCTGCTCTGTCTTGGAACAAGCGTGCTACGTCTACCCGTAGCCGAAGCAGGCACCGCACAATCCCCGATAGGAGCTGCCCTTGAACGCGAGGCCACGAACGCGTTCAACCATGCTGAGTACGACCAGGTGATGAAACTCTGGCAATCGATCCCGCCAGAAGCCACCCCATCGAAGTCACTCATCCGGCTCGCCTTCCAGAGTGCCCTCAAGCTTGGACGGCCGGAAGAGGCCCTCACCCTCTACCACCGGTTGGTCCCACCTGACGCGCCAGACGATCGAATCCTCTTACGGCCATTGGCCCTCAGCTTCGTAACCAGCCATGTCCGCGATTCGCAGGAATATGTCCGGATTGCTGCCTACACAGTCTTAGCCGAACTCGGCCTCGCAGAGACACAAGCTGTGCTGGAAGACGGGCTCCTCGACACATCGGTCCTCGTCCGAGCCCGCGCCGCCGAAGCGATCGGAAAGGCCGGCCTCGCAGGAAAGTCCGGCCCCCTACAACGGGCGATGAACGATGCCATGCCGGCCGTCCGTATTGCCGCCATGAACGCGCTGAGCGAGGCCAAGGTCACGGCCATCATGCCCCAACTCATTGCGGTTGCCAGGACGGACGACGGACCTGAAGCCGTGTTCGCGTATGCCGCACTCTATCGGCTCGGCAAACTGGATATGCTGACTGACATTACCGGCGCGGCAACACTTCCTGACCCCGAGGTTCGCATGGCAGCCTTGGGAGTGCTGGGACAACTGAAGCGCCCATCAAGTCTGTCGGTCCTCAGCCAGGGAGTCTACGATCCCGAGCCATCGGTCCGCGCATTCGCCGCAGGGGCATTGGGTGATTTTGGACAATCCGGTGGGGTCGCACCCTTAACCCATGCGCTGGGCGATGACAACGCGCGCGTACGCGCCATCGCTGCCACGAGCCTTGGGCGGTTGGGAATACGGGAGAACCGGCCGTTGCTGCAAGCCCTCACGCGAGATGCCAACATGCAGGCGCGAGCCAGTGCTGCAGAAGGGCTGCTTCGATTGGGCGACACATCGGCCATCTTGCTCGCAGCAGACTTGGCGAGACACCAGGACCCCTCTATACGCGCCGCTGCGGCCCACGCATTGGCCGTAGCACCCGATAAACAAGCCGCCGTTATTTTACAAATGCTCTTGCAAGACCAGCAACCACAGCCGCGCCTCATGGCCGCGAAAGCCCTGGGAAGGAGCACCGCCTCGGTGATGCCGTTGATCAAGAAAGGGCTGCAGGACTCAGACGTCGCCATTCGTCTCGCAGCCGCCGGAAGTCTCCTGCAGCAACTCCGACGCTCCGCGCCATTCCCCAAAGCCCATTAGTCGAAAGGATCTCGCCATGTGGAAATTTGTCGGAGCCCTCGTCCTGGCCGCCACATCATTCGGACTCGGGTTCTATTTTGGTCAACGCCCGGTCGGCACGTTACAACACACGATCTCGGATCTCCAACGTTCCATCACAGACATGTCGCGAAACATTTACGACACGACGAGAGGGATCGAGCGAGACCTCCGCAGGCGACAGGCGCTCCTCGACAGTAAATCGAGAGTCGTGCAGGCGAAAGCAGAACTGTTCGAGAAAAACGTTGGAGAAGCCGCGAAGCAGTTAAGTGCTGCGGCCGAGACGTTGGAGAATGCGACCAAGGGAGCTAAACAAGACGAATCGATGCTCGCCGTACGAGCACTCACGGGCACGATTCAAGAAATCAGATTAGAGTTATCGATGGGGAAAGCGGTATCACTGAAGAAGATCGATGACATTCAACGGGAAGTCGACCGGCAACTGAATCAATAACCGCTACGCATTGGCAGGCTGCTTCTTCCACTTCGCCAGGATTCGCTCCACCCGCATCCTGACCACCATGTCCGAATCTTTCATCAACGGCTTAATCGCATCGCGGCCACGGTCATCGCCGATCGCCTCGAGTGCCGCCGCGGACGTCAACCGAGTAAACCAATCCTTATCACCGAGCATCACGATGAGAGGATCGATCGCCTCGGCGCTCTTGATCCGGCCCAAAGCCATGATCGCCTGCTTCTGAACCATCTCATCCTTGTCCTTGAGCGCTTTGACCAAGCGAGAGACTGACGGCTCACCCAGTTCAACAAGGGCATTCGTGGCATCGTCCTTAAACTCGTCATTTTTCAGCTGCAGCATCAACGGATCGAGCACGCGCTCGTCGCGAATCTTCCCTAATGCCGCGATCACATACTTCCTGACATCCCAATCGCGAAGCAACTTGATCAACAGTTCGACAGCGGGAGAACCGATCTGGCCCAACCCCTCGATGGCGACTTCTCTGACTTGCCAGTCGCCGTCACGCAACGCATTACACAATGGCTCCACACAACGCTCGTCACCCATTTCTCCGAGCGTGATCGCGGCTTCGCGACGGACCACCCAATCGGAGTCCTTGAGCAGATCGATCTGGATCTCGATCTCATCCTTGACCTTCTCTTCTTCAAGGACCACTTCCTCGGTAAGCTCCGCCGTCGGCACAACCGGGACTGGAAGTTCTCCGGTCAAATCCGCCGCCACTTGATCGGTGAATTCGTCACTCACCGTCTCCGGGGCAGTAGGATTGGCAGATGCTTGTTTGTGCTGTGGTTGTTCCATAGGTACTACCTTAATAATTCACTCGCCCATCACCGGCCCAAGCCAGGATATTACTTTGCGGGAGCGGCTGTTTTCTTGCTCGCCGAATTCTTTTTGCGTAACGTGACCGTGCGCCGTTTGCGTTGCGTCCGCCGCAGCCGCTTCTTCAACGAACGAAGCGCTTCGTCCTCTTTAGGATTTTTGTGGCCGGTTAATTTCTCCGCCACCTTCTTCTTGAGCCTGGTTTCGTCCGATTCAGTCGCCGTTTTCTTCGCCATCCGGATTCGGGCCTCCATGTATACCAAATTGATCTAAATTACTTCCCAGTTCCCACCGGGAGTCGGCAGTCTAGTGGAGAGCTTCACGCCCTGTCAACCGGCAGGCGACAGACCTAGGAAAAGATGACCGTCGCCACCTCGGTATGGTCGGTATGATCGGCTGCCTGTAGCCCCGTCAACCGCCGCGCGCGCCGCGAGACCCAGATATCGCCAGGAGAGAGCCGAACAGGATAGACGAGAAGAGGGGCCGACTGCCCCCACGGTAATGCAGGGAACGCTAGCGCCTCCTGACCGAGCTGCTCACGTCCAAGAAGAAGCGATGTCGAGACCGTCTCCCTCGCTTCTGACGAGAGTAACGCCACTGGCCGGCGTTCTCCAACCAACTGCACCCGGACCACGGAGAGACCCTCTGCCAACATCCCTATCCGAGCTGCGGCGCCTCGTGAAAGATCGAGGATCCGCCCATTGACATAGGGGCCACGGTCCGTAATACGGACATGAACGTGCTTCCCGTTCACTAAGTTCACCACCCGAACCACACTGCCGAGCGGAAGGGTCCGATGGGCTGCAGTCAGACCATCCATATCGAACAGTTCCCCGTTCGCCGCTTGCTTGCCATGAAACGACTCGCCATACCAGGACGCCACGCCACGATCTTCAGCCCCCACGTCCAAGTGAGACACCCCCGTAGGAACCCACGAGCAAGCTCCCAGAAGCATCCCCAGGCTAAGACTCATCGCCCCCAACAACTGCCGGCTATTTCCACTCATGTGATCGATCATCGAAGACCTCATATACCAGGTTGAACCAACTGTCCCACAGACCCTCGCCTGTGTACCCTCACCTTACGGTCCAACCGGCAGTCCAACAATACCGAGAGCGTACCCCTACCCCCTACATTTGGATGAAGAAGGATGGAAAAATCGAAGATGGATTGTTCAAAAAAGAACCGACGTCCAAGCTTTGGCGGCTAAACGACTCCGTCCATATAGAAGAAAATACGTGCAACAGTCAACCCACATCGGCCCGAACTAGGATGGACGAGATGCGACCGTATCTAGGATTCGGACAGAACCATTCGGACTGCCCCCCGTCAGGGCATCACGGGCTGCTTGGCTGGCGAGGTATACCCAAAACGTTATTGAACCTGGATGACCTGAGCAAATACCCCATCCCGCTGCTTCACATAGGTCAACCACACCGCTTCACCCACTCGAATGGTCTGAAGCCCAACCCGCTTCCCCTTTCGGGTCACCTTGGTTTGACCTGTCACCCGGGCCCCCACGGTCATATCGTTGTGCTTACTCAAGGGTGTCTTGACGACAATCGTGTGCGGAGTCTGTACAACGTTTACCGCCACGACCTGGCCATGAACCCGATAGCTGCGCCCATCGGCTGCCCGACTCTCGACCGGCAGACAGACGAACAGCACCAACGCAACAACGGCGAATAGTCCCCTCATGCTTATCGCACCCAGGTCATGGTTCAATCCCATCTAGCAAACAGACTCGTACGCGCGCGGACTCTAACAGGATGGCGAAAACCTGTAAAGTTACAGACGGCAAAGCCCGATATTGACTGCCCCAATCCGACTGAGTAAGATGCCGACCTGTTGCCTGTTCGGTTGCGAATGCACAACCCGCCGGCTGTGCGCCCCAAACTCACACGATCCACGTCAGCGCATATGATTGAAGTCCAACAGATCACGAAGCGGTATGGCCACCATACCGCGATCGATCGGGTCAGTTTTTCTGTCGCAAAAGGCGAGGTGTTGGCGTTCCTGGGTCCCAATGGGGCAGGAAAAACGACCACCATGCGCATCCTCACCTGCTTCATGCCGGCTACCGAGGGGACGGCACGAGTGGCAGGGTTCGACTGTGCAGACCAGCCACTCGAAGTGAAACGCCGGATCGGCTACTTGCCGGAGACCCCCCCGGTCTACCTCGAATTGACCGTCACTGAATATCTTCAGTTTGTCGGACGCCTCCGTGGTCTGACCGGAAAAACGCTCACCTCATCCATGCAACGCGAAATCGAGCGGCTCGGCCTCGGCACGGTGCAGCACCGGCTCATCGGCAATCTGTCCCGCGGCTATCGACAGCGCGTCGGCTTAGCCCAAGCGTTGCTCCATGACCCTCAAGTCTTAATCCTGGACGAGCCAACCGTCGGACTCGACCCGAAACAAATCATCGAGATCAGGGAGTTGATCAAGAATCTGGCCGGCTCTCATTCCGTGATTCTCAGCACCCACATTCTCCCCGAAGCCACCGCCGTGTGCCAGCGCGTCGTCATCATCAGCGGCGGACGAATCGTGGCTGAAGACACGCCGGACCAACTCTCTGCGCGGTTACGCCAGTCGGAAAAAATCTCACTCACGCTCAAATCTCCCGCTGCGGATACCGACAGCCGCCTGAAGGCCGTTCAAGGGGTCCAGAACGTGTTTGCGAGCGGCATCCCCGGCACCTTTCTTCTCGAATGCGAACTGGGCCGAGATGCAAGGGAAGAGGTGGCTCGGCTGGCAGTCACCAGCGGATGGGGACTGCTTGAGTTGAAAGCCATCTCGATGACATTGGAAGACGTCTTCCTCCAATTGACAAGAGACGAAACAGGCCTCCCACAGGGCGCAGTGGTTGCCGCAGCAGAACCGACAGGCCAGCCAGCATGACACCAGTCCAAGCTATCATCGCCAAAGAGCTGCGCTCCTATTTCGTCTCACCCGTCGTGTATGTGGTGGGGGCGGTGTTTCTCTTGATTGTAGGACTGCTCGCCTATCTCTACATTGTCTTTGCCGGAGCCCAAGCGATTCAGCTGATGCAAATGCAGGGAACAGCCCAAATCAATCTGAACGACTTGGTCTTCCGGAATCTGTTCTCCAGCGTGCGATTTATCCTGCTGATTATTCTGCCAATCCTGACGATGCGGCTCTTCGCCGAAGAACGCAAACTTCGCACCTTTGAATTCTTATTGACCTCACCGATCGGCATCAACGAAATTGTCATCGGCAAGTTCATGAGTGTCTTCCTTGTCTTTTTGGGGTTGCTCGGACTGACCGGGCTCATGCCACTTGTCCTCGCGCTCTTCTGCGACTTCGATTGGTACCCCGTGCTGACTGGCTACCTAGGTCTGGTCTTGCTTGGCGCCCTCTTTCTCTCCGTCGGCGTCCTGGCCTCGGCCCTGACCGAAAACCAGATCGTCGCGGCCTTCGTGAGCTTTGGCCTGTTACTGGTCCTCTGGCTTCTCGCCGGCGTCGGCTCACTCCTCGGGGAAACGGCCATCGGGCAGGCCATCTCATACCTGTCATTCATGGAACATTACGACCATTTAGTCCGTGGATTGGTCGACACGAAAGACCTCGTCTACTTTTTCAGCGGCCTCGCCTTGATGCTCTTTCTGTCTCACCGAGTCGTGGATTCATCACGATGGAAATGAACCTCAAGACGATTCCACTTGGCGTAGTCGGAATAGCCCTGGCCGTGGCCGGCGCGGTCGGCTACAGCCTCGCTCCGGAGAAACTCTGGCTCGTCACCCTCATGGAGGGATCGGCACTGCTCTGTCTCATCCTCTTCGGTGCCGTCCATTTCGGCAGCCTGAAAGCCTTCTCCACTCGTCGTTCGACACGCATGGGCGCCAACAGCCTGTTGATGATCCTTCTCTTCATCAGCATCCTCGCCATCGTGAACTTTCTTGCGGCCCGTCATTCAATCCGTTGGGACCTGTCGGAAAACCAGAACTTCTCCCTCTCCCCGCAAACACATCGCGTGCTCAGAAATCTCCCGCGCGAAGTGCTCGTCACCGTGTTCACCAGAGAGAAAGACCCCGGGTACCAATCCTACAAGGAACGGCTCGATAGTTATCGGCAGGCCAGCTCGAAGATTACCGTGGAGTTCGTCGACCCGGAACGGCAGCCGAAAATTGCTCAAACCTATGGCATTTCCAGGACCGACACAGCCGTATTCGAAAGCGGCGGGCACACCGTTCGTATCACTTCTCCCTCGGAGGTCGAACTGACCGGAGCGTTTATCCGCGTGTCTCAAGACAGTAAGAAGCGCGTCCTCTTTCTCGAAGGGCACGGTGAACCGAGCCTCGACGATCGGGAGCGAACCGGGCTGTCTGCCGCCAGAGAAATCCTGGTCAAACAGGGATACGACGTAGGCACCGTCAGCCTGCTGAAAGAGACCGCCGTCCCGGATCACACCGCCATCCTCGTCGTAGCCGGCCCCCGTCGTCCTGTGATCATCGAAGAGCAAGAACGCATTCATAGTTATGTGGAGAAAGGCGGTCATCTGCTGCTGCTCCTCGATCCGAATACGCAAGCCGACCTGAACCCCTTGCTCAAACGGTGGGGCATGGGAGTCGGCCCTGGATCCCTAGTCGACTTACAAGATCGATTGGCCCAAGGCGACCTCACATCCCTGTTAGTCCGCACGTTCACCGAACATGAAATTACGCAGGACCTCTCCGCAGCCGTGCTCTTTCCACTCGCACGGCATATCACGTTCGACGAGCAGGTTGGCGCGGCATGGGACTACGTGCCGCTCGCCCGCACATCGCCGAATAGTTGGGCAGAAACCGACTTGAAGGGCCGTGTCGTCAACCTCAATGAGAAGGAAGACATCAAAGGCCCCCTGCCGATGGCTGCGGCCCTTACGCCAAAAGTCATACCGGAAGAAGGCAAACCCCGTCCAGCCATCGTGGTCATCGGCAATTCCACGTTTGCGACCAATGCCTTTGTGAACTTTCCCGGCAACAGCGATTTTTTCCTCCATACGGCTGGATGGTTGGCTGAAGAACGGAACATGATGGCGATCGCCCCGAAAGATTCCGCGCTTCGACCGTTTACACCCAATCCGTTACAGGAACGAGCCCTACTCTACCTGCAAGTCATCCTCCTGCCGGCCACCATGTTTATCGCCGGCATCATGGTCTGGCGCAAACGCCGACGCCTATAGACGCATGCGTTACTGGCCCACACTCGTCATGGCACTCGTATTGGCTGGGCTCGGCCTCTACCTCTATACCGTCGAGCTCCCCCAGCAAGAATCGCACGAGCAGCAAGAGACCGCCGACAAGAAAGTCCTGCTCCTTGACCAACAAACGCTCACAGGACTCACAGTCAAAACCGACCGGCACGAACTCGTCTTTGCCAGGACTCCTGAGAAGGGCTGGATGATGACCGCGCCCCTCAAAACTGACGCGGATCAGCGGGAACTGCAGAATCTCATCAGAGCCTTAGTCACCGGTGCCGTGAGCCGTATCGTCGAAGACCGCCCGGCGAATTTGACCCCCTATGGGCTCGACGACCCGATCACCACCATTACCATCATGGCCGGCACCGAACAGGAGACACTCTCCATCGGAGATAGCGGACCTCTCTCCTCGACGCTCTACGTCCTGCGGGAATCGGATCGCAAAGTCCTGCTCACCAATCTGGCCCCCAAAGACTTCGTCAACAAAACCTTGATGACGTTTCGACGCAAAGACCTCTTACGCCTCTCACAAGGCGATGTCGAACAGATCCGCCTCACCTACCCGACCACAGAAGTCGCGCTCTATCAGACGCAGGAGAAACCCAAGAGCAAATGGAGGCTGCGTTACCCGATTGAAGCAGAAGCCGATCAAACAGAGGTGCGGACCCTGTTGTTCAGACTCGAAGACCTCAAAGCATTGGGCATCGTCGATCCGGGCCCCGAACGCGACGCTTTGGCTAATACACTCACCGTCCCTAAAGTCAAAGTTGCTATCCATACCGCCGAGGGGGATCAAACGATCAAGCTCTACCAACCGGACCTAGCCAGCGGCGAAGCCTTTGCGGAGACGACCCCTACTGGCCCGCTCTACCGCATCAATCCCACCGCAATCAAAGATCTGACCAAGGAACTCTTTACGTTCCAAGACAAACGGCTACTCGGCATCGATTACACGGACATCGCCATGCTCTCGGTGAAAACCGCAACCGAACACTATGTCTTGATCAATCAACAAAAAGAATGGGTCATGGAAGATCGGCCTGAACCATTGGACCAACAGGCCACCGATCTCTTTGTCAGCCGTGTCGCGAATGTGCCGGCCGAAGAACGGGTCATTAAACAAGCCGGACCGTTGGCGCCCTATGGGCTCGTGGCACCGGCAGCGGAATTCATCGCCACAGGGCGTGATGGAAAGATTGCGGGAAAGCTCTCAATCGGAAGCCATGCCAACGGATTGGCCTATGCCATGGGACAACGGATCCCTGGCATCTTTCAGATTCGCGCCGACCTGCTCACGCAAGTTCCGGCAAAGAGCGATCTCTTCGCGCAAAAAATCGGGAAGACTCCGGCGACACCATAGTCGGAGACGATCACGTCTCTCTCCCTCAACGCCACCGCTCCCAGCGGTCTCACACCTACCAGCACCTAATCACACAGAAAGAGGCCAGGGCCAGATCTCTTTACTCGGAAGACCACCCTGCCTACCCGTTCAAGTTTCCCCGGAGCAAGACCGATAGAGACGTGGAGCATCCACTGCCTACAGATACGACGGGAGGCTCAGCCCGTTCGGCGGCTGACCGCGCCCGGAGGCCCTCATGGAGAAACAAGCACCTATGCCCCCATCCACCGCCAAGACAATTCTGATCGTTGACGACGACCCATCAATGCGCCTGATCTGCGTGAAGACCCTCCGAACCGAGGGATTTACAGTCCTCGAAGCGGAGGGCAGCTCAGAATCCTTAAAAATCTTAGCCACCCATACAGAGCCGATCGATTTACTCGTAACCGATCTGATGCTCCCACCGCCAGGTCTTGAGTTTGCCTCCACCAAAAATCCCTATCCGCGGGTCCATGGTCACGAAATCATCCAACGAACCCTGGCCATGAAGAAGACGCTCCGGGTGATTTTGATGTCGAGCTTGTCTGAAACAGATCGCAAGGCCTATCGCATCACCACCGATCACGTCCCTTTTCTCCAAAAACCATTTTCCGTTGAAACCCTCATGCAACTGGTCCATGAGGTGCTCTCAGCGGCACCGCTTTCATACGACGAGTCCGCCGGCGCGTCGATTGCCAAGCAAGACGTTCGATGGTATGGCTGACCATTCGTTCCGTGGCAGCTCAATCGCGACCCTCCAAACCCAGATAAATTTTCACGGAATCCTCTTGGAGCCAAACATCTGTCACCGTACTCCCCGCTAGACTTTCCTCGATTCCTGAAGTATCGTAGCCCCCGTTGCCCCCGTAGCTCAGTTGGATAGAGCAAGCGTTTCCTAAACGCTAGGTCGTACGTTCAATTCGTATCGGGGGCACCAAATCACCCTCGCCAGTGTCTCCTCACCATCGCTATCAGTGAAACGAACCAACTTCCTGCCTCACCAGACGTCCAACGGACCTGTTCACTTTCCCATGTTTTCTTGCCGAGTTGTGGAGGCTGGGCTAGACTTTCTCCACACTCATGCCACGCGCCAAAACATCAGAACAGTCCCGCTCTCGCTCAAAAGCTGCCACGGTTGAAGAACTCACCCGTGGCGCCGGAAAGCTCCAGGAATTCCTCTCACAGGTGGAAGACCTCGGACGAGAAGGCTTCCCCTATATGGATGCAGCCAGGGCAAGGACAGAGTTACAGTTCCGTGAATGTGTTCGCCGCACCTTTGGCGAGAAGTCCCCGGAATTTCAAGAACACCGCCAGCACAAACTTCTCATGAACAGTCCTGAGGAGACGCAACAAAGCATCGCCCTGATCAAGACCCTGATTGCCAAGATTGAGCACAAGAAACATGAGCTACAGGGAGGAGCGCCTCCCCAGCCACTCCCACCCACCACGGCCATGTCCCCCATTTCCACGCCCCCACAGATGACGCTCGTGCCGGCCTCGATTCCCACGGTCCAGATGACCATGCTACACACAGCACCCGTCGCGTCACCGCCACTGATCATGTCCGTCGCCATGACGACCCATCTCGATCCGTCATCAGTTACCGCAGCACCGAATGTGCCCACACCGCTGCCGAATCCTCCGGCACCGATTCAGGCAGCGACATCGCCTGCGCCACCTCAGCCGATAATTAGCGCTGCCCCAGCAGGCTCACATCTGTCGGCACAGACTCCGCAGCCCGTACCGGCCGCTTTGCCAGAGGCCAGCAGACCGACCCCGCCGCCACGACGTGAACCGGAAGCTGCCGCTCCGCCAACACTCACGGCCAAGCCAGCGCAGGAAGCGCAACAGCCATCTCCCTCAGTGCCGGCGGGCCCTTCCCACACCCACGCGACAGCGCCTCAATCTCTTCTGACTGAATCGGATCCGCTCGACCTCGTCAAGGGGCTCTGCAATCGATAATATGAGCCATGATGCCGATGTTTCGAGTTTTTTCTAATGGTGATTGACGTGCCACGAAGATCCCCTAAAATACACATGCCGCAAGCATGGCCGATGAACTACCGCGACCTACAAGCACCCGCATAGGCGGATCGCAGTACGGCCCAGCTGCAGCACAGAAAAATCCTACCAGCGATAATGCGCGAACGCCTTATTGGCCTCCGCCATCCGATGCACATCTTCCCGCTTCTTCACCGCCGCACCCGTGTTGTTCGACGCATCGAGCAACTCAGCCGCAAGCTTCTCTCGCATGCTCTTACCGCCGCGAGTCCGCGAATATTCCGCCAGCCACCTGAGAGCCAGCGACATCCTGCGTGCAGGACGAATTTCTACCGGCACCTGATATGAAGCACCGCCAACCCGACGAGACTTCACCTCGACAACCGGCTTCACATTATCGATCGCCGTCCGAAACACCTTCAGCGGATCGCTACCGGTCTTTTCCTGAATGACATCGAATGCGCCGTAGCAAATGCGCTCGGCCGTACTCTTCTTGCCACCGGACATCAGGATATTCAAAAACTTCCCGACGAGCTTATCCCGGTATCGCACATCAGGGAGCGGATCGCGCTGATCTAAAAATCTAGTTCTTGGCATGTGTCATTCACTCTCTCGTTACCAACTGAAACAATCTATCTACTTCTACTTAGGACGCTTCGCCCCATACTTCGAACGGCTCTGCTTACGATCCGCCACACCGACCGCGTCAAGGGCACCTCTGACGATGTGATAGCGCACACCAGGCAAGTCCTTTACGCGGCCACCACGCACGAGCACAATGGAGTGCTCTTGCAGATTGTGGCCGACACCGGGGATATAGGTCGTCACTTCCATCCCGTTCGTCAAACGGACGCGCGCAACTTTGCGCAACGCCGAGTTCGGCTTCTTCGGGGTCGAGGTGTAGACACGGAGACAAACGCCGCGCTTCTGCGGGCAGGACTTGAGCGCCGGGCTCTTCGTCTTCGCATGCGCCAGCTTGCGGCCTTTTCTGACTAACTGATTAATCGTTGGCATTAGTTCGTCACTCTCATCTTCAGCACAGTTTGACTGCTCTGCTCAACTCTTCAAGTGTAAAGCCCGCGGATTATAGTGATCATCCGCCGTGGTGTCAAGTCACATTCAACGCCGCATAGATTATGAGCGCGCAGGCCCTTCAGATCCCGCTCCCACCCCTTCATGCGTCAGCGCCGCCGCCTCTCCCTGACCCGCGATCACCGGCTCCGGCTTTGGACTAATAACGAATGTGTCGCGATATTCGTCGAAGCCGGTTCCAGCCGGAATCAAACGACCGACAATGACATTTTCCTTCAGCCCTAGCAGCTTATCTTCACGTCCATTGATCGCCGCCTCTGTTAAGACACGCGTGGTCTCCTGGAATGACGCCGCAGAAATGAAACTATCCGTAGTCAACGCTGCCTTAGTAATACCCAGTAAGACAGGCTTCCCGAGCCCTGGCTGGCCGCCCCGCGCCACGACTCGCTCGTTCTCCTCGTCGAACAACATCTTGCTGACCTGGCTGCCCGGCAAGAATTCCGTATCGCCAGGATCTTCGATTCTGACCTTGCGCAACATCTGCCGCACAATAATCTCGATATGCTTGTCGTTGATCGTGACGCCTTGCAGCCTATACACGTCCTGCACTTCGTCGACGAGATATTTCTGCAGCTCGTTCGGACCCAGCACGTCGAGAATGTCGTGAGGATTCGCCGATCCGTCCATCAACGGCTCACCGGCCCTCACCCAGTCACCCTCGTGCACGTTGACGTGTTTACCCTTAGGAATAAAATATTCCTTCACGTCGCCCATCTTATTGTTGACCAGCACCTTGCGCATGCCCTTCACGAAACCGTCGTACGAAATTTCACCGTCGATTTCACTGATGACGGCCGTCTCCTTCGGCTTCCGGGCTTCGAACAACTCGGCGACGCGAGGAAGACCTCCCGTGATGTCCTTCGTCTTGGTCGTCTCACGAGGAATCTTGGCCAACACGTCACCAGGCGTCACGAGTGCGCCTTTCTCGACGAAGATATGCGCGCCGACCGGGAGCAGATAGCGAGCCACGTTGGCCGCCGCAGCAACCTTGGCCGTCTTCCCGCTCTCATCCTTGACGGATACGCGTGGGCGCAACGTCGCGCCACTATGCTCAACGATGACCTTACGGGAGAGACCGGTCACTTCATCGAACTCTTCCTTCATTGTGACACCTTCTACGATGTCTCCATACGCGACCCTGCCGCCCACCTCGGTCAGAATGGTCAACGAGTAGGGGTCCCACTCCACCAACTTCTGCCCCAACTCGATGCGACCGCCATCCTTCACCTTGATCTTGGCGCCATAGACGACCGAATACTTCTCGCGTTCACGCCCGCTCTCGTCGGCTACGGCGATCTTCGCATTCCGGTTCATGACGACCCATTCGCCCTCTTTATTCTGAACCGCGATCCCGGCGTTATGCACGTCGGCATTTTTCTTGGCGTCGAAACTCATGAACTTGATCGTACCGGCGTGCTTTGACTCGGTGACGGTCTGCTCGACCACCTTGCTCGCCGTTCCTCCGATGTGGAACGTCCGCATGGTCAGCTGTGTTCCAGGCTCACCGATCGACTGCGCGGCAATGACACCGACCGGTTCGCCCTTTTCGACCAATCGCCCGCGGGCCAAGTCGCGCCCATAACAGGAGCGGCACACTCCGCGTCGCGAGTGACAGGATCACGGATATCTTCCGCCGCCAAACGACCCAACACACGCTCTTCGATCGGCTGGATAATTTCGCCGCCTTCGACCAACGCACTCACAATGATGCCGTCGGTCGTGCCGCAATCGATTTCATTGATGATCACATCTTGCGCAATATCAACCAAACGACGCGTGAGATAACCGGAGTTGGCGGTCTTCAAGGCCGTATCGGCCAATCCCTTACGGGCACCGTGCGTCGAAATGAAGTACTGCAACACGGTCAAGCCTTCGCGGAAGTTGGCGGTAATCGGCGTCTCGATGATTTCACCGGACGGTTTGGCCATCAATCCGCGCATACCACCCAACTGACGAATCTGCTGCGAACTACCTCGAGCGCCCGAGTCCGCCATCATAAAGATCGGATTGAAGGACTCGGCCTTATTCGGGTCGCCGCCAGCGCCCAGCTCCTTCATCATTTCATTCGCAATCTGCTCGGTCACGTGGGCCCAGATATCGATCACCTTGTTGTACCGCTCACCGTTGGTGATCAATCCCTCGGCATATTGCCGCTCAATCTCGGTCACTTCATGCTGAGCCTTCCCAAGCAACTCCTGTTTCTTGGTCGGGATATGCATATTGTCGATGCAGATCGAGATGCCTGCCCGCGTGGCATAATGGAATCCCAGGTCCTTGACCTTATCGAGGAACGTGACGGTCTCACGATGTCCGCACTGGCGATACACCGTATCGATCAGTTTCGTCATTTCCTTCTTGGTCATGAGCTTGTTCGCGTTGGCGAACGGCATATCGGCAGGAAGTACTTCCGACAGAATGACTCGCCCGACCGTGGTCTGAACGAGCGCGCCTTCAACCCGCACCTTGATCCGTGCATGCACTTCCAAGGCTTCCGAGTCGAATGCAATGCGCACTTCTTCCGGCGAACCGAACAGTTTACCCTCGCCCTTGCAGCCGCCACGCTCTTTCGTCAGCCAATAACAACCCAGCACCATGTCTTGCGACGGCACCGCAATCGGCTTGCCGTTCGCCGGCGAAAGGATGTTATTGATCGACATCATCAGCACGCGTGCCTCGACCTGCGCTTCGACCGACAGCGGAACGTGGACCGCCATCTGGTCTCCGTCGAAGTCGGCGTTGAATGCGGCGCAGACCAGCGGATGCAACCGGATCGCCTTGCCTTCGACCAAAACCGGATCGAAGGCCTGAATCCCGAGACGGTGCAACGTCGGCGCACGGTTCAGCAGCACGGGATGCTCGCGGATGACCTCATCCAATACGTCCCAGACTTCCGGCCGTTCTTTTTCGACTAAACGTTTGGCACTCTTGATTGTCGTCGCCGCACCTCGCTCCTCCAGCTTGTGGAAGATAAAGGGCTTGAAGAGTTCGAGCGCCATCTTCTTCGGCAAACCGCATTGGTGCAGACGAAGCTCCGGTCCCACGACAATGACGGTTCGTCCCGAGTAATCGACCCGCTTACCGAGCAAGTTCTGACGGAAGCGCCCCTGCTTGCCCTTCAACATGTCGCTCAAGGACTTGAGCGGACGCTTGTTGGGGCCACGGATCGCACGTCCGCGCCGTCCGTTATCGAAAAGGGCATCGACCGCTTCCTGCAACATCCGCATTTCATTTCTGATGATCACGCCCGGTGCCTTCAATTCGATCAATCGCTTCAAACGATTGTTCCGGTTGATGACGCGGCGATACAGGTCGTTCAAGTCCGAGGTTGCAAATCGTCCGCCGTCAAGCGGCACAAGTGGGCGCAACTCAGGAGGCAACACCGGGATGACGTCCATGATCATCCACTCAGGCATGTTCCCGGATTTGCGGAACGCCTCAATAACTTTCAACTGCTTCGCGTATTTCTTCTTCAACGCGGCGGAAGCTGACGTCTTCGCCTTGGCCTTGATCTCATCCCACTTGGCCGTGATATCGATCTTACGGAGCAACTCACGGATGGCATCGGCACCGATACCAACCTTGTAGGAGCCGGGGCTGTATTCAGATTGGAGAGAACGAAGCTTTTCCTCCGAGACTAGCTCCTTCTCCGTCAAGTCAGTCGATCCTGGATCGACGCAGACATAGCTCTCGAAATAGAGGATTCGCTCCAGTCCCTTCAAGCTCATATCGAGCAAGGTTCCGATCCGGCTCGGCACTCCCTTGAGGAACCAAATGTGCGCCACCGGCGCCGCGAGCTCAATATGGCCCATGCGCTCTCGGCGGACCTTGGACTGAATGACCTCGACACCGCACTTATCACAGACGATGCCGCGGTGCTTCATCCGCTTATACTTACCGCAGTTGCATTCCCAATCCTTGATCGGCCCGAAAATCTTCGCACAAAACAGTCCGTCTTTTTCTGGCTTAAACGACCGGTAATTGATGGTTTCCGGCTTCTTCACTTCGCCGTACGACCACGACCGAATTTTTTCTGGCGACGCGATCTTGATCCGCATCGAATCGAATGAAACCGCATCGCGCGGCTTCTCAAATAATGTATAGACGCCTTCCAAAGTAGTGACCTCCTCTGATGCCGGCCGCACAGGCCGGCACACAAATGGGTTAGTCTTGCGACTTAACCAGTTCGACGTCGAGCCCTAAACTCTGCAACTCTTTGACCAAGACGTTAAACGACTCGGGCAATCCAGGTTCCAGGAATGGCTCACCCTTCACGATCGCCTCGTACATCCGCGATCGGCCCGGCACGTCGTCTGACTTCACCGTCAAGAACTCTTGCAGCGTGGACGCAGCGCCATAGGCTTGCAACGCCCAGACTTCCATTTCTCCCAACCGCTGGCCGCCGAATTGCGCCTTACCACCGAGCGGCTGCTGGGTGACGAGTGAATAAGGACCGATCGACCGTGCGTGAATCTTGTCGTCCACCAAGTGGTGCAACTTCAAGACATACATGTAGCCGACCGTCACCGGACTGCCGAACATTTCACCTGTTCGACCGTCCATCAGCATCGTTTGCCCGCTGGGCGGAAGACCTGCCTTTTTGAGCAAATCCTTAATTTCAGTTTCTGACGCTCCGTCGAACACCGGGCTCGCCACCTTGATCCCCAATGCCTTGGCAGCCCAGCCCAGGTGAGTCTCGAGGATCTGACCGACGTTCATGCGTGACGGCACACCGAGCGGATTGAGCACAATTTCAACCGGCGTTCCGTCCGGCAAGCAGGGCATGTCCTCTTCGGGCAAGACCCGAGAAACCACGCCTTTATTGCCGTGCCGTCCGGCCATCTTGTCGCCGACCTGAATCTTGCGCTTCATCGAGACATAGACCTTGACGAGCTTGATCACGCCAGGCGGCAATTCATCGCCCCGCTTCAGGCGTCCGACCTTCTCGTCATACAGCGTCTGTAGAATCTCAATCTGCTCCTTCGCCCGTCGCTCGACATCTTCCAGCTCTTTTTGCTCATCCGGATCGCTCAGAATGATGTACCGGACCGTCTCGTCCGGCAGCCGCTTGAGAATCTCTGCGGTCAGCTTGCCCTTCTTCTTCAGAATGACATCGCCGCTCTCAGGATCCATCAAGTCACGACCGACCACTTTCCCAAGCAGGAGCTTTCGGATCTTCTTCGTTTTTTCTTCATCGATGATACGGAGTTCTTCGTGATGGTCACGCTGAAGCTTCATCGCATCTTCGCTTTCGATGCTCTTGGATCGTTCGTCCTTATCGAGGCCCTTGCGCGAGAAGATTTTCACATCGACCACGATACCCTCGACGCCCGGCGGCACCGTGAGCGACGTATCCTTCACGTCTCCGGCTTTTTCACCGAAGATAGCCCGCAGCAGCTTCTCTTCCGGCGTGAGCTGGGTTTCGCCCTTCGGCGTCACCTTCCCGACCAGAATATTGCCTGGCTTCACTTCGGCTCCGATGCGGATGATGCCGCTTTCGTCGAGATCGCGAAGCGCTTCTTCTCCGACATTCGGAATATCGCGGGTGATATCTTCCTTCCCGAGCTTGGTGTCGCGGGCCTCAACCTCGAACTCCTCAATGTGAATCGAGGTAAACGCATCTTCCCGCACAAGCTTTTCGCTCAGCAGAATGGCATCTTCGAAGTTGTATCCGCCCCACGGCATGAAGGCGACGAGAATGTTTTTACCCAGGGCCAATTCGCCGTGATCGATGGCAGGACCGTCCGCCAAGACCTGCCCAACCTTCACCGGCTGCCCAAGTCGAACCACAGGCGTCTGCGTGATCGTCGTATTCTGATTCGATCGCTGAAACTTGATCAAATCATACACGTCCAACCCGGCATCGTTCCGTTTCCGATTTTCTTTGGAATCGGCACGGACCACGACCCGCGTAGCATCGACACTTTCCACCACACCGGCCCGCTTGGCCTGCACCACATAACCGGAATCACGCGCAACGACCGCTTCCATACCTGTCCCGACTAACGGGGATTCGGACACCAGCAACGGTACAGCTTGACGCTGCATGTTCGAACCCATCAAGGCACGGTTGGCGTCGTCATGCTCCAAGAAAGGCACCAGCGCTGTTGCCACGCTCACCACCTGCTTCGGCGACACATCCATATATTCGATCTTGTCGGATGTGGCCGTCACAAAGTCTCCGGCAGAGCGCGCAGAAATGGTTTCTGACAGCAAACGACCTGACGCATCGATCGGCGAGTTCGCCTGAGCAATGATGTACTTGTCCCCTTCGATCGCGGAAAGGAACTCGATTTCGTCCGTCACTCTCCCCTTCACCACTTTGCGATAGGGCGCCTCAATAAATCCGAACTTATTGATGCGGGCATAGGTCGCCAGAGACGTGATCAATCCGATGTTCGGCCCTTCCGGCGTTTCGATCGGACAAATACGGCTATAGTGCGAAGGATGGACGTCGCGAACTTCGAACCCCGCCCGCTCCCTGGTCAAACCGCCGGGACCGAGTGCGGACAGCCGCCGCTTGTGTGTAATTTCCGCGAGCGGATTCGTTTGGTCCATGAACTGGGATAACTGACTGCTGCTGAAGAACTCCTTGACCGCGGCAACGACAGGCTTCGCATTGATCAAATCATGCGGTAACACCGTTTCCATATCGAGGAGGTTCATCCGCTCCTTGATACTGCGCTCCATACGGACCAGTCCGAGCCGGAACTGGTTCTCCAACAACTCTCCGACCGAACGAACGCGACGATTGCCCAAGTGGTCGATATCGTCGATTTCGCCCTTGCCCAGCTTGAGATTCACGAGATACCGGATGACCTCGACCATGTCCTGCGCGGTCAACGTCCGTTGCTCCAGCGGCAGATCGAGGCCCAGCTTCTTATTCAACTTGAGACGCCCAACCGGCGAGAGGTCGTACCGTTTGGAGTTCGAAAACAGATTATCAAAGAGTGCTCGCGCCGTGTCGACGGAAGGCGTTTCTCCCGGCCGTAACCGTCGATAGATCTCGACCATCGCTTCCTCTTTCGAGGTGGTCTTATCCATCTCCAGCGTGTCCAGGATCACCGGCGTCGACGTGACGGTATCGAAATAGATCGCCTTGAACTCTTCGATGTCGCTGTCGAGCAACGCTTCGACGATCTCTGCCGTCAACCGCTGATTTCGCTCAGCGATCACGTTCTTCTTTGAGTCGACCAGCTCGGTCAGAACCGCACGGCCAATTAACTCGCTCGGCGCAAGCGGAATCTCTTTCACTCCGGCTGCCTTAAGCTTCGCGATGAGCCCCTTCGTGAGCTTGGCGCCTTCCTTGACCAACGGCTCCTTGCTGCCCTTCTCAAGCACTTCCGCCGAGCAACGCAAACCATGATGGATTTCAGGGTCGAGCTTGCGCAGCATCTTGCCCTTGACGACCCGGATCTCTTCGACCGGGTAATACATTTTGAGCAGATCGTCGCCTGAAAAGCCGAAGGCCTTCAACAGAATGGTGGTCGGCATTTTCCGTCGACGGTCGATACGCACATAGAGGATGTCGCGGGCGTCGAACTCGAAGTCGAGCCACGAGCCGCGGTAGGGGATGATCCTGGCGGAATACAACACCTTGCCGCTTGAGTGAGTCCGGCCCTTATCGTGCGTGAAGGAGGCGCCAGGCGAGCGATGCAACTGGCTCACCACGACACGCTCCGTGCCGTTGACGATAAAGGTTCCGCGCTCAGTCATGAGCGGCAATTCGCCGACGTAGACTTCCTGCTCGCGGACATCGAGCACCTTTTTCTTGGTGCCCTTGTCTTCCTTGTCGAACACGACCAGGCGCACTCGAAGTTTCAGCGGAACGGCATAGGTCATTCCCTGCTCAAGGCACTCCCGCTCATCGTACTTCGGAGCGCCGAGCGTATAACTCGTAAACTCCAATACGGCCGTATTGTTGTAATCCGGAATCGGAAAAACACTCGCCAGGGCCGCCTGGAGCCCATGATCCTTGCGGCGTTCTGGCTCGACCTCCCGCTGAAGGAATTCCTCATAGGAGCGCTTCTGGATCTCAATCAGATCCGGAATTTCAATGCTGCTATGAATGCGAGAGTAGTCTTTCCGCTCGACGAACTCTTGCAGAGTCGTTTCGGACATTCCACGGTCCTCCACTACAATGGTTAGGACTGGGTGCCCGCACAAGGCAGGCACCCAGAGACACTAGAGACTGATCAAAGCGAGACTACTTGACCTCGACCTTGGCGCCGCTCTCTTCGAGCTTCTTCTTGATGGTGTCGCACTCTTCCTTCGTGACACCAGTCTTCACGGGCTTCGGTGCGCCTTCGACCAAATCTTTCGCTTCCTTCAATCCGAGGCTGGTAATTTCGCGAACGACCTTGATGACCTGGATCTTCTTGTCCGCTGGAGCGGAGACGAGGACGACATCGAACGATGTCTTCTCTTCGGCTGCTGCGGCTGCACCGCCGCCACCGGCTGGAGCGGCAGCCGCGACTGGAGCCGCGGCAGTGACGCCAAAGCGGGTCTCTAAACCCTTCACGAGATCCGCCAAGTCGAGCACACTCATCGTCTCGATGGCCTTGATCAACTCTTCCTGTGACAATTTCGCCGTTGTTGCTGACATATCACCTTCTCCTTTTCGTTTATCCTGAATGGCTGCAATGACTCTCACGAATTTCGACAAGACCGCACTCAGCGTATACACTAGACCACGCGCCGGACCCTGCATGGCCGACAACAACATCGCAATGAGGACTTCCTTCTTCGGCAATTTGGCGACAGCCGCTAATTCGGCCGGCTGCACCACCTTGCCCTCCAACACACCGATGGTGATCTTGATCTTCTCTTCCCGTTTCTCCGCCATGATAAAATCCCGAAGGATCTTCGTGGGAAGCACCGGATCGTCGTAACCGATCACCAACCCCGTCGGCCCCTTCAAGTAATCCGTCACCCCCGAAAAAATGGTACCTTCGGAAGCACGGACAGCCAACGTATTCTTGACCACCCGATATTCGGCATTCGCACCGCGCAATTGCTTGCGAAGCTGCGTCACCTGGTTTGCGGAGAGCTTGGCGCTCTCAGTGATGATTGCGAGCCGTGCACGGCCAAATCGCTCCGTCAACTCCGCAACCGCTGTCGCTTTCTCGTCCTTCTTCATAATCTAACCCTTCCCCTTCCGCGCTGCGACACCCGGACTAACTCCATTCTTTGGCCAATGCCATCGCATCAAGCTGCACGCCAGGCCCCATCGTGCTCGAAAGGGTTGCGCTCATCAGATAGCGCCCCTTACACGAGGCGGGCTTCGCCTTAATCACCGCCTCAAGAACCGCCGAGGCATTTTCATGCAACTGCTCAGGCTTAAATGAGACCTTCCCGACAGGCACCTGAATAATCCCGGCTTTTTCGACTTTGTACTCGACACGGCCTTTTCTGATTTCGGATACCGCTTTCCCGACATCGAAGGTCACGGTTCCAGTTTTCGGATTCGGCATGAGCCCGCGAGGACCCAACACCTTCCCGAGCTTTCCGACCGCCGCCATCAGATCCGGAGTGGAGATGGCGCAATCGAACTCCAGCCATCCGCCCTTCACCTTCTCCATCAGTTCATCGGAGCCGACGAAATCAGCGCCAGCCTGCCGCGCCTCCTGCTCCTTCTCTCCCTTGGCGAACACCAACACGCGAACTTTTTTCCCCGTGCCATGCGGCAGTGATGTCGTCCCCCGGACCATCTGGTCGGCCCGCTTCGGATCGACACCTAGACGGAGCGCCAGATCGACTGACTCATCGAACTTAGCAAAAGACGACCGCTTCACAGCCTCAACCGCCTCCCGCAAGGCATAGGCCCGAGGCTCAAGCTTTTCTACCGCCGCCCTCATCTTCTTTCCCATTGCGATTTCTCCCTTACACCATCACACACAATTTCCCGCCCAACCCCTACTGCGCAAACACTGAGAGCAGTCCTGCACGTGAGCGCATCCTACCCCTGAACCACCACTCCCATGCTACGTGCCGTGCCCTCAATGATCTTGATTGCACCCTCGAGATCGGCGGCATTGAGATCCGTCATTTTCTTTTGCGCAATTTCACGCAGCTGCACCTTCGTGATCTTGCCGACCTTATCCTTCTGCGGAACGCCAGATCCCTTAATGATTCCAGCCGCCTTCTTCAAAAGATCGGACGCCGGCGGGGTCTTCATCACAAAGGTGAACGACCGATCCTTATAGACCGTGATCACCACAGGAATGATACTGTCGCCCTCTTTTTGAGTCTTTGCGTTGAACTGCTTGCAGAACTCCATGATGTTGACGCCGTGCTGTCCCAGCGACGGTCCGACCGGGGGAGCAGGGTTCGCCTTCCCAGCCGGAATCTGCAATTTGATCTGTGCCGATACTTCTTTGGCCATGTCCTAAACTCCTACGCGCGTTCGACCATTTCGGAAATTAAATCCGCTCCACTTGCAAGAACCCGAGCTCCACCGGAGTGGAGCGCCCAAAAATACTGACCAAGACTTTAATGCGGCTATGATCGTGATCCACCTCGTCTACCACGCCGTTAAACCCGAGGAACGGACCATCGATGATCCGCACATTATCCGTCTTGATAAACTTGACCTGCTCGCGTGGACCGGATGCACCCACATCAACCTGCTTCAGCAACGAGTCCACTTCTTCCGTCGACAAGGGCGTGGGATGCGCACCATCACCACCAACGAATCCTGTGACCTTCGGCGTCTCCTTGATCATCTGCAAGGTTTCATCGATAAGCGGGGACTCCAGCTCGACAATGACGTACCCGGGGAAGAATTTTCGCCGGGACGTGCGCCGCTTGCCATCCTTGATCTCAATCACATCTTCCGTCGGCACGAGTACCTGCCCCAGCTTCTCAACCAATCCCATTTGATTGGCCCGTTCGAGCAAGCTGGTTTTCACCCGCCCCTCAAATCCCGCGTAGGTATGAATGACGTACCAATTCTTTGCCATGCCCTACCCTCGGATCGTTGGTTAACTACCTGCCCTGCGGCCGTTCACACTCACAGCTCACGACTTACAGAATTTTACCCACGACCCAGACGAGAACCGAATCGATGAACGACAGATACAAGGACATGATAATGCAAAACACAATGACCACTGTCGTAGACCCAACCGTTTCGGCTCGAGTCGGAAACGAGACCTTCTTTAACTCACCACGCACATCGCTGAAAAACTCTCGAATTGAATCTATCGACTTCCTGAACATGCGCGCCTCACCTTCACCAGTCAGAGAGGGAACCTACCGCCCCGCTCTCCATCAAGCCACCCACATCGAGCCTGGCCCATCCGCTACAGAGCGCTTGGCAGGGGCACTAGGATTTGAACCTAGACTCTCGGTTTTGGAGACCGATGTGCTAGCCATTGACACCATGCCCCTACGACGGCTGGCAGTCCAGCCATTGCGCCGGCAACCTCGCTTACTTCACTTCCTTATGGGCATTGTGCTTCCGGCAGAACTTGCAGAACTTATTCCGCTCCAGCCGATCCGGATCGTTCTTCTTATTCTTCATGGTGGAATAGTTCCGCTGCTTGCAGATCGTGCACGCTAAATCAATGATCTCTCGCATCTCAATACTCCCATGCTGTCATGCGACAGCAGTCAGGTTTACGCTAGAATTTCGGTGACGACGCCAGAACCGACAGTCTTGCCGCCCTCGCGCACCGCGAACCGCAGCCCTTGATCCATCGCAATCGGGCTAATCAGCTCACCCGTCACACTCACATTATCGCCCGGCATGACCATCTCGACGCCTGGATTCAACGTCATGATCCCTGTGACGTCGGTCGTCCGGAAGTAGAACTGCGGCCGGTAGCCGTTGAAGAACGGCGTATGCCGCCCGCCCTCTTCCTTCGCCAACACATAGATCTCGGCCTTGAACTTCGTATGGGGCGTGATGCTCTTCGGCTTCGACAACACCATCCCGCGCTCCACATCTTCCTTCTTCGTGCCCCGCAGCAAGACGCCGACGTTATCGCCCGCCTGCCCCTCATCGAGCACCTTCCGGAACATCTCCACCCCGGTCACAATCGTGATCTGGTTCGGCCGCAAGCCCACGATCTCGATTTCATCGCCCACCTTGACGATCCCGCGCTCGATACGCCCCGTCACGA
>SWDR01000019.1:62684-83615 GCA_005116815.1 Nitrospira sp. | reverse complement strand
TCCATATTATCTGACCTCGAAGGCTGAGTCGGTCCGCTATCATCCGCAAGTGATTCTGGCTGGTCGGCGCATCAATAACGGCATGGGAAAGTTTATCGCAGAACAAACGATGAAGCGGCTGAGTCAGCTTGCCAGGCCTGTCAATGATCTGAAGGTGGCGGTGCTGGGACTTACTTTCAAGGAAAATGTGCCGGATCTTCGCAATAGTAAGGTGCCCGATATCATTCAAGAGTTACGGGAGTATGGGGTCCAAGTATTGGTGCATGATCCGATTGCAGAGTCGGAAGAGTCCGTCGCTGAATACGGAATCCATCTGCAGCAGTGGAAGGATCTACAGAATGTTGATGGATTGATTATTGCGGTGGCCCACCGCGCGTATACAGAGATGAGTCTGCAGGAATTGCTCAAGCCTCTTCGTAGTCAGCAAGACGGGGTGGTCATCGATGTGAAGGGCTTGCTGGATCAGGCTAAGCTCTCATCCTCGTTGAAGTACTGGCGCTTATAAACGGGTCTCAGGCCTTCGAGACTTGTGCCTGCACCAGGGCCTCCCCTAATTGCCAGATCTGAGAAGACTAAAGTAGCGGGATGCTCGCCTGTTCTCATGGGGAATTCCTTGTCGTCTGAATATGACGGGGCGCCCATCAATCACTGTTCGTAAAGTTTGTGTTTCTCATTGCCCCACTCTCGTGAGACTGCTATAGATGGCCTGTGGCGTCGAAACTCCACGTAGTTTCCCTGGTTCCCCCTTATTTATGTTGTTGTCTTTGAGGAGTGAGCACTGAACGAGATGTGTACCAGGATCATGAGACGTGTGGCAGCCGGAATGTGGCTTTCATCAGGAGCCGTATTGCTTCTAGTCGGCTGCGCCTATTTTATTTCTCCCGATGTGAAACGAGGCGATCAGCAATTGGCGTCGGGGAATTGGGAAGAAGCCAGCCTTGCCTATAAGCAGGCGTTAAAAGATGATCCCTTCAATTCCACGTTGCTGAGCAAGTACACCATGGCTCGTGAGCGGGCTGCTGCAGCCTATGAGGAGCGGGGGCGTGGATATCTGAAGGACCACCAGCCAGACCTCGCGATGGAACAGTTTAAGCGCGCACTCACTATGGAGCCGTCCAGTGCCGAGCATCAATCGGGGTTGCTCGAAGCCCTTCGTTTGAAAGATGCGCGTGGTCAAAATCGAGAAGCTGATCGTCTCGCGCAGCTCGGCCGGACCGACGAGGCCATGGAGGCGTACGCCAAAGCTGTTGAGCTGGATCCCTCGTTCAAGGAACCTCTCGAGAGCATCTCTAGGCTTACTGAGGAGCAGCAGGCGTTGAATCGTGACGATAGGCGGAAACAACCGGTTACTCTTCGATTCAGGAATGCTGGGCTGAAAGAAGTGTTGGAAGGGATTGGAAAGGCCGGAGGCCTCAATCTCATTTTCGATAAGGATGTCCGAAATGATCCTGTCACTATTGGCATCCAGGATACCCCGTTTGAGGAAGCCTTCAATCTTATTCTAAACAGCAATAGCTTGTTCGCCCATACCGTTTCTCCGGGCGTCATGATCGTCAGCCCCAATACCAAGCAGAAGCAGGAACAGTATCAAGATCTCATGATTCGGACATTCTATCTGTCGAACGCCAAAGCGAAAGATATGCTGGTGTTATTGAAGAGCATGCTCGACTCCAAAAGGATGCATGCCAATGATCAGTTGAATACCATAGTTATTCGGGACCAACCCGAAAAGCTGGAGATGGCTGAAAAGATTATCTTAGCCAACGACCGTCTGGACTCCGAGGTTCTTTTTGATGTCGAGGTCTTGGAAGTCGATCGTACGGTCGATCAAACCTATGGTTTGACCTATCCTAAACAAATCGCAGGGGCCATCGTACCTCCGGGCTTTACGGGGACGATTGCTGGAGATGTTGCACAGCAGTTCACTCGTGGCCAGCTTACCGACCTTGGAGGGAACAGTTATCTCTTTAAGCTTCCGACCAACATCCAGCTGGATTTCTTTAAGCAGATTACCGACGCCAAGACCCTCGCCTCGCCGAAGGTTCGTGTGGTTAATAATAAGAAAGCGGAAATCAACATCGGCGACAAACAGCCGATCCTGCTTTCCACCACGAATGTCTTGCCAGGTCAGGCGGCAACTGGAGCCGTTCCGACGACCTCGACTGTGACCTCGATCGAGTTTCGCGACACCGGAGTTAAGTTGACCGTTGAGCCTTCCATCCATCTGGGAAATGAACTCTCCCTGAAGATGAAGATTGAAGTGATTCGTCTTGGCGAGCAAGTGACGCTTCAAGCGAATCCCCCCATCACTCAATTTAAGTTTGGCAACCGATCGGCGGAAACCATGCTCAATGTCAGAGATGGCGAAACTATTGTCTTGGGAGGGCTGATCCAAGAAGAAGATCGGAAGACTCGCACGACCATCCCATGGATCGGCGATCTCCCATTTATCGGCAATCTTCTGAGCTCATTTAAAACACAGCGGGTTACCACTGAGGTGATTCTGACGATCACGCCTCATATCATTCAGGGGATGACTCCTCCTGGATTGAGTAAGCAAGTGTTCTGGTCCGGGACGGATTCGACCTACGCCACGAGTCCGCTGTTTTCTCCGCAGGGCAAGAAGATCTCCACTATGGGAGGCCGAAGTCCCGGTGCGAGTTTTTCATCTCCGGGGGGAGGCGCAAAAGATGGAGCGGCAGGGAAGGCCGCAATCGCCTCGCTTACTCCATTGGTTTCGGGCGGAGCAGTTGCGTCTATTAGGCCAGATGAGTCGGTGATTCAACTGGGAAAAGAATTTAAATTGGCTATCAATGACGAACGTCTTCGCCCAACCGCAGAGGGTGTCTTTCAACTCCAGTATGACCCTCAGGTATTGGAGTTTAGAGCGATTGTAAATGGTGAGGTCGTGCCGGTCGTCGATTCAGGTGAGCAGCCGTCTAGCAGCCCTGGGATGCAGGCAGGAATGGTGGCCTACCGGATTGCCCCGTCAGCGAGACAAGCTGGTGGGCGTACCGTTACTGTCACCTTCTTTGCCAAGGCGCCTGGCGTTTCCCCGTTGCGAGTGGCATTGGCGGGCTCCCCTGCGGATTCTGCCATGGCATCGTCCCAAGAAGGAACGGGTATCGTGAGGGTGCGGTGAAAGAGTCCGGCGTGACCCTTCTAGAACTCCTGGTCACGCTGACAATTATAATGATCCTTGCCTCAATTGCCATGCCACTCAGTCGCCTGTCGGCGAAGCGGACGCACGAGATAGAACTGCGACAGCAATTGCGAATCATGCGGGCGGCCATCGATATCTTCAAGGTGGAGTGGAATCGCGATGGCGACGTATTATTGGGGCCGGCTTGCTTGAAGAATAAGCTCACATGCAAAGACGTCACGAGCGCCTATGGATATCCGAAGTCGCTGGACATGCTTTTGGGGATCAAGCTCACCAGTGAAGAGGCGACGGTCAGGGGCACGACGACGAAGCGTTATCTGAGGAGTGTTCCGCTCGATCCTTTAACCGGCAAGGCCGATTGGTTATTCCGATGTTATCGAGATGCGCCGTCTGCATCGAGTTGGTGCGGGGACGATGTCTACGATGTGATGACGCAAAGTCAGGATCTGGCATTAGATGGAACGAAGTATCGAGATTGGTAGGCAAAGGGCACGGGGGCCAAACGGTTTCACCATGATCGAGCTGATGATCGTCGTATCGATCGTCGGTATTCTCGCCACCCTCGCCGCGCCCTCATACCAAGCGTCGGTTGTGAAGGCCAGAGAAGCTGCCTTGCGTCAGGATCTTTCGACACTTCGTGATGTCCTCGATCAGCACAAGGCCGACCAGGGGAAGTATCCTCCGTCGCTGTCGGTATTAGTGGGCTCCGGTTATTTGCGTGTGATTCCAAAGGATCCCGTGACCGGCTCAACCGCCACATGGCAGGAAATTTTAGATCCTGTTGAGGGTGGCGTGGTCGACGTCTTCTCAGGGTCCGAGTTTGTTGGGACGAACGGTACTCCATATAATCGTTGGTAAAGGTGTCTATGTGGAATTCTTATGACAATTTCATGCACATGCCGGCGGCGGCATCGTGCGTGCGTTACCCGACCATGAGAGTCATGGCTTTGTGTGCGGTGGGTTTCGCCTCAGCCTTGTTTGTGGGGTGTGGCGAGCTTGAGCCGATGCGTGAGCCTGAGGTGGTCGACCTGCAGCTTACCACGGACACATTGAGAACATCGGTGCGAGATGCGCAACGGGTGGTTGCTGAGTTGAGGACCGATCTTGAGGCCCGTCGCCGTGATTTGTCGGAAGCTCAGGTCGCTCGAGCGCAGCTCGAAGGACGGGTCAGGGAAGCGGAGCGACGGGTTATCGAAGCACGGCAGGTTATTGAGTTGCAGCGCGAAGAACTGGCCGCTGCCAGGATAGAACGGGGGCGTGTTTCCCGAAGTAGTATTCAATTGCAGAATCAGATGAAGCAGCTCCACCAGCAGCTTTCAGGAACGGAAAAGTCTGACCTGGACCAGAATGGGCAGGAGGCTGCACCACGTCCGTCTAGCCATATGCCGCGCAAGGGACAGAAGGCCATGCAGGCCCCTGCGCATCGAAGTCAGCCATCGGAAGATCAGGAGGGGCAATCAATGGCAGCGACTCCTGCTGCTATGGCGCGCATGCCGGTTATTCGTGAGTCTTCGACAGTATCTGAACGCCAGCGCGCTCCGACTAGACATGTTTCAGTGAAAGCCGGCGATACCCTCTGGAGTATTGCGCAGAAGTATCGCGTGAATGTGGAACAGCTACGTACGCTCAATCACATGACCGACAACAAGATTGTTATTGGTCAGGCTCTGTGGTTACCGGATGATTCGTCTCTGTTAGGAGGCGGTGCAGATATCGTCTCCTCGATGCCGTAAGCTCGTATTTGTAGTATTCACCTGATCTTCGCGCACGTCTTACCATGCCTGTATTTGCCTACAGAGTGGCCCGTCCTGATGGTTCAACCCTTGATGGGCAAATGGAGGGAGAAGAGGAACACCTCGTTCGATCCAAGCTGGAAGGCCAGGGGTTTCTCGTGTTTCGGTTGCAGCGACGGGGTATAGCTATTAGCGGTTTGAGCTTGGGTTGGCCGGCCTTTGGGAAGCTCCCGCTTCGTGAGTTTCTCGTGTTCAATCAAGAACTGCTCGCTCTTGTAAAGGCCGGTCTTCCTGTATTGCGGGTGTGGGAGCTCCTGATCGAGCGTGCCAACCATACGGGATTTCAGCAGGCCCTGCGGACTGTCAGGCAGGATATCCGAGGAGGCGCGTCGGCTTCGGAAGCGCTGGCAAAACACCCGGCCCACTTTTCAGAACTGTATATTGCGACGGTCAAAGCCGGAGAACAGTCGGGAAATCTGGCCGAGGTGTTGCAGCGATTTATTTCGTATCTGAAATTGATGATTGGACTGCGCCAGAAAGTCTCAAAAGCGCTGGCATATCCGGGTTTTCTCGTGCTTGTCGGGATTGCCGTCATCGGGTTTCTGCTGACGTACGTCGTGCCGACGTTTGTGTCGGTCTATGCAGAGACGTCAAAGTCTTTACCTCCTGCTACGCAACTGTTGCTTGATCTGGTGACGGGGTTTCAGGTGTACCTGCTGCCTGGATTGGCGGGGCTGGTCGCGCTTGGGTTTGCCGGTCGTACGTACTATGGAACGCCGCACGGACGTCTGTTCCTAGATCGGTTGGCGCTGAGTCTGCCGCTCTTGGGGCCTATATTCGTGAAGCATTACACGGTTCAGTTGACGCGTACCCTCGCGACAATTCTTGCCGGCGGTACTCCGCTTGTTGATGCCTTGTTTGTTGCGAGAGGAGCTATCTCGAATCGTTATGTGTCGGTTGGAGTGGGGGATGCCGTGGCGGAAATTCGGGAGGGGACGACGTTGGCGGCTGCATTAGATCGTCCGAAAATATTTCCGAAATTGGCGGTGGAGATGTTATCGGTTGGAGAGGAAACCGGATCGTTACCCACGATGTTACATGATGTGGCTGAGTTCTATGAAGGAGATCTGGATCTCCAGCTCACACAACTGACGACATGGATTGAACCGGTGATGCTTCTGGTCATGGGGGTGCTGGTCGGTGCGATTGTCATCGTCATGTACCTGCCGGTGTTTCAAATGGCTGGGGCGGTCTAGTTTTCTTAGGGAGTAGGGGCCTATGGCACGGACTGTGACTCGACCTACGCTTATGGATGTTCTTGTGCGGCAGGAGATTCTGCCGAAGCAGACGCTTGATCAGGTGCTCAGTAGGTTGGGTGGTGTCACGGCAGCTCTCGGGCAGACATTAGTGAGCGAAGGGCTTCTTTCTGAAGAACAGCTGGCGCGGGCATTGGCGGCTCAGTTTGACTTGCCCTGCAATCTACTGACGGAGTTTCGGGTTGACCAGTCGTTTTACGACTCCATGTCGGTGAAACTTATGCAACGGCATCCGTTCATTCCGATTGCGGAGCACCAAGGCCGCCTGGCTGTTGCTATTCCCGATCCTCAGAATCTCCTGGCACTGGATGAGTTGGAGTTGCTATTGGGTCGTCCGTTGGACTTGGTTGTGAGTCCGAGAAGTTCGATCCTTGCGTCCTTGGAACGCAGTGAAGGCTCCAGTCAAGCCCTTCGGGAACTTGAGGCTGAGTATCGATCTGTGCTGGTGAAGGAGGACGAGCGTGGGGAGGAAGTCCTCACCATGGATCACGCGGGGGAGGATCAAAGCCCTGCCGTGAAACTGCTGGATTCAATTCTCCTAAGCGCGATGCAGCGGCGGGCCAGCGATATTCACATTGAAGCCGCGGATCGTGCCACTAAGGTGAAATTGCGGGTTGACGGGATTCTCGTTCCGGCGATGGAGCCGCTCGATATCCGCCTCCACGCGCCGTTGGTTTCGCGGCTGAAAGTCATGTCCGATCTGGATATCGCCGAGCGGCGGGTTCCTCAAGATGGAAGCTTTCGAATGCGGTTGGAGCGAAAAACTGTCGATTTCCGTGTCTCAATTCTCCCGAGTGTGTTCGGTGAATCGGTCGTCATTCGTATTCTCGATCGCGAGGCGATCACCACGGGTGTGTCGACGTTGCGGTTGGACCGGCTCGGCTTTAATGAGGAAGATTTGAAACGTTTTCGGCGCGCGATCACGCGGCCCTACGGCATGGTGCTGGTGACCGGCCCGACCGGAAGTGGCAAAACGACGACGCTGTACGCGGCGATTACGGAGATGAATATTAAGGAAGACAAGCTGATCACGATTGAAGACCCGGTCGAGTATCAGCTGTCGGGAGTCGTGCAAATTCCCGTGAATGAGAAGAAAGGTCTGACCTTCGCTCGCGGGCTTCGATCGATCTTGCGGCACGACCCTGACAAGATCATGGTCGGCGAAATCCGAGATGGAGAAACCGCACAAATCGCCATCCAGTCATCGCTTACCGGTCATTTGGTCTTGACGACGGTGCACGCCAACAACGTATTCGATGTTATCGGGCGATTTGCTTCGATGGGAATCGATGCCTATAACTTTTTGGCTGCGTTGAATTGTGTGTTGGCGCAGCGGCTTGTTCGCATGGTGTGCCTCGCCTGTCGCGCGACAATCACGCTTGACAAAACACTCGCGGAGGAATCCGGTCTCGACTTTGAGGAGTATAAGGATGTGCCATTTTATGAAGGCAAAGGATGTCAAGAGTGTCATGGCACTGGGTATCGTGGACGAAAATGCATCACGGAATTTTTGGATCTGAACGATGAAATCAAGGAAATGATTCTTGCAGAGCGTCCCCTTTCCGAGATCCGCTATCGTGCGGTGACCGGTGGGATGATTACGTTGCGTCAGTCCGCACTCAGGAAAGTGCTGGAAGGCTCCACCACCTTGCGCGAGATTAATCGAGTGACATTCAGTGAGGAAGGATAAGTGATGTGGAGGCTGACGTCAAATCGTCCGCGGCATTGTTTGAAAATTGGCGCGCAGGCGCTCGCCTGGGGCGAGGCCGTCCGTAGCTGGCGGGGACGATATCGTTATCGCTGCGTCCTTTCGCCGATACCGGCCGGGGCCATCAAGCTATCCCCCATGGATTTGAATCTGACAGACATGTCTGCGGTAGAAACCCGCCTTCGGTCGTTGGCGGGACCAAGTCGAGACGTTCGGTTCGCGGGACGCGTGTGGTTGCCAGACGTTCCACGTCCGATCGTGTTGTTATTGCCAGATCTGTCAGTGCGTACGACGGTGTTGCAGTTGGAGCAATTTCCATCTCAGGTGGAAGAGCAAGAGGCGCTGATACGCTGGCGCGTAGGGCAGGAGCAGTTGGTGTCTCTCGCCGGAGCCAAGATTGTTTGGCAGGGGATCCCTTCTTATGGCGCAGGAGCCGAGCGTTCTCATGCGGTTCTTGTCGTGGCGATACAAGAAGCTATCTTGAAGCAATACGAGTCCCTCTGTGAATCGGTCGGGTTGCTTCCGCAAGAAGTCGGCGTGACCAGCTTTCGCTTGTTCAATCTCTGGCTAAAATCCGCTGGTGGGCGCAAGCGATTGGGCCGTGATTTGTTATGGGCCAGTGTCTCGGATGGCGGGTTGACCTGCTTCGTGATGCAGGAGGGCCGGTTGGTGTTTGTTCGGACCAAGCGGTTAAGCGTTGAATGTCTCTCAGGTGAAGCATCTCTTGGTGGTGACGTGGCCGACAACATTGTCGAAGAATGTGCGGCGTCACTTCGCGCGTGCCGGGAGCATCATCCAGGCTTGAACGTGACCGAGGTAGTCCTTGCTAGCGATAGCCCATTCCCGACGCTTGAACAGGCGCTGAACAGCGAACTTGGCCTGTCGACTGAGAGGTTGGACTGGGAAGCGGTCGAACGTTTAGGGTGGACTCACGCTGGAGGGAGCGCATCATTGGCGACACTCTCCGTTGTGGCGGGGGTGATGTAGTCGATGGATTCTGGACGAACATTTCTTCATATGCTCTCCGCTGGAATGAGCAATTTTCCTTTGAATCCAGGCGGGGGGCGGTATTTTCATATCGAATTGAGCAGCCGATATCGCTGGTATCTTGTTCCGATACGCGTGGTATTGGTTGCAGTCAGCTGGATTTTAGGGGGCTCAATTCTTTGGAGTGTGAGTCAGACCGTGATCACGTCGCACGATCGGCAGGACGTGCAATCGCGTCTCAATCATGTTCGTGTTCAAGATCATCAGCTTCTTGCCGAGGCCCAACGGGAAGGCCTTGATCTCTCAGCGCTGTCATTGCAACAACTACCGGCGGAGGTCAATTTAGCGAACCAGTTGCTCACCAAACGGCATTTTTCCTGGACACAGTTTCTGTCCGCTCTTGAAACAGCTATCCCCCTTCATGTGTCGATTCAGAGTATACGACTGGATCCGGAGAGTGCGGTTGTCCATATGACTGGGCTGGCGGTGACGGTTGAAGATGTCACCGCGTTAACGGTCACGTTACAGGACCACGCCGTTTTTTACGATCCTGTATTGGGTCAACATCGGGTAGGGCAGGATGGCTTGGTTGAGTTCGACCTGACGCTACGTTATCGGCAACAGGGTGTAAAGATATTATGAAGGATTTTCTCCTCCAACAGCTCCGAAAACCCTATGGGATCTTGATCCCTCGGCTTGCGTTGGTGTTGCTGTTGACCGGAGTCTTGTGGGCTGTCCGCACCGGTGGGGTCACTGGGGCCGAGCAGAGCCTGGCAAAATTAGAAATTGAATGGAATCAATCCCGTCAAGAATTTGTCCTCCATAAAGAAGCTCAGAAAGCGAGGAAGGATCTAGCCCAAGTGTGGTCTGCCTTGCCGGGTGAACGAGACTTTGCTCCCTTGGCGCTGGGGATTACGGAGGAGGCCAAACGTGATCATGTAACTCTCCCTGCGCTCTCCTACAAGACTGAGTCTACGCCGGTAGCCCACACGAGTAAGGGCGTGCTTCAGGGAACGATGACCGGTCGCTATGAGGATCTTCGCCGGTTTCTCTATGATGTTGAGACGGCTGAAGAATTGGTTTTCATTGAGGATTTGGAACTTGTACGCACAGGTGTCCAGCAGGATCAGGCGCTGACTTTCAATATTAAGATCGCCACGTACCTTCGTGGCGAACCCAGTAAAGTTACAGCTCAGTAGTTTTAAGCTATGATGACGACGAATCAAAAAAAGATGTCAGCATTGGTGGCCATCAGTCTGCTTTGGGGAGGGGTTCTTGCCTGGGAATGGCTGAGAGTGGAAGAGCCTCTGCGGGTGCCCTTGGCAAATATCACTGGCCCTGCTTCCATGCCAGGGGTACGCCGTGGAGCAGCTGGAGGGTTACATGTTCAACTCGATCTCCTCGCGGCTGTTCGAACTCAACGAGAGATGAATTTCACTACGCCACGGAATATCTTTGCTCCGCAACATTCAGACAATTCGAGAGGGGCCGTCCAGTCTGGACTGGATCCAGGGGCCGCGCAGGCACTCCTCCAACAGCAGGCCCTTGCTGGTTTGGAGCAATTCCATTATCTCGGGTTTGTGCGTATGGAGGCGGGGGCGCGGAAACGTGGCGAGCAGGCTGTGCTTACGAAGAATGACGATCTCCATGTTGTCAGGATCGGAGAAACGGTGGAAGATCATGTTGTGGTGAAGGCCATTACGCAAGAGAGTGTAACATTGCAAGATCGTCCGTCACGTGTGGAGCATACGGTCTTGCTGTCTGAAGAAGCGCCGTTGCAGCCGTAGTAGGATGCTGAGAAGGTCCACCGCGGAGGCAGAACGTTATTTGGTTTGGTCTGTCTGGTTGTATGAAACGAACCAGATCAACTGACATTGTATTTTATAGCATGGTAGCGATTGTATGGTCGTGAGCCGCAAGTGCCACTGCATGAACGAGCGAGGAGTCACCTACCTCATGCTCATGTTTGCGATTGTTATTATTGGCATTGCCACCACTGCTGCCGCGAAGCAATGGAAGGTCATTGTCCAGCGGGAACTTGAGGCGGATCTGTTGGCCAAAGGGATTGAGATTCAAAATGCCCTGGCATTCTATTCCGCGACGGTTAAGGCGGGTCGTGTGATGCCAGGTGAGGTCTACCCTCCGTCATTGGTTGATCTCACGCGGCTGCCAAGGCCCTTCTTGCGTAAGGTTTATCTTGATCCGATGGGGCATGGAGACTGGGAATATCTTCGGGCGCCGACAGGTGGTATCATGGGCGTGCGGAGCAAGAGCCACGCAAAGCCATTTCGCCAGCATGATTTTCCCCTTGCTGTTAGGCATTTCGACGGACGTGCGACATATCACGATTGGGTTTTCCAATATCCGAGTCCCTCGTCAGTTCCGGTCGTACAGCAAGGGGTGGTTCCTAGTGCTGTGCCACCATCGACGACAGGAACCTCAATTACAGCTGGCGGTGGCACGGCTGTCCCCCAGTCAACCCAGGGGCAGCGGAGCGTGATTCCATAGTCCCCGCCAGCGCCCCCTATCGATCCCTGAAATGTATAGGGCATTCACAATGAGAGAAGGGTAGGAGAGGCGTCATCATATGCGTATTCTAATTACAGGCGGAGCAGGATTTCTCGGGAGTCATCTGTCCGATATGCTATTGCAGGCCGGTCATTCCGTGATTTGCATGGATAATCTCCTTACTGGGCGAATGGACAACCTTGCCCATCTGCTCGGGCATGAACGATTCTCCTTCATTAAATACGACGTCTGCGATTACCTCCATGTCGAAGGGCCGCTCGATGCCGTCATGCATTTTGCTTCGCCCGCCAGTCCGCAAGACTATATGGAGTTTCCGATTGCCACGATGAAGGTCGGGGCGATGGGGACGCATAAAGTGTTGGGGTTGGCGCGAGCGAAAGGTGCGCGGTTTATCCTGGCCAGCACATCGGAAGTCTACGGCGATCCCCTCGTGAACCCCCAACCGGAAACGTACTGGGGGAATGTGAACCCCATCAGCCCACGTGGCGTCTACGATGAAGCGAAGCGGTTTGCCGAGGCAATGACCATGGCGTTTCATCGCTATCACGGCGTTGATACGAGGATTGTGCGTATCTTCAATACGTTCGGTCCTCGCATGAGGCCGCACGATGGCCGGGTTGTCTCCAATTTTATCGTGCAGGCGCTCCAGGGGAAGCCGCTCAGTGTGTTCGGCGACGGGTCCCAGACCAGGAGTTTTTGTTATGTCGAGGACCTCGCCCGCGGCATTATCTCGTTGCTGATGCTGGATTCTGACAAGACGGTCGAGCAACGGACAGACCGGAAGTTTCTCCTCAGGCAGCAGGAATCCCCGAATGAATCCAGCATGCATGAACCGGTCAATATCGGGAACCCTCGTGAGCTGACCGTTCTGGAGATTGCGAAATTGGTCTTGGAGCTGACCCGCTCATCGAGCACCATCACCCATCATCCGTTGCCGGTCGATGATCCCAAGGTCAGACGTCCCGATATTACGCGTGCGCGTGCGCTGCTGAACTGGGAGCCTCAAGTACGGCTCGAAGATGCCCTTCTCCGCACGATCGAGTACTTCAAGAAAGTCATCTAGCCCAGCGTTGGCGTGACCGGTCGCGATTCGAGGCCTGGTCAAGGCGAAAACAGCCTAAGAAGGGCCGCCTGTAATCCCAACATGAGAATGTCCGCTTTGACCAAAGTAGAAATGTCCTCTTGTGTAGACTGGCCACCCTCAGAGGGAGGGCAGCATGGTCGGAGAGGACACAGTGCGTATGAGCGTACAGGAGTTGAAGCGGGTGCATGTCATTCGGCAAGTGATGACCAAGGCGCTGCGGCAGCGAGAGGCTGGCGAGGTCTTGGGGCTGACGACGCGCCAGGTCCGGCGACTGATCCAGCGAGTCCGAGCGGAGGGAGACGCGGGCCTCGTACATCGAAGTCGAGGCACGCCCTCACACCGACAGTACCGCCCCGCACTGAAGGCCCGGGCCCTTCGGCTGTACGCGAAGCACTACGGCGATTTTGGACCCACCCTTGCGGCGGAGAAGCTAGTCGAGCGGCACGGAATCTCCCTCAGCGCCGAAACCTTACGCGGCTGGCTGCGGGCCGCAGGCGTGACGCACTTTCAGCGGCGACAGCAACCGCATCGGGCGTGGAGGGCCCGGAAAGCGCACCGGGGCGAGCTGGTCCAGCTGGACGGCTCGCATCATGACTGGTTCGAGGGACGTGGGCCCCGGTGTGTGCTCATGGCCTACATCGATGATGCGAGCAGCCAAGTCTTTGCCCGGTTCTACGCCTATGAGGGCACGATCCCCGCGCTGGATAGCTTCCTACGCTATGTGAAGCAGAATGGGGTTCCGCTGGCCGTCTATACCGATCAACATACGACCTACAAGTCGCCGGCCGTGCCGACCGTCGAGGAGCAATTAGCCGATCGCCAGCCGCACAGTCAATTTGAGCGGGCGCTCGCCGAGTTGGGGGTGGCGGTGCTTCATGCCCACTCCCCGCAGGCCAAAGGCCGCGTCGAACGCTTGTTCAAGACGTTGCAGGATCGTCTGGTGAAAGACCTGCGTCTGGCAGGCCTCACGACCCTCGAGGCCGCCAATCAGTTCCTGGGAACCTGGCTGCCACGCTACAACAAACGCTTTGCGATTCCGCCGACACAGCCTGCCGATCTCCATCGGCCCCGTCCGGCGTGCCGTGACCTGGAGCGGAGCCTCTGCCTCAAGACCACGCGCGTCCTGCGCCGCGATTGGACCGTAGCCCACCAGGGGCAGCTCTATCAGATCCGCGACAATATCCGAGCAACCCAGGTGCAGGTGGAAGAACGGATCGATGGGACGATGCGGATCACGCACCGTGGCCAGCCGCTCACGTATCAGGCCATTGCCGCGCGGCCCCGCAAGCCGGCGGGGCTGGAGACACGCAGACTGCCGCAGCCGCCCGTCAAGCCCCGAGCAAATCATCCATGGAATGGCTATGGGACGATCGCCGCCAAGCGACCGGCCGCCGCACAATCCTAAACCGGACATTTCTACTTGGGGAGAAAGCGGACATTTCTAAATTGGGTTGACATGCACAGATCCTTTCATTGACTCCCATATTTCATTTTTGTTAGCCTCATGTCCCGCCGCGTTGCAACCGATCTCTGAACTAGAGAAGTGTGTGCCGGCTTCCTCGGTTTTCAATCCTGAAAGGAGCTCCGATGGCCAGTTCAGCCGTTTCGCCCGATATCCTGAATGCTCTCCATAACAAGGCCACGCAGCTCCGCATCGAAAGCGTTCGGGCGACCAGCGAAGCCGGAAGCGGCCACCCCTCAAGTTGCTGCTCCGCCGCCGAAATTGTGGCAGCCCTGTTCTTCTCAGTCATGCGCTACGACCCGAAGAATCCGAAGGCCGCCAACAGCGATCGATTCGTCCTCTCAAAAGGGCATGCCGCGCCCCTGCTCTACGCCGCGTGGGCGGAAGCAGGCCTCTTTCCGAAAAGCGACCTCTTGAAGTTACGCACCTTGACGTCAGACCTTGAAGGGCATCCGACCCCCCGTCTCTCGTTTGTCGATATGGCCACTGGTTCGCTGGGTCAAGGCCTCCCTGTCGGCATCGGCATCGCCCTCAATGCTAAGTTTGTCGACAAGCTCGATCACCGAACCTACGTCTTGATGGGCGATGGAGAATCCGTCGAGGGATCCGTGTGGGAAGCAGCAGAAGTCGCACGCCACCATGGATTAGACAACCTCTGTGCGATTGTCGATGTCAATCGACTCGGTCAAAGCGATCCCACGATGTTGCAGCATGACATGGAGGCCTATCGTGCACGCTGGTCTGGATTCGGCTGGCATGCCATCGTCATTGACGGGCACGATCTTTCTGCTGTCGTGAACGCATTCCAAGAAGCCGCAGCCACCAAGGGCAAACCGACGGTACTGCTCGCCAAGACCTTTAAGGGTCGCGGTCTCTCGTTTATGGAAAACCACCCCAGCTGGCACGGGAAGCCCGTTCCCAAAGGTGAAGAAACCCAGAAGGCGATCGATGAACTGACCAAGCAGCTCAAACCAAGCTCAACGTCGCTCCCTATTCAGAAACCCGCACCGTCGACACCGAACGCTACCGCCACCAGCGCGCTGCCACCTCCGCCCTACAAGCTGGGCGATTCCGCCGCGACGCGCGAAGCCTTCGGTGTGGCACTCGAAGCCATCGGCGCAGCAAACCCCTTGGTGGTTGGACTCGATGCCGACGTCAAGAATTCAACCTATACGGATAAGTTTGGCAAGAAGTTCCCGAACCGATTCTTCGAAAACTTCATTGCCGAGCAAAACATGCTGGGCGCCGCAGCCGGACTGGCTGCCTGCGGCAAGATTCCCTTCGTCGCAACCTTTGCGGCGTTCTTCACCCGCGCCTACGACTTCATCCGGATGGCGGCCATCAGCCAATCGAACATCAAGCTGGTGGGCACCCACGTCGGCGTCAGCATCGGCGAAGACGGCCCCTCGCAAATGGGACTCGAAGATATCGCGATGATGGCGGCCCAGCCAGGCGTCGTCGTACTCTATCCCTCAGATGCCACCTGCACCTACAGACTGGTCGAAATAGCCGCCGCTCATAAAGGCATGGTCTACCTCCGCGCCGGTCGTCCTAAAGCGCCGGTCATCTATGGACCGGAAGAGCGTTTTCAGATCGGCGGCTCCAAGGTCCTTCGCCAGAGCGCCTCGGACGTCCTCACGATCGTCGCAGCGGGCGTGACACTCTTCGAAGCCCTCAAAGCCTACGATCAGCTCAAGGCGGCGGGAATTTCCGTGCGAGTGATCGACCTCTACAGCATCGCACCAATCGATAGCACCACCTTGATCGACAGTGCCAGAGCCACCCAAGGACGCATCCTGACGGTGGAAGACCACTATGCCCACGGAGGGCTCGGCGACGCGGTCCTCAGTGCGGTTGGACCGGAAGGGTTGCGAGTGCACAAACTTGCGGTACGGGTCATTCCGCACAGCGGAAAGCCGGACGAACTCGTGGATCACTTTGGGATCGGAGCACGCTCGATTGTCGAAGCGACCAAGCAAATCACCAAGTAAGCCGTCTGGTCCAGTCCTTCCTCAAGGGCTGGACCGCATTCCCCTCCTGAACATCCTGTCCATCGCGGACCGCCAACGCATGCTCCAGGAATTGACCGAAACCCGTTACGGCAAGCACGACTACATCTTCCGCGAAGGCGATCCCACCGAATA
Organism: Nitrospira sp.; assembly: GCA_005116815.1. GTDB lineage: Bacteria > Nitrospirota > Nitrospiria > Nitrospirales > Nitrospiraceae > Palsa-1315. Next base: position 67,489 of record SWDR01000019.1, on the reverse strand, counting down.
CTTCCACATCGTCAAGGAAGGAACCGTCAAGTGCGTGAAGTCCACGCCGGAGGGAAAGGAATGTACGCTGAAAATGCTGATGCCGGGGGATCTCTTCTGTTGCGACGCGGCCGCGTTCGACGGCGCCTCTCATCCAGGCTCGGCCCAGCCCATGGGAGACGTCAGTATTCTCCGGATGAAAAAGAAATCCTATTTCGAGATGCTGCGGCGAAATCCCGATGCCGCGATGGAAGTCATTAAATACCTGGGCAATCGTCTAAACGAAGCACAGGAAAAAACCAAAGACCTCGCGCTCGACCGCGCCGATCAGAGGCTCGCCTCCTTGCTCGTGGACCTAGCAGCCCGTAGCGGAATCCCAGATCCGAATGGAATCCGCCTGACGGTTCGGATGACCAGAGAAGACATGGCCAACATGATTGGAATCACCACAGAAACGGCCATTCGCATCATGAGCCGATTCAAACGCGATCGGTTGGTCTCCGGTACAGCCAACCGCCTCCTGATTCGTGACCTCAAAGGGCTGAAAGCCCTTGCCTCCGCCTCATAATCTCACGCGTCACACTCCGTTCATGACGATTTCCACAAACATGATATATGTCATGTTTATTGCTATCGACCTAGCGTATGGTGATTCCGTCAACATCTAGGATTCATAACCCTGAATGCAGAGGACCGTTGGTTCACACAACCGCGAGTCCATCCATTTTCAACCAGCGAAGGAGAGAGACCATGCAATCATCAGAAAACCACTATGGCACCCGTGCCATCATCACGGGCTTACTCGTCGGAGGCTTAGCCCTCTCGGCGCCAGCATGGGCCAAGACTCATGACATCGCCATGACCGCAGTGGAATCGGATGTCGTCATCGATGGAAGCGGAGAGAAATATGCCGCATGGACCTTCAACGGAACCATGCCGGGACCAGTCGTCCGCGTCACCGAAGGCGACACGATTAACTTTACCCTGACCAACCCCGCCACGAACAAGAATCCTCATGCCATGGACTTCCATGCTGCAGAAATCGACTTCTTGAAGAACTATCGGGCCATCAATGCTGGCGAAACCATCAGCTACACGTTCGTCGCTAAGAAGCCCGGTATTTTCTTCTACCATTGCGGTGCGCCCCCGATGATCCAACATGTCGCCCGCGGCATGTTCGGCGCCATCATCGTCGATCCGAAAGATACGAAAGCCTGGCCGAAAGCCGATCGCGAATATGTCCTCGTGCAGTCCGAGTTCTTCAAAAACCCCAACGATGTCCAGGCCATGTTCGACCGGAAGTTCGATGGAGTCATGTTTAACGGCGGCATCTTCAAGTACCACCCGTTCGTGACCGGCGGTGGCAAGCTGGATGCGAAACCAGGCGAGCGAGTTCGGATCTACTTCGTCAACGCGGGCCCGAACGAGTTCTCCGCCTTTCACCCGATCGGCGAAATCTGGGACAACGTCTATGAGAGCGGCAATCCGGCCAATAATCTGAAGGGTGTGCAGACCTATGTGGTCGGCCCTGGCAGCGCAGCCACATTCGACGTCGTAGTTGAATCTGCCGGCGCGTACCCACTCGTCACCCATTCACTCACCGGTGCGCTTCGTGGCGCCATTGCAGTATTACTGGTAGGACCAGATGCGAAAGATGCGCCACTCATGCCGATGGTACCCTGGGTACTGCCAGCAAAGTAAGGGACAAAAGAAGGGAGCGACTTCCGAATTGTCGCTCCCTTCAATTGACTGGCCGATTGACCCTCATCCACACATATCAAATCATGCTGAACGTCATATCAGCCAGGTTCGCGCTCCTCACAACCATCTGCATGGCCATGTTCCTCTTCCACTCCCCTACTTCGGCTGCCGCACCGAAGGAACGGATTGCCCTCATGCTGTCAGGATCACAATGTCAGGAGGCGCAGCAGGTGCTCGAGCCCATCTTGAGGCAAACCAAGGGAGTCTTCGCGGTCGATGGCACCAGCGTTCCGGGACATTTGCTCCTCGATGTCGAGGAGGGAACAATCTCCGCACAGGATCTGCTCACCGTCGCTCAAACGACACTCGGCACCGCCCTTTCCTGCCAGATCGACATTATGCAATCATGCATCACCGCCCCAAAGCATACCGGGGCAGAGGCATCCGCCAAGTAACATTCGCCTCGAAATCTACCGTAATGCATGATGCAACAACGCCTGATACCTGCCGAGCCATATCGGTCCCTTCACCTCATGCGCCGCCTCTCAGTCATAATTTTTTTCCTGATGGCCAGCCTGCTCGCCTCGACGGCTCTCGCGCAGGACGCGCTCCTCGAATGGTTCCCGATCCGGCCGATTAATCTCGATGCCGTACTCCGCCAGCAGACCTTTGGGCCGAGCGACCGTGAAGTCACTATCCAAGCCGGAATTACCGCTCTCCGCTATGGCGACATCGAGGTCCGCGCACTCTACCGCTACTTCAGTCTGCACAGCCGCGAGTTCACCGAGGTTAAGTCGGATCAGCATGCCATCCTCGTCAATCCTCGCTGGAACAATTTCATCGACATCCTGGACTTCCCAAAAGGGATGCCGATCAACCGAACCATCCGCCACGTCCTATTCGGCCCGCTCGAAGATCGTGCGGTGCCCTATGTCGGACTCCTTGCAGGCACAAACATGCCAGGTGCTGGGCCTTCTTCACCCGGGCATTTCATCGGAGGACAACTTGGCGTGCGATTCCCGCTCGCCCTCGGCGTATCGCTCGATATCGCCATAGAATATAGTCAGTTCCAAGTCTACTTCCTGGGCGACAGCAAAGAAGCCCAGCAGTGGGTCATGACCACAGGAATACGATTCTGATGCGTACGTGCAATCCATCGTTTCCCAGTCCATGGCTGCATGGACTGATCCTCCTGCTCAGCCTCATGACACAGGGCTGTGGGTTGATCTATGACGCCGTTCAACATGTGGCACCGATCGCCACCGATGAACTGAACTCCATCTGCCGCCGCCAGACAGTGCGCATCGGGATGGCAGCGGAACCCTTCCGGCCATTTGTGTTCCCGGCCATCTGGACCGACGAGGGGGCTCGAATCACTGGCCTCGACGTCGAGATCGTCAAATACATTACCGCCGCCCTTTCACAACATTGCGGGAGTCCGGTCACTCCGGTCTTACGCGTATTTCGGTTCCGGGATCTGTTCACGCTACTGAACGAGGGGCAGCTTGACCTATTCGTGTCGGCAGTGGCTGCCAATACGCCGTCACCCTCACGAGCCGGGTTCGCCTATTCCATTCCCTACTTCTACAATGGAGGCATCAGCGGGATCACCGCACGAGCTGACATGGTGGAGCGCCTACGCACGAATATCCGCGCTCAGACAGAACGGTCTACGCCGGATGGAGTGGATGCGAACGAACAGGCACTCGCCGGACTCACGATCGCGGTGCAGGAATTGACCGCGGCACACCTCTATGCCGAGGCGAATCTGAAAGCAAGCAGGCTGGTGTTGTGTGATTCGTTACCGGCTGCATTTGAGCATGCCGATGCCGCCACCGATCCTGCTATTGACGTGATCCTGGGAGCTGAGCCGGTCCTTGAGTTCATGGTGACCCGCGTGCGAAAGGATTGGCGACTCCTGACACTCGACACGGGAAAGCCCCTCTTGTTCACTCGCGGACAATACGCGGTCGTGATGGCGGAGGAGAGCTACCAGCTGCGCTGGTTCGTCAATACGGTGCTGTTCAAACTCGACGAATCTGGCAAGTTGGCTGCAATACGGAAGCGATGGCTGGAGGAGTCCTATGCCTTTCCACGCCGGGCGGCTGCCGAAGGCCTGCCCTTCGACGTAGAGAAAATGGTCGCACATTACGACCAGGGCACATGCAGAGTGGCGTCAACTCGCTGAAGAGAAAGAACGGAGGCTCCATGACGAAGGTGTGGATCGCGTTGATTGCAGTGCTCATCATGATGTTCGTCTCCGTTCAGTTCGTTCTGCCGCCAGCATGTTGGGCCGTCGATCGTGCAGAGGCAGAAGAGACCGCTCGACTCTTGGCCAAGCTACTCAGATCGGGACGATTGGTCATTGAACAGAACCAACTCTTGATCGACGATCAACGAAAAGGCGATAAGGGCTTTACCCCGGACGTATTTGAGCAGCAACTCGTCCAGGAGTTTCGCCAACAGACAGGCATCGACCTCACCAAGATCCAGAACACGCCGCTATCAATCGCGTTCCCACCCCTGGCCAAAGAACTCTTGCCGACCTTTGTGCTCGCCAGCAAAGAGGTCGTGCGTGATGCCCAGGTCGTGATCAACCAACGAGGTATCGGCTACAAGAATTTCATCCCGGCTACGTACGGCAGCCAGGCTGCAGCACGGTTCTCCAAACAGTCGCACGTCCGGCTAAAGCAAACGACACTAGAGCCCCGCAATCCGAAAAACGAGCCGGACGACTACGAAGCCTCCGTACTGAAATGGCTGTCAGGACGCCCAAAAGCCGACGCCTATGTCAGTGAACTGACCGATCAAGGACAGACCCTGCGTGTCGTGATGCCGATCTATTACGTCCCGGCATGTTTAACCTGCCACGGTGAACCAAAAGGCGATCTCGATATTTCAGGTTATCCAAAGGAAGGACACCGAGACGGGGATCTTGCTGGGGCGATTACCGTCACCGCCCCCTTGAGCCCTCGCTGAGGGAGGAGGAGCGCCCCAGATCTTGCACCCATGCCGTGACATTGATACATTCCTTCATGTCCTTGCTCCTCTGCATAGATAGGGACAGGCGGTACCCCTACGTGGTACGGGGCCACAGGAAGAGGTCTATTCCAGCCTGAAAATTG
>SWDR01000019.1:17113-62584 GCA_005116815.1 Nitrospira sp. | reverse complement strand
CCGAACGGGATCGCGATGGCCTTTTCGGCTTTGATGGGTTTTCTGATACCGGCAGCCTGAAGCAGAATCAAGGGCAGCAGCATAAAGTAGGTCACAAATTTGACCCAGGACGGATGGACAAGGGAGAGGATATAGCTGCCGATCGCGACACCGATCAGGAGGCCGATCAAAATGGGCGCCACGCGCCACCAAATGTTCGGGACGCTTTTGCGGTTGATGAAGAGGACGTACCCATTGATCACTAATTCCACCAGGACCAACGCCGGATTCAGAATACGGTTGGTGTAAAACAGCAGCGCGACGGGAACCGTGATCGAAGAAAATCCGTATCCGAGGGCCCCGTTGACGGTGGCGGCGATGAACGTGATCAGTACGAGTACGACTACATCCATGATTATCCTTTGTGGTGTCCGCAGGCGAAGTCGTCGAGTGTATAGTGGTCCAGGATGCCGGCAATGGCGTCACGCACGGTGCCCATCACGTGCTGCACTGGACATTGGGCATGCTCGGCATAGGGGCAGTCCGCGCATTTTTGATAGGCCGTTTTGCTCACACATCCGATGGGAGCGAGGGGGCCATCCAAAATGCGAATGACCTGGCCGAGGGTAATTTCCCCTGGAGGTTTGATGAGCGCGTAGCCACCCTTCATGCCTCGACGGCTCGAGAGGAGGCCGGCTCGTTTCAATGCAAGCAGGATCTGCTCAAGGAATTCGACGGGGATATGCTGGCGCTCCGCAATCTGGTGCCGTTGGAGCGTGGCTTTGCCGTAGAAGAGTGTGAGTTCTAGCAGCGCGCGAAGTCCGTATTCGCTTTTCTTTGAGAGCTTCATGGAAATAGACATTGCCGAGTGAGTTAATCAAGTATCAGGACAATAGAGGACTGATGAGTCTACGTCAAGAGCAGGCTGGTGGAGATCAATCGCTGTCACGCTCGCAAGTTCGTTAAGATTTCAGGCCAAATCAGGAGGCCTATACTGATGCAACTCCTTGATCATAGAGGGATTGTTTCTTGACAGCTTGTGCGCATTCCTGTTAGTTTCTTCCTTCGCTCAGGGGCTCACGCAACAGTTTCACCACCTCGCAGGACCGATTGTGAACTACCAGGATCTCATTCTCACGTTGCATCATTACTGGGCCGACCAAGGTTGTGTGATCCATCAACCCTACGATCTGGAAATGGGTGCCGGGACCTTCCATCCCGCTACATTTCTTCGGTCCCTTGGTCCTGAACCCTGGCGAGCTGCCTATCCCCAACCCTGTCGTCGTCCCACGGATGGGCGATATGGCGAAAATCCAAATCGCATGCAGCACTACTACCAGTATCAGGTTGTGCTGAAGCCGGCTCCGGACAACATTCAAGCGTTGTATCTGGAGAGTCTGGCTCAATTGGGGATCGATCCGAAGCAGCACGACATCCGGTTCATTCAAGACGACTGGGAGTCTCCTACGTTGGGCGCCTGGGGCCTGGGTTGGGAGGTGCGTCTCGACGGGATGGAGATCACGCAGTTCACATATTTCCAGGAAATCGGCGGGATTGAGCTCAATCCCATCACCGTAGAAATCACATACGGGACCGAACGCATCGCGATGTATCTGCAACAAGTGAATAACGTCTTCGATCTCGCGTGGAACGATGCCGTGACGTATGGCGACATCCATCACGAAACCGAAGTGCAGTTCTCGACCTATAATTTCGAAGAAGGCGATGTGGCGATGCTCATGGCCACGTTTCAATCGTTCGAGGGAGAATGTAAACGGCTGCTGGCGAATCGCGAGAAGCGGTTGACCCTTCCGGCTTACGAATTCTGTATCAAGTCCTCGCACCTCTTCAACCTACTCGATGCCCGCGGGGCCATCAGCGTGGCAGAACGAACAGGCTATATCGCCAGGGTTCGTGCGCTCGCGCGCCAATGTGCCGAACGTTATATCGAAGAACGAGCGGCGATGGGGCATCCGCTGCTCAATCGAGGCGGGGGGCGTGATGGAGCGAAGTCAGCCGCCTCGCGCGTGAGAACGACGGCCCGCCGCTCATAAAGAACGACAGAGAAACTCATGACAAAGAAGACTCAACCGTCTCGCCGTCCTGTTCCTTCTGCGAAAAAAATCAGCCGCCCTTCCCCTGTGAAGGCTGCAGAGCTGTTGCTTGAGATCGGCGTCGAAGAACTGCCCTACCAGTTCATCGCGCCTGCGTTGGCAACATTGAAAGAGGCGGCTGAACAGTTATTCAAAGACCACCGCCTCGCGTTTCAATCTGTTCGCACCCTGGGGACGCCACGGCGATTGACCGTAGTGGTTGAGGGCCTGGCGACGTTGCAACTCTCGATGGCCAAGGAAGCGATGGGGCCTTCAAAGTCGGTGGCGTTCGATCCAGCCGGTCAGCCGACCAGAGCGGCAATGGGATTTGCTGCAGGGCAAGGGGTCGCGGTGCATGAACTGCAAGTGCGTCAGACTCCGAAGGGGGAATATCTGTTTGCGGTGAAGCAAGAGCTGGGGAGGCCAACCAAGGTGGTTCTGGGAGAACTCCTTCCACAGTTGATCGCGAAACTCTCGTTCCCAAAAGCGATGAAATGGAATACCACCGGCGTTCGGTTTGCTCGTCCAGTGCGGTGGCTGGTGGTCGTGTATGGCGGGGCCACGCTTCCGATCGAAGCCGCGGGGATTACCGCAGGCAACAAGACTCTAGGCCATCGCGTCTTAGGGAGTTCGAAGGGGCTCGTGGTTCGGGACTCCGGGTCCTACCTGAAGGGGCTTGAACGTCAAGGCGTCACTCCAGATCCCCAGCGTCGCCGCCACATGATCGAAGAACAGATTGCGACCCTCTGCAAAAAAGCCGGGTTCTCGTTGAATGTCGACGCAGACCTGCTGGATCAGGCGGTCTATACGACTGAATGTCCCAACGCCATTATCGGGTCCTTCAAGCCTGCTTATTTAGAAGTGCCGCAAGAGATTTTGATCACCTCGATGAAAGAACATCAGGGGTTCTTTTCCTTGATGCACAAAGAAACCGGGAAGCTCGTTCCTCATTTCATTGCGGTGACGAACAATCGAGCCAAAGATATGGGATTGATTCGTGAAGGGAACGAGCGGGTTCTGGCTGCGCGTTTGGCCGACGCGAAGTTCTTTTTTGACGAAGACCGGAAGGTCACACTCGAGGACCGGGTGCCGAAGCTGGCCGGGGTCACATTTCAACAGAAGCTCGGCACGATGGAGAAGAAACAGCAACGGGTCAAGGAACTGGCCGGCGTCATTGCGTCGACGTTGCGACCGCAGGACGGCAAGCTCAAACAGGCTTGCGAGAGGGCCGCTGAGCTGTGCAAGGCAGATCTTCTTACGGGTGTCGTCGGTGAGTTTCCTGAGCTGCAGGGCATTATGGGGGGCGAGTACGCGAAACATGATGGGGAATCCGAGGCGGTGAGTCAGGCCATCAGAGAGCAATATTTGCCGCGTTCGATTGAAGGCGAGTTGCCCAAGACCATCGCGGGTCAAGTGTTGTCGTTGGCCGATCGGCTGGATTCGATTGCAGCCTTCTTCTATGTGGGACTCGTGCCGACCGGATCGGAAGATCCCTTTGCCCTGCGGCGGAATGCCACGGCCGTTGTCAGAATTATTCTTGAGGGAGACCTGCGTATCGATCTCGGGAGTTATATCGAGACCGCGAGAAACCTCGTCATCGGTGGTGGATTCAAAGGGGGAGCGGACTCTGCCGAAGATGGCCGACGCCGGATGACAGAATTTCTTTTCGAACGGGTTCGGCACTATGCCAGGGTTGTCCATGCGTTGCGGGACGATGTCATCGAAGCGGTACTCAAGCAGGCGCACGGCAAGCAGCTCGACCTCGTGGATCTTGTGCAGAGAATGAAAGCGCTTGAAGCTGTGACCACCAAGCCGGAATTCGATCCATTAATCGTCGGCTTCAAACGCGCGCACCGGCTCGTCGAGAAAGAGAAGTGGGATCGTCAGCCGGTCGATAGCGCGCGGTTTGCGCATCCTGCTGAGTCGGCGCTCTACCAGGCTACGGTGGATGAGCGGGACAAGCTGATGTCCGGGATGAAGCGGGGTGACTATAGCCAGGCCCTGGACGCGCTGGTGCGTCTGAAGCCTACCATCGATGCGTTCTTTGCGGCAGTCATGGTCAATGCCGAGGATCAGGCCGTCCGGAGTAATCGGTTGTCGTTGCTCCAAGAAGTGGATGACTTCTTCAACTCATTCGCGGACTTTTCGCAGATTGTGGTACAAGGGGGATAAAGAGGAGCAGCACCTATGCCGGTCTCTTGCTCCCGGAGCGCGCACGATCGGAATGTGCTCGCTCGACGGCCGCAGTCAGGGCCTTAACCCTGTCGCTCCCCTGGGGATCTTTTCCAGCCATAAGGGGACGAGTGGAAGAAAGAAGAGGACATTGTGAGCATTCTCGTTAATAAGCATACGCGGGTGGTGGTGCAGGGGATCACGGGCAAGGAAGGCTCGTTCCATGCGACGCAGTGCAAGGCCTACGGGACGCAGGTGGTCGCGGGTGTGACGCCTGGCAAGGCCGGGCAAGAGGTCGAAGGTATTCCCGTATTCAATACGGTGCGCGATGCCGTGAAGAAATCGCAGTGCGATACCTCGCTGATCTTCGTGCCTCCGCCATTTTGCGCCGATGCGATTCTCGAAGCCGCCGATGCCGGGGTGAAATTGATCATCTGTATTACCGAAGGCATCCCGGTGAACGACATGGTCAAGGTGAAGCGCGCCCTCTATGGCCGCGACGTTCGTTTGATCGGACCGAACTGCCCAGGCGTAATTACGGTCGATGAAGCGAAGATTGGCATCATGCCAGGTTTTATCCATAAGAAGGGGATCGTCGGTGTCGTATCCCGCAGCGGGACCCTCACCTATGAAGCGGTGCATCAACTCTCGACGCTTGGGTTGGGTGAAACGACCTGTGTCGGCATCGGCGGCGATCCGGTCAACGGAACGGGTTTCGTCGATGTGTTGGCCCTGTTCGAGAAAGATCCAGAAACCCAGGGCATTGTCATGATCGGTGAAATCGGCGGCGATGCGGAAGAAAAAGCCGCTGCGTTCATCAAGAAGAACGTGAAGAAGCCCGTCGTGAGTTTCATCGCCGGGATCACGGCGCCTCCAGGCCGTCGTATGGGCCATGCCGGCGCGATTGTGTCAGGCGGAAAAGGCACGGCAGCTGAGAAAATGAAGACGCTTGAAGCCGCCGGTGTCCGGGTGGTGAAGAACCCGGCTGAGATCGGTCATGCGATCAAGCTGGCACTCGGGCGGTAAGTCAGCCTCTCGTCTCGTCGTCCGTAAGCTATTCAGTGAAGTGGGGATGGGTGAATGATCACCGCATCCCCACTTCTCATTTCAATCCTTTTCTTCCCTCTCATTCTCAGTTCATCAGAACCAGGTTATTTCACTTCTCCTGCCCCCGTCATTCGTGTTAGGGTGGATACATGCGTGTATTTCTGATCCATGTGCGTGACCCCCAGTTCTACGCCCTCCCGGCAAAAACAAGAGCGAAAAACGGCCGTATTAGAGTCATGGGCTTTCCGCCCATCGGCATCATGTCGCTTTCGTCGGTACTCAAACAAGCAGGCCACGAATGTGTGATGTTCGATCAGGCGAATCCCGATACGCCGAACGAGGTCATCCTCGAAGAGATCAACCGGCAACAGCCTGACCTGGTCGGCCTCAGTTTTCTCAGTACCACCAGCTATCCCTACGCAAAGATCTTAGCCCGTCAGATTCGTGCCACCAATCAGAAGGTCAAGCTGGCCTTCGGTGGGGTCTTTGCGAGCTTGAATGCCGCGTTGGTCAAATTACAGTGCCCGGAAGTAGATTTTGTCTGTCGAGGTGACGGTGAACAGTTGCTCCTCGACCTCCTCGAAAAGTTCGACGATCCCGCGTCGGTCGCCGGGTTGACCTGGGCCAAGGATGGCCAGGTCGTGCAGAACCCAGGACGGCCGATGGAGCGCCATCTCGATCAATGGCCTTTCCCGGACCGTGAAGGCCTTCCGCTCGATTTTGTGGAATCGATGCCGCTGGATGTGCCGGCGGTGCTGTCCATGGAGCGCTTTACGACGATGCAAACGTCGCGCGGTTGCCCCTGGCCCTGCGTATTCTGCGACATTCCAATTTTCAACGAAGGTAAATGGCGCGCGAGGACAGCCGCCCATGTGGTGCGCGAACTGAAGTATCTCGAAGAATGCGGCTATGGGTCCGTCTATTTCGTCGACGACCATTTCCTTCTGCAGCCCAAGCGCATCGAGGCGATTTGCCAAGGCGTGATGGACGAGAAGCTCACGATTCAGTGGGGCATCGAAGGGCGGGTGGACTCGGTCGCGCAGCATTTGTTCCCCGCCATGGCCAAGGCCCATTGCCGGACGGTGATGTTTGGAATTGAAAGCGGGAGCCAGAAGATCCTCGATCGTCTGAAGAAAGAACAGACCCTGGAGGAAGTGGCGACTGCGGTGAAGAATGCCAAGCAGGCCGGCATTGAAATCGTACATGGCTTCTTCACCGCGCGAAGAATGTGCCCGAGGCATACAAAGAGCTGGAGCACACCTATAAGAAGCTCGAAAAACATTACCGGGACATGCTCGATTTGGAGTTTACGATCCAAGAGGGCAAGCTCTACATGCTCCAGACCAGGGTCGGCAAACGGACCGGCATTTCCGCTGTAAAAATTGCCGTCGACATGGTGAGAGAAGGCCTCATCTCGAAGCAGGAAGCGGTGCAGCGGATCGGGCCAGAGCAATTGGCGCAATATCTCTATCCGATTTTCGACACGAAAGAAGAGTCGAAATCCAATCCGCTGGGGAAAGGGCTTCCTGCCGGTCCTGGCGCAGCAGCCGGGAAAATCGCCTTAACTCCCGATAAGGCCGTGACGATGAAAGCGGCCGGCACCCGTGTGGTGTTGGTTCGTCAGGAAACGAGCCCAGACGATATACACGGGATGAACGCAGCGGCGGGATTCTTGACGGCACGAGGCGGGATGACCTCTCACGCGGCAGTGGTCGCCAGGCAAATGGGCAAGGTCTGTGTGGCTGGCTGCGATGCGGTAGAAGTGCTGGATGCCCAGTCCGTTCGTATCGGCGCCAAGGTATTCCGCGAGGGGGACTATCTCTCGATCAATGGTTCGACCGGCAATGTGTATGAAGGGGACTTGCCCGTCGTCGAATCTGAAATCATTCAAGTGATTCAGGGCAAGTTGGACCCGAAGCAGTCGGACAAGTACCAGCGGTTTGCGTTGATTCTGTCATGGGCCGACAGCGTCAGAACACTTCGCGTCCGTGCGAATGCCGATGTGCCGGATCAGGCGAAAATCGCGCGCGGTTTCGGAGCGGAGGGCATTGGCCTCTGTCGGACAGAACATATGTTCTTCGCCGAGGATCGCATCCCGATCATGCAGAAGATGATTTTGGCGCGGACCAAAGAGGAGCGGGAAAAGTTTCTCGATCAGCTCCTCCCGCTGCAAAAACAGGATTTCATCGGGCTCTATCGCGAGATGGCGGGCTTCCCGGTGACCATTCGTCTTCTCGATCCGCCGTTGCACGAATTTCTGCCGAAGCGTGAAGACTTGATGGTGGAGATTGCGCAGTTGGAATTGACCGGGCGCGACGGAGCCAGGCTTGAAGAAAAACGCCGGTTGCTGGCCCGCGTCGAAGAACTCCACGAGTTCAATCCAATGCTCGGGCTCCGCGGCTGCCGCCTCGGGATTACGATGCCGGAGATTACCCGCATGCAAGCGCGAGCCATCATGGAAGCCGCCTGTGAGCTGGCCAAAGAAGGAAAGAAAATTGTCCCGGAGATCATGATTCCGTTGGTGGGCATGGTCTCGGAAATGAAGGCACAGAAAGACTTGATCCGTGAAGTCGCGCAAGAGACGATGAAGCGGTACAACGTCAAGCTCACGTATCTGGTCGGTACGATGATCGAGCTGCCGCGGGCTGCCGTCACGGCGGATCGTATCGCGACCGAGGCGGAGTTCTTTTCATTCGGGACGAACGACCTCACGCAAACCACGTTCGGGTTCTCCCGCGACGATGCCGCGAAGTTCATCGATTTTTATCAAACCAACAACATTCTGGACGCGGATCCCTTCGCGGTGCTCGATCGAGAAGGGGTCGGGGCCTTGATGAAGCAGGCCATCGCCGGAGGCCGGAAATCCCGTCCAGGGATCAAACTCGGTATTTGCGGTGAACATGGCGGCGATCCCAGTTCGGTGGAGTTCTGCCATCAACTTGGGTTGGATTACGTGAGTTGTTCGCCCTATCGCGTCGCCATTGCGCGGCTTGCGGCAGCCCATGCGGCCTTAGCCGAAGCGGGTGCGAGCGCTGCCCCTTCTCCGCGAAAGCAGTCGGTGCCGCGTACGAAGGCGAAAAAGACGACGGCGAAGAAGACGGCGAAACCCACGAAGGCGAAGTCGGCTCCGAAGCCTCGCAGCCGATCGCGCGTCACGCGCAAGAAGCGGTGACCGCCACTACGACGCACCTCCACTTCATGACCCTGGCGCTTCGCCTCGCGGCGAAGGGCCTGGGTCAGACCAGCCCGAATCCCATGGTCGGCGCCCTCGTGGTCAAGAACGGCCGCATCGTCGGCCGCGGGTATCACCACGGACCAGGGCAACCTCACGCAGAAATTCTTGCGCTCAACCAAGCAGGGGCCCGTGCCAAGGGCGCGACGCTCTATGTGACGCTCGAACCCTGTTGCCATCTCCTCAAGAGAACTCCACCCTGTGTGCCGACAGTCATCAAGTCCGGTGTGCGAGCGGTGGTCGTGGCGATGACCGATCCGAATCCGATGGTGAAGGGCCGCGGTGTGGCGGCCTTGCGCCGGGCCGGGATGACGGTGACGACAGGTGTTGCACGAGAGGAAGCCGCGCAGTTGAATCGCGCCTATCTCCATTGGCTAAAGACCGGGCGTCCCTTCGTCATCCTGAAAGCCGGCATGACATTAGATGGAAAGGTGGCCACGGCAATGGGCGAGTCTCGATGGATTACTGGTCCACTTGCTCGGCACGACGCGCATCGACTGCGGAGTCAAGTGGATGCGGTGATCGTCGGGGTCGGCACTGTGCTCAAGGATAATCCCACTCTCACAGCGCGACTCTCCGATCGCCCATTGAGGCTGGCACAGCGGCAACCATTACGTGTCGTGCTCGACAGCACGGTCAGGACGCCGACGAAGGCAAGGGTCTGTGCCAAGCAGGACCAGGCGAGGACCTTGATCGTGACGACGAGCCGTGCCTCAGAGTCGCGCCGGCAGGGACTCGAACGGGCAGGGATTTCGATGAGCCGACCTGCCTGCGCGAAGCCGCTTCGGCGAAGGCAGGGAACGATGCTGGCGGACGTTTTGAGCGGCCTGTTACAGCGTCTGCTCTAGCTGATCCACCATCTCGCGGATCGTGTCGAACCCCGATTGCCAAAAATCTTCAGAGGACATATCGACGCCGACTTTGGCCAGGATGGCCTGCGGCGATTCCGATCCGCCCGTGCTCAACAGCTCGAGATATTTAGGGACAAACGTGGCCCCCTCTTTTTGATACATGCGATAGAGGGCGAGAACGAGCAGATTGCCGAAGCTGTATGCGTAACAATAAAATGGGCTGGCAAAGATGTGGGGAATGGTCAGCCATTCCCATTGGAACTCATCCGGAACCTTAATCCCCTTCCCAAATTGCTGCCGCACTTCGGCCAGATAGGTCTTGGCCAGATCCTTCACGGTCGCGCCCTGGGCGATCATGTCATGGGCCTGATTTTCAAATTGAATGAAATAAGCCTGCCGGAGGACCGTGGCATAGATGTCGTCCAGTTGGTTGAGTAGGAGTCCCTGCCGCACCTTCTTGTCCCGTTCCTGGGTCATGAGGGCATCGGACAGGATGCGCTCTCCAAATACCGAGGCCGTTTCCGCCAGCGGGAGGGTGGAATGGAAGGTAAACATGGAATGGTGGGACGCCAACATGCCGTGGACGGCATGGCCGAGTTCATGGGCCATCGTCGCGATATCGCGCGCCTCGCCGGTGAAGTTGAGCAGCACATAGGGGGTCATGCCCGGGACGACGCTGTAACAATAGGCGCCGCCGATTTTCCCGGGCCTCGCCCGTGCATCGATATGGCGCTCCTCCACCACTCGCTCCGCCAAGTCGGCTAATTGCGGTGAGAATCCCCGGTACGCATCCAGCACCATCTTGATGGCGTCCTGATAGCGGTAGGATTTCTGCTCCGTGCGATGCGGCGCATAGATGTGATAGCGGCTCATCGGTGTGATCTTGCAGAGGCGCGCCTTGATGCGGAAGTAGCGCTGGAAGATGCCCGCATTTTTTTGACAGACTTTCAGGAGCGACGCCACGGCAGCATCGGGAATGTCGTTGCCAAGATTGCGGGTGGCAATCGGGCTGGTGAAGTGGCGCAGTTGAAGATTTTCCGCTTTCCAGTCATTGACCAACGCTTTGTAGATTTCACCCAGGAGATCGTGCTGATCGGCATAGACGCGGTATAGCTCCCGATAGGCGGCCTCACGCAGCTGGCCTTGCGCATGGCGGAGATACGCCGTCAGTTCCTCGCGCGTCATGGTTTTCCGCTTACCGTTGACGGTGAGCGTGAAGGTGAAAGCGTTCGTCACGACATCGTACAGTGACTGCACGGCGCTGCGGCCTGTGATGTTCTTGATGTTGACGATCTTTTCTTCCGGTTCAGATAGCGTATGGGGCTGAAACCGGCGAATGGTGTCGAGGTGATACCGGAGCGAGCCGGTTCCCGCCATGAGCCGGCGCGCATTGTCTTCATCGACGCTCTGCCACCAGAGATCAAAAAACACCAATCGGTTCTGAAGCGCGGTGAGCTGTTCTTCGACTTTGGTCTTAAACGAACGAGCGGCGAGGTCTTTTGTATTTTCGGAAAACCAGAGATAGGCATAGGCGCTGAGCCGGGAGAAAGCAGCCGCGATCTCTTCACTCAGTGTCAGGAGCGGATGGAAGATGGAGGTAGCCATGGTTGGGCTGAATTGGGTCCGAGCCGCTTCGAATTGTGCGACCTTGGTCTCGATCTCCGCCAACAGGCTGTCGAATTTCTTGACCGGCTCCTTGGCCAAGTGTGAGAGATCCCAGCGCTCGGCATAGGTGGATTTCTGCTGCTTCACGGAAGAAGTCTTGCGCACGGTCTTGGTTTTTCGGCCGGCCTTCACTGGCATAGGTTTCATCTCCTTAGTCGTGCTCGTATCGATCAGGCGGTTGGGTTCGTGTGGCCAGGATCATACCATTCCAGCCGATCTGGTCGAGGAAAATTTCTCATTCCTGAGACGGAGAGAATCTTCCCTCGGGGTGGCATTCTCGGTATGATGCGACAAGCGTAACGGGAGACGTCATGACCGACCAGGAACTCAATCGGGCTGTCCAATATGTTACCGCGAGCACGTCCTACGGGCGCGACATGGTGGCGGATATACTCAAAACTGGGCTGGGCGAGATGACCGCGCTGGCGACGGAATCGTCGGAGCGGTTCGAACGGGATGTGCTGTTGGAATATGTCTGCCAATGGACCATCAAACGTACGGCGCAACCGGAACCGCTAGTCAGGGAGATCCTTGGCTGTGCCAGCCGCTGGCTCGACGAAGTGTATGAGGAAATTGCCAAGCGCCAACCGGAAGCCCTCGGGCTCTCATCTGACGAAGACGACGACGATGATGACGATGCAGAACCGGTCTAGCAGGATGGCGAGTCAGTGTTTCCGATTCGGCGCCAATTCCGGGGGCAGGTGCGGGCAATCAGTGGAATGTCAATTTTTGGCAGGCAACGAGCTTTGAAGCAGTTCGAGATTTTTCGTCACCATCATGTCGCCGTTTTTCGTGGAGACATCGATGGCGGTCGCGCAGACGGTTCGGCATTCATCGATGCGACCGAGCTTGTGGAGCGATTGGGCCAGGGCATAATACGCTGCTGAGTAGGTGGGCTTGACTGTGACGCATTGTTGCAGGGCCTTGGCCGCTTCGTCGAAGTTTTCATCTTCCATGTAGGCCTTCCCGAGACCAAACCAGGCCACCTCGTCGTTCGGATCAATGGCCAAGACTTTTTTGAGCGGTTCGATGCGGCGATTTGCCATGTTTCCCTCCAGGTATACGCGACGATAGCAGCGGCAAGCGCTCGTTGTCTATGCGCTTTCCTGCATGCTACGATTCCAACATGTGATGAGTGATGCGTGAAGGGTGATGAGTCGGGACGTTCCTGGCTCTTGCCCATTACCGATCACCCATCACTGATCACCGATCACAGGATTCATGCATGGGTAAGACGGGTCTCGTGTACCATTCGGCATATCTCGGCCATGACATGGGCGCAGGACATCCTGAGTCGCCCGATCGGCTACGTGCCATCATGCAGCGGCTGGAGCAGGGCGGCACGGCGGCTCGGCTGACCAGGATTGAACCGCGAGCGGCTGAAGACGAATGGGTCACGCAGATCCACGAACCGTCGTATCTTGCGATGCTCAAGTCTCGCGCACCGGCCAATGGGCGGGTCTCGCTCGATCCCGATACCTCCATGTCCCCCGGTTCGTTGACTGCCGCCTATTTGGCAGCGGGTGGGGCGTTAGCCGCAGTCGATGCGATCATGTCTAATAATGTGGACCATGTCTTCTGTGCTGTGCGACCACCCGGGCACCATGCCGAGGCTGGGCGCGCGATGGGCTTCTGTCTCTTCAACAATGTGGCGATCGCTGCGCGCTATGTGCAGAAAAAACATGGTCTCGCGCGCGTACTGATTGTCGATTGGGATGTGCACCATGGCAACGGCACACAACATAGTTTTGACGACGATCCCTCCGTGCTGTTCTTCAGCACACATCAGTATCCGCATTATCCTGGCACGGGCCGCGCGACGGAGCGTGGCCGAGGGGCGGGGGAAGGGTTCACGATCAATGTGCCGATGGAAGCGGGCGAGGGCGATGAGGAGTATCGTGCCGTCTTTCAGAAATCGTTGGTGCCGGCGGCCGATGCCTTCAAGTCGGAATTCGTGATCATCTCCGCCGGCTTCGATGCGCATCGGGACGATCCTCTTGCGAGCATGGGGCTGACCGAAGAGGGCTATGCGGACCTCACCGGCATCGTGGCCGGTATCGCACAGCGTCATGCTCAGGGGCGCATCCTCTCGTCGCTCGAAGGCGGGTATCACCTGACCTCCTTGGCCGCGTCGGTCGATCGACATATCCAGGCGCTCCTCAACGCATGAAGACTCCTATCAAGATTCTGCTCGGTTCTGTCTTGGCCGGCGTGCTCGTCTATCTGTACTACACCGAGATCAAGCCGGTCGTGATCTTCGGGCTGCGCGATGAGTATGCCCATGCGATTCCTTTTCAAATGATTCCGGAAGGGTTGACGAGCCTGAAGGCCGAGTCTTGCGGTCAATGTCATCGCGAGATCTACGACGAATGGAAGACGAGTATCCACGC
The DNA here is from genome assembly GCA_005116815.1 of Nitrospira sp. Lineage (GTDB taxonomy): Bacteria > Nitrospirota > Nitrospiria > Nitrospirales > Nitrospiraceae > Palsa-1315. Next base: position 49,155 of record SWDR01000019.1, on the reverse strand, counting down.
GCATGCCTATGAGGACCCGTTCTTTCAGGCCTATTGGAAAAAAGATAAGAATATCTGGGTCTGTTTGAACTGCCATACCCCGTTAGAAAATCAGCAGCCGACGTTGGTGAAAGAAATTCCGCGGGGGCGGGTGGAGAAGGCAATCCAGGAGCCCAATCCCCACTACGATCCTGAATATCAGAAGGAGTCGGTCACCTGCGCGGCCTGCCATGTGCGGGACGGCGTCATCTATGGTCCGTTCGAAGATTCCGCCGCGCCCCATCCGACCAAGTTCGATCCAAACTTTCGCACCGCGCAGGTCTGCCAGCGTTGCCATAACGTGGTGTCCGGCCCGGCGCAATTCTACAAGGTTGGCCCTTGCGGGACCTACGCGGAATACGAAGGCAAGTTCTTCATGCAGGAGCGGGGCTTCATTTGCCAGAGTTGCCACATGCCCGAGATCGATCGGCCGGTGGCGACGAATGGCCCAATCCGGCGGGGACGCCAGCATCTCTGGCGCGGCGGGCACGATCCCGATATGGTGAAGCGGGCGGTGGGCATCCAAGTACGGGCCGATACCGTTTCGCCCAAAGCGGGCGATCGCGTCGGATTTACGCTCACCTTGATCAATGCAGGAGCCGGGCATAAGATTCCGACGGGCGATCCCGATCGGTATTTCACCGTGGAGTTTTCCGTGGAAGATCGGCAGGGAAAGATCCTCGATCGGCAAACGTCGACGATGGGCCGTTGGATCCTCTGGCAGCCGGCTATCGTGGAGTTGTATGATAACCGCCTGTTGCCATTGGCCAGTCGGGAATATCAGTTTGTGTACCAACTGCCGGCGCAGGCCGAAGGCTTGAAAGTAAAGACCCGCGTGCAGTACCACATCCTGACCGATACGCAGCATGAGATGTTGCAGACTAAATATGGACTGACGGGGAACGACCCCTATCAATTCGTCGTGTACGAGCGGGAGTTTCCTCTGTCCGCTACGCTCGCAGCGGTATTGAACGAGAGCAATCAGCTTTCGGCAACCAGCCGTCAGCCTGAGGGGGGAAGTTGTAAGGCCGGAGCTCAGGGCTGATTGTTGAGTGCTCACACCACAAAAGGAACGACATGACACACCCGTTGTTGATCGATACGGAAACCCTCCAGCAGAGCTTGGGGCAGCCAGGTCTGGTGATTATCGATGTGCGTGGGCGGGCAGCCTATGAATTCGGCGGCCATATTCCAGGCGCCGTGCATTCGACTTGGCATGAGTACAGCGATCCCCAGGCCGTGCCGAAGGGGCTGCTCAATCCCGATCGCGTATTCATGGAGCAGAAGATTCGCGCGCTGGGTATCAGTCCGGACAGCGATGTGGTGATCTACTCGAACCCCTTCGACAACTGGGGTGACGAAGGCCGCATGTTCTGGATGTTGGAATATTTTGGACATACGAGGCTGCGCATTCTCGATGGCGGGTGGGTCAAGTGGGTGCAGGAGAAACGTCCGTTCGAACATGGGTGCGTGACGCCCAAGCCGGGGACGTTTACTGTCAAGCCGGTCGCTACCGTGATTGCCGCAAAAGATGAATTGAAGCAGCTCGTGAAGCAGCCACATCCTGGCACCGTGATCGTCGATGCGCGCAGCCTCGAAGAATATCTCGGGAAAGAAGTGTCGGGGATCCCGCGGCCCGGGCACATTCCCTCGGCGATCCATCTGGCCTGGACTGGATTTCTTCAACCGAATGCCACGGTGAAAGACTTGGTGACGATCAGCGAGAGTCTTACCGACAAAGGGCTTAAGCAGGATCTAGAGATCATCTGCTATTGCACCGGCGGCGTCCGTTCCGCCTGGCTCTATTTCGTCCTCAGGCTTGCGGGCTATCGCAATGTGCGCAACTATCCGGGATCCTGGTGGGAATGGAGTCGGGACTTTGCCTGTCCGGTGGAGAAAGACGCCAAGGGGTTGCAGCATATCTTGAACGTTGATCCACAAGTCAGAGCTTCTTGACAGCAAAAAACCGGCTGTGTAAGGTGAAGGACCGAAGATACTGCGGATCCCTTTCGCGCGTCGATTGAATTTTAACCACTGAGGAGGAATCCATGAAAATGAAATCCCATCGCGGAGCATTGGTCGTTGTGGCGGTTGCCGCGCTTGTTGGTTTCCCGCTGTTCAGTGGGCTGGCCCTTGCCGAAAACAAGCATGTAGCTGAAGCGGTGGAGCATGCCAAAGAAGCCGCGGCGCATGGCAAGCAGGGACATGCCGATGCCCTGGTGCAGCATGCCGAGGGTGCCCTCAAGCATGCCGAGGCGGCAGGCGTGAAGAATCCTCACCTGGATGAAGGCGTCAAGCACCTCAAGGAAGCCGTGGCTCATGGCAAGGCCGGTCATGCCGATGTGGCCACCCAACATGCCGAAGGTGCGGTGACCCATTTGTCTGAAGTGAAGTAAGTCGTTTCGGTCAGAGGTTTTCTTCGAACGGGCAGGGGCGACCCTGCCCGTTCTGTTCTGGGGATATGACGATCATGCGCGTCGGTTATTATCAGTTCGCTCCGGAGTTCGGCGAGGTCTCGCGCAATCTCGATACGATTGTGGAAGCACTCGATCGGGCTGATGCCGATCTGATCGTGTTGCCTGAGTTGTGTGCCTCCGGATATCAGTTCCTGTCGCAACAAGAAGTGCTTGCGCTGTCGGAGTCGGTGCCGGATGGCCCCACGACGCAACGGTTGATCGATCTTGCAAGGCGGCGCGGGATGGTGATCGTTGCCGGTCTTCCGGAGCGCGCCGGGGCTGTTTGTTATAACTCTGCCGTGGTGGTCGGCCCGTCCGGATTTATCGGCTGTTATCGCAAGACCCATCTGTTTTTTGAAGAAACATTATTCTTTGCGCCAGGCGACACGGGATTTCAGGTGTGGGATATTGGCTCGGCTAAAATCGGCGTAATGATCTGTTTCGATTGGTACTATCCTGAGGCGGCTCGTACATTGGCCATCAAGGGAGCCGAGATCATCTGCCATCCCTCGAACCTCGTGCTGCCGGATTGCCCGGACTCCATGCCGGTCCGGTGCCGGGAGAATCGAGTGTTTGCCGTCACGAGTAATCGCATAGGAATCGAAGCACGAGGCGGCAAAGCTCCTCTGACCTTTATCGGGAATAGCGAAATCGTCGCTCCGAAGGGCGCGATACTGCATCGCGCGCCGCGCGACCAAAAAGAACTCCATGTTCTCGAGATCGATCCTGCCGAGGCGAGGAATAAAGCTCTTACTCCCTACAACGATCTGCTCCGTGACCGCCGCGAATCCCTCTACCGATAACCTACCGTCAACCGGGAAGCGCTGAACGCTGAGCTATGAGCAGGGAGACGATGGTCCCCTCGGCATTCCGCGTTCATTGTTCATCGTTCTGCGCTTGCTTCGTCATGCCGCTTGCACCGCACTGGCCCGCACGGTAGGATCATATCTATGAAAGCTCCATTGGGAAAAGGCATCTTCCTCATTGCCGCACCCTCCTTGCGCGATCCGAATTTTCGGCAAACCGTCGTGTTGCTCTGTGAGCATGGGGCTGAAGGTGCGCTTGGTGTCGTCGTCAATCGTCCAACGGCGATGTCGGTCTCGGAAGCGTTACCTCAAGTGCCGATCCTCGAAGGCCAACGGCACGTCCTCTTCTCCGGAGGACCGGTGCAAACGAATCAGGTCATGATGCTTTATCGCTTGGATCAATTGCCTGAGAACTCCCATCATGTGTTCGATGGGATTTGCCTAGGCGGGGATACAGACCTGGTCGATCGTATTTTGACCAACAGCGGAGGGCACGATGCATTCCGCGCCTACCTCGGGTATTCCGGCTGGGGGCCAGGGCAACTGGAGTCTGAAATGCAGACCGGTTCCTGGTTTACCATTCCGGCAGATCCCAATGCCGTGTTCGACAAGGATCCCACCCGTATCTGGCCCGATATTGTGAGCGCTCTGGGTGACGATTACCGTCATTATGCGGATATGCCTTTCGATCCCTCCCTGAACTAGTCAGGCTTGGGGCGAGAGGCACGAGGCGATAGGCTGAGAGGGCTTCTTTTGCGTTACTTGCCGCGTGCCCCGTACCCCGTGCCTTGATCTCCCGATCATTCCATTGCAGCCTTCTCGCTCAGGTGTTACCCTGCGTCCTCGTGCGGTGAGCTTCCAGGAGTCGCCCGATATGCTCAAACGGATTGGCTGTTGGATGGTGCTGGTGCTTCTTGCCGGTGCCTGTTCCGGCTGCGGTGTGCTCTATACCGTGGTGAAGTCGGAATCCAAGCTGGACCGGCTGGCCGTGCCGATGACCAAGGCCGAGGTGATCGAACAGATCGGTCGGCCGGATCGCGTGTTGCGCGACGATGGACGTCTGCTGGTCTGGGAATATTCCCTCACGGCCCGCAAGCAATGGCTCTATGAGTTGGCGTTTTGCCCGATCTCGGTCTGGATCGGCGGCTGCATTTTCTATCCCTTCACGAATATCGCATCGGAACATCAACGAGAATATCCCTATCACGTTGTGCTGGTGAACGACGAACTCTGCGCGTGGGGTGCTCCCTCGGCCATTCTGCAACGGCGTCGCGCCTGCGCGTCGTCCGGCACAGCTGCTCTGGGCTCTGGCGGCATGCTCGGACGTCCTGAGCCGGTCGTCACCGGCGTCGGGCCGATCAATCGAGACACGATCGATCGCTATCGCACGATGGCCGTGATGCCGTTCGTCGATGCGGGAACCACTCCGGGATCCGGCGCTCGTGTCGCCGGGATCATGACGACCTTACTCCTGGATCTGGATATCAATATTGTCGAGCGAGCCAAGCTCGACGAAGTGTTCAAGGAGCAGGTTATCCAACTCAAGTATGCCGACGATGCCGAGGTGTTGAAAGTCGGGAAGCTTGTCGGCGCCCATGCAATCATTGTGGGTGAAGTACAGCAATGGGAGCGAACGGAGGGAGAGCAAGTCAGCCGCGTATCGCTGGCGTTTCGGATGATCGACGTGGAAAGCGGTTTAGTCTTGTTTAATGGGGAGGGGCATAGCTTCGATGCCACGGCCGATGATCCCGAGGGCTTGGCCCGCGTCATTGCCCATCGCATTCTCGCCCGGTTCGGTTCGCAAACCGGATTGCTGGGGTCCGGGCGGGTCGGTGTGAATTGGGATCTGCAAGAGTCGTCCGGCGCTCGCTACTACCTCGTGCGGGAAATTCGCGCCGGCCTGCCTGCAGAGAAGGCGGGTCTCAAAGTCGGTGATCGAGTCGTGGCCTGTAACGGTGCGGTGCTTTCGGCGGTATCTTCTGAGCGGGAGGCAAAACGGCTTTGTCAGGTCGGGGCAGGTCAGACCCTTCAGTTGGATGTGCGTCGAGCAGGCGAGCCAATCGCGATAGCGCTGACAGCTGAGAAGCGGCCTGGGCTGTAGGCGTCAGCGTACCACCTATTCATGGGCCAGGAGGGGGGCGAGGAATCGCCCAGTGTGGGACGCTGCCACTTTTGCCACCTGTTCCGGTCTCCCTTCCGCTACGATCTGTCCACCTGCCGATCCTCCTTCCGGCCCGAGGTCGATCACCCAATCGGCGCTCTTGATCACATCCAGATTGTGCTCCACCACCACCACGGTATTGCCGCTGTCCACCAGCTTTTGCAGCATCGCCAGGAGCTTCTTGATGTCTTCGACATGCAGCCCGGTGGTCGGCTCATCCATGATGTAGAGCACATCAGGGGACTGGCTCCGGCTAGGCCGGTGCCTGTCCCCATCTGCCCGGCTGGGAAGGGGGACAGTCCCTTGCCGGGACAGTCCCCTGCCGGCTATCAGCTCAGCGGCGATTTTCAGCCGCTGGGCTTCGCCGCCTGAAAGGGTCGTGGCGGCTTGACCGAGCCGGAGATAGCCAAGCCCGATGGAGGAGAGCAGGTGGAGTTTCTCTGTGAGCTTGGGTGAGCCGCTGAAAAATCCAAGCCCGTTGTCGACGGTCATCTGCAGCACATCATGAATCGTTTTCCCGCGGTAACGAATGGAGAGGACGTTCGGTTTAAATCGCTTCCCGTCGCAGGCTTCGCAGGTCGCATAGATATCTTCGAAGAAGTACATCTCCAGCTTTTCGACGCCGCTTCCTTCGCATTTCTCGCACCGGCCTCCGGTGGTATTGAAGGAGAAGTGCCCAGGCGTGAGCCCGCTTCTGAGGGCCTCGCGCTCGGACGCGAAGAGGGAACGAACTTCATCGAACGCTTTCAGGTAGGTGATCGGGTTCGAGCGCGGCGTGCGGCCGATCGGTTCTTGATCGATGAGTTTGATGCCGGTGAGATGTTCGACTCCTTTAATCGCGCGAAACTTGCCCATGGGCAGTGACTCAATACGAAAGGCCCTGGCAATGGCGCGATACAGCGTGTCTTCGACCAAGGTGCTCTTGCCGGACCCAGAGACGCCGGTGACACAGACCAGCATTCCGAGCGGAATACGGACACAGAGATCTTTGAGGTTGTTCTCGCAGGCTCCGGCGATGACAAGAAATTTTCCATTCCCTTTCCGTCGAGTGCGTGGCGTGGCAATCTCGTCTTCGTCACGCAGGTAGCGTGCCGTGATCGACCGCCGGTCCGCGATGAATTCCTGTCGTGGCGCTGCGCAGATCACCTCGCCGCCTTTTTCGCCGGACAAGGGGCCCATCTCGACGAGATAGTCGGCGGCCAACATGATCTGACGATCATGTTCGACGACGACGACCGTATTGCCCTGGCTCGCCAGCTCTCGCATGATGCCGGCGAGCGTCGCGGTGTCACGGGGGTGGAGTCCGATGGTCGGTTCGTCGAGGACGTAGAGCGTACCGACTAGACGGGCACCCAGTTGGTTGGCCAAGGTCGCGCGCTGGGCCTCTCCTCCCGAGAGCGTGCGGGTTTGACGGGAAAGGGTGAGATAGCTGAGGCCCACGCGGAGGAGAAAGCCGAGTTTGGCTGTCAGTTGTCGGAGGATGTCGCGGGCGACCTGTTCTTCATAGGGAGAGAGGGCGAGGGATGTGACCCAGGCGGCAGTCGCTTCGATTGTGAGTGAAGAGAGCTCATGAATATCAGTGCCTGCGATTTTCACATACCGCGCGTCCGGTCTGAGCCGAGACCCCTGGCAGGTCGGACAGGAGATCGGTGTCCGGTAGCGGCTGAGCATCACGCGCACATGTAGTTTGTAGCGCTTCCCTTCCAAGTAGTCGAAGAATTGTTGTATGCCCTCCAGCTTGCCTTCTCCCTGCCAGAGGATCTGCTGGATCGTCTGTGGCAGGTCCTTGTAGGGGATCGTGAGGTCGACTCCGCGCCGTTTCATCGAGAGCAACATTTGTTTCTGCCACCAATCGGCGCTGGGTTTGGTCCAGGGTTCGATTGCGCCTTGGGCCAGGGATTTGCCGGGATCGGGAATGACGAGGTCTGGATCGTATCGGAGAATATTGCCGAACCCTTTGCACTCGGGGCAGGCGCCGAGCGGGTGGTTGAAGGAAAAGAGGACCGGACGAATCGGCTCGAAGGTTCTGCCACATTGTTGGCAACGAAAATCTGTACTGTAGGTGCGGGGGCCCTGGTCGATGACCTCCACGCGGCATTGGCCCTCGCCTTCGCGAAAGGCGGTTTCGATCGCTTCGACGAGGCGGGATCGGTTGTCTCCCCGGATCACGAGCCGGTCGAGGATTACATACAGATGGTCCGGCTTAACTGTGGGAAGGCCGAGTGTTTCGTGGAGGTCGAGGATGGCCTCGCCGCATTGTACTCTGGTAAAGCCGCGCAGCAACAGCGATTGGAGAAAGGCTTGGTCCTGTTTCGGCGGCGGTGCTTTGACCGGAAAGAGGATCATGGCTCGTGTGCCGGCGCAATGACTCAGGAGGTCGTCGGCGACGCTGCCAGGATGAAAGCTGCGTGCATCGATGGAACAATCGGGGCAGACCGGATGGCCCACTTTAGCGAACAGGAGGCGCAAGAGGTCGGCAATTTCGGTTGTGGTTCCGACCGTCGAGCGGGCGGTGCGGATGGGGTTCTTCTGTTCGATGGCAATGGCGGGCCGGACGTTGATGATCCGGTCGACATCGGGCCGGTTGACCTTATCGAGAAACATGCGGGCATAAATGGAGAGCGATTCGACATAGCGCCATTGGCCTTCGGCGAACAGCGTGTCGAACGCGAGAGAGGATTTTCCCGATCCTGAGACGCCTGTGATGGCCGTGACCTGATTGTGGGGGATACGGAGCGAGATGTTCTTGAGGTTGTTTTGGCGCGCGCCTTCGACGATGAGATCGCGGGACGGAGCTGGTGGCTGTCGGATCTGTGCCATAGACCGGTTGAGAGGAAAAGAAGAAGCGCATGGTAACAACCCGGCTGCGGTGGTTCAAGGACGGATCGAGCGGGTGGGGAAAAGAATAGTTTCTCTCGGATTCGTCTGACTATTTTCTGGTAATTTCTCCTTGCCTCGATTACGCTCGGCGTGAGTTTGGCTCACGGAAAGAGACGATCGATCATGACACATGCAGCGACTCCGGTGGATTACATGGGTCTAGGGCGTCAACTAGCAGGGTTGCTGGGTGCGAGCCTTGAGAGTGCCTCAGGCGATGCAATGAAAGAGCTGGCGCGGGCCTACGATCCCTCGGCCGCCGAGGCCCGTATCAGCGCCGAGGTCTTTATTTTCCATAAATATCTCGTCGTGCAAGCCTGTGTCGGCGCCTTTCCCGAGTCGCATGTCGAACGGGTGATTGGGGGACTCTTTGCCGCGTTGAACGAAAAAGCCAGGGGACTTGAGTTTACCCAGGAACGGCAGAACGCGATGGAGCAGATGTGGCAGATGAGGGCCAAGCAGTTCGATGCGCCCTTTACGAAGGATCGGGAGCATTTTCTCGACGAAGCCGCGGACCCGACCTATTGGAAGCAGTCTATTACCCGGTTTTGCCAGAACGTCTGTGAAGTGGAGCAGCCGCCCGATATCTGGGCCGGCGGCAAGGGGCCATCACACGAGGCGAGTCACTGCGTCACCGTCGCGATCGACCGGCTGGTGTCGGCGATGAGTGAAATGAACCGGTTCCACTTCAGCCACCTTGCCTAGGCCGTCTTCTATTCGATCCCAACTCAGCGGCGCTTCTCGTTAGACGTGAAACGTGAGGCGTGAAATGCAAGAGAGGCGAGAGCGGTGCAATCCGCAGTTCGCCGTTCTCGCGCTTCACGCATCACGGTTTTTCTCCGGAGCTTATCGGATAGCGAGCTTCAGCAGCCCGATACAACTGAAATACAATGTCATAGACAAGGCCATAGCTGGCCAAAACCCAATGCGTGGGACGCCAAGAATCATGGTGATGACGTAGACGATCCAAGGGGGGACAAACCACAAGAGATGCTTTGCGTATCCCACCAACGACTCGCTACCCCCATTGAGATAAATCAGAATGAACGTCGCGCCCGTGATGGCGGGAAAGGTGCTGGCAAAGGCGGCGAGAAACGAACGGCCTTGAGAGCCGAGATAGGTCGAGATACTGACGATGGTGCCTCCGAGCAGAAAATAGAGTGCGTATTTGCCGAGTTCGTTCATGCTGAGATTCCTTCGTGGTTTCCTATTATATATTCCTATGACATCAGCGCGAGTCTCGCCGCGCTATACATCACGATGACTTCAATTGCATGCGCAACGATCGTGATGTAGAGATTGCCGGTGCGCACCCGGATGATTCCCCAGATGAGCCCGTCCCATAACGCAATCCAATGGAGGTATTGGAATGTATTCACCATGAAGGGGTCGAAAGCAAATACCACCGCGCTGATGATGAGGGCGAGAGGCGAGAGGCGAGAGGCGACGCTGGATTTCCACAGCCTCGATTCAAGTGTTGCCAGTCGTCCTAGAATAAATCCTCGAAAGTTTAGTTCCACAAAGAGCGCGATGCCGCAGATGAACCAGGGGACCATGACGAAGAGAGGGAGTTGGGCATGCGGTGTGGCAGTGAGGAAATGGATGTCATAGCCCAGATGCGGATAGACTGAGAGAATCACGAAGGTATTCAGGCCACCGAGCAGCAGGCCTGTCACGAGTCCCCAGCGCAGGCCATCCTGTACCTTCTCTTTCTCCAGCCCCAGTCGGGAAACGATGTTGCGGTTACGCGAGGCCCAGAGGCCAAAGGCAAGATAGGCGATCAGTTGCGGCGCGAATTGGACGAGTGGCTGTTCCTGAAGCGAGGCAGGGAGGGTGTAAAAAGAGAGGGTAGCGGCGATGGGAAGCAGCGAGAGAGCCGCTCCTTGTTCGTCGGCCTGAGCCGGTGTCGCATGTGGACTAGGCTCAGGCGCCATCATAGAGGTCAGCCCTCATTATGAATCATGCGGACTAGTTCAGTTGAAAATTATAGCGGTCGAGTGTCGTGGCTTTGTGCCGCGCGAGGTTGGAGAGAGATTTATTGTAGTCGACGGTTGCGCGTAACTCATTGCCTTGGGCCGTGGCAAGATCTCGTTGGAAATCGAGGACGAAGCGGGTGGTGCTCAGCCCTACCTTCAGACGCTCCTGCTCCGCCTGCAACTGTTTCTCGGCCATGATTCTGGCCGATCTGGTGGTTTCGATCCGCTTGAAATCCGTTTGGACACGTCGGACCGCTTCCCGCACACCTACGATGATCTGCTGCCGCACACTCACGAGTGAGGCTTCGGCGTTTTTCGCTTCGAGCTGCCGCTTGCTGTAGGTGCTCCAGGCTGAGCGGTTGCCGAGGGGATAGCTGAGGACGAGGCCTGCGCCATAGTTGTAGTAGTCGCCGCTCAGGTTCTTGTTCACCGAATCGCCGTAGTCTTTTCCCAGCCCTGCCATCCCCATGGTGCCTTGGAACGAGAGGGTCGGGAGAATCTGATTTTTGGCAAACTTGGTGTTGAGATCGCTCGTCTCCATGTTCTTTTTTGCCTGGACGATTTCAGGCCGCTGCTCGATCGCCGTGTCGATGGCTTCCTGCAGGCTGATCGGTTCAAGGGTCACGGTCGGTTGGTCGAGTGGAGTCAGGCGCAGGTCTTGACGTAAATCCTCTTCCGCCGGGTTGAGTAATCGGCGCAGTTGATCTTCCTGGTCGCGAATCGTTTTATCCGCAACCAGCACCTGCTCGACCCGCGATGCGACGGCCGCTTCGGCTTGTAGGACATCGACGATCGACATAATGCCGGCCTTCGCCTTCGCCCGGTTGCTGGCCAGAAGTTCCTGTGCCGCTTTCAAGGCGGCCTCGGCGACTTTTAGGTTCTCGTTGGCAAAGACGACTTCCCAATAGGTTTGCTCCACGGTGGCCAGGACGGTGAGGACGCGGTCGCGAAAGATATGCTCCTCGACGATGGCATTGTTCTGCGCCACGCGAATGAAGGTCTTGGTGATGTCGAGGCCGGCGTTGCGGAGCAAGGGTTGCGTGAGCGTCAGTGCGAGGCCGCCCGTATAGGCGGGATTGAAGAGGAACCCGGTGGCCACATTCTGGTTGACGTTGGTTCGAGCAGGGCTATAGTTCAGGTCGACGTTGCCGCCGGTGAGCAAGTTCGTCGTCGCATCGAGTGTGACGGATTGGTTCCGTTGGTCGAAGGTCGTAATGTCGTTCAACGCCCCGCCGGTTCCACCGAACACCGGCCGGTTGAGCGGATTCACCGTTCGATTGTATTGACCGTTCACGCTCAGTGTCGGATCGAATTTGGCTTGTTCAACCGTAATGTCGGCCTGCCGGCTCTCCTTCGTCTGGCGGCTGATATTGATGTCTAGGTTATGTTTCAGTGCTTGAAGCGCCGCGTCGGCAAGGGAGATGGTCTCCCGACGTTCACTCGGTTGAGTCTTCCCGACCTCTAGCCCCCAACTGAGGGCAGGTGACAGGAGCAGGCTTATGCCGACGGCATAGCCGCATGTGCGCCACCATCTATCAGTCCTAGTCCCCTGCTTCATAACGCCCCCTGTGATCGACAAAGAATATTTGCCCATACTATAATGATTCCATGCAAACCTGTCATCGACTAAGTGCAATCAACGGTCAGGGCCATCGGGTTGTAATGCGTCCTCTGGCGATTGCTGCGCTGGCCCTCTTTCTGTTCTCGCTTCCGTCGCTGGACGCGCCCCTGTGGGCCCAATCCGTTTCCAGTGTTCGCTCATTCGACGGAGGGGTCGCGCCGTTGTTCAATCTGACCGGCCCAGGCAATCTCTATCTCGACAATCAGGGCACCCAGGGATTTCTCTACAATCCCGGGAATAATTTTCAAACGTTCAGTTTTCGGAACCCCACGACCGGTCAGGCCTGGAGCGGGGCCGTGAGCACACTCGGGCCGCAACTCTCGATCGGGCTTATCCAAGGCGCGAACCAAAGCGGGGGCGCGCTCGTCCTCCCAGGTCCTCCCCGCCAAACTGCGCCACTGCCATCGATTCAGTCTACTATTCTCGACGATATCCCATAAACTCAGGTGCGGGGAGAGAGGCTAGAGGGTGAACCTCTCGCTCCCAAGCCTCGTGCCTATTCTATTCAGTATTTGCCAGTTGCCAGGTGAGGGCGAGGACATAGCGAGCCACGCTATGCAGAATTTCAGGATTGACTGTGTCGGCGCTGTCGGTGGGCTGATGGAAGTGTGGGTGAACACCGCCGCTGACGACCGTGATGGTTGGGACTCCCACCTCTTTGAACGGCACGTGATCGCCGCCGGGGAAAAATCCATAGAGATCCAGTTTGTCGGTAAGCCCTGCCGTCTGTCCCGCCTCCACAGCGAGGCTCTTGTCCAATCCGGTTACGCCGACCGTCAGCCTTCCGTTTCCAATGCCTGCATGGTCGATGTTGATCATGGCTCTGGTCGAGCCGATAGGCATGACCGACCGTTGGAGGAAAAGCCGCGAGCCGATGAGCCCCTGCTCTTCTCCGCTAAACGAGACGAACAAGACCGTCCGCTTGCTTCGTACTTTTGAGTTGGCCATGGCGCGGGCAACTTCCAACATCACGGCCGTGCCGGAGGCATTATCGTCTGCGCCGGGGAAGAGCAGGCCGGCTTGTCGTCCGAAATGGTCACGATGCGCACCGATCACGAGGACCTCATGTGTCTTCTGCGGATCGCTTCCAGGCAAGAGGGCGAGCACGTTCATGAGGACGCCTTCTTCCAAACGAGTCTGCCAATCGAGAGAGGCGTAGCGGCCAGTGTTGATGGATTGTGTGGCAGGGGAGCGATTCAACTGTTCCTGTAAGGCCTGCAGCCGACTTGGTTGTGCCTGATCGGGAGCGGCGAGAATCTGCAAGGCGAGACCGGTACTGATCCAGGCCCCTGGGATGGTGTCCGATCGAGGAGAGAGGCCATAAAAGGCTCCTGGTTTTCCCGTGACGCCTCGGCGCGACTCATAGGAGCTGAGCGTTGGTCCAGTGGCCGTGAGATAGCCGATTGCGCCTTTCTGTCGTGCGAATCGCACCTTGTCTGCGTGACTGACGGTCCCCTTGTAGTATGTGGGGGCGCCGCGGAGGAAGAGGACTACGGCATTGGTCGTATCGACTCCGGTGTAGTCATCGATGCCGTGCGTCGCGTCCACGATTCCATAACCCACAAATATGACTGGCCCGCGCACTTCGGCGGAGGGTGAATCGAGGATAGGGAGGTAGTCTGTTCCGAGTTGCTGGATGAGCGAGTCACTGCCCGATGAAATACGAAGGACGGGGTCCGGTGCAATGGTCGACGTTGTGACCGTTGTGGTCATCAATCCGCTGGGGACTCCAAGGTCCGGCCCGCTAGGCATGAATGGATCGAGGCCGGCATTCGCAGGTGAGAGACCGGATTCATGAAATCGCTGAATGATCCATGTCGCCGAGCGGGCATCGTTCACTGTGCCTGTTTGGCGGCCGTTAAATGAAGGACTGCTGAGCATGGTGATGTCGGCGAGCATGCGTTCGCTGGAGAGGTTGTCGAGGGCGCGAAACAATGCGGGGTGATGTTCCTGGGATTGTGCGAAGCAGGGAGTACCGAAAGAGAACAGACCGAGGAGAATTCCCAGACCTGTGACGACAATGCAAGCGCGAGAACCGTGATACGTTGAGCCGTGCATACGGTGAGCCTTTCGAGGTGCAGCAGGACTATACCATAGCCTGACAGGTCCGTTGCAGAGCGGCTTTGCGGCCATGTACTATGCCTGTTCACAAGGATAGACAATCGATGACTGACTTAGCGACAGCAGACCGTTCCCCCAATCGGCTGATTGCCGAATCCAGCCCCTATCTGCGGCAGCATGCGACGAATCCAGTGGACTGGTATCCCTGGGGCGAGGAAGCCTTGGCGCGGGCGAAAGCAGAGGACAAGCCGATTTTGTTGTCCATCGGGTATTCGGCTTGCCATTGGTGTCATGTCATGGCCCATGAATGTTTCGACAATGTCCAGATTGCCGAGCTCATGAACCGGCACTTTATCAACGTGAAGGTCGATCGCGAAGAGCGCCCGGATCTGGACGATATCTACCAAAAGTCCGCGCAAGTATTTTTGGGACGGGGTGGTGGGTGGCCGTTGACGATGTTTCTGACGCCCGATCAAGAACCGTTTTACGGGGGCACGTATTTCCCGCCGGCGCCCCGCTACAACTTGCCTGGATTTCCCGAAGTCATGAACGGTGTCGTCGAGGCCTACCGGAATCATCGCGACGATGTCCGCAAGAATGTGGACAAGGTAAAGGCCGGGTTGCTGCGGGTGGGTACACCGAAGCCGTCGGGCGATCCCTTGACGGATCGATTGCTCGATGAGGCAGCGAAGAGTTTAGGACAGTTTTTCGATCCGGTCCATGGCGGATTTGGGGAGGGCCAGAAATTTCCAACGGTTCCCCCGCTCAACTTGTTGCTGCGTCAGACGGCCAGGACGAAAGACCCTTCCCATCAAGAGCACGTGCTCTTGCAGCTGAGAACGATGGCAGCCGGAGGAATCTACGATCATCTTGGTGGCGGCTTCCATCGCTATTCCGTGGATGGACAATGGTTGATTCCTCATTTCGAGAAGATGCTCTACGACAACGCCCAGTTGGTGCGGATCTATCTCGATGGATGGCGTCTGACCAAAGAGCCTCGGTTCCGTGAAGTCGTGGAAGAGACGCTGGAGTACGTGCGTCGTGAATTGACGCATCCAGACGGTGCGTTCTTTGCCGCGCAGGATGCCGACAGTGAGGGGCATGAAGGAATCTATTTTGTCTGGGAGCCGGGAGAGATTGCCTCGGTGCTAGGCGCTGAATTGGCTGAGCAGTTCTGCCGGCACTATGGTGTGACAGAGAGCGGCAATTTCGAAGGCAAGAACGTGTTGAATCGGCTTGGTGACGTTCAGCTCACCTCCGAGGCACAGGAGGAGTTGGAGGCGTTGTTGCGGCCTGCCAGGGTGAAGTTGCTTGCCGCACGGGAGCAACGCGTGAAGCCGCAGCGGGACGACAACATTCTCACAAGTTGGAATGCGATGATGGTGTCCGCCTATCTCGATGCCTATCATGCGTTCGGGACTCCTGCCTATCTGGCGGCAGCAGAACGGGCGCTCACCTTCCTGCTCGATTATGCGGTCGAAAACGGGCGAGTCTATCGGACGGTCACGGCAGGAAAGGGGCGCCTAAACGGCTATTTAGACGACGCAGCCTGTCTGGCTTCCGCCTTGCTGGATGCGTTTGAGGCGACGTCGCACCGGTGGTATCTGGATCAGGCCCGCGACGTGACAGACAGCTTGTTGGACCGATTTTGGGATGAGGAGGCTGGTGGGTGTTTTTATACGAGCCGCGATCACGAAGCTCTGCTCCATCGCATGAAATCAGGGACCGATAGCGCGATCCCTTCCGGTAATGCCATCGTCGCTTCGGTCTTGTTGCGGCTCTTCTCTTTCACGAGAGAGCAGCGGTATCATGATCTGGCTGAGCGCCAGTTTCAGGTGTTCCGGAGCGTCATGGAGCATAACGCCTATGGCGCATCGGCGCTGCTCTGCTCGTTCGAATGGTACCTGACGACGCCGCAAGAAATTGTTGTGGTCGGCACACGGGGCGAGGCGATGACGGAATCGTTGCTTGCAACCGTCCATCGACGCTATCTGCCGAATCGTGCGGTGCTCGTGGTCGAAGCCGCTCGTGCTGGAGAATCTGACTTGCCGCTGGCTGCGGGGAAGACGAGTGTGAACGGGCAGCCGACGGCGTATGTGTGTCAGCGGCAGACCTGCTCGCCTCCGGTGATGGAGAGCCAGCAATTGGACCTGTTATTGTAGGGAGGGCATCGTGAGTGTAGGCGATTCGGGGAAAGGGCTCTACGATCATCTCTATCGTCGTTTTTTTGACAATCGCGAGTCGCATAAGGGCTACGAGTTTCAGCATGCGCCTGGTGGAAGCGCGCAACCGCCGGTCGTGAAGTTTCGCGATCGTCTTCGTTGGTGGACCTGGGACCGGTGGCAACGAAGAAAAGCCATCTTGGCGGCGCGCGACCGGTTTCAGCAGGATATCCTCGATATGAAGAAACGGTCGCCGGAGTAGGAGGCAGATGGAGTGGATCGAGGTGAGTGAACATGGGAATGCAATGACGCGTAAACCTGTCTGTATCGTGGCGGTATTCCTTGCCGTGGCTGTGCTGGCTGGCGAGTGGGGTGTCTCTGTCGAGCGGTCCCATGCCATTCAGACAGAGAGCCAGACGGAAAAAGAAGTCAACCTGAAAGATCAAGCCAGAGAAGGCTTGTTTAATCGGTGGACGTTCGATCAGCAAAAGCCCGGCGAGGCGCCTCTCGGATTTGCGATGCTGGGGTTTGGCGAGGGGCCGGTTGCGGACTGGTCGATCAAGTCAGACTCCGATGCTCCATCGGCCTCCAACATCCTCACCGTCAGCTCATCCTGTCAGGCCGTGACGTGCTATCGACTGATCGTCGCCAACGGGTTTCAGTATGAATATCCAGATGTGTCGGTCAGGCTGCGATTTCCCCTCGACGCAGCGACGGGAGTGGGTGGAATCGTGTTTGGGGTAAAGGATGCCACGCATTTCTATGCGGTGGTGGTCAATCTCGCAACGATGACGCTGGACGTCAGTCGGATCGTCGATGGGCAGGAGACGAGGCTCGGGCGGTCGGCGATCACGCCGAAAGCAGTTCCCTGGCATACCTTGCGAATCCAGCGGAATACCATCTTCAGCAAAGACTTCATCGAAACCTTCCTTGATGGGAAGTTCGTCTTGACGGTTGAAGATCAGTCGTTGGCGATCGGTCAAGTCGGACTCCTGGTTCGCGGCCAAAGCGCGTTAGATTTTGACAGCTTGCACGCCATCCCCCTGTTTTCTCAGCGTCCGCTTTCCTCCCCTGCGGCCTATTAGATCGCCGCACGGCATTGCGCAGGCTTGCGTCATCACTTGCATTTGAGAGGACTGAGGAGTAGAGTGACCACTGTGTGTCATTGCGCAAGGCCTGGCGGTGATATCGCAGAGAGTGACAAGGCCTCAGACAGATGTTGTTTTGGTTTTGTGTAGGAATTTGATCGGAAGCCAGCCTTTAGTCGCCATGGTGTTTGCGTCTTCGGCCCATTCCTTCCTCACTTTGATCTCAAGTCCAAGACAACACATATTCTCAAAGGAGGAGCCCAATGGGTTCTAAGATTTACGTCGGTGGTTTGCCGTATTCCACAACTGAACAACAGCTGAGCGATTTGTTTGCTGTTCATGGAGCGGTCGCTTCATCCAGAATCATCACAGATAAGTTCACCGGCCAG
Organism: Nitrospira sp.; assembly: GCA_005116815.1. Lineage (GTDB taxonomy): Bacteria > Nitrospirota > Nitrospiria > Nitrospirales > Nitrospiraceae > Palsa-1315. Next base: position 31,540 of record SWDR01000019.1, on the reverse strand, counting down.
TCCCGCGGGTTCGGATTCGTGGAAATGTCCTCGGATTCAGAAGCGCAGGCGGCAGTTGCCGCATTGAACGGCACGGAGTTGGGTGGTCGCACGTTGACCGTCAACGAAGCGCGCCCTCAGGAACCGCGCACCGGTGGTGGCGGTGGTGGTGGCCGAGGCGGCGACCGGTACTAATCCGTTACGACTGTTTGACACGTCGGGGCTGCCTATCAGGCAGCCCCGCTTTTCCTTCCTTGAATTGCCCATCATCTCGATGCGTTTCTCGGCCCTCTGATCAGGCCGGACCGTGCAGTCCCAGGAAGTTTGCCCCGTACAAGGAGTTCTATGTCTACGTTTGCTGATATGAATCTACAGCCTTCCCTTGCCCAGCGCCTGTTACAGGCAGGCCTCTCGACACCGACCCCGGTGCAGCAGGCTGCCATTCCCGTGGCGCTGGAAGGTCGGGACATTATGGCGCAAGCCAAAACTGGGAGCGGGAAAACGCTCGCGTTTTTGTTGCCGATTATCGAACAAGTCATGCGTCGTGAAGCCTCGGTGCCTGCGCCTGGCCCCTATGTCAAGTCTGCCGGTCCCAGCCATTCTTCAGGACCGAAGTTTCTCGTGTTGGCGCCCACGCGGGAGCTGGCGCTGCAGATTGAAATGGAATTACGCAAGTATGCTCCGGCGTCCGTGACCTCCATGTCGGTGTATGGCGGGACGCCGATTGAGCGTCAGTACCGTGCATTGCAACGACCGCCGATGGTAGTAGTTGGGACGCCAGGCCGGTTGCTCGACTTGGCAGGATCCGGTCACTTGAAGTTGGGTGGCGTGACGTTTCTCGTGATGGATGAAGCCGATCAGATGTTGGACCGCGGATTCCTGCGCGACATCCAACGGATCATTCGTCTCCTTCCGGCTGAGCGCCAGACCCTATTGTTCTCCGCGACATTTTCAGGGGATATTCAGACGCTCGCGCAGAGCATGCAGCGCGATCCCGCACGCATCTCTGTCGACCCTGGGATCAACACCCCGACCACGATTGTGCATGCCTACTATGTCGTGCCAGGAGACCAGGTGCGCACACAGCTCGTCCATACCTTGCTCCAGACCATGAAGGCCGGGGAGCGGTCGATGGTGTTCTGTGATCAAAAGTATAAAGTGCGGCGGTTGGCGGCCCATTTGGGCGGCGAGCCGGCTTCGGTCGGTTCGTTGACCGGCAATCATAGCCAAGCGCAGCGGGAACGGACGCTTGGCGCCTTTCGGGCCGGCAACATCCGCTCGCTTGTGGCGACCGATGTGGCAGCCAGAGGCTTGGATATTCAGGATGTCGTCCAGGTGATTCACTATGAATTGCCGACCAATCCGAATTCCTATGTCCACCGGACCGGGCGGACCGGCCGCGCAGAGAAGGAAGGGTCGACCTTCTTGATTCTCTCTCAGTCCGAAGAACGAGAGTATCTTCGCATGGTGAGACAGTTGAAAATCGAGACGAAGAAACTCGCGCTCCCTGTGTTTGCTCCGCTTCCGGCTCCGGCCCCGATGCCGGCCAGCGACTATCAGGATCCTCGCGCGCGGCCCCGCCGAGGCGCGGAATCAACTGGTCGACGATCCCACGGGGGTGAGAACCGTGGCTCGGCTCATCGGCCAGGAGCCTCAGTCGGTGCGCCGTCCAGACATTCACGATACTAAAAGGTCCGATGCCGCCGGTCCCGCAAGGGGTCGGCGGCGTCTCGTTCTCCCGCCACTGTCTGTCCTGTGCGCAATGCTGTTTTCGATGGTAAGATAACGGCCGAAAGGTCGTTCCATGCCGCCGTTTCAACTCGAAGCTCCTTTCAAGCCCTGCGGAGATCAAGGTCAGGCCATCGACAAGTTGGTGGCCGGGATTACGGCTGGCCGAAAGCATCAAACGCTGCTCGGTGTCACCGGATCCGGCAAGACCTTTACCATGGCCAACGTGGTGGCGCAGGTGCAGAAGCCCACGTTGGTGTTGGTCCATAACAAGACGCTAGCCGGTCAACTGTATCAAGAGTTCAAGCAGTTCTTCCCCCACAATGCGGTGGAGTATTTCGTCAGCTACTACGATTACTACCAGCCGGAAGCCTACATTCCCCAAAGCAACACGTACATTGCCAAGGACGCATCCGTCAACGATGCAATCGATCAGATGCGGCATGCGGCGACATCCGCCCTGCTGCAACGAAACGACGTGCTGATCGTGTCGTCGGTCTCCTGTATTTACGGACTGGGGTCGCCGGAGGTCTATCACGAGATGGTGGTGTTCCTCGAAGAAGGGCTGGAGGTCAGGCGGGAGAAGATTCTGGCGAAACTGGTCGAGATTCAGTATGCCCGTAACGATACGGATTTCCACCGCGGTACCTTCCGGGCTCGCGGCGATGTTATTGAGATTTTTCCCGCTTCGAGCGACGCCGTATCTGTTCGGATGTGCTGGCGTGTGGAAGACGTTTGAGGCAGAGAAAGCGGCAGAGAAAGCCGCGAAGAAGAAGGTGGCCTAGTCTGTGACCACGGCTCAGGCAGATCTGATCACGATCGGCAGAATCGAGCGCCACTTCGGTGTGCGAGGCGAGTTCAAGGTACGATCGTTGAGCGATGTGCCTGGCCGGCTTGAGCGACTCAAGCAGGTGCAGGTGTTGGAGCCGACGGGGCAGGTCGTCGAGAAGACGGTGGCGCATGTTCGGCGTGCCGGCTCGACCTATATCATGAGTCTTGTGGGGGTGACGACGCCGGAAGGCGCCGTCGCGTTGCGCGGAGGATTGATCCAAGTGCCGCGTTGCTCGGCCGCGACGTTGGCGGCGGACGTATATTTCGAATGCGACCTCATCGGGATGACGGTTGAGAACGAGCGGGGCGACGAGATCGGAGTGGTGGAGACCATTTTGGAGATACCGGACAATCACGTCTTCGTCGTTCGCAAGGGGACGGAGGAAGTCCTCATTCCGGCTGCGAAGAGCTTTGTGACGTCGGTGGATCTCGTGCATCGCAAGATGATGGTTCGCGGGATTGATGACTTGCTTGAGGATCGCCATGCGGTGTGACATTCTGACCCTGTTTCCCGACATGGTGGCGCCGGTGCTGAGCCAGAGCATTCTGAAGCGAGCACAGGAAAAAGGTCTGTTGCATGTCACGGTGCGCAACTTGCGCGACTATACGCTCGATCGCCATCGGGTGGCGGACGATGTCCCCTACGGCGGAGGGGCCGGGATGGTGATGAAGGCCGAACCGATTTTGCGCGCAGTGGAACAGATTCAGGCCGACTATGCGCTAGCCGGGGAACAGATTCGGTTGTTGTTTCCGTCTCCACATGGTCGGCCATTTACGCAGGCCTACGCGAAAAATCTGGCGGCCGACACTCGCCGGCTTGTCATTCTCTGCGGCCACTACGAAGGGGTCGACGAGCGGGTGCGTCTCGCCTTGCACCCGGAAGAGATTTCCGTCGGGGATTATGTATTGACCGGAGGCGAGTTGCCGGCGCTGGTGCTCATCGATGCCGCAGCCAGGTTGGTCCCCGGTGTGTTGGGTGATCCGGAGTCGATTGAGGAAGAGTCGTTTACAGATGCATTGCTCGAATATCCGCACTACACCAGACCGGCGGACGTTCGAGGGATACCCGTGCCAGAGGTGTTGCTTTCAGGACATCACGAAGCCATTCGTCTGTGGCGTCGGAAGGAATCCCTGCGAAGCACGTATCAGAGACGGCCGGATCTGTTGCAAGATCGGGTCTTGAGTCTCGAAGATCAACAATTGCTAGACGAACTTACTCGTGAAGGCGTGGTTGGCACGCCTGTTCGATGTGGGGAGGAAGGGGTAGTCTCATGAATCGGTTAGAACGGATACAACAGTCGTTCGTGAAGCCATCGGCGCCGAGTTTTGAAATTGGCGATACGGTCCGCGTGCATGTGAAAGTCGTCGAAGGGGAAAAAGAGCGTATCCAGGTGTTCGAGGGAGCCGTGATCGCCCGTAAAGGGTTGCTGAACACGGAGACCTTCACGGTACGCAAGGTTTCCTACGGCGTCGGTGTGGAACGTATTTTCCCGATCCATTCGCCGATCGTGACGCGTGTCGAGGTCATGCGTCAGGGTAAGGTCCGTCGGGCCAAGCTGTATTATCTTCGTGGGAAGAAGGGCAAGTTTGCCAAGGTTGAAGATCGGGAGTTCGTCGCGAGCCCGAAGGCAAAGGCCGGGGTTGCGCGTAAGGTCGAAGCGCCAGCAGAAGCTGCTGCGGCTCCGAAGGCCTAGTTTCATTCCCTGGTGCGATCGACCACGAATGTCGGGTGCCCTTTCAACGGACGCATCGCGGGGCCACATCGTGGGACCTACCGACGAATTTGAATTGGAAGCCCGGCGGCGCGGCTATCGCTGCATCGCCGGTCTGGATGAAGCCGGACGGGGCCCTCTTGCGGGCCCTGTCGTCGCGGCGGCGGTGATCCTGCCTTCTCGTTGCCGCTTGGTTGGCGTCAACGACTCTAAACAAGTCTCTGCATCCGATCGCGAGCGGCTTTATGAGGTCATTCTCGCGCGGGCTCGCGGTATCGGTGTGGGGATCGCGACGGAGCAGGAGATCGACCGCCTTAATATTTTAGAAGCGACTCGTCTCGCTATGCGCCGTGCAGTGGAGTCGCTGACAACTCCGGCTGACTGCCTCTTGATCGACGCCGTCACCCTCTCGAATCTCGCCATTCCCTCACGCTCGATCATTAAGGGCGATACGCTGTCGGTCTCGATTGCCGCCGCATCCATCGTGGCAAAAGTGACGCGCGACCGTTTGATGGAGGCGCATCATCAGACCTATCCCCATTATAATTTCCTGTCCCATAAGGGCTACGGGACAGAAGAGCATTTACAGCGGCTGGCACAACATGGCCCCTGCGCTATCCATCGGCGCACGTTTGCTCCAGTTGCTCGGCTCCTGAGCGGCCCAGGCGGATCTCTACGGGCGATTTCGTGACCATCCTTGACCCACGGAAACTCTTCGGGCAAGAAGGAGAGTCGGCGGCAGAGCAGTACTTGCGCAACAAGGGGTATCGGATTCTGGCGCGCAATGTGCGCTCGTCGGTGGGAGAGTTGGACCTCGTGGCTGAAGACGGTCAGGTGCTGGTCTTTGTCGAGGTGAAGGCGCGTCGCACCGATGCATTCGGCGGCGCGATCCATGCCGTGCATCAGCGGAAACAAGAGAAGTTGATCCAGTTGGCAGCGCAGTATTTGGCTCGGCACCATCTCAAGGATCGACCCTGCCGATTCGATGTCGTCTTGTTGCAAGGCACGAACGCCGAGGCTTCGCGGATCGAGCATATTGAGAATGCGTTCGACGTCCCAGGGGACGATCTTCGATGGTAAGGACACAATGATTCAACTGATCCATGTTTCGAAACAGTACGATCAGCGGTCGGCGTTGTCGGACGTGTCCCTTGAGATCGGCAAAGGGGAATTTGTCCTGCTCATGGGACCGAGCGGAGCGGGGAAGTCGACGCTGTTGCGGATGCTGATCGGGGCAGAACGGCCCGATGAGGGGCAGATTTTCGTCCATCAGAAAAACGTGACGACGCTGCGGCCATCCGACATTCCCTATCTGCGACGCAAGGTGGGAACGGTGTTTCAGGACTTTCGGCTGTTGCCGAAGAAGTCTGTATTCGACAACGTTTCGCTTCCCTTGCTCGTACAAGGCGTGTCTTCTGCCGACATCCGTCGGAAAGTGACGGAGGCCTTACGAGCAGTCGGCGTCGAGCACAAGCGAGATCAGCTTCCTGCCGGCCTCTCGACGGGGGAGCAGCAGCGGGTCTGCATCGCGCGTGCGATCGTCAATGGTCCAGTCGTCTTATTGGCCGATGAGCCGACCGGCAATTTGGACCCGGTGTTGACGTCCGAGATCATTGAACTGTTTAAACTCATTAACGCGCGGGGTACGACGGTCGTTGTGGCGACGCACGACCCGCTCGTGATGGCGCAAGTGAATCGGCGGGTGCTCACCTTGTCGCAGGGCCGCCTGTTGCCTGAACAGAGAGGCTTGGCATGAGGACGCTGGCCTATCTCCTGAGGGAATCCTGGGTCAATATGAGGACCAACCGGATGACGACGATGGTCGCCATCTTGACGACGGCCTTTACGCTGGCCTGTGTCGGCATTTTTTTACTGCTCTATGTCAATTTGCGGGCGGCCGCCGGATGGCTTCAGGACGACATCAAGATTATGGTCTATCTCGATGACCGGCTTACGTCCGATTCGATCGCGGAAGTGGAGCAACATTTACGAAGCGATCGTGCCGTCGCATCCCTGTTGTTTATCTCGAAAGAACAGGCGCTGGGAGAGTTCAAGGCCCAATTTCCTTCGGAGTCTCACTTACTTGAGGGCCTGGGTCAGAATCCCTTGCCGGCCTCCTATGTCGTGGCGCTCAGTCCGTCGTTCCGTTCGCCGGATGCGGTGAAGCGATGGGCGGAACGGGTGAGGCAGATCGCCGGCGTGTCCAAAGTCGACTATAATCAAGATTGGATCGATGCCCTCGCGACGGTGATTCGATCGATTGAATTGGTTGCGATCGGCATCGGCGTGATTCTTTCGGCGGCTGCCGTGACCATTATCGCTAATACGATTCGCCTGACCCTATTTTCTCGACGGGACGAGATCGCCATTTTGCGTCTCATCGGAGCCACCACCAGTTTTATCCGCATCCCCTATCTGGTGGAGGGCGCAGTGCTCGGGGCCTTGGGCAGCGCGCTCTCGCTGGTAATGCTCAAGTTCATGTACGAACTATTTAGGCAGCAAATGCGAACGACGGGCCGATTTGCCGGACTCGACAACCTCATGGCATTCTTCCCTCCGTCAGTCTGTCTCGCCCTGATTGCAGTCGGGATGGGGCTCGGGTTTGCCGGGAGCTTCGTCTCGATCAGGCGATTCGGCGAGGGCAAGGCATGAGTTGCTGGATCGGACTCAGGGTCGGAGTCGTGATCTGGGGGCTGCTGGGTCTTTCCTGGCCGGCGGTTGTGCTGGCCGATCCGATCGTCGACAAGATTGAGAAAGAACGTAAGGCGCTCGAACAGCTCAAAGATCAGATCGAAGAAAAGCGAAAATTGGCCGATGAAGCAGGGAAAAAGCGCGAGTCGCTGCTGCAAGGGATTCAGACGCTCGACGAACGTGTGCTGCATTACCGGCAGGCGCATCTGGAGATTAGTCGGAAGTTGAAGAAGAAAGATCAGGAGATCGAGGTTCTCAATGAGCAATTGTCCGGGCTAAGGGGAAGTGTGCGTGAACGGCAGGATGCGATCTTAGCGCGATTACGGGTCCAATATATGGAAGGCCGCTTCGGGCAGTGGAAGACCTTGCTCGCCTCGGATTCGTACGGGGATTTTCAGCGGAGGCTGCAGTATCTCTCGGCGGTGTCCGAACGGGATTTTGCACTGATGGGCACCTTTCGGACCGATATGACTCGTATGGAGCAGGCGGAGCGGCAGCGGGAAGAGGCACGAGTCGGGATGCTGTCGTACAAGCACAGTACCGAAAAACAGCTCGCGGAGATGAAGTCCGTTAAGAAAGAAAAAAAGGTCTATCTCACCAGGATCACGCATGAAAAAGAGTCGTACGAACATGCGCTCCAAGAGTTAGAGCGGTCCGCCTCGCGTATCGACAGTCTGTTGCGCGAGTTGGAAACGCGCCGTCGCGCGGCACCGGTTCGGCCTCCGACCGGGGGAATGGCCCCGCGTGGTGCGAAGGGCGCCTTGCCCTGGCCGGCTGATGGGAGTGTGATCTCTTTCTTCGGTCGCCAGAAACATCCGACCTTCAATACCTATGTGCAACGGAGAGGGATCGAGATTAAGACGGTCGAGGGGAGCGATATCCATGCGGTGATGCCGGGGTCCGTTGTGTATGCGGACTGGTTGAAAGGGTATGGGCTCGTTATAATCCTCGATCATGCCAATGGCTTCTTTTCGCTCTATGCCCATGCATCGAAAATTCTTGTGACGGTGGGCGCACAGGTCGAGGCAGGGCACGCGATCGGCGAAACAGGCGATACGGGCATGACGGGTGAAAATACACTATACTTTGAGTTGCGCGAGGGGGCGGAGCCGTTGGATCCCCTACAATGGTTAGCGAGGCGATAGGGAACGGAAGAGGAAAGGACGTTATCTTTATGGAACAGTATCCCCGACGACGATTCTGGATGGTAGGCCCGACGGTGGTGGTGGCGCTGGTGTTGGGCGTGATGCTCGGCAAGGGCTGGGAGCGGACCGGACATGCCACGGAAACCTATGAAGAGCTGAAAACGTTTTCCGAGGTGTTGACCCAAGTGCAGAAGAGTTATGTCGATGAAACGAAGGTGAAGGATCTCGTTCAGGGAGCCATTCGTGGGATGCTCTCCACCCTCGACCCGCATTCGGCCTATATGACGCCGGATATGTATAAGGAAATGCAGGTCGAAACGAAGGGTGAGTTCGGGGGCGTGGGTATCCAGATCGGCGTGAAGGAGAACCGGTTGGCGGTGATCGCGCCTATCGAGGGCACGCCGGCCTACCGGGCTGGGATCAAGTCCGGCGATTTCATTACCAAGGTGAACGACGAAACGACCAAGGATCTCACGCTGATGGATGCCGTTCAAAAGATGCGCGGTCCCAAGGGCTCGAAGGTCAACTTGACGATTCAGCGAGACGGGATTCCCGATCCGCTCCAATTTACGCTGGTTCGCGACACCATTAAGATCGAGAGCGTGAAGTCGAAGGTGTTGGACAATATCGGCTACGTTCGGCTGACGCAATTCCAGGAGTCGACGGGGCGTGATTTGAGCAAGGTGCTCAAACAGTTCAGGGAGCAGAAGCTCCAATCGACCATCCTGGACTTGCGAAACAATCCCGGAGGATTGTTGACGGCCTCCGTGGAGGTCTCCGAGCAGTTTCTTCCTGCCGGCAAACTCGTGGTCTATACCAAGGGACGCGAGAGCAAGAAGGATGAATGGATTGCCAAGGGGAAGGATCAGATGGACGATTCGCCCATGATCATTCTCATCAATGAAGGATCGGCGAGTGCGTCCGAGATCGTGGCCGGTGCGCTACAAGATTACGGGCGGGCGGTCATTGTCGGGACGACCTCGTTCGGCAAGGGATCGGTGCAAACGATTCTTCCGCTGGGGGACGGATCAGGCCTCCGCCTCACGACGGCGAAGTACTACACGCCTAAAGGGCGCTCGATCCAATCGACCGGCATCACGCCTGACATTGTGGTCAAGGCTCAGCTCCCGACTACGGTGGCGAAGGCAGGGGAGTCGAAGCCGGGAGACAAAGAAGGGGAGCCCAAGCAGGCCAAGCCTGCAGTTGTGCCGGGGAAAGATCAGCCGGCTCAGAATGGCAAAGGGTCTGAAGAGGGCCAGCTGAAGAGTGGCACACTGCCCCAGCCTTCTTCCGTCGATGCCTCTGGCGATCCTTCGATCGAGCAGGACGTCCAACTGCAAAAAGCGGTGGAAATGTTGAAGACCTGGAAGATCTTTAAGGAGCTTCCTCGCGCGTCTTAATGGGGGGCTGCTGCGAAGCGGTGATCGCGTCAAGCAGCCGTTCTTCCGATCCTGAGAACCCTGGTACGGTGCGCAGCATGTGCGACCGTACCAGCCGCTCGAGGTCGGTCAATGTGGTGATGCAGAGTCGGGTATAGAGGTAGGCCACAAGTGATTCAGACAGTCCCGGGAGGTGAGTCCAGGCCTTCACCGACTCGGGGAGTGGCGTTCGCAAGGCTTCATAGGCCTGAATCGCTCCCGTTCTGAGAAATTCCTCAATCTTGTCGGCCAGGTCTCGGCCGATTCCATCAATCTCTTCCAATGCCTGCCGTGCCGCGACATCTGCGATGTCTTCTTCCAAGGCTTCGATCGCATCCGCGGCCCTTCGATAGGCTCTGACCCGATAGGGGTTCGCCCGCTGGGTGCCTAAGCGTTCAGCAATCGACCGAAAGATGCCGGCAACCTGCTGGTTATGTTGTGGCGACGTGATCATGGTTGAGCTGGCGCTATTCTGACGTGATCAGGGATAGGGGGCAAGGGGCGAGGCCCCGCAGCTTTATTGACATTCTGAATTCTGCTCCCCTAGGATGAGGAACGATGGCAGCGGCGATTCAGATTCATGTGAACGGCGATCCACGGGACGTTCGGGCAGATGCCACCGTGGGGGATCTCCTGCGTGAGCTTGCCATCAAGACCGAGCGTGTGGCGGTGGAACTCAATTTAGAAATTCTCGATCGCAAGGAGTTCGACCAGCGAAGTCTGACACAAGGGGATCGAGTGGAGATCTTGAGCTTCATCGGCGGTGGCGCGCCATTGGATATGTACGGCAGAGGAAGGGGTTTCGTCCATGCAGAATGATCCGTTGACCATTGCCGGTCGTGTGTTTGCGTCTCGGCTATGGGTGGGGACAGGCAAGTATAAGGACTTTGCGGAAACCAAAAAAGCCATCGAGGCGTCTGGCGCCGATGTGGTGACGGTGGCGGTGCGGCGTGTGAACATCACCGATCGCTCCAAAGAGAACCTGCTCGACTATCTCGATCCGAAGAAGTACATCATTCTTCCCAATACCGCCGGCTGCTACAACGTGGAGGATGCGCTGAGGTATGCCCGCTTGGGCCGGGCCGCCGGTGTGTCGGACTTGATCAAACTGGAAGTGCTCGGTGACGAGCGGACCCTGTTCCCCGATACCGCCGGATTGATCGAAGCGGCAAAGATTCTCGTCAAAGAGGGCTTCATCGTGCTGCCCTATACGAATGACGATCCCATCGTGGCCCAGAAGCTCGTTGACGTGGGCTGCCCCGCCGTCATGCCCTTGGCGGCACCGATTGGGTCGGGACTCGGTATCCGCAATCCCTATAATCTCAAGATCATCATGGAAATGATCAAAGTGCCGATCATCGTGGATGCCGGCGTCGGGACCGCGTCCGATGCCGCTTTTGCGATGGAGTTAGGGGCGGACGCGGTGCTCATGAACACGGCCATTGCCGGGGCCAAAGATCCCATTGCGATGGCCGAGGCCATGAAATATGCGGTCTATGCTGGCAGATTGGCCTACAAAGCCGGGCGCATTCCACGAAAACTGTATGCCACAGCCAGCAGCCCGATCGAAGGGATGCTCTAATAAGTGCTGAGCAGGTAGTGCTGAGTGCTGAGAAAGAAGATACGAAAAGCCCCGACCATAAACGCTCAGCACTCAGAACTCAGCACTCAGGACTCAGCACTTCTCCTATGCTGACGCTCTCTAGCCGACTGCTTGTCGTCACGGATCGCCATCAGACTAAGGGGCGGCCGTTGGTGCCTCTTCTGCAGCGAGCGCTCGCTGTCGGAGCCCCTGCGATTCAACTTCGTGAGCGTGACCTTTCGGTTCGAGACCTCTTATTCAGCTCCGTGAACGCGATCTCCCGGTCAGAGAACTTGTCGCGCTTGCTCGGGAGGTGCGGGCCCTGACGAATTCTGGAGGATCGCAACTTCTTATCAATGATCGGGTCGATATTGCCTTGGCGCTGGAAGGCGCCGGCGTGCATCTGCGCAGCAATAGTCTGCCTGTTTCGGTTGCGCGGCAGTTGTTGGGAGCCGATCGGCTCCTGGGTGTTTCCGTGCATGGGGTAGAGGAGGCGGTGCAGGCAGAGTCGCAGGGCGCAGACTATGTCATCTTTGGCCCGATCTACGAGACGCCATCGAAGCAGGCATTCGGTCCTCCGCTCGGACTGCATAGCCTTGAGAAGGTATGTCGATTGGTCCGCATCCCAATTATTGGAATTGGCGGAGTCACGGCGGCGCGCGTAGGTGAGATGCGCCAGGCTGGAGCATTCGGCGTGGCGGTGATCACGGCGATTCTTGGCGCAGATGACGTGGAGTCGGCGACAGGTGCGCTGCTTGATGCTGTCATGCACGCGTCGTGATGGTTTGCAATCACGGCTCTCGTGCTGTTGCATGTTACGGTCCGGTTGACCACCTCCGGAACGGATGATAGAATCCGCGCAGATAAGGACTTCTCGACGCAGCAAGGGTTTTCGCGCTCTCCGAGTAATGCCATGGCTGGCAAGAAAGACAGTCCGAGTCGATTCCGGTCTCTCCGAGATTCCGTCACGCAGATCACCAAGCGGCTGACAGAAGGAGAAACGGACATGGCCCCACGCAACGACGAACAGACCCGTGAAGTGGAAAAGCTTCGCGTGCAGATCCAGTCGATGGAAGAAGAAATCCGTCGGCTCTACCAATCCCGCTACCAGCTCGATCAAGCCACCAAACAGAACGAGAAACTCGTCACCACGCTTCAAGAAGCGAAGGTGCAGATCGAGGCCTTGCGCGCCGAGGTTGAAAAACTGACCGCGCCGCCCTCTGCCTACGCCATCTTTTCCAGTCTCAATGATGACGGAACCGGCAATGTCTTCGTCTCCGGACGGAAGATGAAAGTCAGTTTGCATCCCTCCATCAATGGCGCAGCCTTGCGCAAGGGGCAGGAAGTGGTCCTGAACGAAGCGTTGAACGTGATTGAAGTGAAGGGATTCGATATTCAGGGCGAAGTCGTGAGGCTCAAGGATGTGTTGGAAGGCAATCGCGCCTTGGTGACGTTGCATTTCGACGAAGAGAAAGTGGCCGAACTTGGCGATCCGCTGATCGCCGAACGGTTAAGCGTTGGCGACCATCTGCTCTACGATCCTCGCTCCGGCTATGTCATCGAAAAGCTGCCGAGGTCAGAGGCGGAAGAAATGGTGTTGGAGGAAGTGCCCGATGTCGACTATGAGCACATCGGCGGGCTGCAGCATGAGTTGGAGCAGGTCCGTGATGCGGTGGAGTTGCCGTTTCTTCATACGGCCCTGTTTTTAGAGTACAAGTTGAGCGCGCCCAAAGGGGTGTTGCTCTATGGGCCGCCAGGATGCGGGAAGACCTTGATCGCAAAGGCGGTTGCCAATTCGATCGCGAAGAAGCTGGGGCACCTCACCGGCAAAGAAGTGCGGAGTTACTTCTTGCACGTGAAGGGCCCGGAGTTGCTCAATAAATATGTCGGCGAGTCCGAACGCCAAGTCCGCGAAGTCTTCAAAAAAGCGAAAGAGCGGGCAGCGGACGGGAATCCCGTCATCGTATTCTTCGACGAAATGGATGCGCTGTTCAGAACGCGCGGCACCGGGATTTCCTCCGATATCGAGTCGACCATCGTCCCGCAATTCCTCTCGGAGATTGACGGCATGGAGCGGCTCCGCAATGTGATCGTCATCGGCGCCAGCAATCGCCAGGATCTCATCGATCCGGCTGTCCTTCGCGCCGGGCGGTTAGATGTGAAGGTCAAGGTGGGGCGTCCCGATGCTGTGGCGGCGAAGGATATTTTCTCGAAGTACTTGAGTGTCGACTTGCCGTTTGCCGAGGAAGATTTGAAGCGCCATGGTGGAGATGCCAAGGCCTTAGTCGAACAGATGGCAGATCTCACGGTCGGGGCCATGTATGCCTCCTCGGAAGAAAATAAGTTTATCGAAGTCACCTACGCGAACGGTGAGAAGGAAGTGCTCTACTTCAAGGATTTTGCGAGCGGGGCATTGATCGAAGGGATCGTGTCGCGCGCGAAGAAGTTCGCCGTCAAGCGGACGATTGCGAAGGAAGGCCGGGGCCTTCGATCCGACGACTTGATCCGCGCCATTCGGGAAGAGTTCAAGGAACACGAAGACCTGCCCAATACGACCAATCCTGACGATTGGGCCAAGATCTCCGGGAAGAAAGGCGAAAAAATCGTGCATCTTCGGACGATCAGCGGTAGCCCGGACGAGTCGCGTCAGATCGAAACGGTCACAACCGGACATTATCTCTAAGACGTCACACCTATGCAGGAATGTAATTCGCTGACGACGCCACGCGTATTGGGAACAGAAACAGAGTTCGGCATCGCGTCTCGCGATCCAGCCGCTGCAGATCCCGTGTCCAATTCCATTGCCGTCATCGGGCATTATCCTGGCCTGCCGGCTCCGTTAGCGGTCTGGGACTATGAGAATGAAAACCCGTTGCTCGACGCGCGCGGCTTCGAGGTCGAAGGGGAACCGGAGCGCCCCAATCCTGAATACAATCGCCAGTTGAACAAGGTGTTGGCCAATGGGGGCCGCCTTTACGTCGACGGAGCCCATCCGGAATATTCCACACCCGAATGCACCAACCCGCGAGAGATCGTGGCCTTCGAACGAGCGGGTGCGCACATCATGGCTCAGTGCCTGGAACAGATGGCACGCGCGACCGGGCGGGACCATTGTGTGCTGTACAAGAACAACTCGGACGGCAAGGGCAACAGCTACGGCTATCACGAAAGTTATCTCATGTCGCGCGCGGTGCCCTTCGAGCGCATCGTGAAGGTCCTGGCGCCGTTCTTTGTGACGAGGCCCATCTTTGCAGGGGCGGGGAAAGTTGGCGCTGAGAATGAGACCAGCCCGGCGGATTATCAAATCTCGCAGCGTGCGGATTTTTTCGAGTGCCTCGTCG
>SWDR01000019.1:3249-17013 GCA_005116815.1 Nitrospira sp. | reverse complement strand
GTATATATTGGGGCGTGGCTCCCATCGCCGCGATGTCGCTGAGGTTGGCGGCTGCCGCGCGGAACCCAATATCAGCCATCGTGGCGGTTCGGAGGTCGAAGTGGATGCCTTCTGCGAGCAGGTCGGTGGTCAGTACGCTCCATCGTCCGGTTCCTGAGGTCACCACGGCGGCATCGTCGCCGATCCCCCGAATCACCGAGGGGCTCTTGCGACCATGACGTTGTTGGAGCGTTCGAATGAGATCGAATTCGCGGATCGGGGAGCGGGCCTTCGTGCTGACCTTCGAGGCCATGCTAGCTTAATTGTCGTGGTCGCGTGGTCGTGGAGGCTGCATGCACCGGCAGTGAGCGAGCCGTTCGCCCGGTCTTTGCGCGGCTGGCTGATTTTTTCTGTTGTGGCTGCGGTGTTTGGGGCTTTCCCGTTGGGCGCGTGGGTTTCGGGCCCCGCCGGAGCGCCACTTTCATGACATCATCCATCGTGTCGGCAAAGACGAGTTGGATGCCCTTCAAAATATGTTTGGGAATCTCGTCGAGATCCTTCTTGTTGCGTTTCGGAAGAATCACGGTGGTGAGTTTGGCCCGTTTGGCAGCTAACAGTTTTTCCTTCAATCCGCCGATGGGGAGTACTCGACCGCGGAGTGTAATTTCTCCGGTCATGGCCAGGTCTCGGCGTACCGGGATTTGCGACAAGGTCGAGGCAATGGCGATGGCCATGGTGATCCCTGCCGACGGTCCGTCCTTCGGGATCGCTCCGGCCGGCACATGGATATGGAGATCTTGCGTGGTGAAGACGTCAGGATCGATGCCGAGCGTGCGCTCGCGCGACCGGACATAACTCAGGGCTGCCTGTGCAGACTCCTTCATCACATCGCCCAGTTGGCCAGTGAGGGTCAGTTGCCCCTTGCCCTTCATGGCTGTGGCTTCGATGTAGAGCACGTCGCCTCCGGACTCCGTCCAGGCTAACCCGGTGGCCACGCCGATCTCGTCTACCTTCAATTCCTCTTCCGGCACGAACTTGGGGACGCCGAGATACTTATGCAGGTTGGCGGGATTCACGGGGAACCCGACGCCTTTCCCTTCCGCCACTTTCTTGGCCACCTTGCGCATGACGTTGGCGATTTCGCGCTCAAGATTCCGGACGCCAGCTTCACGCGTATAGTTGGCGATGATCTGACGTACTGCAGGCTCGGCGATGCGGACATGTTTCTCGGTGATGCCATGTTCGTTGAGCTGCCGGGGGATCAGGTATTTCTGGGCGATGCCCAACTTTTCTTCTTCGGTATAGCCGGGGATGCCGATGACTTCCATCCGGTCGCGTAAGGCCGGCAAGATTGGGTCGATCAGGTTGGCGGTCGCAATGAATAACACGTCGGTCAGGTCGAAGGGCACGCCGAGGTAATGGTCCGTGAACGAGTTGTTCTGTTCGGGGTCGAGCACTTCGAGCAAGGCGGCGGACGGATCGCCGCGGAAATCCATGCCCATCTTGTCGATTTCATCGAGCAGGAAAAGCGGATTGGATTTCTTGGCCTTTTTCATCGACTGGATGATCTTGCCGGGCATCGATCCAATGTAGGTGCGGCGATGGCCACGGATTTCAGCTTCATCGCGCACGCCGCCAAGCGACACCTTCCCGAGGCTCACGATTCGTTCGATCTGTTCTTTCACCGTTCGCATGACGGCTTCGGTTTCGAGTGCGGCACCGGGGGATTTGTGTTCCGGGAGTTTGTCGATGCGGACGGAGTAGTAGGGCTCGGTCTGAATATAGCCGGTAATCCTGGCTTTCGAGACCCCCTGCACGAGGACCTTGATGCGCTCATCGGGAAGTTTCAGCATCCGCATGATGATGCCGACCGTGCCGATGGTATGGATATCGTCCGCCGTTGGATTCTCGACGTCCAGAGCCTTTTGTGTGGCGAGGAAGATCATCCGATTGCCGGCTAAGGCGGCTTCAATCGCTTTGATCGACATCTCACGCCCGACGAACAAGGGGAGGACCATGTAGGGGAAGACGACGATGTCCCGGACTGGCAACAGCGGAAGGTGGTCGGGGATTTCGGTGTTTTGAGGTGGCTGCAAGTCTTGTTCGATGGAGTCGTTCATCGGTATGGTCCCAGTGTTATGCGCAGTCGTCAATGACAGGTGATGCGGTGTCTTGGTTGCGTGCCGCGGCTAGGCTTTTCGTGAGCGTGTCGTGCTGCGCCCTCCGGAGGACCGCATACGATTCTGCAGGTATTCCTCGAAGTCCGGTCCCAGAGAGGGATTCTTGAGTGCAAACTCGACGGTGGCAATGAGAAACCCCAGCTTGTCCCCGGCATCGTACCGTTGCCCCTGAATCTCCAGCGCAAACATCGGAGATTTCTTCGCCAGTTCCCGGAGGGCGTCGGTCAATTGGATCTCCCCATTTTTCCCCGGCTGGGTCTTTCGGAGGATGGAGAAGATCTCCGGCGGCAGGACGTAACGACCGATGACTGCGAGATTCGAGGGGGCTTCGGAAGGCGACGGTTTTTCGATCAGGCCTTCGACTCGGTGCAATCCTGTCGAGACCCGTCGAGGTGTGACGATCCCATAGCGGTTGACTTCTTGGTGGGGGACTTCCTGCACCCCGAGGATTGCTCCGTGGCGTTTTTTATAGGCATGAATGAGTTGAGCGAGTCCGGGCATCGGGGCATCGATGATTTCGTCGCCCAAAATGACGGCAAAGGGCTCATCCCCGATCAGCCTTTGGGCGCAGAGAACGGCATGGCCCAGTCCCAGCGCTTCCGATTGACGGACGTAGCAAAAGTTGGCGAGCGTGGAGATGTGCCGCATTTGGCTCAAGAGCTGTGCTTTGCCGCTGCCCTTGAGATTTTCTTCGAGTTCGACGGAGCGGTCGAAGTGATCTTCGATTGCGCGTTTGCCCCGTCCGGTGATGATGATAATGTCTTCGATTCCGGAGGCGACCGCTTCTTCCACCGCATATTGAATCAGCGGCTTGTCGACGAGCGGCAACATTTCTTTGGGAGAGGCTTTTGTCGCAGGCAGAAAGCGAGTGCCAAGGCCTGCGGCTGGAATCACGGCTTTGCGGACTTCGAAGCGTGACATGTGCCGATACTATGTGATGGGGTAGGCGATGTCAAGGAATGCACGACTACAGAGGCCTCGTGAAGCGTTTGCGCGAGCGGGCCGTTAATCGCATGGCGCATGACCTGTGTGCTGCACTGGCCGGGGAGGGCAAGAGGTGAGGGGCAAGGGGCTAGAGGTGAAAAATAAACTCCATCAACGATCTTACGTTTCTCTTGCCCCTTGCCATTAGCCTCTCGCCTTTTGCCCCATGCAGCTTTACATTCAAATACTTGCCCAATATAATCCGAGAGTTTGACACGCATGTTGCCGTAGGTGACGTCCGTGCGCTCAGCGCGTCGGTCTCTCGCGTCAGCAACCTCCTCTGCCACCATCAGCACATGCTCACGGTCTGTCCGGAGTATGGTGGGGTCACAGGTGTACGGTGCGCAGTCACTGCTCAACGTAGGATTATCCAAGATGAGGTTGTCATTGTCGTTTTTTGCGTATCGGACTCAGATCCAGTGAAGAGTGCTTGTTGCTCAAGTGGGACTCGCTGGTTCCTTGTCCTCGTACTGATCGCCCTGGTCTGTGGTTTGTTGCCGATGTCTGCTGTCGCAGTGGAGCCTGCCGGGGTCAAAGTGACGGCGATTGAGATTCGAGGGAACAAGCGGATCGAATTGCCGGCGATTGCCGGTCGATTGACGCTGAAGCCCGGCGATCCCTACACCCCTGAGAATGTTCGTGGGCAAATTAAAATTCTGTACGAAACCGGGTTCTTCGAAGACGTGCAGATGGAGACGGAATCGGGGAAGGGCGGGGTGGCTCTGGCCTTTCTGGTCCGTGAGAAGCCCTTTATCACCGAGATCGTGTTCGATGGCAATCAAGAGCTCAGCGACGATAAGTTGAAAGAGAAGATCACGATCAAGAGCCAGGCCTTTCTCGATCAGCTCCAGGCCAAAGAGAGTGCGGAGAAGATTCGTCTGACCTATCAAGAGGACGGCTACTTCAATGCTCGGGTGACCCCGATCGTGCAGACCTTGGACGAGGATCGGAAGCGCCTGACGTTTTTCGTGAAAGAGGGGGATAAGGCGCGCATCAAGACGGTGGTATTCGACGGCCTGCATGCGGCGACGAAAGACGAGATGTTCAAGGTGATGGCGACGCGGGAATGGATTCCCTGGCATGGTCTATTCTCGCAGCTGAAGTTGCCGTCGTTTCTCTCGGATGCCGGAGTCTTGAAGCGGGAGGAAATGAACAACGACGTCGAGCGGATCAAAGAGGTCTTGCTCAATAAAGGTTATTTGAACGCGCAAGCCGGGCTGCCGACGGTGGAACTGAGCGACGACAAAAAGTGGTTCGTCGTCACGTACGCGGTGATGGAAGGAGAACCGTTCACCATTGGCGAAATCGGATTCCGCGGGAATACGGTATTCGAAGATCCGGAGCTCCGTCAGGGGCTCAAGATGAAGGAGGGAGAGATCTTTCAGCGCCAGAAAATCCGCGACGAGATTACGCGCTTGAACGATCTCTATGGAAGTAAAGGGTATGCCTTTGCCGACATCTCACCCAGCGTGACGCCGAATCTGGAAGAACGGACCGCGTCCATCATCCTGACCGTCAAGGAAGGGGAGATGATGCGGATTCGCCAAATCAACATCAATGGGAACGATAAAACGAAAGACAATGTCATTCGCCGTGAAATTCGCGTCGACGAACAGGACGTGATCGATACCCCCTCGTTGAAGCGAAGCTTTCAGCGGCTCAATAACTTGAACTTTTTCGAGACGGTGGAAATCCTGCCGGCGCAGGTGGCAGCGGATAAGGTCGACCTGAACGTCCGCGTGAAAGAAAAGCCGACCGGCCAGTTCAGCGTCGGCGGCGGATTCAGCACCTTGGACAAGCTGGTCGCGATTGCCGATATTACTGAAGGTAATCTCGGAGGGAATGGCTGGATGGGGCGAATCCGCGGCCAGTTGGGTCAGCAGCGGACCTTGGGGTTAGTGACGTTTCGAAATCCCTACTTAGAAGATTCCTTGACCTCAATGCAGTTGGACGTCTATCGCAGCATGACCAACTACATCACCTATTTCGAGAAAAAAGCCGGCGCCAGTATCACGTTCGGTCGATGGCTTTCTGAATATGCGACAGGGAGTATCAGCCTCTTTGCGGAGCAGCTGAATTTTAGCGATCCACAGGAAGGAATTTGTCCAGATCTGTTTCCTCTTGTCTGCGGTCAGCTTGGAAATCAGACGACGACCGGGTTCCGGACCTCGCTGGCTCGTGACACGAGAGACTACTATTTAGATCCCCGTACCGGTTGGCGCGCCTCTGTGGGCTTCGATTTGGGGACGCCCTACCTTGGCGGAAGCAATAACTTCTATAAATATTCGTTGGACCTGATGAAATATACGCCGTTGCCGTTCGATACGCGGGTATCGGTCCATGCCCGCTATGGCGCTGCGGTCGGCATGGAAGGCAAGCCTATTCCGCTGACCGAGCGATATTTTGTCGGCGGTATCAATACGATGCGCGGCTTTGTGTTCGGGCAGGCGGGACCGGTGACGCTCAACAATTCGCTGCTTGGCGCCACCAAAGAGTTAATCGTCAATACCGATTTTATCTTTACGATTTCTGCCGATGCCAAACTCAACGGGGTGATCTTCTTTGACTATGGGAAAGGCTTTGACGACAATGAACCGCTTTCCTTTAAGTTGCGGAAATCCGCCGGTCTTGAAGGGCGCTGGATCTCACCGTTCGGGCCCCTCCGCGCCGCGTATGGGTTGAATCTTGAAGCCCGTGAGCGTGAACGCAAAGGCGTGTTCGAGTTTACGATCGGTTCGCTGTTCTAATGGGACAAGTCTATGACCATGAGCGAGGTAGCGGTGTGATGCAGGTTGGCCGTGTATTGCGGATGCTGTTCTCTACGACCTGTCTTATCATGAGCCTCGCGGTCGCTGGCTGTGCTGCCGGCGGGGCGAAGGTTGAGGGGAAGGTGGGTCTTGTCGACCCGGCCCGTGTCCTGAGCGAGACAAATGCGGGAAAGAAGGCCAAGGATTCGTTGAGCGCCTTCTCCAAAAATCGCCAGGCCTTGATCGAGCTGGAAGAGAAAGAGCTTCGCCGCATGGAAGAAGATTTCGGGCGGCAGGCCAGCGTCTTGAGCGCGACGGCGAAACGGGAGCGCGAAGAGCAGTTTCGGCGCAGGATGGCGGAGTATCAGCAGAAAGCCGGGGACATGAACCGGGAGGTTCAAGAGAAGCAAAAAGACGTGCTCGAGGGGTTCCGTGAGAAAGTGGAGCTTGTCGTAGGGAAAGTCTCCAAGCGCCTGGGACTCCAGGTTGTCATGGATAAGGGAAAGGGCGGCCCCACCTTATATAGCGATGAAGGACTCGATATTACCGGTCAGGTGATCGACGAATTTAACCGTGTGTATCCGTAGCCGGCGTGAGGGGCGAGACTTGCGTGAATAGCGGGACGGGTGAGTGAGAGATTGACGAAAAGAGGAGGACTCTGATGACAAGAACGAGCGTGACCGGCCTAGTCGGTGCCGTAGGATTGTGGTTGATGATGGTGTCGCCGGGGTTGTCGGCTGATACTGTGAAGGTTGGGGTGATGGATCAGCAAGCGGTCATCGAGCAGTCGAAGGCCGGCAAGCGGGCCTTAGAAGAGCTGAAGTCCTACTCGACGACCAGACAGAAAATCATCAATGCCGACGATCAAGAGTTGAAAGAGTTGGAACAGACGATTCAAGACGGGAAATTGACCGAGAGTGCGAAGCAGGAGAAGCAGAATCAGTTCCAGGCGAAGCTGGAGTCCTATCAACGTCGGTTGGGAGACTTCAATCGCGAGATTCAACAAAAGCAACGTGAAATGGTGGCAGAGTACTCGAAGAAAGTACAAGCGGCTGCACAGGCCGTGGCAGAAAAGAATGGCTACGTGGCGATCATCGACAAGGGGAGCGAGATTGCGATGAAAATCGTACTTTACCATCAGCCTGCGCTGGATGTGACCGATCAGATGGTGAAGGAGTTCGATCGGCAGAATAAGTAGCGGGGAAGAGGGCAGCCTGGTCGTCCTCCTGCTCGCGGAACGCGCAGCTGGTTTCTTTTGTTTATTTAGTTTTTTTGGTTTCTCTGGTTCAGACAACCAAACAAACCAGATAGACCAGATGAACCAGTCTTCGCTGGACGCGCGCAGGGGAAGATCAATCAGCCTCCATCCTTGAAGAGGCGTGCGAGCAGCGTGGAAGGATCATTTGAAGCGTCACCATTAAAATCTTTCTTGATGGTGTTGATGTCAACATAAGCATCAGGATGCTCAAAAAGGCTGTCCAGCAAGGCCGCAGCGAGCGAAGAGGCGAGGCGTACCCTTGCGGTACGTTGAGCCTCTGAGCGATGCGACCTGCCTGCGCGAAGCCGCTTCGGCGAAGGCAGGGAACGAAGCTGGCAGACTTTTTCAGCATTCTGATAGAGGAGGTTCTGTCGATGTCCGTCATGGAACAAGCCGAAATACAGGCGCTCTTGCCGCACCGGTACCCCTTTCTTCTGGTCGATCGGATTCAGGAGCTGGACCCTGACAAACGAATCGTCGGGATCAAGAACGTGACGATCAACGAACCCTTCTTTCAGGGGCATTTCCCTGGACGCCCGGTCATGCCAGGGGTGTTGATTCTGGAAGCCATGTCTCAAGTTGGTGCCATTCTGGCGTTTAAGTCGCTGGGGAACGCCGCACGTCCGGTCGTCTATTTGACCGGTGTCGATGGCGCGAAGTTCCGAAAACCGGTCGTGCCCGGCGATCAGTTGCGCTTCGAGATCGAGGTCGTGAGGAAACGGCCGCCGTTCTGGAAGATGGAAGGCAAGGCATTCGTCGGGGAGGAACTCGTCTGCGAAGCCGAAGTGACCGCGATGGTCACGGAAGAGAAAGCCGTGAAGGGTGATGCGTGATGTGTGACGAGTTTTGGCAGGGAAGTGGTCAACCTGAACCCATCACCCATCACTGATCACTCATTACTGGAGGTAGCTGTGCAGATTCATGCAAGTGCCGTCGTCCACCCTAAGGCGCAGTTGGCCGCCGACGTCGAAGTGGGCCCCTTCTGTGTGGTTGGCGAACATGTCACCATCGGGTCTGGGACGCGGCTCGTGTCTCATGTCGCCGTCGATGGCTGGACGGAGATCGGTGCGCGGTGCGAGTTGCATCCCTTCGTCTCGATCGGCGCCCCGCCCCAACATCTGGCCTATAAGGGTGAACCGACCAAGGTCGTGATCGGCGACGACAACATTTTTCGGGAATATGTCACGGTCAATCGCGCAACCGTGCAAGGCGGCGGGGCGACCACGATCGGCTCCAAGAATTTCCTCATGGCCTATGTGCACGTCGCCCACGATTGCCATCTCGGCAGCCATCTCATTCTGGCCAATGCCGCCAGTTTGGCCGGCCACATCACCATCGGGGACCATGCGATCATCGGGGGCTTGACCGGGATCCATCAACATGTGCGGGTCGGGTCCTACTCCATGGTCGGCGGCTGTTGCGCCCTCGGGCAGGACCTTCCACCGTTCATGCGGGCGGCGGGTGGCTATCGCGCGCGGATGTATGGCCTCAACTCGGTGGGGCTGCGCCGACAGGGGTTTTCTACCGATCGGATCTCGGTGTTGAAACGGGCCTACGACATGCTCTTCCGGTCGGGGCATCGAACGGCTGAAGCGGCTAAATTGGCAAAGGTCGAGTTCGGCGATCAACCGGACGTGATGACGGTGTTGGGGTTTCTCGAAGGCACGAAGCGCGGCATCTGTCGGTCGGTCGGTAAAGATCAGGAGAATGAGGAGTAAGCACCGTGGCAATACTGCCTCATGTGACCGATGGCGAACGAATTGGGCTGATTGCCGGCAACGGCCGGTTTCCGATCATCTTTGCCGATAATGCCAGGAAGCTGGGCTATCACGTGTCGGCGGTGGCGCATGAAGGCGAGACGGAACCGGAGTTGGCAAGCCATGTGGATCGGATCCATTGGATCAAGATTGGTCAGCTTAACAAACTGATCAAGGCCTTTAAGGAAGACGGCGTCCATCAGGCGGTGATGCTGGGCGGGATCAAGAAGACCCACATGTTTACCACGGTCAGGCCGGACTTTCGCGCCTTGGCGCTGGCGACGAGGTTGGCACTCTGGAAAGACGACGATCTGCTGCGCGAAATCGCGAAGGAGCTTGAGCAAGAAGGGATCGCCATCTGTGAGTCGACCTTCGGGCTTGAGGGGATTCTCGTGGAAGAAGGGCCGTTGACCGAACGGACTCCATCGGAGAAAGAATGGGCGGATATCCGTTACGGCTGGGACGTGGCGCATGACATCGGTCGTCTCGATATCGGGCAATGTGTCGTGATTAAAGATCGCGTGGTTGTGGCGGTGGAAGCGGTCGAAGGCACCGATGGCGCGATCAAACGAGGCGGCGATCTGGCCAAGGAGGGCGCGGTGGTGGTTAAGCGATCGAAGCCGCAGCAGGACTTGCGATTCGATCTCCCGGCCGTGGGGCCTCGAACGATTGAAGTGATGGCCTCGGTCAAGGCTTCCGTATTGGCGGTCGAAGCCGGGCGGACGATTGTGTTGGATCGCGAGATTATGCTGGAGAAGGCCAAGTTTGCCCGCATTGCCATTGTCGGGATTAAGCAGGACGCGATGGGGGAGCCGTAATGCGTGATCAGTTCTTGACCAAGAAGCGAGTCTGCGTGCCTCTTCGCGTTCCATCGTCTCATCACTCATCACTCATCGCTCATCACGTTCGAGGTATCCGATGAAGCCGCTCAGGGCAGGTGTGATCGGCGTCGGACATCTCGGGCAGCACCATGCGCGCCTCTATGCCTCCTTGCCAGGGGCGCAGCTTGTCGGCGTGACGGATCAATCGATTGAGCGGGCGCAGACGGTCGCAGATCGGCATGGGTCGCCGGTCTTTCGTACGATGGACGAATTGCTCTCGCACGTCGATGTCGTGAGTGTGGCGGTACCCACGTCCGGCCACTATGCTGTTGCCAAAGCCTGTCTGCAGGCGGGTAAACATGTCTTGGTGGAAAAGCCCATTGCGGTCACACCAACGGAAGCAGAGGAATTGGTCCAGCTCGCCAAGCAACGAGGCTGTTGCTTACAAGTCGGCCACAGCGAGCGGTTCAATCCGGTGATGGCGTTGATGCGTCCCCATATCGGTCGGCCGGTTTTCATCGAATGTCACCGCCTCAGTAGCTTCAGTGAACGGGGGACGGACGTGGATGTGGTCTTGGACCTGATGATTCACGATTTGGATCTCGTGTTGTCTTTGAATCCAGGCCCTATTGAAGAAGTGCGCGCTGCGGGGGTGGCGGTGTTGTCCTCCTCGATCGATATTGCCAACGCCCGTATTCAGTTCCAGAGCGGCTGCGTGGCCAACTTGACCTCCAGCCGTGTGTCGACAAATAAGATGCGGCGGTTGCGTCTCTTTCAGCGGGACAGTTACCTTTCGATCGATTTCCAGACCCGTCTCGGTATGGTCTCCCGACGCAGCGCCAAGGCAGGGGAGAAGCCGACTGTCGAGGTTGAACAGTTCCAGGGTGGAGACGAAGAGCCCTTGAAGCTCCAACTCGCATCGTTTCTGCACGCAGCCAGCACTAGCACGAGGCCGGTGGTGTCCGGTGAGGATGGCGCGGCGGCAGTGGCGGCAGCTTATCAAGTATTGCAGGCCATTGAGTCTTTTGCGGCTCGTCATGAAGAAGGGGGTAACGGGGTATTAAAGGGGTAAGCGGGATAGAGGGGTAGCGGGGTATCGGAAGGGATAATGGGATAGACGGCGGCGGCTCTCCCCATCCTATACCCCCCTGCCCCGTTATCCCTCTACCCCCTCCCCAGAGGCTATGCGGATTTTAATTGTCACAGGCGAAGCATCGGGTGATCTCCATGGGGCTCATTTAGCGAAAGCGATCATGGCGCTTGATCCGACGACCGAGCTGGTCGGTATTGGAGGGGCGGCGATGCGCGCAGCAGGCGTGAGTCTCGTGCCTGGCGTTCCACAGCTCGATGTGATGGGATTGATCGGCCTGTCTGCCATTCGGGCCATGGTCCAGCGCGTGTTGGCGATCCGGCGAGTGCTGAAGTCAGAGGCCTGGGATTTAGTCGTGCTGATCGATAATCCAGGGTTGAATTTTCATTTCGCCCGAGTGGCCAAGGCCGCCGGCCGGCGAGTGATGTACTACATCGCGCCCCAAGTGTGGGCCTGGCGTCCCGGCCGTATGAAGTGGATTCAGCGCCGGGTCGATCATGTTGTCGTGATTCTCCCGTTCGAGCCGGAACTCTATCGCCGGGCGGGTGTGCGTTGTACGTTCGTCGGCCATCCTTTGCTCGATGCGGTGGCGCCGCAGTACGATCGTGCGGCGCTTCGCAGGAAGTTCGGCCTGGACGAGTCGGCCCGCGTCGTTGGATTGTTGCCGGGGAGTCGAGTGCGCGAAGTCGAGATGCTGCTGCCGGTGCTGCTCGATGCGGCGGCGCAACTGCATGCCGCAGAGCCGGGGATACAATTTATCCTGGCGCAGGCTTCTTCAATTCACGATCATCTGATTCAGTCCCTGTTAAAAAATAGCCCTGTGCCGGTCCGCGTCGCATATGACCAGGCGAGTGAGGTGATGGCCCTCTCCGATGTGTTGTTTATCGCATCGGGGACCGCCACGCTGCAGGCGGCGGTGGTGGGGACTCCCATGGTGTTGCTGTACAAGACCACGCCGGTAACCTATCGCCTGGCTCGTTGGTTGATCAATGTGAAGTGGATCGGGCTCGTCAATCTGGTGGCAGGCCGATCGGTCGTGCCGGAGCTGATTCAGGATGAGGCGACGGCCGAGCGGCTGTGTCAGGAGGTGCTCCACCTCTTGCGCGATCCGTCGGCTTATCGTGAGATGAAAGAAGGGTTGCGACAGGTTCGGCAATCGTTGGGCGAGCCCGGTGCTTCCCGCCGAGCCGCAGAGGTGGCACTGTCTGAATGTCGACGCTAGATCGCCTGATACGATTATACAGTTATCTCAAGCCCTATCGGGTTCGCTTGGGTGCGGCCTTCGCCTGTTCAGGGCTGGTGGCGGCCACCTCCGGCGCGTATGCCTGGCTCGTCAAGCCGGTCCTCGACGAGATCTTCATCAATAAGAACGAAAGCCTTCTGCTGGTCTTGCCTCTTGCGCTCTTCACCGTGTCGGTGTTGAAGAGCGCCTTCAACTACGGGCAAAACTATCTCATGAATTATGTCGGGAATCAGGTGATCACCGACATCAGGCAAGAGTTATTCGGGAAGCTCATTCGGCTGCCCATTCCCTACCACGATGTGAATACGTCAGGGCGGCTGGTGTCCCGTGTGGTGAACGACGTCTCGTTGATGGCCAACGCGGTGGCCGGCGTGCTGAAGGATATATTCCAGCAGGGCCTCACCTTTCTCGCCATGATGGGCGTCATCTTCTATCAGAATTGGCGATTGGCCGGTCTCTCGGTGATTGTTATTCCCTTGGCCGTCTTCACGATGGTGCGGATGGGCAAACGGTTGCGAGCGTTGGCGGCCAGTGGCCAGGAGCGGATGGGGGACATGGCCTCGACCCTTCAGGAAACGCTCTCCGGCATTCGCATGGTGAAGGCTTATGGGCGGGAAGAGACCGAGGAAACGAGATTCCAACTGAGCAACCGTGCCTTTCTGAATACGACGATGAAGGCGATCCAAGTGTCCTCCCTCGGGTCGTCGCATATGGAAGTGATCGGTGTGGTGGGGGTCGCGGCCATTATCTGGTATGGCGGTTTTCTTGTGATCAATGGCTCCATGACGCCGGGGGAATTTTTCTCATTTCTCACGGCGATGTTCATGGCCTATACCCCGCTTCGCCGGTTGTCCGGTTCCAATAATTCGATTCAGCAGGCCTTGGCTGCGGCCGAACGAGTCTTTAACGTGCTGGATCTCCAGACCGAGCAGGATGCGGAGCGGGGCCGGTTGGAGTTGCCGCGGGTGGCTCAGGCGGTGACATTTGAGGACGTCACCTTTCTGTATGAGAGCCAGGCCGTGCCAGCGCTGAATGCCATCAACCTGACGATTCGCGCCGGAGAAATGGTGGCGCTTGTCGGCAGCAGTGGCAGTGGAAAGACGACCCTGGTCAATCTGATCCCTCGCTTTTACGAACCGACGGCCGGTCGGGTGCTCATCGACGGAGTCGATATCCAGTCCTACAGCCTGCGCTCGCTGCGTTCGCAGATGGGGATGGTGTCGCAAGATGTGGTCTTGTTCGACGACAGCATTCGGAACAATATTGCGTTTGGGCGGCAGGATGCGACCGATGAAGAGATTGTGCAGGCGGCGCGGTCGGCCTATGCCCACGATTTCGTGGAACGTCTTCCGCAGGGATATCAGACGGTGGTGGGAGAAAAAGGGGTGAAGCTTTCAGGCGGCGAACGGCAGCGTTTGGCCATCGCCCGCGCAATTTTACGCGATCCTCCCTTGCTCATTCTCGATGAAGCCACGTCGGCGTTGGACACCGAGTCCGAGCGAGTCGTTCAGCTGGCCCTGACCAACTTGATGAAGAATCGGACGACCGTCGTGATCGCCCATCGGCTGTCCACGATTCAACGGGCCGATCGGATCATGGTCTTGGCCAAGGGTTCGATCGTCGAAGTCGGCACCCACGACGAACTGCTTCGGCGCGGAGGCCAGTATCAGCGGCTCCACGCCATGCAATTCCAGGATGTGCCCGA
>SWDR01000019.1:1411-3149 GCA_005116815.1 Nitrospira sp. | reverse complement strand
ACCTTGTCGTGACTCCCGATGGACCCAAGGGGCCTCGCCAGGTCGCCAAGCTCGGAGTGGTGCAGTTGGCGAAGGCCACCGGCCTTCCGATTGTGCCATTGGCCTTTAGCTGCTCAAAAAAAAACTCTTCGGGAGCTGGGATCGGTTCATGGTCCCATTCCCCTGGTCTCGGGGTCTTTACCTGTGGGGCGCCCCCATCTGGGTGCCGCGAGACTCCGATGAACAGGCGTTGGAAGCGGCACGCCTGGAGCTTGAAACGGTTCTGAATCGATTGACGGATCAGGCGGAGAGGGCCGTGAAACCCTAGCCGTTAGCTGTCAGCGTTCAGCCTTCAGCTCTGTAAGAGTGTGTGCTGACTGCTCATGGCTGACTGCTGATAGCGCATTATATGTGGCGTCTCTTCTATAACATTGTGCTCCTGCTCGTATCGCCGGTCATCCTGGCGGTACTGCTGGCCAAGCAGCGCTGTCGGCGTGGCTTGCTCCAACGTTTAGGAGTAGAAAAAGGTTCGTCTGGTTTATCTTGTTTATTTGGTTTGTTTGGTTTTTCCGAACAAGACAAACGAAATAAACCAGGCCAACCAAACAAACCAGATCAACCAAATAGACCAGTCATCTGGGTTCATGCCGTTTCTCTCGGTGAAGTGGTGGCCGTCACACCGCTGGTGAAGGAGCTGCAGCGCCGTTATCCGGATCATCGGATCGTGGTTTCGACGGTGACCGAGACGGGACGGGAGGCTGTTGAGCAACGGCTGGCTGGTGTCGCAGAGCATTGTTATGCGCCGCTCGATTTTTCCTGGGTGGTTTCCCACTTCATCGGACGTTTGCAACCCTGCCTCTATGTGTTCGTCGAGACCGAACTCTGGCCGAACCTCTTATGGCACCTGAGGCGGCGCAGGGTGCCGACGGTTCTTGTGAACGGACGGCTTTCGACCAGGTCTTTTACTCGGCAGCAATGGGCGCCTGTGCGATCGTTCTATCGAACGATGCTGCAGACCCTCAGTCTTTGCCTGATGCAATCGGACCGTGACGTCGACCGTATCGTCGCCCTGGGAGCAGAGGCTTCTCGAGTCAGGCGAACAGGGAATATCAAGTTCGATCAGCCGAGACCTGCCGTGACAGAGGGTGGGATGACGAGGTCTCGGCTTGGGCTTCAGGAGAGGGAACAGCTGTTGGTGGCGGGCAGTACCCATTCCGGTGAGGAAGAGATGCTCGTGGAATGTTATCAGGCGCTTGTGACGCGTCATCCCTCGTCTGTCTTGCTCCTGGCCCCTCGACATATCGAACGAGCGGAATCGGTGGAGGCCATGGTGCGGTCGCGCGGGCTCGCCGTGCAGAAAGGCAGTACCATCGGGCAGGCCGGCGGGTTGCGGTCCATCGGCCCGCGTGTGGTGGTGCTCGATTCGCGTGGGGAATTGGCTGCGATTTATAAGGAAGCTGTCGTCGCGTTTGTCGGAGGCACACTCGTCCCGATCGGAGGACACAATTTGCTGGAACCGGCTCAGTGGGCGAAGCCCGTGTTGTTCGGTCCCTATACCGACCATTGTGCAGAAATTGCAGACTTCTTGATTCAGGCGGGAGGGGGCCGTCGGGTTCTCCAGGCGGAGGACCTCACCAAGCAGGTCCTGGCCCTGTTCTCTGATGACGAGGGACGGAAGCGGATGGGCCTGTCAGCGCGGCAGGTGGTTGAGCAGAATCAAGGCGCCTTGCAACGGACGCTGGAGGCCATCGATCAGCTG
>SWDR01000019.1:0-1335 GCA_005116815.1 Nitrospira sp. | reverse complement strand
ATGTTGAATCCAGGCACAAAGGTCAGATGGTGGCTGTTGTGGGCTGCAATCCCATACGGGGCCGTTGCGCGGCTGCGCGCGCTCCTGTACTACTGGGGCTGGTTTGAACAGCGAAGATTACCGGTTCCCGTAGTGAGTGTCGGCAATCTCACGCTGGGAGGGACGGGCAAAACGCCGGTGGTCATTCAACTGGTCGAATGGCTCCTGGCGCAGGGGACCAGGGTGGCGATCCTCAGCCGGGGTTATCGAAGGACCAGTACGGATCCGTATCTGCTCGTATCGAATGGCGAGCGCCTGTTGATCGGTCCGAACGAGGCTGGCGATGAACCATTTTTGATGGCGCAACGTTGCCCCAAGGCAATCGTGGCTGTTGGTGCGGATCGCTATGAGCTCGGGTGCTGGGTCTTGGATCGATTTCCAGTCGATTGCCTGATACTCGACGACGGGTTTCAGCATCTGGGCCTCTATCGAGAGGTGAATCTCTTATTGGTCGATGCGACAGATGCAGAGGGGCTTGCGGCTCTGGTGCCGGCCGGTCGACTTCGGGAGCCGCTTCAGGCTGCGGCGCGCGCGAGCGCGATTGTCGTCACCAGAGCGGATGTGCCGGCGCAGGTGACAGAGGTAGGTCAGCGGTTGCAGTCCGCGATCGGTCCGATGCCAGATCCAATTCAGGTGCGGTTTCGTCCGGAGAGTTTCTGGTCGGTGGTCAGCGGTGCATCGCAGCCGCTCTCCTGGTCAAGGGGAAAGACCGCGTTGCTTTGTAGCGGCGTGGGACATGCGGGATCCTTTCGTGCCCTCGTCGAATCGATAGGGGTCACGGTTCTCGATGAAGTGGTGTATGCCGACCACTATGCCTATAGGAGCCAGGATGTCGAGCGATTACGAGCGAGAGCGACAACGCTTCAGGCGGAACTCGTCGTGACGACGGAGAAAGATGCGTGCAAGTTGGCGGCGCTGCTCCAACCCACCGATCCCTGGTGGGCCGTTCGACTGACCACGGACGTGACAGTGGGAGAAGATCGATTGCGGCAATTGGTGTCGGGAAGACTGAAGACTAAAGGCTGAAGGCCAAAGTTGTTGGAGATTCGTGGATAAATCATCGATCAAAAGAATTCTCGTGCGGGGACCCAATTGGCTTGGCGATGCCGTGATGTGTGAGCCGGCATTGCGCGGATTGCGGAGCCTGTTCCCTGACGCGCAAATCGCGCTGTTGGTCAAGCCGGGGGTGGCCGATTTGTTTGCCGGCCATCCGGCCTTGACGCGTGTGCTGACCTACGATACGAACGGGCGTCATGCCGGGCTCTCCGGTAAGTGGGCGCTGGCGGGGCAATTGAG
>SWDR01000018.1:36720-42954 GCA_005116815.1 Nitrospira sp. | reverse complement strand
GCCGTACACCAGACTCTGACCGCGCTTCATGTCTTCGCCGGCGAAGGAAGGAGCGCTGAACGTTACCGCCACTGCCACTGTCATGATCGCCATCAACATGCTCTTCATCGTCTGTGACCTCATGAAAGGGTGTAAGGATTGTGCCGTTCATCGGCACTCACCGGAAGTACACAGGAAGTTTGCTGCCGGGCATTTCACTTTCTGTCTGGTTGCCCGTCCCATACCACCAAGCTCGCTCGTTTCTCGCTTCAAAGGGTGGGCTGGTCGACCCTCGATCGTGCGCGTTCCGCGAGCTGGAGGCCGACCAGACGCGTCACTATTTAGGCGGCCGTCTTCTTCACTCGTACTTCCGCGCGGTGGCCTGTGGCAGCCAGCACACGGATGAGCACATCGGTCGACACGCCTCGGGTGTTCCCATTCGCAATAGCCGTGACGCGGGTTCTCGATGTTCCGGCGCGTTTGGCGATGTCTGCGTGGGTGAGGCCTCCGGATTGAATGATCTTGGCGAGCGAGACGGTGAGGTCCGAGCGAAACTCCATTTCTGCTGTGTCGGCCGAGGATAGGCCCAACGCCTGGCCGAGGTCCCTGGCAGTTCGAACGGTCACCGGTTTGCGTGTTTTAGACGTTTTCATGCAGCATTTCTTTCAGTCGTTGTTGGCCGAGGGCCATTTCTCGTTTAGGCGTCTTCTGTGTCTTCTTCTGAAACGCGTGAAACACCAGGATGGCATCAGCCAGTTTGACGAAGTAGAACACTCGTACGGCGGTGGTTGCGCCAGTTACCCTGAGTTCATGAACCCCTGATGCGACGTCCGGCATCGGTCTACTGAGGGGCATGCCCAGGTGGAGGCCTTTCTGAAGATCACGGAGTGCTTCACCGATCTCCCGCCTGATCGTCGGATCTTCACCACGAATACAGTCCAGCGCCGAGGGGTGAAATATGATCGATTTCACGGCGTGAGTATGTCTCAAATTCAAGACATTGGCAAGAGGGACATGATGGTATGCAACCAGGAAACTTCCCCGGCGGGCATCAGACGGTTGCATCCGTTCGGCTCACTTTCACCTGCATTCAGCGAGGCGGTTAGTATGGGCTCCACGGCGGCCATCGAAAGAGGGCGTTCTGACTCTTCACCTTCTCTACTAGGGAGCAGGCAAGCCGTCCTTTACCCGACGCCGGAGGTGAAGCCAGCGTTGTCTTCTGTCGCCGCGCCTGCTGCGTCCGGTGCGCCGGTGTACGATTTGCGAGGGGTGGCTTGCCCGCTGAACTATGTGAAGACGAAGTTGAAACTTGAGATGATGGATGCGGGTGAGCAATTGGAAGTCTGGCTTGATGCAGGCGAGCCCATCAAGAACGTGCCGCTCAGTTTGAAGAACGACGGGCATAAGCTGTTGTTGCAGGAACCACTCGAAGCCGAGGCGGCCCATTATCGGATTCTGGTCGAAAAAGTAGAGTAGTGCGGCGGAGGGATGATTCCCTTGCTCGCGCAACGCGCGGCCTCAGAAGGCCCTCGTTGGACGCGCGCAGTGAGGGAATCACCCCTCCTGCCGCTTGCAGTGTGTGTGAAGGAAGAGAGAGCTGAATGGGCAGTCTGTCATCGGAAGAATTGAACGCCTGGGGCGACACGTTCGAGGCGAAGCAGCCACAAGAGCTGTTGACCGCGGTGATTGAGCGGTTTGCGCCGAAGATCGTGCTGGCTTGCAGCTTTGGGGCGGAGGATGTGGTGCTCTTGGACATGGTTCATCGCATCAATCCCTCCGTGCCGCTCTTCTATCTCGATACGGAGTTCCTGTTTCCTGAGACCTACGCGACGCGCGATCGAGCGATCGAGCAGTACGGGCTACAGCCGCAACAGGTCATTCAAGTGAAGTCGCTGCTGACGCCGGAGCAGCAGGCGGCTCAGCATGGCGAGACACTGTGGACGCGCCATCCCGATCAATGTTGCGAATTGCGCAAAGTGGAGCCGCTCACCCGCGTGCTCAAGGGATTCGATGCCTGGATTACCGGGATCAGGCGGGACCAGTCTCCCACGAGAGCCAATGCGAAATTGATCGAATGGGACCAGAAATTTCAGTTGGTCAAAGTGAATCCCCTCGCGAAGTGGACGTGGGAGGATGTCTGGACCTACATTCGTGTCTACGAGGTTCCCTACAATGAATTGCACGACCGCAACTACCCCAGTATCGGCTGCACCCATTGTACGAGCCCAGTGATGCCAGGCGAAGACCCCCGTGCGGGCCGCTGGAAAAATTTTACCAAGACGGAGTGCGGGTTACACAAGGCCCCGTAATATTGATGCAGGAATTTATTGCAAAAATTGCCAAGGGGCCAAGGGCTGCCAAGGATCTGACCTGGGACGAAGCGAAGCGGGCGATGAAGGCCCTCATTGAAGGAGAGGCCACGCCGGCACAGGTGGGGGCCTTTCTCATTGCCATGAGAATTAAGATGGAGTCCGTCACCGAACTGGCTTCGATGACCGCGACCGCACGTTCCTATGTCGCGCCGGTGCCGATTCCGCGAGAACTCGGGGTCGTGGATCTGCCGAGTTACGCAGGGAAGCAGGAGACCTTTCATGCACTTGCGGCTGCCGCCATCGTGGCAGCATCGGCAGGCGCGGCGGTGTTGATGCATGGCTATGACGGGATTCCCGGTCGCGCGGGGAATGCCGGGGTGCTCAAGGCCCTGGGCTTGCCAATCGACATGGAGCCGAAAATCGCAGCAGAGGCGGTGAGGAAGCATGGGTTCGCCTATCTCGATATCGCCCTCTACCATCCCCCGGTCTATCGTTTTTTGGAGATGCGACAGGAGTTGGGAGCGCGGAACGTCTTTCATCCGATTGCCAGGCTCCTGAATCCGGCTCGCGCTTCGTCACAGGTCGTCGGCTTGTCTCATCCGCCTCACTTTGAAAAGACCGCTGAAGTGTTGCGGATGTTGGCCTGCCCGCGGGCGCTGGTGGTCAGCGGCGTGGAAGGCGACCCGGAGCTGTCGATTAGCGCACTCACCAGGGTGTTGGAATTGCGGGATGAGCGGATTACCCCTCTCTCGTTTGCGTCGAAAGATGTCGGATTGCCGCTGGGCACGCCGCGCGACATGGCCGGCTTTCCGTCGGACCAGCGAGACAAGGAAGCCGATCTGCTTCGGCGGATTCTCCATAATCAGGTGCAGGGCGGGTCGCACAACTGGGTCGCGATGAATGCGGCTTTGATTCTGTACGCCGCAGGCAAAGGGGCGACGTGGGCGGCCTGTATTCCGCTGGCGCGTCGAGCGCTCGAAGAGGGAGCCGCGGCACGAAAGTTAGAAGAACTGACACAGGAGCCGGTGGGCACAGGCGTCCCCGGACGAACCCATTGACACAGGAGAGGATCGAGTCCGTGCGACATCTTCGTCAATTAGAAGACCAGAGCGTCTACATTCTGCGGGAAGCCTATAAACATTTCGACAACCTGGCCATGTTGTGGTCGATGGGGAAGGACTCGACTGTTCTCCTCTGGCTGGCCAGAAAAGCCTTTTTCGGCCATGTCCCGCTTCCGCTTCTTCATGTCGACACGAGTTTCAAAATCCCCGCCATGATCGAATATCGAGATCGAGTGGCCCGTGAATGGGGCCTGAAATTGGTCGTGGGGCAAAATAAGGAAGCGCTCGCGGCCGGGATGAATCCTACGCTGGGCCGCGTCAATTGCTGTACCGCCTTGAAAACCAATGGGCTCAAGCAACTGATCGAACAAAAGGGCTATACGGGCATCATTCTCGGTGTGCGGGCAGACGAGGAGGGGACCAGAGCCAAGGAGCGCTATTTCTCACCGCGCGACAAACATGGCGATTGGGATTTCCGCGATCAGCCACCGGAACTCTGGGATCAGTTCAAGACGACCTTTCCTCCTGGGACCCATATCCGGATCCATCCTCTGTTGGATTGGACGGAAATCAACATTTGGGAATACATCAAATACGAGAACATTCCCTTCATTGATCTCTATCTCG
The DNA here is from genome assembly GCA_005116815.1 of Nitrospira sp. GTDB lineage: Bacteria > Nitrospirota > Nitrospiria > Nitrospirales > Nitrospiraceae > Palsa-1315. The sequence continues at coordinate 38,975 of SWDR01000018.1, read as the reverse complement.
ACAAGGGGGACGGGACTCGGTATCGCAGTCTCGGTTGTGCCCCTTGTACGACGCCGATCAAATCGACGGCGAAGACCGTGGATGAGATTATCGACGAATTGCGGCATACCACAGTCGCGGAGCGATCGGGTCGCGCGCAGGATGAAGGGCGCGGGATGGAGTTGCTCCGCAAAGACGGCTACATGTAGCGAGGATGATGAAAAAGACCCCCAACTTCGTTCTCGGCTCATCGAAATCCTCAACGTACCCTGGGGGGTACGCCTCCGGTTTCGACTCGCCTCGGGCCTCGTTGGATGGTCTTTTTGATCATCCTCAATAAGGTAAGGACCATGGACAATAGCACTCAAAAACCATCTGACAACCTCAACATCGTCATCGTCGGGCATGTGGATCATGGCAAGTCTACCTTGCTGGGGCGGCTCTATGCCGATACGGGATCGTTGCCGGACGGCAAGCTCGAAAAAGTTCAAGCCATCTGTCAACAGCAGGGGAAGGAATTCGAGTACGCATTCCTGTTTGATGCCTTCCTGGAAGAGCAGGAGCAGGGCATCACGATCGATACGGCGCGGACGTTTTTCGGTTGGAAGGGCCGGCAATACATCATCATCGATGCGCCGGGGCATAAGGAGTTCCTCAAGAACATGATTTCCGGGGCCGCCCGGGCTGAAGGAGCATTGCTCTTGATCGATGCCCTGGAGGGTGTGAAGGAGCAGTCCAAGAAGCATGGTTATCTCTTGTCGCTCCTGGGCGTCCGTCAGTTCGCGGTCGTCGTGAACAAGATGGATCTGGTCGGCTACCGGCAGGATGTGTTCGACGGGATCGAAAAGGAATATCGTGAGTTTCTCGGGCAATTCAAGGCGGTGCCGCAGCAGGTCATTCCGGTCAGCGCCAAGCTCGGCGATAATATCGCCAACCGGAGCGAGCAGATGCCCTGGTATACCGGACCGACCGTGCTGGATGCGCTCAGTGCGTTCCGGAAGGAGCCTGGACGTTCCGAGCAGCCTCTCCGCCTGCCGGTTCAGGACGTATACAAGTTCGACGCCCGCCGCATCATTGCCGGACGTATTACGGCAGGGCAATTGAAGGTCGGCGATTCGCTGGTATTCTCGCCCTCGAATAAGCGGGCGACGGTCAAGTCGATTGAAGCGTTCAATGTCGATCCCTTGCCGGTTGAAGGCCATGCGGGCCAGTCCGTCGGTGTCACCCTCGATGAGCAGATCTTCGTCGAGCGAGGAGAGGTGGCGTCGCATCAGGAGCAGCTTCCACTCGTATCGACGGCCTTTCGAGCGAATGTGTTCTGGCTGGGCCGAAAGCCGTTGGAGCGAGGACGGCGGTACCAGCTCAGAGTGGCGACGAAGGAAGTGGATTGTGAAGTCGCGACCATTCATCGGATCATCGATACGATGGATCTGGCTCAGCAGCAGGGCAGCAGCGTGGTGAACAAGAATCAGGTTGCAGAGATTACTATTCGAGCCAAAGCGCCGGTGGCGTTTGACCTCTCGGCTTCGTTCGAGGCGACAGGCCGGTTCGTTCTCGTGGATGAGTACGACATTGCCGGCGGCGGCATCGTGACAGAACTGGTCCATGACGATCAGGAGTTCCTCCGGGAAGAAGCGCGGCAGCGCGACTTTGCCTGGGTGAAGGGTGAGGTTGGGGTCGAGGATCGTGCGCAGCAATATGGTCACCGAGCCGCCATTGTGCTGGTGACAGGTGGGCGGCATACAGGGAAGTCATTCTTGGCCAGGACCATCGAGGCCCGGCTTGTGGCAGATGGTCGGCATGCCTATTTGCTTGATGGAGGGAATCTCCGCCGTGGACTCGATGCAGACCTCTCGGAGGGGGAGCGGGGTCAGGCGGCCGAGATGGCTCGCCGTTACGGCGAGGTGGCGAGGTTGCTGGTCGATACGGGGCTGATCGTGGTTTCGACGACCAATCCATTCGGGATGGCCTATGTTGAAGCGGCGCAGGCTATCAGGACGCTCGTTCATCCGGTCCCGGTCATCGCCATTCACATGAGCAAGGCGCCAGAAGAAGCCCCGCCGAATACGGATATTGTCTTGTCAGGTCCGATAGACTTTGATGCGGCGACGCGACGAATTCTTGAGGAACTGAAACGTCGCGGAGTCTTGGCTCAGGCGATTGGGGCCAAGCCGACCTTTCAGTATTCGATATAGTCGGATGCTGAAAAAGCCCGCCAGCTTCGTTCCCTGCCTTCGCCGAAGCGGCTTCGCGCAGGCAGGTCGGCTCATCGAAAT
>SWDR01000018.1:25533-36620 GCA_005116815.1 Nitrospira sp. | reverse complement strand
CTGAAGCTGTTCAGGCTGAAGGTTGGAGTTCCCAACACTTCAGTCTTCAGTCTGAACACCTTCAGCCTATGTTGCCCTATAGAATATGATCGCCTCACTGACGGGCCGATTGGCCTTCAAGGCGCCAACCTATCTGATTCTCGACGTGCACGGCGTCGGCTACGAAGTATTCATCCCGCTCAGTACCTACTATGGATTGCCCAATCTCAGCGAAAGCACCTTTCTGAGCGTACATACCCATGTCCGTGAAGATGCGATTCAGCTCTTCGGTTTTTTGACATCGCAGGAAAAAGAAGCCTTCGTGTTATTGACCAGTGTCTCCGGCGTTGGTCCCAAGCTGGCGCTCAGTGTCTTGTCGGCGCTTCCGGTGTCTGACCTCGTAGTGGCGATTCAGTCGGGAGATGTCGAGAAGCTGACAACGGTTCCAGGGATCGGGAACAAATCGGCCAGCCGTCTTGTGTTGGAACTTAAGGATAAGGTCGCAAAGCTCCATCCTGGGCTCGTGGCAACACATGATTCACTCGGGCAGGGGCAGGATGTGACCTTCGACGACGCTCTGTCGGCGCTTGTGAATTTGGGCTATCGCCCACAAGATGCCAAAGAGGCATTGAAACAGGTGAAGAAGTCCAATCCTGAGTCTATCGTGCTGAAAGACATGATCCGTGAATGTTTAAAAGAGTTGGCAAGGGGGTAGAGATGATGGCGAGATCGACCCAACGAAGAGCCTGGATTCACCTATCGATCGGATTTGTCGCGCTACTATTGGGGCTGTGGGCTATGCCCGTGCAAGCTGACGAGCCGAGCGAGCCGAAAAGCATCAGGAAGACCTGCGGCAAGTGCCCTGAAGGCTATGCAACGACTGGCGTGACTGAGTCCAAGGAGATTTGCAAGGACGGCGATCCCACCCTCGTTCAATGTGTTCCGCTCGGAGCGAATCTATTGTCCGTCTGTGGATCTTGTCCTGAGGGTTACCGCGAAATCGGCAGCTCGTCTCTGCCAGGCCGCTGTGGGAGGCAGGACGGGGGGCGGCTTGCGCAATGTCAATTGGAGAAGATGGAACAAAACCTCCCCGATCCGACCCAGGGCGGTAAGACTTGCCCGCCAGATTGTGGGAGTACAGCAACCCCAGGGCAGGGGGCCTTGCCTCCTCCACCCAAGTATCTCCCAACGCCTGAAAAGAAGTAAGCGCACAACTGGAGAGGCTCCCTCAACGATGGCCGAGCGTGTTGTCAGCACACAGATTACGGACGAAGAGCGCAGTATCGAGAACGTGCTGCGTCCGCAGACCTTGGATGAGTACATTGGCCAAGAGCGGATGAAAGAGTCCTTGCGGGTCTGTATCGAGGCGGCGAAGCAGCGGAATGAAGCGCTCGATCATACGATTTTTTACGGTCCCCCTGGATTAGGGAAGACCACGATCGCGCACATCATTGCTCGCGAAATGGGGGCTTCCCTCCGGTCTACCTCCGGTCTTGTCTTAGCCCATGCTGGTGATTTGGCCGCGATTTTGACCAATCTCCAAGAGCACGATGTCCTATTCATTGACGAGATTCACCGGCTTCCCGCCTCCGTTGAAGAGGCGCTGTATCCGGCCATGGAGGATTATCAGCTCGACCTCGTGATCGGCCAAGGACCTGCAGCCAGAACGGTAAAGTTGGATCTCCCGCGGTTTACGTTAGTTGGCGCCACGACGAGGGCCGGGGCTCTGACGTCCCCGCTTCGGGACCGATTTGGCCTCGTCCATCGCCTAGAGTTCTACTCTCCCGCGGAGCTGGAAACCATTGTGACCCGTTCAGCTGGGGTGCTCGGGATTCCGATCGATTCCAGCGGAGCGAGGGAAATTGCCTGTCGCGCTCGCGGAACGCCTCGTATCGTCAACCGGCTCATCAAACGGGTGCGCGACTATGCTCAGGTCAAGGCGGATGGACGCATTACCCAGTCCGTGGCCCAGGATGCGCTCGCTTGGCTGGGCGTCGATACGGCGGGATTTGATGAGATGGATCGCCAGATCCTGCTCACTATTATCGATAAATTCGCCGGGGGACCGGTCGGAGTCGAATCTCTAGCGGCGGCAGTCCAGGAAGATAAGGGGACCCTCGAGGATGTCCATGAGCCCTATTTGATACAGGCCGGCTTCCTCGAACGAACCGGCCGTGGGCGGCAAGTCACGAAACTGGCCTTCGATCATTTTAAAAGGCCCAGTTCCCTCCTCTTCTCGTGAGCATTCTGGGCCCTGCCAGTCTCTTCTGAACACTGATTCAAATAGCTGGGGGACATCGCGCAAGTCCCTGAAACGGTGAAGGTCTCCTTGCATTGCCTGGAATGATTCCTGTATCATTTCCTACTTCGCTCGTGTCATTCCAGCCGACGGACGGGTGACCGCCTCACTGGGCTGGAAAGAGAGGTTTTTCTATGCCTGGAGACCTTTCCGACTACCGGAAAGAAATCGATCGCATCGATGACGAGATGTTGCGTCTGCTCAATGAGCGGTCCAAAAGCGTCATTGAGATCGGGAAGCTCAAGAAGCAGCAGGATGCCGACGCCAATCTCCATACCCCGGCGCGTGAGGCAGCCATCATCGAGCGTCTCGTACGGCAGAACTCCGGGCCTTTTCCTTCCGAGGCTATTCGGCCGGTCTATCGAGAAATCATGTCCGCGTCTCTCTCTCTCGAAGGTCCGCAGAAGGTGGCCTATCTCGGTCCCCGAGCGACCTTTACGCATATGGCCTGCATGCAGAAGTTCGGATCGTCGGCTCAATATATCCCCGCCAATAGCATTAAAGATGTGTTCGGTGAAGTCGAGCGTGGGCGCGCCAACTTTGGCGTGGTTCCGATCGAGAACACCACAGAAGGTGTGGTCAACCACACGCTCGATATGTTCATCGATTCCAACCTCCTGATCTATGGAGAAATTCTCCAGGAGGTCTCCCACCATTTGATGTCGAAGTCTGGCCTGATGGAAGAGGTGAAGAAAATCCATTCTCATCCCCATGCCATCGCCCAATGCCGAAGCTGGCTCGAAACCAATCTCCCGAATGTGCCGGTGTCGGAGGTGGCGAGTACGGCACGTGCAGCGGAGCTGTGCGTGGATAATCCTTCTCTTGCCGCGATTGCATCGGAATTAGCGTCCCAGCTATACGGATTGAAGGTCATCAAGGCCCGCATCGAAGATAATATGAACAACGTCACCCGTTTTCTTATCTTGTCTCAGAAACCGCCCCAGCGGACAGGGAAAGACAAGACCTCCTTGATGCTTTCGGTTAAAGACAAAGTCGGTGCCCTGTACGATCTGCTTCGGCCCTTCGCTTCGCATGGCCTGAGCATGACGAAGATTGAGTCTCGTCCCTCTAGACGAAAAGCCTGGGAATACATTTTCTTCGTGGATATTGAAGGCCATATTGAGGAAGACCGGGTCAAGAAAGCCGTTGAAGAAATTACCGGGCGCTGCCTGTTCATGAAAGTCCTTGGATCCTATCCGGCCCATAACTAACGCCATGCCACTGAAGGTCCATCCAGATATTGCCTCGCTGAGCCCCTATGTTCCGGGGAAGCCGATCGAGGAACTCCAGCGGGAGCTCGGGCTCGCACGCGTCATCAAGCTGGCGTCCAACGAAAATCCGCTGGGCCCTTCTCCTAAGGCGCTCGCTGCATTGAGCGATGGGTCCTCGACGTTGCATCGCTATCCTGACGGTGGGGCGTTTCGTCTCCGCGAAGCCTTGGCAGATCGCTGGAAGGTGACGCTGGATCAGGTCATCCTTGGGAATGGATCGGATGAAATTCTGGGGCTGCTCGCCCGTACCTTTTTGGCGCCGGGCGATGAAGCGATCATGGCCGACCAGACCTTCGTCATTTACAAGATGGAAGTGACGGCTGCTCACGGAACGTCTGTCATCGTTCCGTTGAAGCAGTGGAGGCATGATCTTCCGGCGATGGCCGATGCGATTACCGCCCGGACGCGGCTTTTGTTCCTCTGCAACCCCAATAACCCAACCGGAACGATGGTGTCGGCTGATGAGGTCGAACAGCTGCTCGCGCGTGTCCCTTCGCATGTCGTCGTGGTCTTGGATGAGGCCTATTTCGAATATGTCCGAAGTCGGCAGTTCCCGGATTCCATGGCCTATGTGAAGCAGGGGCGGAATGTGATCGTGCTACGGACATTTTCGAAGATCTATGGGCTTGCTGGATTGCGAATCGGATATGGCGTGACGACCGCGGAGATCGCCAATTTCCTGAACCGCCTCCGCCCTCCCTTCAACGCCAACAGTCTCGCCCAGCGTGCCGCGCTTGCCGCCCTCGGCGACGATGAACATGTGGCGCGGAGCCGGGCGGTGAATGAGGCCGGAATGGGGCAAGTGGTCAAGGGGTTGACCGATCTTGGCTTTGCACCGATCCCGAGCGAAGCAAACTTCGTGTATGTCGATATTCGACGAGATGGCCGCAAGGTATTCGACGCCATGTTAAGAGAGGGTATTATTATTCGTCATATCGAAGGGTCCATGGTTCGGGTGACCATCGGCCTAGAAGAAGAAAATATGGAATTCTTGGCTGTGTTCAAGAGGGTCATCCACTCGCAGTGAGTGGAAGGTGAGGGCAACATGATCATTGTATTAAAACCAGAAGCCAGTGAACGGGAAGTCGACCACATTATCGATCGTCTTCGTGAGTTGGGGCTGAAGTCGCAACTGACGACCGGTCAGGAACGGACGATCATCGGCGTGATCGGTGACGATCGGGTCTTGCACAATCAACCCCTCACGGCCTTGCCGGGCGTTGAAAGTGTGCTGCCGATTCTCGCACCTTGGAAATTGGTTAGCCGAGAATTTAAGCGTGAAGGCACGATCATCGACGTGAGTGGCGTCAAGATCGGCGGCAATAAACTGGTGATCATGGCGGGTCCTTGCGCGGTGGAACGGCTCGAACTCACGGTCGGTATTGCCCACGAGGTCAAGGCGGCTGGAGCGAGTATTTTACGTGGCGGCGCCTACAAGCCTCGCACCTCCCCCTATTCCTTTCAGGGGCTCGGACGCGAAGGGTTGGATTATCTCGTTGAGGCCAAGAAACAAACCGGGTTGCCGGTGGTCAGTGAGATTCTGGATACCCGCGACATCGAATTGTTTCTTGAGAAAGCCGACATTATCCAGATTGGCGCGCGCAATATGCAGAACTTCGAGCTTCTCAAGGAAGTTGGAGCGTACGACAAGCCGGTGCTGTTGAAGCGGGGACTTTCGGCGACGATCAAGGAGTTCCTCCTCTCTGCGGAATACATCATGTCCCGGGGGAATCAGAACGTGATGTTGTGCGAGCGGGGGATCAGGACCTTCGAGACGCAATATCGTAATACACTCGACCTCGCGGCGGTTCCGACACTAAAAGAATTATCGCATCTGCCCGTCATCGTCGATCCTAGCCATGCCACAGGCAAGTGGAACTTGGTGGCGCCGATGTCAAAGGCAGCTGTGGCCGCTGGGGCTGATGGTATTTTGATCGAAGTTCATTCGAATCCGGAATGTGCGTTGTGTGACGGTGAAGAATCCATTAAGCCGAGTAAGTTCAAGGAACTGATGCATGACATGCGAAAGATCGCGGTCGCCGTCGGTCGGGAATTGTAAACAGAAGAACTGCGGTTGAAGGACGTAGGATTGAGGTTCGGCCTTGGTCCAGCTTGAAGAATGGCGCTGCATTTTACTCAGGTCACCATTATCGGAGTCGGGCTGATCGGCGGATCGCTCGGCATGATTCTGCGCCGAAAGGGCTTGGCGACGCGGGTCGTCGGGGTCGGGCGGCGTGTCGAGAGCTTGAAGACGGCGGTTGAGCTGGGTGCGATCGACAGCTATGTTGCCGACGCTAAAGACGGGGTGAGGGGTGCCGATCTAGTGGTGCTGGCCACGCCGGTCGATACCTATGATCGGCATTTGACGGAGTGGGCCTCCTGTTTGAAGCCAGGGGCGATTGTGACCGACGTTGGAAGCGTGAAGGGTCTCCTGGTAGAGCAGGCTGAACGGGCCATGCCAATGGGGGTCCATTTTGTCGGTGCCCATCCTATAGCCGGCAAGGAAAAGACTGGCGTGGCGGCCGGTTCGGATCAGCTCTTTATGGGAGCGCGCTGCATCATCACGCCGACGAACAGGACAAACCCGCAAGCGCTTGAGCAGGTTCAAGCAATGTGGCGGGAGACCGGCTCTGTCGTGCTGACGATGGATGCCCATTTGCATGACAAGATTCTTGGTGCGGTAAGCCATTTGCCCCATGTGGCGGCCTTTGCCTTGATCAATGCCCTGGCTGAAATACGCGATCAACAGATTCCCTCCCTCGATTTGGCAAAACACTCGGGCGGCGGGTTACGGGATACGACTAGGATTGCCGCCAGTTCACCGGAAATGTGGCGGGACATTTTCCTCTGGAACCGAGACAACGTGGTTACGTTTATCGAAGCCTATGAACGTTCACTGGACCAATTGAAACAGCTTATTCGAGCGGGCGATACCGCAGGCATCGAGAAGGCATTGGAGCGAGCCAGGCAGGAACGGGAAAAACTTTCCACTCAACCGGCTGTGTCGGCGTAGGATACCTATGGAGTCGTTGACGATTACCCCAGGCCGACCGTTACAGGGGACAATTTCTGTACCCGGCGATAAGTCGATTACCCATCGTGCGATCATCCTGACTGCGTTGGCGAGCGGCATGAGTCGGGTTTCGCGTTATTGTCGGGGCGAAGATTGTCTCAACACGATGCGCGCGTTTCAGGCTCTGGGTGTACGCATCGATGAATCGGTCGATGAGCTCTCTGTGTATGGCAAGGGTATTTGGGGTCTGATCGAGCCGAACGGACCGATCGATTGCGGGAATTCAGGAACGGGTATTCGGCTTCTAGCCGGTCTGTTGGCTGGACAGGATTTTTTCACGATATTGACCGGCGACGAATCGATTCGGCGTCGTCCAATGGGGCGGATCGTCAAGCCGTTGCGGGAAATGGGGGCGACGATTACCGGACGCAAGGGCGGTGAGCTTGCGCCGTTAGCGGTGCAGGGAAGCCGTCTTCACGCCATCAGCTATGTCTCGCCGGTGGCGAGCGCGCAGATCAAATCCGCACTGTTGCTTGCGGCCTTGTTTGCCGAAGGGACGACTCGCTTCACGGAACCTCGTCTCTCACGGGACCATACGGAGCGGATGTTTCAGTTTTTCGGTATCGGGTTGCGACGAGAAGGGACCAGCGTGCTGGTCGATGGACGGCCCTCGGTCGGGTGGAATGCGGTGCCTCAACTAGTCGTGCCTGGTGATTTTTCTGCCGCCGCGTTCTTCATCGTGGGCGCGACGATTGTTCCTGGTTCGGACGTGACGATTCGTCACGTGGGTATCAACCCGACAAGAACAGGCTTGTTGGACGTGATGACAAGGATGGGTGCGGATATTCAATTGCTCAATCAGCGGGAAGAGGCTGGAGAACCGGTCGCGGATATTCGGGTGAAGTCGGCCAGGCTGCATGGTGTGGCGATCGGGCCGGACTTGATCCCGCAGACGATCGATGAGTTTCCCATCTTGTGTGTCGCAGCCGCAGTGGCAGAAGGTGAGACGATCATCTCCGGGGCCGAAGAATTACGCGTGAAAGAGAGCGATCGGATTGCGACGGTCTCGGCAGAGTTGGGAGCCATGGGGGCGCACATTACGGAAAAGCCTGATGGGATGGTTCTGCAAGGGCTTGGAGCTGCAGCGAAGAATGGTCGGTTGCGGGCTGTGCATGGCCGTAGCCACGGGGATCACCGGGTGGCGATGTCGTTGGCGATTGCGGGCTTGATGGCTTCGGGGTCCACCCTGATTGACGAGACAGCCTGTATCGAGACATCATTCCCGGACTTTCATCAGACATTGTTGACGTTATTGGGCGATCGCCAGTGACGGTTATGATGCGGGGGCACGACGTGGGATCAGCGGCGAAAGAGCAACGCGCGAGCCGGCTTGTTATCGCCATCGATGGCCCGGCAGGGGTCGGCAAGAGTACGGTGGCGAAGTTACTGGCCTCTCGATTGAACTATTTGTATCTCGATACGGGAGCCCTCTATCGGGCGACGGCTTGGGCCGTGATCGAGTCTGGACGGGATCCGGCTGATGCGAAGGCGGTCGCCGCTCTCTTGCCGAGCCTGTCGATCCAAATGCAGCTGCATCATGGAGCCGCGACGGTGCTGGTCAATAGCAGAGATGTGACTGGCGAACTTCGAACGCCTGAGGTGTCGTCCGCAGCGTCGGTGGTCTCCGCAATTCCCGCAGTTCGGGCCTGGCTATTGCCTCTCCAGCGACAGATTGGGCAGGGCGGCGCAGTGGTGGCTGAAGGGCGAGACATGGGAACAACGGTCTTCCCTTCTGCGGACGTGAAGTTTTTCCTCGAAGCAGATCCGAATGTCCGGGCGCAGCGCCGGCACCGGGAGCTTGTGACGGCAGGGCATTCCGGGGCGCTTGAGGAAACCAGTGCGGATTTATCGAGCCGTGATACCAGGGATCGTTCCCGTTCAATCGCCCCTCTGGCTCCCGCTGAAGATGCCCGGCATATCGATACCTCGAATGTGTGTGCCGCAGAGGTGGTGGACCAGATGATGGCTGTGATTGCGGCGAAGTTGTGAGTTCGGCGATCTACGGGGTCTTATGGGCCCTCTTTCGGGCTGTCGGGCTGGTCTGTTTTCGTTACCGAGTTGTGGGGGCGGTTCCCAAGACCGGCGGGTTCATCGTGGCGGCGAACCATGCCAGTTATCTGGACATTCCGTTTCTCGGTTGCGGGATTTGGCGGCGGGCCTGGTATTTAGGCCGTAGTGACCTCTTTCCTGTGCCAGGTTTCAAGGCGATCTGCCAATGGTTGGGATGGATTCCCTTGCGGACGGGCCGGTTGGATCGTGACGCCTTTGGCAAGGCGGTCAGTCTCGTCAAGGCTGGAAAGATTGTGGTGATTTTTCCTGAGGGTGGCCGCAGCGAGGATGGACGGTTACAATTCCCTAAACCGGGGATTGGTGTGATAGTGGCGCAAACCGGTTGTGCGGTGGTTCCGGCTTATCTCAAGGGCACCTACGAGGTGTTGCCGACGGGAACCATGTGGCCGCGCTTTCGCCCCGTGACCGTTATCTATGGGGCGCCCATTACGTTTTCCCGGAATGGGGAGAACGGAGAGGCCAAGCAGTTTTATCAGGAAGTGACTCGCACCGTGATGGATCGCATTGCCTCTTTAGGTGACGTCGAGTCTCCGGTTCAGCAGTCCCGTGCCGGCATTCGCAAGGCTGAGTGAATGCCGGTGTATAACCATCAGCACCCGACTCCAGTCGGAAGGGTAGGATTTACATCATGAGTACGGTTTCGCCATCGAGTGATCAGCAATTAGACCGCGCGGCCTTAGCGGCCCTGTACGAGGAGACCTTCAAGAACCTCGAAGAGGGGACGATTACAGAGGGTCGTGTCGTCGCCGTCAGCAAAGACAAAGTGGTGGTCGACATCGGATACAAGTCCGAGGGCATGATCTCCAACGATCAGTTCTCCACTGAGGAGCTCCAGAACCTCAAGGTGGGCGATCCGCTCAAAGTCTACATTGAGGAATGTGAAGACGCCGACGGCAATCTGGTTCTCTCCAAAGAAAAAGCCGACAAGATGAAGATTTGGGAGGAGCTGGAGAAGCTCTTCAACGAAGAGAAAAGCATCGACGGCAAGATCGTGGCGCGGATCAAGGGCGGCATGATGGTGGATATCGGCGTGAAGGCCTTTTTGCCTGGCTCGCAGATCGATCTTCATCCAGTGCGGGATCTCGACGGGTTGGTCGGGCGCACCTTCCCCCTCAAGATCATCAAGATCAATCATCGGCGCGGCAACGTGGTCGTCTCCCGGCGCGTGCTCCTGGAAGAGACGAGGGATTCGAAGCGGAAGAATACCCTCTCCACGTTGAAGGAAGGCCAGTTGATCCAAGGCGTGGTGAAGAACATCACGGACTACGGCGCCTTCATCGACCTCGGCGGCATCGACGGATTGCTCCACATCACGGACATGTCCTGGGGCCGTGTTGGTCATCCGTCTGAGATGTTCAACATCGGTGACAAAGTGGAAGTCAGTGTTCTCAAGTACGATCGCGAGACCGGGCGTATTTCGCTGGGCCTAAAGCAGAAGAGTGCCGATCCCTGGAGCGGCGTTGCCGGCAAGTACACGATTGGCACCCGCGTTCGTGGCCGTGTGGTGAGTTTGACCGACTACGGGGCCTTCATCGAGCTCGAGCCCGGTGTCGAGGGACTGGTCCATGTCTCGGAGATGTCCTGGACGCACGAAGTGCGGCATCCGTCGCGCGTCGTCTCCATCGGCGATCAGGTCGAAGCGGCGGTGTTGAACGTGGATCCTGGCAGCAGGAAGATCTCGCTCGGCATGAAGCAGACGGCGCCGAACCCCTGGGATATGGTGGAAGGGAAGTACGCCATCGGGACACGCATTGAAGGAAAAGTGAAGAGCCTCACAGACTTCGGCGCGTTCGTCGGACTTGAAGAGGGCATCGATGGATTGATCCATATTTCCGATATGTCATGGACGAAGCACATCAAGCACCCCTCTGAACTCTTCAAGAAGGGCCAGAAGGTCGAAGCGGTGGTGTTGCGGATCGACAAAGAGAAGGAACGGCTGTCACTCGGGTATAAGCAGCTCGGGAGCGATCCCTGGGACGCCGAGATCCCGAATAAATATGGCGTCGGGGATGTGGCGGTCGGGAAGGTCAGCAAGATCGCCGATTTCGGTATTTTCGTCGAATTGGACGGAGGCGTCGAAGGGCTGATTCACATCAGCGAGGCTGGTCTCGACCAACAGGCCAAGCTGGAAGAGAAGTTCAAGCTGGGGGATGAAGTCACGGCCAAGATCATCAAGGTCGATCGCGAAGAGCGGAAGATCGCGCTCAGCCTGCGCGATCACCAGTCGGACAACGATCGCCGGCAGGTCGATGAATATCACTCCACGCAAGGCACCTTAGACCAAAGCTTGGGTCGTGCGGTCAAGCAGAGCCGGAAGCGCAACCAAGCTGTCTCGACCAGCAGGCCAAGCTGGAAGAGAAGTTCAAGCTGGGGGATGAAGTCACGGCCAAGATCA
>SWDR01000018.1:5937-25433 GCA_005116815.1 Nitrospira sp. | reverse complement strand
CATCAGCGTCAGCCGGGGGCGCCTAGACGCCCCCGGCACTGTGAGCAGATAATACAATATGAGTAATGAAGCAACGGAAAAGCCAGCCAAGCGCGGGATCGTGCGCAAAGTGTTGTGGGCGCTCGGCATCGGGTTGGGCCTGCTCTTTCTGATGAACCTGTTCCTCCCCGATCTTGACCTTTCGATGGAGGATAGGGTTGGGCTGATCCGTATTGAAGGCGTTATTCTGGATGCCCAATCCACGATCAGCGAATTGAAGCGGTTTGCCGACAATCCTTCCGTGAAAGCCATTGTTCTGAGAATCGACAGCCCTGGCGGCGGAGTTGTCCCGTCGCAAGAAATCCATGATGCGGTTCAGCGCATTCGGAACAAGAGCAATAAGCCTGTGATCGCTTCGATGGGATCGGTGGCGGCGTCAGGGGGCTATTACATTGCCGTGGCGACTGACCGGATCATGGCCAACTCCGGGACGCTGACGGGGAGTATCGGCGTGATCATGGAGACGGCCAACGTCGAAGGGCTGCTTAAGAAGATCGGGGTCGAAGGCGTGGTGATCAAGAGCGGCCGATTCAAAGACGTGGGGTCACCACTCCGAAAGATGAGTGACGAAGAACATGCGTTGCTCCAATCCGTCATGGACGATGTCCATAAGCAGTTCATCGAGGCCGTAGCGGAAGGGCGCGGGCTTGCGTTGGTTGATGTGCAGGCTTTGGCGGATGGACGAATATTCACGGGCAGGCAAGCCAAAGAGTCGAAGCTGGTGGATGAGCTTGGCGATCTCGAGGATGCGATTCAGCTGGCTGCGGATTCGGCTGGCATCGAAGGTGAGCCGAAAATCATCGAGCCTCGCCGGAGATTTTCCTTCAGAGAGCTGATCGAATCTCGAGTCTCGATGCTCTTTCCCAGGCTGGACTTTTACCATGGGCTCGGATTCAAGTATCTCATGGCATTCTAGTGCGGTCGGATCGACGAGCGGGTTGATTCATCAACACGAAAGGGGAGTCCGATATGACGAAGGCCCAGATCATCGAGCGCGTCTCCGAGCAGATCACGACGTTGACGAAACGGCAGGCGGAAGTCGTCGTCAACACGATTTTCGATTGTGTGCGTGATTCGCTGAAGAACGGCGACAAGACGGAGATTCGAGGGTTCGGCAGTTTTCGCCTGCGGGCACGCCGGATGAAGGAAGGACGAAATCCTAAGACCGGTGCGACCGTCGCGGTCCCTGCCAAGAAAGTTCCCTTCTTTAAGGCCGGCAAAGAATTGAAGGAACTTCTGAACCAGTCATAATTAGGAAGCGCACCATGAATTCACCAGATTCCCAGAATGCAGCCGAGGTTGAGGTTCGGTGGACGGACGAGGCATCCAAGCGTTTGGAGCGGGCCCCGATCTTTTTGCGCGGCATGGTCCGCCGGCTGGCTGAGAAAAAAGCCAGAGAGCTTGGCTATGCGGAGATCACGGGGGAAACCCTCGATCAGTTCAAGAACCAAATGATGGGCGGGATGGGTGGCGAATCCGGCATGGCGGACGCTGCCGAGCAAATGGCGCAAGGCCATCTACCTTGGACTGCCGCGGCAAAGGAACGGCTGAATTCCGTTCCTGAGTTTATGCGCAACATGACCAAACAGATTGCCGAGGAGATCGCCAAGGAACGGGGCCATCTTGAGGTGAACGTCGACCTGTTTGAAAAGGTTGAAGCACTGGGGGATCTCCGGGAGGCCTCTGCTCCTCCGCTTGAATGGAGTGAGGGCGCGTTGGCTCAACTACACGAGAAATTGAAGCAGTCTCCCCCGATCGCCATCGAATTTGTGACGGACATGCTGCGGCGGGACACTGAAGATCTGGCAAGAGAGAAGGGCCTGACGCGGATCGACGAATCGGTGCTGCTTCAGTTATGGGATGCGCCGCAGGAGCGAGTGACGTGGACCGATGAAGCGTGGAAGCGCCTGCAGACATCTCCGGATTTTGTACGGAGCGGAATTCGTAAAGCTGCTGAGCGGCGGGCTCGGAAGCTTGGGCTCAAAGAAGTGGATTCGGAGCACCTGACGACCTTTCGGAACCAGGCCATGATGAAAGCCGTCAAACGGATTCGCTCATTCGGCTACAACGAGCTAACGTTTGAAGCCTTCGATACTGCGCTGGAGAAGACCAAGCGGCTTCAGGGTAATGACCAGGCGGAGAAGCGTTTGCAGGAAATTCGTGGGCATTTTGCCGATCCGGATGTGAAGAAGCCGGACGGTGGGACGCTAGGCGCCGATTTGATGGGCCGCTTTCGCCGGTATCTCAAAGGAGAAGGAACGCTCTAGCGGCAGGATCTTCATTCCTCCAGCTCACATCAAGAGGCTACTGGTTCTTCGGCGTCTCTCAGCCCCGTCTTGGACGAGTAGTCTGGGGCTGTCTATGAGGTAGAGGCAGGGGCCGTTTGAGGACGGCCCCTGCTGTATTAGAGGGCGGCTGTCTGTTGCGGCCAAAATTTATGACGGATCTGCGGGAGAGGCTCGCTATCGAAATTGGGGATATCGTAGAGACAACGATCGATCGTCGTGACCTCGTCTTCTGTCAAGTCCAAGGTCACTCTCTTTTTCCAGAACTGATCGAGAGTGAAGTAATCTCCGGACTGAGGCTTTTCCGCCAGAAGCGCCTTCATTTTTTCGAAGCCCGCCGTGTCTACTCCGGGGACGCGCCCCTTATTACGGTCGTGGCACCAGTGCAATACTTCAGCGATTCCGTACATCGATAATTCGATCTGCATCATCTTGCTCATGATTCCTCCATGCCAAACTAAGAGGGGCATTCTACCTCAAACCCTGTTCCATTTTCAAAGCTTTGGTAAGCGCGCCAGGATTGAGGAAATACGTTTTGGCGGGGATTATTGTGCCTTGGATTGATTGCCATGAGAAAGTGGTGGTCTGTATACTGGCGCGGCTTGCCTCGAATGAAAGGCTCGGTAACAAGGCATCTCTCGGCAGGCGATGTTCCTATCGCCAGTTCTCTGCTCAAGGAGTCGTGCGTGATCATCCAAGGCGACAGCCGTTATAACGGTAGGCCATGGTGTTTTATGGCTTTGGCAGCCAGCCTGTGCTTTTTTGTGGCAAGCGGCTGTACCAAACAAGATCCCTATACCCCGCCGGATCTCTTCTACTATTTTGCCAGTTATCAAGTTGGCAAGAGCCCGACGACTGTCACTCCTACCGATGTGAATCAAGACGGGTTGACCGATTTGTTGACGACCAACATCGGCAGTAATACGCTGTCGATTCTTTTGGGGAACGGCGACGGCACCTTTCGTGAGCAAGTCCAGCTCAATACCTGTAAAGAACCCCGCTCGCTCGCTCTCGGGATGTTCAATCATGATCCATACTCCGATGTGGCCTTGGCTTGCTCAGGGGGAGACGAGGTGGCCGTACTCTTCGGCCGGAACGACGGGAAATTCGAGGAAGGTCCGCGCTACCCGGTACATAGGACTCCCATTGCCATAGCCAGCGGCGATCTCAACGGTGATGGTGCCGCGGACCTGGTGGTTGCATTGCGTAACGATAAGATCAAAGTATTTTTGGGGACCGGCACCGGTGAATTCTCCCATGGGGCGCAATACGAATATGGCGATACGCCCACATCTGTGGCGTTGGCCGACTTGAATGGCGATGGGAAGGTCGATTTGGCCGTCACCAACGGGGGGCCGATGTCGAACGCGGTCTCCATCTGGGTTGGAAATGGGGACGGCACGTTTCGCCCTCCCGTCGACTATAAGACAGGGAAGCGCCCGCTCGGGGTGAGTTTCGCAGATTTCAATAATGACCGGCACAGTGATTTACTCGTGATCAATGGCGAACGAGATAGCTTTACGACGTATCTCGGCAACGGGAATGGAACCTTTCAGGCAGGACACGACTCCGGCGCCGATGCAGGGCCCAACTTCGGGCTCGCACGAGATTTCAACGGCGACCGCCGTACCGACGTGGCGATCGTGAATCTTCAGTCGAGCGATCTCTCCATTCTCTTTGGACGGGGCGATGGAACCTTCGAATATCCGCCGAGAAACTATCGGACGAAACCAGGCCCCTTCGCGCTCGCGATTTTCAGAGTGACGACGAAGGAAGTTGAAGAGCCTGGGCTGGTCACTGTCGATAACGGTAGTGGAACGGTTTCCATCTTTCTTCATAAAGGATTGAAAGGGCCGGCTACCCCGGTCGTGAATGTGCCATGAGGCCTGTGCAGCGCGTTCCGGTACGCAGGGGTGACGGTAAAGAGCCGTCTGCTTGACAGCCTACTGACCTAAACCGGACAGATCACGTGCTACAAAAACCGGACAGATGATGTGCTATCTACAGTAAAGAGCCGTCTGCTTGACAGCCTACTGACCCTCGGATAGAGTGGCCCACAGTGCGTTTCAGGCCTGTTGATGCTCTGTTTCGAGGATACCAGTGAGATCTTTTGGGTGGTGGTTTGCTGTCGGCGCGCTGCTCACCCTGTCTGTGCTGATGGTACAGGGTGGCGTACGAGACTTGCTCGATGGAGCCCCTCCCGGCAGCGGAGCGAGCCCGTACCTCTCGTTTGGCACCACGATTTTCGGCGGAGGGTTGTTGGCCGGTTGCTTAGCCTTAGTCATGAATCGACTGCGATAGATAGAGAATCTGAAGACAGGCGTCTCGATGCACTGTTTGAAATGCAAGGGATGTATGATGATCGAGCGTCACTATACGTTGGAGAATCGGCGCCTCTATGCCCGTTGTTTGAATTGCGGTTTCTGGATCGACCTCGCCGATCTGCTTCGGTTTTTCCATAAAGTGATCGACAGTGGATTTCGTGGAGGGAAGGTGCGGGAGTCCTTTACGCTGTGAGTAGGAGTCACGAATTCATGATGACAAGAGACCGCGAGATGTTCTCTCGTGGAACATTCATGGCCCGCGCTACGGGGTTGCTCACCGGGCTGATGTTGATTAGTGCCGTGACCGGCACAGCCTCTATCACCTTTGCGAAGAACGCGACCGCACAACCGGCACATGCCCGTACGGCGATCGCGTCGCACCAATTTCCGCCCTGGCGAGTCGCTCCTGCCCATGGCATTCTTCTCAAGGACCTCAAAACTGGGCGCGTTTTGTATGAGCACGATGCCGGGAAGCGCATGTCTCCCGCGAGTCTCACGAAGATTATGTCAGCCCTGGTCATTCTTGAAAAAGGTCACTTAGACGATCTCGTCACGATTAGCCCCAATGCCGCACGGGCCCATAAGACGCATTTGCGTGTCAAAGCCGGGCAAGTCTTTAGGTTGGAAGATCTGTTAAAGGCGATGTTGATCATGTCCGCGAACGATGCCTGCCTTGCAGCGGTGGAGCATGTCGGCGGCGATGAGGCACAGTTCGTGACGCTCATGAATGCCAAGGCTGCAGCCTTGGGCTTAGCCGATACACATTTCAGTAATGGCTGTGGGTTCGATAATCCGGACCATTATTCGACGGCCGAAGACCTCGCTGCGTTGAGCCTCATTGCTCTCGATCAGCCGATTTTCCGGCAGTTGGTCCGCGAAGAGCGCGCAATCATCACGGCTGTGAATGGTCACCATGCGTATGTTTTGCACACGACGAACAAATTGTTGGGACGTATTCCCGGTGTTGAAGGGATTAAGACAGGCTTTACATCCAAAGCCGGCCGCTGTCTTATTGCCAAAGTCTCGCAGAACGGGAGTGATCTCCTCCTCGTGATCCTCAATTCGAACCGCCGCTGGAATACCGCGACGAACCTCATTAGCTACGGGCTACGAGTCTCTGAAGTCCCCCACTGAATTCCCCCGCGTGACGATCTCGATGTGCGCTGAATCGCGCTGGCGCAGCCTGCTGGCTGCGCCATGGCGCTCGTTCGCATAATCCTTTATAGGGCGTGCGGCGAAAGTCGCCAGTTTGGTCTGTGTGAAAGGCGAGGGCTGCGCGAGTTGGCAGGAGCCAAGCCCCCTGCCAGACTTGCTACCGAAGAGGAGAGAATTCGACGTTGACGTCTTTCCCGAGGTAATTGATGACGAATCCCTGTTTGTCGTACGCCAGGATGGCGCCCATTACGTTTTCGTCTCCATACTCTTCTTGCCCTAGAAGCTTGCGCACGTCATCAGGGCTTTCGCTGTTCAATACGTTGCGAAAGATGCCGCGAGTCTTATACGAAAATCGGTTATTGATAAAGATCAGGTCGACTTTGCCATCCTGGATGCGGACGCCAGCCATTGGACCGGTCGGTTTGCGTTGATCGAGCAGGAAAATAAACGAAGCTTCCTGTTCCACTTTAATTCCAGGAATTTTTTCATTTACCAGCGAATCTACGGCGGTAGCTTCAGGATCTCCCAACTTGACTCCAAACAGCGAAATGTCGACACTCTTCAAGGTCTTAGGGTCCATCACGTCGTGCTTGCTCAACTCGTAGGGCTCTCCGTAGCCAGGGGGCGCCCATGCACCGACTCCGGTCATCACCATGCAGATTAGCGTGACGACTCGCAGTAAATCCTTCATCGACTCCTCCTTAGACATGGGTTCCTGGAGATGTAGGGCGTTGAAAACTCAATAGCGAAATTGGTGGGACCATGCAGTATTGGTGCATTTTATCGAACAGCCTGAGAACTTGCAAGGAATGGCTGAATGCGAGGGGGCAGATGCCGGCGAAATGTGTGTTGTGGCCAACGGTTGCCGGGCTCGGTCTGTTGACGATGTTTGCAGGCTGTGTGGCAACGGAGCAGATGCCAACCGGCAAGTCTCTCTATGAGCGGATTGGCGGGAAACCTGTCATTTCCGTGGTTGTCGAACAATGTGTGGCCAATGTGCTTGCTGATACCAGGATCAATGGCCGATTTGCGACCGCCGATATCCGGAAACTGAAAGGCTACCTCGTCGATCACCTCTGCCTGGCGACAGGAGGTCCCTGTACCTACAGCGGGCGCGCCATGAAGACGGCTCATGCCGGGATGAGGGTTTCCACGGAAGACGTTCGCGCATTCGAAGAGGATCTGGTGAAAGCGATGGACATGGCGAAGGTGCCAGCGCAAGAAAAGAGAGAACTCCTAAGTCTATTGGGGGCAATGAAGAAGGATATTATTGAAGTGCCCTAACGGCTGTAGAGCAATGGGGCATTGAACCATCCATGCTCGCGTCTCGACGTGAGAAATTAGTTGCGGTGATGGGTGCTCATGAGGATGGCACCGAGGTGCCGGAGTCGCTGAAAATAGGGCCGACAATTTTCGTCAAGCTCGTTGGTCAGGCCATCGAGATCGGCAACACAATCCTCGAGAATCACGAGGCGCTGGGCATCAAGGCCTTCAGGACTATCGAGGAAATACACCACACATCCACTGATCACCGTATCCAACGTCATTAACGGTCCCTCATGCTGGCGTTCCACGTGAGGCCATTGTGCCTCCTTGTGGGCTTCCCAGAGGGATAGCAGGGCATCCCGATCCATTCCACGGGTCTCCAACCATTCACCGGACTCAGTTTCGACCGATCCACCCTAGCGCATGGAATAACAGGACCGCAAGCATGCAGAGACTCAGCCCCCAGAACCGATAGTCGATGTCTTCTCGTCCAAGGCACCACTCAATGACTGGTGTACGCCACGAAGATGGTCCGATCGACAGGAAGGCACCTTTCGCGATCATGCCTCCCGCCGTGACCATCCAGAGCCATGGGTAGGGCAGGTCGTTCGCGGCAACGAGCAAGAGGGCACCTCCGAAAATCGCAAGAAGTTCCCATCGCAATAACCCCGGAGATTGCTGTAGGATCTCGCGGACCTGCGCGATAATGTAGCGTGGAGACATCAAGAGCACGATCCCGTCGGCCAGCCAAATCCCGGCGAGTGCGGCCAACGCATAGTCTCTCAATCGAGAGTCCCTGCCTGTTGGTGGCCCTTACCCTCGCGTCCTGCGCCGCTCATGGATAGAGACCACGATGGAGATGGGCTTGCGCCACTTTATCGATTCCGCTCATCAATGCGGCCATACGCATGGACGTATTATTGGACAAAGAAAACTGTAACGTCCGATGGAAGGCGTTGATCAGAATATCTTGTAGTCGTTCCTGAATGTCCTTGGCTTTCCAGAAAAAGCGCTGCCCATCTTGTACCCATTCGAAGTAGGACACGATGACGCCACCGGAGTTGGCCAGGATGTCCGGGATGATAAAGACCCCCTGATCTTGCAGGATGCGATCGGCTTCCAGGGTTGTCGGACCGTTTGCTCCTTCAGCGAGAATTCGACAGCGGAGCTTCCCGGCATTCCGCTCGGTGATCTGTTCAGATAACGCGGCGGGGACCAGCACAGTGCAGTCAAGCTGCAGGAGTTCATCGTTGGAGAGCCAGTCTCCCAGCTTGGTGTCGCGGAGAGATTGCCCGTGAGTTTTGCAGCGCGTGAGGAGTTCCGGAATGTTCAGACCGCTTGCGTTGTGAATGCCTCCGTTCACGTCGCTCACGGCGATGACGCGAGCACCACATTCCTGCATGATGCGGGCAGTGTGGGCCCCCACATTGCCGAATCCCTGGATCACCACAGTGCTGTTCCTGATATCGAGCTTGAAGTGACGAAGCGCCTCGATGGTGACATAGACCACTCCTCGGCCGGTGGCTTCCTCTCGCCCAAGGCTGCCCCCGATCGAAAGGGGTTTGCCGGTCACGACGCCTGGCACCGAGTACCCTACTTGCTGACTGTAGGTGTCCATGATCCAGGCCATCACCTGGGCATCTGTGCCGACGTCCGGTGCCGGCACGTCCTTTTCAGGGCCGATCAAGGGGAAGATTTCCGCTGCATAGCGTCTGGTCAATCGTTGTAATTCTGCCCGCGACAATTGTTTCGGATCGACCGCGACACCACCCTTCGCTCCTCCATAGGGCAGGTCGGCCAATGCGCATTTCCAGGTCATCCACATGGCGAGTGCCGCGACTTCCCCAAGATTCACGTCCGGGTGATAGCGAATGCCGCCCTTGGTGGGGCCTCGCGAGGAGTCATGCTGCACGCGATAGCCGGTATAGACCTCGACCCGGCCGTCATCCATTCGAACTGGCACGCTGACGATCAGAGACCGCTGTGGAAGCTTCAGCCGCTCGCGTAAATTGGGATCCAGTTCCATGGCCTCGGCTGCTTGGTCAAATTGCGCCATCGCCAGTCTGAAGGTCGGTGTGTCGAGTTCGTGCATAGGCAGTTCCTCTCGTCAGCTGTGCGTGAGTGTCGTCGCGGTGAGGGGATTGTGATGGTGTGCCTGTCCCATGATCTCGGGCGGGAGATGCATCCATTGGACGTTGAACGTTTGCGCGAATTCCTGCGCCACCTGTTGCGCGACGGTCGAAATAGACAAGGGAGACTGTCGGATCTCAGCCATGGAGGTGATAGGGCACGCGGTCAAGCCACAGGGCACGATATGGGAAAAGGGGGAGAGGTCCAGATCGACGTTGAGCGCGAATCCGTGAAGGGTCACGCCATGATCGATCCGGACTCCGATCGCTGCAATCTTTGCATCCGCATCACGCCAGCGGACCCAGACGCCAGGTGTCTTCTCGACACGATAGCCCTCAATGCCCCATCGTGCGAGCGTATGGATCACGACCTCTTCCAATTTCCGCACATACTGTTTCGGGCCTGAACAATAATGCGACAGCTTGAGGATCGGATAACCCACGATCTGTCCCGGTCCATGATAGGTAATAGAGCCGCCACGATCGACGGATTGGACGTTGGCGCCTGTTTGGCGGAGGATCTCTTCTCCGCAGGTCCAATGGGTGGGTTTGGTACTTCGACCCAGGGTATAGACCGGCTGATGCTCGAGGAGTAACAACGTATCCCCTTGTCGCTCCGCAATCCGTTCTTCCTGTAATTGTCGCTGCAGTATCCAGGCTTCGTCATAGGGGACCGGCTTGGAAAACTGAATGAGTGTGCCTTCTTGCGGACTAGGCTTGCACTCGTGCTCTGTGACGTCGAGACTCTGCCGGGATCCGTCGGCGTGATTCATGGGAGAGCCTTCTGTAGCGAAGGCTTCTGAATCGAGATGGTGGCCTGGACGTTTTTTCTCTGCAGGGTCAGTTGCAAGCTGGGGAGGTCTCCCGAACGTCGGATGGCATGCCAGAAGTCTCCGAGATTATAGATTTGATGTTGATCGACGGCAGTAATGATGTCGCTGTTTTGGAGGCCTCCTGTGGCGGCTGCTCCTCCCGGTTCGACATTCAGCGCCAAAACTCCACGGTCACCGTCCAGTCCGAAACTTGCCATGATACTTGCGGTGATGGTCACAGGGGTAAATCCGATGTCCGGGCGTAGGACCGACCCACGGACGATCATTGATTGAATGTGGGGGTAGATGGCCTCCATCGAAATCGCATAACTAATGGCCTGGGCGGATGGCGCGATGGCCACATTAATGCCGATTACATGACCGCCCAAATCCACGAGAGGACCTCCGCTATTGCCAGGGTTGATGGCCGCATCGGTTTGGATGAGATCATAGAGTGTTTCACCATCCGGAGTGAGTACTGAGCGATCGACGGCACTGACGACACCGACGGTGACGGTCGAGCCCCCCTTGAGCGCGAGGGGATTGCCGATGGCAACGACCGACTCGCCAATCTCAAGCACCGGCATAGAGCTGAGCGTCGCGGGCACCAAGTCCGTTGCCGTGATCTTGACGAGGGCCAGGTCCAGCAGGAAATCACGCGCCACGACACGTCCAGGGGTGAGTCGACCCGTTGAGAGTCCGACAACCAGGCTCTTGACACCCGCAACCAGGTGATTGTTCGTGAGGATATAGCCGCTCTCATCGATAATGACGCCGGACCCAGACCCCGATTGAGCCTGCGAGGGAGTGGCCGGCATGCCGCGAGTGAGAATGGTGACAACCGAGGGACGTACCTTCGCCACGACCGCAGGGACCGAGAGGGATTTTTCGTGGACGGGGACCGGTCCAATGAGGGTCTCAGCCTTGGCAATTCGTCCGTCCGGGGCCATGGCGATGACTAGAGGGAGAAGGAGCGAAATTGTGAGGGAGTGAAAGGGGCTGGATATGGTTTCTGTTGTGCGGACTGTGGTCATGGGGCCTCACCTACTACGTCGGCCTCATTGTGGCATAAGTGCTCTCAGGGTGAAAGCTGCACGACAGAAAAGGGGCGAGGATGACCCTCGCCCCTTTCTGCTTCGGACGTCTGTGGTTTACTGGATGGCGGCAAACATTTCCTTAATCTGGGGGGTTTTCAGTTTCTTGAGCGCTTTTGCTTCGATCTGGCGAATCCGCTCCCTTGTGACCGACAGGCTTTGCCCAACCTGCTCCAATGTGCAGGACTGATCGTGGCCGATCCCGAAACGCAAACGGATGACGGTTTGTTCTCGGGGCGTGAGTGTATCGAGAATGCGTTCAAGCTGCTGCGCCATTTCCGTCTGGTGCACATTGGCGTCCGGCGGGACAGCTTGCAGGTCGGGAAGTAATTCCC
The DNA here is from genome assembly GCA_005116815.1 of Nitrospira sp. Lineage (GTDB taxonomy): Bacteria > Nitrospirota > Nitrospiria > Nitrospirales > Nitrospiraceae > Palsa-1315. The sequence continues at coordinate 13,994 of SWDR01000018.1, read as the reverse complement.
CGAGTTCCGTGCTTCCGTCACCCACCAGTTTCTCCAAGGCGACCGGCTCTTGAAAGGCCTGCACGGTTTCATGGAGCCGTTCCGGTCTCATCCGTAGCACGTCCGCCACTTCTTCGATTCGGGCCGGCCGGCCCAACTGTTGCCCGAGGCGTCTGGTGACGCGGAGGATTCGGTGCGAGGCTTCAGTCTGGTGTACCGGAATGCGAATGGTCCGCGATTGATCTGCGAGCGCACGGGTGATGCCTTGGCGGATCCACCAGGTCGCATAGGTGCTGAATTTGAACCCCTTGCGGTATTGATACCGTTCGGCCGCTTTCATCAATCCGATATTGCCCTCTTGCACGAGGTCCAGCAGCGTCAGTCCTCGGCCTGTGTAATGTTTTGCAACATCCACGACGAGCCGTAGGTTGCAGCGCACCAATTCGTCCTTGGCCTGCTCGAGCAGGACTCGAGCGGAACGGAGGGTGGCCAACCCTTCCTTGAGTTGTTTGGCGATGGTCACCGGAAGCTTCTGTTTTCCCGTTTCCTGGCTGATCATGTCAGCGAGCCTCTGTTCGGCCTTGTCGATCGCGCTGGCCGAGAGTCCACTCAACCCTTTGACCATCTGGAGTGTGTGATGTGCCTCAAGTACCGAGGCGGTGCGCGTGAGCTTCGGGAAGACTCGGAGGGTCTGGCGTAAGGTCTTCCGAATCGTGCTCGTTCCGGAATCGATCTTCTTCGCCAGTTCGACTTCTTCTTCTCTGGTCAAGAGGGCTCGTTCGCCGAAGGAGCGAAAGTACAGTGACTCCAACATGAACGGGCCGCCGCTCACTGCGGCACGAGTCGTCGTCTTCACTGGCTCTTCTGGTTGTTCCTCTTCAGCGGTGTCCTTCCCGATCACATCTAACAGGTCGCTCGCTTCGGGATCGTCCGCATCAACGTCCTTTGCCATCGTGACAAGCTCTTCCGGCTCAGGGGTTGGGAATAGATTCTTTTTCATGTCGTCGCCCCTCCTCTGATTGTCTGCTCTGTTGTTCCGCATGGTCGTGGCCTCAACTGGTTCCGGTTCTTGTGTCTTATTCTATGAGAGACATCGCTCCGCCAAACGATTCATCCTGAGTCCTGTGCGAACGGGCTGCTCTCTTGTCTCACTACGGAGCAAATCCTGTGCTGGATTGTTCATGAGAATGGTGGATCGCAATCTTATGGAAAAGGCTGCTCTATTAGAGTGGTTTAATGAGGATCTTGGAGAGGGAGTGAGGCAACCTTGCTGCAGGTGTGTAGTGGTGGCAATCGAGCAACAGACTGAATCGCCACATCTTCTCCCTGGGGCATCCCTTTCAGGTCCGGGCGATCGTACGAATGGAAGGTGAGAAGGTTATGGAGGGACTGTTCGCCGCTACGCACTCGACGAGCGTCAGAGTCTCGCGCTCTTGTCATACGCGCAATCAGTTTTTCAAGAAGACTCATGGCGGAGGTCGAGAAATCCCTCCTGCTGGCCGTTTGTGTGGTTGAAAACCAGGCACAGCGCTTCTAGAATGAGCCCCCATGTCACAACTTCAATCAGGCGAACGTATTCATTTGGTCGATAAAAAAGGGCGGCAGTATGCCCTGACCCTCAAGGCCGGAGATCGCTATCAACTAAGCGGTCATAAAATTGCGCACGACGATCTCATCGGAAAGCCCGATGGTTCCCTCGTCACGCTCTCCGGTAACAAGACGATGTTGGCGCTGAAGCCGACGTTCGGCGACTATGTGCTGAAGATGCCACGGGGTGCGCAGGTGTTGTACCCGAAGGATCTGGCGCTCATTCCCATGTGGGCGGATGTCTATCCCGGGGCGCGCGTCTTTGAAGCAGGGACTGGTTCAGGGGCCTTGACGATGGCCCTCTTGCGCGCCGTGGGTCCGCGGGGCATCGTCGTGACGTACGAAGCCCGTGAGGATTTCGCGAAAACGGCGATGACGAACATCGAACGGTACATGGGTCCGATGCCCAACCTCATCTCGCTTCGTCGGAACGTGTATGAGGGAATCAGCTTGCTCGACGATGGGCTGCCATTCGATCGTCTCGTCCTCGATCTTCCTGAGCCCTGGCAGGTGGTCCCGCATGCCGCGCAGGTCCTTCGTTCCGGCGGCATGTATTTGAGTTTTGTTCCCACCGTTCCTCAAGTGGTGCAGACGGTTGAGGCCCTTGAGAAAGCGATGGTCTTTGGCATGATTGAAACGTTCGAGTCGCTGTTGAGGACCTGGTCGATTCAGGGGCGTAGCGTGCGGCCGGATCATCGGATGGTCGCCCACTCAGGCTTTATTACAGTGGCGAGGAAAATCGAGTCTGGTTTGTGGCCGACGGCTCAAGCGGCTGAAGCGATGGACGAGACTCGTGATGCCCATGAAGAGCGAGAGGACGACGCGCGATGAACCGGTTGCAAGGGAAAGTGGCAGTCGTCACGGGAGGCAACGCGGGTATCGGTGAAGCGATCGCGAAAGCCTTTGCGCGTGAAGGGGCATCGGTTGTGATTACGGGGAGACGGCAAGGAGAGCTGGACCGAGTCGTGAGCGATATTGTGAAGGCGCAGGGCAAGGCCGTTGCCGTTGCCGGGTCGGTCACAGATGAACGCCATGTCCAGGAGGCCGTGCTGGCGACGGTGCAGCAGTTCGGACGGCTTGATATCCTCGTGAACAATGCCGGAGTCGGGGATTTCGGGAAGTGTCTGCATGAGATCGATGATGCAACTTGGGCGCAGGTCCTCGACGTCAATCTCACCGGGGTGTTCCGCATGACGCGAGCGGCGCTGCCGCAGATGTTGAAGCAGGGGAAGGGCGCCATCGTCAATATCTCCTCCATCGCGAGCCTCGTCGGACTTCCTACATTGCCGGCCTATGCTGCGTCCAAGGGGGCGCTTGATGCCATGACCAGAGCCATCGCGGTTGACTATGCCAAGGAGGGTATTCGCTGTAACGTAGTGAACCCCGGACTTATCGATACGCCGATGGCCGCTCCGCTGATGAGCAACCCCGAACAACTGGCCCCGATTCTCGCGCACTATCCTATCCGTCGAGCTGGTAAGCCGGAAGAGGTGGCCAATATGGTTCTCTATCTGGTTTCCGACGAGGCAGCCTGGGTGACGGGCGGGACCTTTCCGATCGATGGAGGGATGACGATCTCGTGAGTTGGCGTCCCGTGCGAGTTTTCCGTCTCACTGCCGTCGAGATGGGTGCCTATCTGTTCTTCTAAATCAGCAGCAGTCGTGAGTTCTCGGCCTATGGACATCAACGCACATACTCAGTTTTGCGGCGTCATCGGCAATCCCGTCGAGCATTCGCTCTCGCCGGCGATTCATAATGCCGCGTTTCAGAAACTCGGGCTGAACTTCGTGTATCTGGCCTTCCGCGTGGAAGCGATCGGCGAGGCGATTCGTGGGCTGCGCGCGTTGGGTAACTTCCGAGGCGCCAGCGTGACCATCCCTCACAAGGTGGCAGCCGTTCCATTTCTTGACGCGGTTGAACCGACTGCGCGTCATATTGGTGCGATCAATACCATTGTGGCTGAAGGTGGGACCCTCACAGGCTATAACACCGATGCGACCGGTGCGTTGCGCGCGCTTCGTGAGGGCGGGGTTGCCTTGAAAGGGCGTCAGGTCGTCATGCTTGGATCCGGAGGCGCAGCTCGCGCGATTGCCTTCGCGCTTGGGACTGAAGCTGGGATCGATCGCTTGAGCCTGCTAGGAATCGATGAACGGGAACGCACCGCCTTGGCCGGAGACCTCCAGTCGAAGACTGGGATGACCGTGCAGGCATTGCCTCTGGATGAGGGAGCGTTGCGAAAGGTTCTGCCGGACACACATGTGCTGATCCATTGCACCCCGATGGGCATGTCGCCCAACGTGCATGGGACCTCTGTGCCTGCGACGTTGCTGCATGCGGGATTGACGGTCATGGATATCGTCTACAATCCTCGGGATACCCAGTTGCTGAAGGATGCAAAGGCGGCAGCGGCGATGGGCGGTGCAGGCTCAATGGCCAGTGAATTTCCGCACTGGTAGCAGAATTTAGCGTCTTCCTGATTCTGCTGCTGACATTGCGCACAGGACTTCATCCGCCAGAGACTATCACAACGAGGCGTCATCTGGGTAAAGAAGCAGTGCCCTACTGTTCGATGGCTTCTCCTGTCCAATTCAGGTTGCTTCCGCCGACAGGGCTATGCTACCTTCCCTTTCTTTACAAGGGGATACGTCTGTCATGCCGACAGAAGAGCTGAAGCAGGACGCCGCACGGTACTTGATGCAGACCTATACGCGTCAGCCGCTCGCAATTGCGCGGGGGCGGGGGACGAAGGTCTACGATTTTGAGGGGCGAGAGTACCTCGATTTCGTCGGCGGGATTGCGGTGAACATTCTGGGGCATGGTCACCCTGACTTGATTCAGGCCATCCAGCGCCAAGCCGCGCAGCTGATCCACACGTCGAATCTCTACTACACTGAGCCTCAAGTCAAACTCGCCCAAGTGCTGGTCGAACACTCGTTTGCCGACAAGGTGTTTTTCTGCAACAGCGGAGCAGAGGCGAACGAGGCCGCGATCAAACTGGCTCGCCGCTATTCACATGACAAGTATGGGGCCGGGCGGCACGAAATCGTCACGATGAAGAACTCGTTTCATGGGCGGACGATGGCGACGATCACCGCAACGGGACAGGAAAAGGTCCAAAAGGGCTACGAGCCGTTGCTCCCGGGCTTTCATTACGTCGCCTTCAATAACTTGGAAGAGCTGGAGCAGGCCGTTACCGACAAGACGGCGGCCATTCTGCTCGAACCGATCCAGGGTGAGGGTGGCGTGCACGTTGCGGACCGGGAGTATCTGAAGCAGGTGAGAGCCCTCTGCACGAAAAAAGACGTGTTATTGATGTTCGATGAAGTGCAGACAGGAATGGGACGGACCGGGACGCTCTTTGCCTATGAGCAGTTAGGGGTGCAGCCTGACATCATGACCCTGGCGAAAGGGTTGGGTGGAGGCATGCCGATCGGCGCCTGTCTCGCAATCGATTCCGTGGCCCAGGCTTTTTCCCCCGGCAGTCATGCCTCGACATTCGGCGGCAATCCGCTGGCCTGTGCGGCGGGCCTGGCCGTCTGTCGCGTGCTGCTGGAGGGCCAGGTCCTCGACCATGCGTGCCGGATGGGGGAACATTTCGCGAAGGGACTGTCCGATCTCAAGGAGCGGCATCGAGTCGTGCGAGAGGTGCGGGGCCTTGGGCTCCTGCAAGGAATTGAGCTCGACATGGAGGGGAAAGTCGTCGTGGCCGAATGTTTGGCGCGGGGCATTCTGATCAATGGGACTGGTGAACATGTCCTCCGGTTTGTTCCGCCGCTGATCATCACCCAGTTGGAAATTGATCGATTGCTCGATACGCTGACGCAGATTTTCAGTAAGCAGGCGGCGTAAGGCGCACTCGCGCCGATTGGACAAGACTGGTATGGCACCACGAGCGAGAAGCATACAGGCCGGTAAGAGGGACTTCCTGGACGTTGCCGCCATCAGCAAGGCGGAGCTGGAAGGCTTGCTGAAATCTGCAGCTCTGCTGAAAGACAAGCAGCGCCGAGGAATCCCCCATCCTCTGCTGTCCGGAAAGACCTTGGGCCTGCTGTTTCAGAAACCCTCGACAAGAACGAGGGTATCGTTCGAGGCCGGTATGAACCAGCTGGGCGGCCATGCATTGGTGTTGCCCATGGGCGAGATCCAGCTCTCGCGCGGGGAAAGCATCGCCGATACGGCGCGGGTGTTATCGCGCTATCTCGACGCCATCGTCATCCGTACCTATGACCATGCGATCGTGGAGGAATGGGCGCGGGAAGCGACGATGCCGGTGATCAACGGATTGACCGACTTGAGTCATCCCTGCCAGGCCCTTTCGGACCTCCTGACCATTCGAGAAATGAAGGGCCGGTTGAAGGGCCTCAAGATCGCCTATATCGGTGATGGCAACAATGTGGCGAATTCCCTGATCGAGGCGGCGGCGAAGATGGGGATGATCATCACGTTGGGTTGTCCGGTCGGGTATCAGCCGGAGCAACATGTCGTGGACCGGGCCAGGATAGAGGCAGCCAAAACCGGCGCCATGATCGAAATCGGGCACGATCCCCATGTCGCAGCGAAGGAAGCGGACGTGATCTACACCGATGTCTGGATCAGCATGGGCCGTGAGCGGGAGCATGCGCGACGGTTGAAAGTTCTGGCGCCCTATCAAGTGAACAGCCGCTTGTTGCAGCGCGCCAAGCCGGATGCGATCGTCATGCATTGTTTGCCAGCCCACCGGGGGGAAGAAATCAGCGCCGAGGTGCTGGATGGTCCGCAGTCCGTGATCATCGACCAGGCGGAGAATCGGTTGCATATGCAGAAAGCCATCTTAACGAACCTATTAGGCAAGAGGAGTCGAACGAAACGATGAGTCGTGGCAAGAAGAAAGTCGTGTTGGCCTATTCCGGTGGGCTCGATACCTCCGTGATTTTGAAGTGGCTGCAAGAGACCCATGATTGCGAGGTCATCGCGTTCTGTGCCGATCTGGGCCAAGGCGAAGACCTGCAAGCGATCAAGGCCAAGGCGAAAAATCTGGGCGTGAAGAAAGTCTACGTCGAGGACCTGCGCGAGACTTTCGTGAAGGACTATGTCTTCCCGATGCTGCGTGGCAACGCCATGTACGAAGGCTGTTATCTGCTCGGGACCTCGATTGCTCGGCCCCTCATTGCGCGGCGGCAAGCCGAGATCGCGATCCAGGAAGGCGCCGAGGCGGTGTCGCATGGCGCCACCGGAAAGGGCAATGACCAGGTACGGTTCGAGCTCACGTATACAGCGTTGGCGCCGAATCTCAAGATCATCGCGCCTTGGCGTGAATGGACGATGGGGTCGCGGCGTGAATTAATCGAGTATGCCGATCGGCACGGCATTCCCGTGACGGTGACGAAGGCCAAGCCCTACAGCATGGATCTAAATTTATTTCATGTGAGTTATGAAGGCGGCATCCTGGAAGACCCTTGGAAATCGCCGCCGGACGAAATTTTCCAAATGACCGTGTCGCCGGAGAAGGCGCCGAACAAGCCGCTCGAAGTCGAGATCGGTTACGAGGCCGGTAATCCTGTGTCGGTGGATGGCAAGAAAATGAGCCCGGCGACCTTGTTGGCCCATCTCAACAAGTTAGGTGGCGCCCATGGCATTGGCCGCGTCGATCTCGTTGAAAACCGGTACGTCGGCATGAAGTCGCGCGGGGTCTATGAAACGCCTGGCGGGACGATCCTGCATGTGGCCCATCGCGGAATCGAGTCTTTGACGATGGACCGGGAGGTGCTGCACTTCAGGGACAGCTTGATTCCCCGTTTCGCCGATCTGATTTACAACGGCTACTGGTTCAGCCCGGAACGGGAGATGCTCCAGACGGCCATCGATGCGGCGCAGCAGGACGTGACTGGCACGGCGCGGGTGAAGCTCTATAAGGGGAGCTGCACGCTGGCCGGGCGCAAGTCGAAGAACTCGCTCTACCGGCTCGACATCGCCACGTTTGAAGAAGACCAGGTCTACAATCAGAAAGATGCGGAGGGCTTCATTCGGCTGAACGCGTTGCGGCTGAAGATTAGAGCCCAGCGGAAGAAGGCCGGTATCTAATGGCACGAGCAAAGGGCCGCAGCCCTGTCGTATCGAAAGGCCCAAAGGCCTGGGACGGGCGGTTCACAGAGAAGACGAATCGGCTGGTGGAAGCGTTCACTGTCTCGGTGGCGGTCGATCGCCGGCTCTATGCTTATGACATTCAGGGCAGTATCGCGCATTGTAAAACATTGGGGAAAGCCCGCGTCCTCACCGGATCCGAGACCAAGGCGATCGTGCGGGGTCTGGAGTCGGTGAAAGCGGAGTTGGACCGGGGCCGCTTTCGCTTCACGCCGCAGGATGAAGATATTCACATGGCGATTGAGCGCAGGCTGACCGAATTGATCGGCCCGCTCGGCGGTAAAGTCCATACGGGCCGCAGCCGCAACGATCAGGTTGCGCTCGATATCCGGCTCTATTTGCGGGATCAGCTGGGCCGGCTCGTGACACAG
>SWDR01000018.1:5229-5837 GCA_005116815.1 Nitrospira sp. | reverse complement strand
CGGAGTCCGTGGATCTTCCTCAGATTCTGTATAACATTCCAGGGCGGACCGGTGTGAACATGATGCCGACTACGGTGGCCAGGCTCTGCGGGCTACGTAGCGTCGTCGGGATCAAAGAGGGGAGCGGGTCTGTCCAGCAGGCCTCTGAGATCGTGAATATGTGCGGCGACCGGATGACGGTGTTGGCCGGCGACGATGCCTTGACGTTGCCCATGATGGCAGTCGGAGGCAAAGGCGTCATCAGTGTGACGTCGAACGTCGCCCCACTCCAGATGGCGCAAATGGTCAAGGCCTTCCTGAGCGGACAGGTTGAGGAGGCACGGAGGATTCATTTCGCCCTGTCGCCGCTCTTTACCGCGCTCTTCTACGAGACCAATCCGATTCCAGTCAAAACCGCGCTGGGGATGATGGGAAAAATCGATCCGGAGTTACGTTTGCCACTCTGTGAGATGTCGACTGACACGAAGAACCAATTGACGCGGGCCTTAAAGGATGCAGACCTCATTTAGCCGGGATCGCTCCGGTACAGGTGATAATTCTATGACGAACGTGATTGTGGCAGGGGCTGCTGGGCGCATGGGCTGTCGGCTGGTTGCGCTGATTAAAGA
>SWDR01000018.1:0-5129 GCA_005116815.1 Nitrospira sp. | reverse complement strand
GATTAAAGATTCGAATGTCCTGACGCTTGCCGGTGCGCTTGAGGGGAAGGGCCATGGCGCGTTGGGCGCCGATGCCGGGGAGACGGCAGGCTGCGGCCGCGCGGATGTTTCGATCACCGACGATCTGGCTGCACTTTTGAACCGAGGCGAAGTGGTCGTCGATTTCTCTTCCCCTGAGGCCACGTTGCATCACTTGCGTACAGTGGCTCAACATCGGCGGGCCATGGTGATCGGCACGACAGGCTTTTCCCCTTCCCAGCTTGAAGAGCTGAAGGCGCTCGTCAGCCAGGTGTCCTGCGTGATGTCGCCCAACATGAGTGTGGGCGTCAATCTGATCTATAAGGTCATCAGCGAGATGGCGAAGACGCTGGGGGATGAATACGATATCGAGGTGATCGAGGCTCATCACCGTCTCAAAAAAGATGCGCCGAGCGGCACGGCGCTCAAGATTGCGGAAGTCTTGGCGAATGCGGTGAATCGCGATCTCGATCAGGTAGGCGTCTATGCCAGAAAAGGTCTCATCGGAGAACGGAAAAAAGGCGAGATCGGCATTCAAACGATCCGTGCTGGGGATATCGTCGGCGATCATACGATTCTTTTTGGTGGGATGGGGGAGCGCATCGAAGTGACACATCGAGCGAGCAGCCGGGATACTTTTGCGGGTGGCGCCTTGCGGGCCGCGCAGTGGGTGGTTCGGCAGCCTCCAGGTCTTTACGACATGATGGATGTGCTGAGTCTTCGGTAGCCGCTCATCCCTGCCTGGTTTGCCTTCTGGTACCAGGAGCCTATGAGCGCTGAAGCAATATCAGTGTCGTGACATCTGAAAAGTCTGATGTCTGGCGTACTGAATTCGAAGGAGTCACGGGCGGATGAATTGGATCGTGGGCGGAACGGGGGAATGACGGATCACCGGCAGACCGTTTCACGCTCCCACGTGTGTGTGGGCATGAGGTCAGTGGCTTTTCGTTTGGCAATCGCTGCAGTGAGACGGGCATAGATTTCCTGGGCTGAGTCCGTCCAATCAGGGTTGAGCGGAGTCCCACGAAAGGCAGCTTCAGCTGCCTTATGCTCGTCGTACGTGAGCGGTTTCGATTCTGTCATAGCGCGGATTAATGTCGTGCGGTAATAGGCAGAGGTTCCTGGCCCGCTGATTTCCGACGGCCACAGTTCAAACATGCATACACTGTGATCGCAAGTCCTGCGTTCAGATCCACTGCCCGTTCCGGTAACATCGCCCCGCGGCATTTATCGCAAGTCGTCATATCGGCACTGTAGCATTCTATGAAATGGAAGCATATCCATCTGAAGTACTGGGTCTTCTGGGCAAATAGGCCCCTTTGCGCTGGTCAGGCTGGGCCGTTTGAGCGAATGGTTGGAGTGGAAATCTGTTGGTTTCTCAGCTAAAACCGGTTATGGAGTCCTTGACAGAGGTGAAGCTGTCCCATAGGATTGTGGCCTCACGAAGAGACTACCACTATGTATAGAATTATCCTCGTTCTCGGACTCCTCACAGTACTATATTTTCTTCTCCGGCGGGCTCTCCGAGAGTTCAAGGCACAGGGCCAGCCGGAGCAGCTTCCTCCCGGCAAAAATCACATGGTGCAGGATCCTGTGTGCCGGGTGTTCGTTCCAAGGGGAGAGGCGATCACGGAAGATATTGGAGGCCAGACCTATTACTTTTGTAGCCGAACCTGTGCGCATAAGTTTCAGGAACAGCTCGCCGGTTAACAGCCTGAATAGTCGTAGTCGGCGAGTTTTTCTTCCTTGTCGAACTTCAGTGTGATCTGGCATTGGTTGGGCGTGAAATTAAAGAGGGGGAGGCCAGACTTTCCTCCGGCGATGCGATAGTAGGTCCATGTTTCTCCGCCAAAAAACCTAGGGGCCTTGCCGCTGGGTGCTCCCCAGTTCTTTTCAAACCAGGCCTTGTCTTTTCCTTGAAGCTCAGCTGGTTTGAGGGACTGTTCCAGATAGGGATTACTGCCGCCGCAGGCGGTCAGGAGCAGGCACATCGCGAATAGCCAGGCAGATCGTCTCATAGGAGTTCTCCTCGTCGTATACTGTGACCAACGAATAACGTGGCAGGCGGTTGACGATCGAATCTTAACTGTCAGGTAGAAACCTGTCAAACGGGGCGATTGGGCGGGGCAGTCGAGCCACCGTTCGAGTTCTGCATACAATAACCGATAACGATGTGAGGACATGGTCCTCACATCCCGAGATGAAAGGACGAACCCATGAAATTCTTTCTTGATACCGCCAACGTCAAAGAAATCCAAGAGGCGGCCAGCCTGGGACTGCTCGACGGAGTGACCACGAACCCCTCGCTCGTGGCTAAGGAAGGCCGCAGCTTCAAGGAAATGTTGATTGAGATCTGCAGCATCGTGGATGGGCCGATCAGCGCAGAGGTCGTCAGCCTCGAAGCCGACGCGATGGTGAAGGAAGGGAAGGAACTCGCAAAGATCCATAAGAATATCGTGGTGAAGGTGCCGTTGATTGCGGAGGGGCTGAAGGCCACCAAACGATTGGCGGCTGAGGGAATCAAGGTGAACGTCACCTTGTGCTTCTCACCAACCCAAGCGCTCCTTGCGGCAAAAGCCGGTGCCTGGTGTGTGTCCCCTTTCATCGGCCGTCTTGACGACATCAGTTCAAATGGGATGGAGCTGATCCGTCAGATCCTGACCATCTATCGCAATTACGATTATAAGACCCAGGTGCTGGTGGCCAGTGTGCGCCATCCTCAGCATGTGGTTGAGGCTGCGCTGGTTGGTGGGCATATCTGCACGATGCCCTTTTCCATCTTTCAGATGATGGTGAAGCATCCCTTGACCGATATCGGGCTCAAGAAATTCTTGGCGGATTGGGAGGCCCAAGCGAAGAAGTAACACTTAGCTGGATGCTGAAAATGTCCGCCAGACTGGAAGCGATGAACGGTGAGCGATGAACGATGAGCAAAGAAACCCCTCTTGCTTCAGCGTTCCGCGTTCATCGTTCTGAGTTAGCTCAGTGCGGCCTTGCTGGACGGCCACTTTGAGCATCCAGCTGAGCGCAAGCGGAGAACACAGCCTACGACTTGCTGGTTCCTGAGCCTGTTGATTCCGTGAGTCTCTGGCGGGCCGTTGAGAAGATCTGGTGAAACATCGGTCTGGTCAAGAGCCCGGTAAAAGTATTTTGCTGGCTTGGGTGGTACGAGCCGATCAGCGTCACGCCCCATGGAAGGACCTGGATGATTCCATGGGAAAATTTCGGGAGTGGCGAGGGCAACGTCATCCCCTCATCGCGGCAGGTCCTCAAGTAGTGATCGAACGCAATCTTGCCCAGCGCCACCACCACTCGAATTTTTCCTAACAGTCGGAGTTCTTCCCGCATATGATGGTGAAGCATCCCTTGACCGATATCGGGCTCAAGAAATTCTTGGCGGATTCACTCGAATTTTTCCTAACAGTCGGAGTTCTTCCCGCAGATAGGAGCGGCAAGCCGTGAACTCTTGTGGCGTCGGCTTGTTGTCGGGCGGCGCACATCGGACCGTCGCGCCGACGTAGCAATCGGATAACTTCAGCCCATCATCCCGGTGATGAGAAAGAGGTTGGTTCGCAAAGCCGAATCGATGCAAGGCGTCGTAGAGCCAGTCTCCGCTGCGATCGCCGGTGAAGACTCGTCCGGTTCGGTTACCTCCATGCGCCGCCGGGGCAAGCCCAAGTATATAGAGGCGGGCCTGGGCATCTCCGAATCCAGGGACTGGACGGCCCCAATAGGTCCAGTCTTCAAACTGTTTTCGTTTTTCAGATGCGACGGCTTCCCGATAGGTGACGAGCCGTGGACAGGCGGTACAGTGGGTGATGCGATCGTTGAGGAGAGTCAGTGCACGCATAGGTCGAGAGAGTCTAACACGAATCCGAAAGTCGATCATGCTTGCCGGTCCCAAGCCGTGCTGTTAGCATACGCACTCGACTCAGGATCGTTCACCGTATCGAGGAGGCAGGATTGGCATGAGGACGTGGCTTCAACGGGCATTGGTGTTCAGCGGGTTGTGGATTGCCGTCACGCTTCCGGTTTCGACAGGGGCGCAACCGCAACCGGACCGTCCTGAAGTCAAAGACAGTGCCGCTCGAGCTGGAGCGAAGGGGGAGCCAGAGCGTGACCCCATGCCGCTCGATCTCCTTGAAAATCCGGATGAGCCGGAGGGCCGCCTGGTCATCCTGCCGGAGATCAAGCGTGAAGGAGCGGAGCGCTATTTCCTGAGCTCGTTCAAGTTGCCCGACAAGCTGACGTTCGCGGGGCAACCGGTCCCGCTCGATAACTGGCAGGTGCGTGAGCGCATCGAATATGAATTTTATCAGTTCTTGGAAGACCAGGGCGAAAGTATCATCCTGGCGAAGCGTACAGGACGCTGTTTCCCCCCAGCCGAAAAGCAGTTGGCAGATGCCGGCCTACCGGACGATCTCAAGTATATGTTGCTCGTCGAGAGCAAGTGTGTGGCAGCTGCCTACTCGAAGGCGAAAGCGTCGGGGCCCTGGCAGTTCATTCCCTCCACCGGGCGGCGCTACGCGCTCAAGAGCGATGCCGTTCGCGACGATCGCCGCAATTTAGAAATGTCGACGGAAGCGGCGGTAAAGTATTTGCGTTATCTGAAAGATTTCAAGCAGAACGATTGGTTCATGGCCATGGCCTCCTACAATGCCGGTGAAGAGCGGGTTCGTCGGCTCTTGAAGGAACAGAACATTACCGACTATTGGAAGATGCATGGGCCGCGGGAAACGATGCGGTACGTTCCTCGAATCATCGCCGCCAAAGAAATCTACTCGCAGCCTGAGAAGTATCTGGGCTTGAGCAAAAAAGATCTCTATATGCCGATGGAAACCGAAACGGTGACCGTCAACGTGAAGGATGCTCAGCGAGCCCTCACCTCGATTGCCGAGGAGTACGGAACCTACTTCTTGGAACTCAAGATGCTGAACCCGGAATTCAAGAAGGATGTGCTGCCAAAGGGCACGTATCAGATGAGAGTCCCGCGGCAGACTTGTCCGACCCGTTGTTTTAAGCAGGACAAAACCCCCTAGCGAGTATGGTGCTGAAAAAGTCCGCCAGCTTCGTTCCCTGCCTTCGCCGAAGCGGCTTCGCGCAGGCAGGTC
>SWDR01000017.1:124546-150857 GCA_005116815.1 Nitrospira sp. | reverse complement strand
AGCGGAGAGCCCAGGCGATTCGATGCCGATTAGATTGATAAGCGGCGGATCTTCCTGGTCTACCGAAACGATGAAGTCGCTTTTCTGTCCGTCCGGGGAGACCACGCGAGGGCGTATCCCCGAATAGGCCCAGCGAAGATCTCGTTCGTCCAGAACTGGCAGGAATTTTTGCAAGGCCTCGATGAATTGGCGAGGCGGTGTCTTGTATGAGGTGTAGTCTGTCTTGCCTTCGATTGGCACCTCATTCGGTCCCACGAACAACTGTCCATTCGGGCGGGGACTGAAATGAATCCCCTTACCGGTCGCGCGAGGAGGCAACGCTGGATACACCAGGCGCCGGATGAGGCTTTTCTTCTCTGGAGTGACCAACTCGTAATACTCACCACGCAGTAGACGGATGGTATACTTTTTATGGCGTAACGCGAAGGCGGCAATGTCGTCGGCGTAAAGGCCTGCGGCATTAATCACGCACCCTGCGCGGATAGTTTGACGATCGGTGGCGACGATGTACGAGGTCACATCTTCATCGATGCCTATCACTCGGTTGTTGAACGCAAATTCGGCACCGGTCGATTCCGAATCGGTCCGAAGAGACTCGACGAAGGCCAGAGAGTCTATGACGGCGACGCTTGGGATGATGATCCCGCCGCAGGCTCGAAGATTCGGCTCCCACGCACCCAACCCCACGGGCGTCACGAACGACATGCGAATGTTCGCCTTCCACGCGTTGACCCATAGCCGCCGCAGCATGGCGATCTCACGCCACAGACCCCGCCGGACATCCTCCCACGAAATGGCAATGACCATCCCCGTGCTGAGCAGCGGGATGCCATGTTGTCTGGCGTACGAGACGGCCAAAGCACTGCCTTCTCGAGCCAGTCTCCCTTTCAGTGAGTGGGGGTGTTCGTGGATCCCGCTGTGGAGCACTCCACTGTTGCGCCCGCTGGTTTCCTCTCCGACCCTCGCGTGCTGTTCAAGGACGACGATGCGCAGAGGCCTATCGCGATGCCGATGTCCCAACTCCCTGGCAATCGCACAACCGACAACCCCGGCGCCCACGATGCAGACATCATATGTGTTCATCGGGTCAGCTCTATTCAATCCAGGCTCAGGTGGAGCACGTCGCGATCCGTGTGTTTTCGCAGCTCAACGGATTGGGTTGCGCCGCAGAGCGCTGTCCGAACCACAGAGGCATTCCAGGCACACCGGATAGGAGTATTCGTATGTCTGATGATCAAGCGAAGAGGTACGGGAACATCCTGTTTGTCTTTTGCGGAGGTGGATGCAAGGCCGTCTTCCAGGCTGTTACAGCCAGGGAATTGGTTCATGCCGGGTTTCGTCCCACCCATATCGTGAGTGCCTCAGCCGGAACCTGCAATGCGCTCGGGTTGGTTGAGAATCCCGGCATAGCCGGCGCCGAGAAAACGCTCCGTATCTGGGAAGACTATATCACCTCCCCCGAAGCAATCTACGAGGTGCACCCATTCATCCGGGAAAAAATCGCGCGTCTCTTAGGGGTGTTTCCACAAGTCGCTCAAGGCTGGGGGCCGAGCGGGTCGATTCTCCATGATCTGAAGCGTGCCATCAAGTTTTTGCCGCTGGTGATATCCTTTTGTGTGCGCATGCCGTTTCGCGCCGCAGGCCGCGCGGTGAGCTTCGTGTTTCGTCTCATGGATGCCTTCGCATCCCCGAGCAAATCGTTTCGACGACTCGTGCAGGCGCCTGAAGTCCAAGAGGCGTTCAACGAGGTGGATAAATATTTTGAACTCAAAAAGATGAAATCCTTCCTGGATCCATTCCCGCTCTTGGCCAGACTCGGTGAGGAGTTCGATCTGCAAAAGGTGCTCACAAGCCCCATCGTCTGGCACATCCTCGCTGAGCGATACGAAGATGGCACGACCGTGGTCTTTTCCAACAAAGATCCCGATCTGGCAATGGACGGGAGCGAGGACGCGCGAGGCCGGAAGGCCAAATACGACCTCTTCTTCAGACGCATTCGCGCATCCATGGCCCTCTACCCGTTATTCGAGATGGTGGAAATGGACGGCTATCGGTACCTCGATGCCGATCTCGCAAACCCCCTTCCCGTCGAGGAATCCTTCAGTGTGGGATGCGATACGATCTTCCTGTTTCTCAATGTTCCCAAGCAGACTGTTCGTATCGAGCCACATCCCCTGCGAAACCTGCTGGAATTGAACGACCTCTCGCGCTTGAACGAGCGGTACATCCACCACCGCGTCAAAGCAGCGCAGGTGAAGGCCAAGGAGCTGGGAGTGAACCTGTTTGTCATACGCCCGGACGATATCCCTTCCGGACTCGGATTACTGGAGATTGATCGCAAGGTGATCGAACAGGTGAAGACCCGAGAGCGAACCAGGATGAAGGACTATCTCGCAAATCTGGAAGCGAACAATCTTCGGTTTGCTCCACTGATCCAGTAGCCTCAGCGTGATGTTCCGCTTGGCGTAATTTCAGGAGCTCCCATGCAAAGGGTATTGAGAATCGGCCATCGTGGGGCCGCAGGCCATGCCCCTGAAAACACCTTGGAGGCGATTCACAAAGGGATCGCCCTCGGAGTCGATTTCGTGGAGATCGATGTACGTCGCACAGCGGATGGCGTACTTGTGGCTCTTCATGATGAGTCAGTGAGCCGCACGACCAACGGAACAGGACGGGTCGATCGCTTGTCGCTCCATGAGGTCAAGAAGTTCGACGCGGGCAACGGCGAACAAATTCCGACGCTTGAGGAAGTGCTGACAGCGACCGATGGACGAGTGGGGCTGATGCTGGAACTCAAGATAGAAGGAATCGCTCAGCAGACTGTCGAAGCGGTCCACCGGGCGGAGTTTAAAAAAGCTATCATCTATGCGTCTTTTTTACACGATGAACTGACGCATATTCGGGCGGTCGACCCGGAAGCCTCTCTCATGATGCTCTTCGACCATGTGCCACAGTCTCCCGTCTCCCGCGCGATCGCGTATGGATCTTCCCATGTCGGTCTCCGGCATGACACAGCCACGCGCCATCTCGTCGATGCATTCCACCAAGAGGGCCTGACCGTATGTGTCTATACGGCAAACTGCCCCGGTGACATCCAGCGTGCACTTTCCATCGGTGTCGATGGCGTGATATCGAACTTTCCTGAACGCATTGCTTGCCAGTAATTCCTCACGTAACTTCCTGTGGCCAGACGTATCTCGATGCCGGGCAGACCCCTAAAAGCGATATTGAAGGCTGAGCGACGTATTCGTATTGAAGAAATCGCGCGTCCCGACATTTGAGGATCGCTGGCTCCGCTGAAATCCCAGGGTCATCGCTGTGGCCTCACTCACCTCATAACACAGTTCTGCAGATCCCTGATGCGTCGTATCGATGACCCCGCGGTTCGAATCACCCGTAATCTCGCTCGTAAATTCCTTGCGCCGATAGGCATACCCGGCGGTCACGGACCAAACAGGATTCAGCCGGACCGTCGCCCCTACCGATGCAAAATGCTGGCGATAGGAGACGTCGTCCTTGAATTGGGCTTCCTGTCGCCCCTCCGCAAGTCCTCGTTCATACAGATAGGCCGTCGCCAGGGTCAGCCACGAATTGATCATCCATTCCAACTGCGGACCAGAGGTCCAGAATGTCGTATCCCGCTCGGCAAACACATCGTTGAATTGACGAAGTCCGTAACGGCCGACCAAAGTGGCGGTGAGAAACTCGGTCAGACGGCGTTCCAGCTGTAACCTCCAGATGTGGGACGTCACGCGCTCTTCTTCATCCAACCGTTGCCCCGTGCGCCGTTCGTAGTTCGGGCCCAGGAAGAGATTCGGGACATAGCGATAGCGCAGCAGAAGAGATGTCTCAGAATCGAGCGCCTGCTTCACTTGAATCCGGTAGTTCCCGTGATTGAAGAGGGGATTGTCGGTGAAGATGAAGCCGTGAACTTTGAGCGAGACTTCGGTCGGACCGAGATTCGTGGGGTTCGAGGTATGACGAAGGTCGACGGAAGGCTCCCAGACGATGTCGCTGGGCTTCTTCACCGGCACAATGGTCGGTTGGCTGGGATCTTCACTCAGACTTAGCCGTCTGGCCGACGACAGCTCGAACACGTTGTCGGTGAAGAGAACCTTGGCCTCCGCTATGGCAGACCAGTCCGCCGCGACATCGTGGGGTGCGAGAAGTTGTGTACTGATCAAGAGAAAGGAGAGGCCGCCGAGAATCAGGCTGCACGAAGGCAGGCCATGTTTCTTGGACGGCCAAAAGACCGAAGGTAGAGCAATTTCTGCCACGCGTCTTCTTCAGTGGGAACTAGAGAAATACATGAGGTCATGTCCATCACGAGGCTACCGAATGGACAACGTCTAGGCCGCGCGCTTCGAGACGTCCATCATCACTCTGGTCAGCGCCCCGCTCGCATCTGTGAAGGCGCCACCCAGTGCCAACGCTTTCTCGGCGCCGGCAACATCGCCAGTTTTTTTCATACTGATAACGGAGGCGGCTTTACTGTGGAACTCCGTGTGAAGACGATGAATCTGCTGATAATCTCCGGCAACCAAGGCCTGCTTCCCATCTCCTTCGAGCCATTTGCCGAAATCGCAGACATTGTTCTTCTGCACGGTGGCGGCATCGAGCTCTAGCTTCCCATCCATGAACTCACGAAACTTCGTTTTCCACTTGCCGTGCGCCCCAATCGCCGTCGTAATCGCCTCTTTGAGCGTCATCGTATTCCCTCCGTTCAACATAGACCGATGTCGTGACGCTAGCCATATCGGTTACTCACGAAGAAAACTTGAGGTGCGATCAGCTGTACTGAAGTGAGGCAAGAGTCTTACTTAACGCCAGCGAAGGATCGTACGTAGAGCAGCACGTGCCAGGCTTCTTCTTCGGTGAGGACCAGGGGAATGAACGAGGCCATATCGGTTCCCGGACTCCCGTTTTTCAGGATCCAAATCAGTTCGCCGTCCGTCCTCGCCGCCTGCCATACCCTATCGGTGAAATTCCGCGGCAGCTTGCCGACTAGACCGGGAATGTCCCCGAATCCCTTCCCGTCTTTGCCGTGACAGGTGACGCAGAAGGCCTTGCCATGAAATATCGCCTTCCCCTTTTCAATATTCTCAGGCGAAGCCTCGAAGGGGTTTGTCCAGGTCCTGGCTTCCTCGATCTTGTCGATCGGCACCCGAGGCTTGAGCACGGCTTGATCAGCTCCAAAGGCTGGAACGCCCCACCAGCCGCCCGCAGTTGTCGCAACCACCATAACCAGGAAGTACTGATACATTCGCTTACCCTCACACTTCGCAGCCCATCACCGATCGTGGACAATCGACAGGGACCAGCCTCATCCATAGAAGACGAAGCTGGTCCCGCTATCGATCCTACTTGTCTGAATGACCTGGGAACTTGTGCCCGAGGGATTGCGGGAAGGTCACGGTACCATCCGGGAATTCCTGTCCATGTTGCCACAGGTGATAAATCACACCGTCTGTTCCTGCCGCAATTTCTGCCACCTTGGCGGCCTGATCGGCAGGCATATCCAGGATCTGGACGCGGCCCGTGGCGATCTCGACTTTATGATCGTGGAAATGGCGGTGCCACTGGATCGCGGGCAGCTTTCGCGTAAGATCCTTCGCGACGAAATACTCGATAGCCACTAATTTGGCCTTAGGATCCGTGGAATCGAACAGCAAACACTGGAGGATCTGATCTGAAACCCCCTTGCAGTAGTGATGGAAGGGCCCACCAGGGGTCCCGTCTGCCATCATATGCGGCGCCATCACGTGGATATCGAATCCTTCGACCGGAGATTTCGGCTCTCCGCTGACAGCCTTCTGCGGAGCCACTCCAGCACATCCGATCGCCGCAATCGCGACCATGGCAAGCAGACCTTTTCTCATCACAATAGACCTCCTGAGGTTGGGGTTGGTTGACCGAACTGAATTGACCTGTTCATCTAAACCCATCTGTCAGCTTCAACACATTGAGAGCCCGGCCCACACGAAAGGATTCATGTATCAATATTTTTCAGCGATTATTATCTTCTGTAAATGTCAGCTGAGACTAAACCATTACTTCTCAACTACTTAGGCAGCTTTGGCATCTCAAATTTTATCGGTTCCCCGGTTAACGACTTGAGAAATTCCACCACATCGGATTGTTCATCCGGCGTAAGGCCCAAGGGCTTCACCTGGGAACTCAGATTCGAATTTTGGCTACCTCCGCTATTGAGGAACGCGACGACCTCATCAAGCGTCTTGAATGCTCCGTCATGCATGTAGGGCGCGGTCTCAACAATGCTCCGCAACGTCGGCGTCTTGAACGCCCCTTTGTCCTTCTCCGCCTTGGTCACATAATAGCGGCCCAGGTCTTCCTTCAACGGGCCGACCTGAGGGACTCCCAGGTTGTGGAATTGGTTGTCGGTGAAATTCGGTCCGCTGTGACAGAGGATGCAGCGCGCCTTGCCTTTGAACAGAGCCATCCCCCGCACGGCCGACTCATCCATGGCTTTCACGTCGCCGGCCACATACTTGTCGAAGGCGGAGTTCGTGGAAATAACGGTCCGTTCATAGGCAGCGATAGCCTCGGCAATCCCTTGCAGGTTCACCTCGGTCCCGAAGACGGCTCGAAACTGCTGCTGGTAGCCTTTGATCTTGCCCAGCTTCTTCACAACGTTTTCGTGCGTCTCTCCCATCTCGATCGGATTCTGGATCGGCCCGATCGCTTGCTCTTCCAACGAACGCGCGCGGCCATCCCAGAATTGCAGGTGATTGAAAGCCGTATTGTACACCGTGGGGGACTGCCGCCCGCCCACACCGCCATCGATCCCGATAGAGGTTTGGCGAGGATCGGCAAATCCAGTCCCAGGGTTGTGACAGAAGGCACAGGAAATAGCCCCGTTCTTCGACAAACGGCCATCGAAGTACAATTGCTTGCCCAGTTCAATTTTCGCTTTGTAGTTCAGATTCGTGGAGGGCGCCGGAATCGACGTCGGGAGTGGGCCGATATCAGGAACCGTCACCCCATCGACCGTCACCGTTCCATGCGGCGCGGAGCCGAACGGCGAGGCATAAACCGACGGCAGGCCATCGAACAGGCATACCGCTGTTGCAAAGGCCACAAGCCAGACCTGACTGACCGCCAACACTCGATTTTTCGTCATGCTCTTTCCTCCACAGTTCAGATCCATCACGATGTCACCAGTTCTACGGCTCCCGAACATACCATGGACCGATTCGTTTGGACACACAACTAACGAACCACAGTGGATTTCATCAAGCTGTCCGCCTGAGGAGGCGAGAACCCCTGATACCCTCGGTGGCGTTCTGCGAGTTCCAATACGGAAAATGGCTGGCCTTCTACCATTTCCGGCACCGTGAAGATTTGTCGCAACTGCCCGCCCCTGGCCCCGACAATCTGGTCGGTAAAGGCCACGCCTTTGGCTTTCAACCGTTCCATCGCCAACTCGATGTCTTCGACACGCACCGCCACATGATGGAACACTTGATCGCCAAACGTATGAACCCACGCAGGGATAATGCTGGTGCGGCCCCGATCATCGGGGTAGGCCTGATCCACGAAGAGTGCGGGATATCCCACCTTCCGATAGACCTTCGCGTACCAATCTTCATATTCGATGGTTTCACTGTACCCATAGCCGAGCCTCGTGAATTCCTCAGCCCGCCGGTCGATGTCCAGCGTCCTCAGCGTGAGATGGTCCGCAACCGGATAGAAGCCGACCCCCGCTTCATCCAGCGAGGCACGTAGAACCTTGGCGGCCCGATTACTTGATACATACTTCTCGATCATCCTCTCGATGAGCCCATCCAACTCCGCCGCATGATCCATGGTGGCGACTCCTTTCCCTGATATCCCGTCACTCGCCGAATGTGATGCCCTGGGCCAACGGCAGATCGCCGCCCCAGTTGATCGTGTTCGTCTGCCGCCGCATGTAGGATTTCCAGGCATCCGAACCGGCCTCCCGGCCTCCGCCGGTGGTTTTCTCTCCACCGAACGCGCCGCCGATTTCAGCACCGGAGGTTCCCAGATTGATATTGGCGATCCCGCAATCGCTGCCGGCAGCAGAAAGAAACTGTTCGCTGTGTCTAAGATGATTGGTGAACAGGGCCGACGAGAGACCTTGCGGCACATCGTTCTGCATTGCCATCGCGTCATCGAGGGTCTGATAGGTCATCAGATACAGAATCGGGGCAAAGGTTTCCCGCTGCACGACCGGCCAGCCGTTTTGCGCCCGTACGATCGTCGGCTCCACAAAATAGCCTGGCCCTGGCAGCACATGGCCACCATAAAGAATCTCTCCCCCTTCCTTCCGAATCTCCTCAAGGGCTTCTCGATAGGTGTGCACGGCGGCCTGATCGATCAGTGGCCCCATCAGCACGCCGGACTTGAGCGGATCGCCGATCAGCACCTGTTTGTAGGCGGATACCAGACGCGAGACCAATTCACCTGACCTCGATTTCTGCACGAAGAGCCGCCTCGTGGTGGTGCAGCGCTGACCTGCTGTGCCGACTGCGCCGAAGAGGATAGCCCGAACAGCCAGGTCTAGATCGGCGGTTTCATCGACGATGATGGCGTTGTTGCCGCTGAGTTCCAACAGCACCCGTCCCAGCCGTTTCCCCACCGCTTCTGCGACCTGCCGACCGACTGGAACCGACCCGGTGAAGGAGATTAAGGGGAGCCTGCCATCCCGCACCATCGTCTCGGCCAGAGCGGTGCGGTCCGTAATGACAAGCGAACATATTCCCTCATACCCCTGTCGCTCCATAACCTGGTTGCAGATCCGCTGAACGGCAATCGCGCAGAGCGGCGCTTTCGGCGAGGGCTTCCAGACCACGGTATCCCCGGCGATGGCTGCAATGAAGGCATTCCAGGCCCAGACTGCTACGGGAAAGTTGAAGGCAGTCAGGACGCCGATCGGCCCGAGCGGATGCCACTGTTCATACATGCGATGGCTGGGCCGTTCAGAATGCATGGTCTGCCCATACAGCATGCGCGATTGGCCGACCGCGAAGTCCGCCATGTCGATCATCTCCTGCACCTCGCCATCCCCCTCAGCCTTGATCTTGCCGACCTCCATCGACACGAGGCTACCCAACGCATCTTTCTTCTCCCGGAGGGCCTGGCCGATCAACCGGATCACCTCGCCCCGCTTCGGCGCCGGTACCAGGCGCCATTGCGCGAAAGCCCGCTGCGCCTCCGTGACCACTCGCTCGTAGTCTGCGTCCGTGGCGGGAACGACCCTGGCAATCACCTCTCCCGTCGCAGGGTTCACGGATTCGAGCCTCTCCGATCTGGACGATGACGACCACCAGCCAGCCCCAGTACAGGCCCCGGGATTCACGTCACTGAGCCCCAGCTCCGTCAGGATCTCTCGTGGCTGCTTCATCGGTAACAGGCTCCAAACCGGTTTGCGAGGAAGTCTTGTAATGGGAACGATTCCTGCGTCACGAACCCCTTGTACCGTTCAGGAGTTTGAAGCACGAGGTCGGCGACCGCACAGAGGCTGGAAGCGGTCGTCACTTGAATGGCGGACCAGAGTTTCCCCTTAATACATTGGGGATAGATCTTCTTCACATAGTTCTCCTCAAACAGAGCGCCGTCTCTCATTCCAGTCACGGAGGCATAGATCAGCACGACATCTTGCAATGTCTGCGGGATCGCTTGTTCGAGGATGCGCTTGAGCGTGTCCCGATCCTCGTTCAGCTTCAGATCCTTCATCAACAGATGAATCTTCTCGCAATGACCAGGGTACCGGAGCGTCTTGTAGTTCATGGTCCGGACCTTCCCTGCGTAGGTATCCGCCAACGTACCCAGTCCTCCGGAGGTGTTGAACGCTTCGTAGAGAAGTCCATCCACCTCGATCGTCTCATAGCCTTCAAGGGGCTGGAGAGATACCTTCTCGCCCCCCTCAATGCCATAACAGATGTTGCCGTATTCATTGATCAGCCCATCGGTCGACCAAGTCAGTGAATACTTGAGGGCATTACTGGGATGCACCGGCAAGGCCCCGACCCGCATTTTGACCGTATCCACCGTCTCGAAATGGGTGATCAAGTCGTGCGCCACAATACTGATGAATCCCGGGGCCAGACCGCATTGCGGCACAAAGGCCTGCGACGAGTCGGTGCTCAGGACTTTGACCTGATTGGTGACCTCGACGTCCTCGGTCAGATCAAAATAATGCAGCCGATGTTCCCGCGCCAATCCGGCGACAATGGGATTGCAGAAATAGGGGAGGCTCGACAGGACCGCATCGAATGGATGCGCCGTCAGGTACGAGCTGATGGTGTCAGGATGCCGGACATCGAGAAGGAGAGGCGTGACTCGTGAGAGACCGAGCTCACGCACAAACCGCTTAGAGGCATCGAGGCTGATATCCCCAAGCGTAACCTCATAGTCACCGTTCTCCGATAAGAGACAAGCGACCAAAGATCCAATCTTTCCAGCACCGAGGATCAGTACGCGATGCATGGGAGACCTCACATATCATGAGTATACTCCTGACTGAGAGCCCAATGAACATCTCGTGAGCGGTTCCTTTGTCAGCACAGTTGCTCCGACTCGATATCTTCCCTCGACGAGGAACCGTCCGTATCCAGAGAACAATTGAGACCATGGCCCACGGAGACAGTCTGTCCATGCCGGCAAAAACAGATCGGTGCCGGCACGAGTCTAGACCAGAAACAACGGTCTAATTCGTTGATTTTACTGATGGTGCGAGCTGTGAACGGGGAAAGGAGTTTGTGATAGGCTGATACACCACCAGGAGCGGCGATTATGTTGCGCATGCCTTCACGAGTCGTGCTCCCCTTCGGCTACCGGATATCCGTGCGGCAATTGTCCGATACGGAGATGGACCGCCGGGATCCCGATGCCGATGGTATCTGGGACGATGCGACGAAAACCATTTTTCTTCGTAAGCGCTTGCCCGTGACCAGACGGCGCTACATTCTGGCCCACGAATTGGGCCATGCCTGGCTCGACTGGCAGCATCGGTATTTGGACACCGGCAAAGCCAAGAACTAGCAGGCTGCCCCATAAGCCCGCCAGCTTCGTTCTCCCCTCGAAAGCATCCTCAACGTAGCCAGGGGCTACGCCTCCGGTGCTTCCATCGGCTGCGGCCTTGCTGGACGGACTTTTGGAGCAGCCTGCGTAAACACTCACCCTTGTGCTGCATATTCTTTTCTTCACACAACCGACTGCGCCCCGGCAAGTTTTAATACCACCGCCCATTCCGCTTCCGTCACAGGCTGGACCGAAAGGCGAGAGCCTTTTCGCAGCAACACCATGTCCTTCAGCTTGGGCTCCTGCCTCAGTCGGTCGAGCGACAGACTCGTCTTCAACGTCTGTCGATACCGGATATCCACCATGTCCCATCGAGGAGCGGAGGGATCGCTGGCCGGGTCGTAGTGATGGTGCATCTTTTCAAACTGCGTCTTGTCGGGATAGGCCGTGCGCACCACCTCTGCAATCCCCACCACCGACGGCGGCTCCGCATTACTATGGTAAAACAACACCTGGTCGCCGACGGCCATCGTACGCATAAAGTTGCGTGCCTGGTAATTCCGCACCCCATCCCAGCATGTGGTCTGCTTGGGAGACTGGGCCAGATCCTCGATTGAAAACACGCGCGGCTCTGACTTCATCAGCCAATAACGTCGCCCCTGTGTCATTACGTCCCCTCTTCCTGCTTGGTCATTCCGCGCACTCCATGTATGCTGTCGCCGATATCCCATCTCAATTGAGGTTCGTCGATGGAACTGACTCCATTCTTCTTCGGTCTGTATAAGTTCGTCAAGTACGGCCTCTACCCGCTGACCTGGGTAGTACTGCTCCTCGGCGCGGCAACGCTCTTGGCTCGCTTTCCGTTCTCGCCCACACGCCTGCGATGGGTACGACGGCTCGTCGTTACATCCCTCCTCCTCCTCGTGACGATATCCAACCCGTTGGTCGCGGCCTCTCTGATGGGCTCGCTTGAATCCTGGTACCAACCCGCGCACCTCGCGCCGTCCGATCGCTTCGATGCCATCGTGGTCCTGGGAGGAGGTATTAACGAACAAGGCTCGCTTCGACCAGCTGCTGAACCCACGTCCTATTCCAGAAATCGCACGACCTGCGGCGTAGATCTGTTCCAACAGGGCCATGCCCCAACCGTCGTCCTGACAGGAGGGGATGCCAGAGTCTTCGGTACGGGGGCCAAAGAAGCGGTGGAAATGCAACGTTGGGCAATCCGTCTCGGCGTTCCAGAATCGGCCACGAAGATCGATACGGACGCGCGAAACACCTATGAGAATGCAACGGGGACCAAACGGCTGATTGGACCGGCCTCGATTCTGCTCGTCAGCTCAGCCGGCCATCTGCCACGCGCCGTTCCGGTGTTCACCAAACAAGGCTTCCGCGTCACACCGGCTCCCTGCGACTATGTTTCTCAAGACCTTCCTCAGAAAAGCTGGAAAGACATCGACCTCTTCGACTTCATGCCGAGCGACGTGGCGATACAACACAACAGAGAAGTGGTGACGGAGCTGGCAGGTATCGTAGTTTATTGGCTGGCGGGGAAACTCTAGCGTCCTATCAACGCGGGATCAACCGGTAAATGCCGCCTCCGTGATCCAACACATAGACCTCGCCTTCTTCATCTTGCCCGAACGAAGAGATTCGAAACCCCGTCTTAAGCAATACCGTGGGGGACGCGTCCTGCCCCCCTTCGTCTGATTGCCTGAAGACAAACACTTCACCGCTACAATAGTCGCCAAACAGATAGGCCCCGCGAAGCGCGGGCATCGCGAGACCACGATAGACATACCCGCCGATAATCGAGCAGCGGCCTCCCGCGCGGCGATCTCCGTCGTGACGATATTCCATGACCGGCAGAGCGAGCCCCTCCGTCGGGCAGGCGGTTGCGGGATTGAAACAATGGAAGCCCTCCATAAGACGCCACCCGTAATTCCCTCCGCGCGTGACGAGATCGATCTCTTCCCATTTGTACTGCCCCACATCGGCAACCCAGAGCTCTGCCCGGCGGAAGTCGAAGGAAAACCGCCAGGGATTCCGCAACCCGACGGCATAAATTTCAGGCCGACCACCCTCTGTGACAAAGGGATTATCCGCCGGGATCGCATAGGGATCCCCATGGTCCACATCGATCCGCAAGATTTTCCCTAACAGCTCATTGAGATTTTGCCCGCGATTACCCGGATCGCCTGGCCCCCCTCCGTCACCAAGCCCGACATAGAGATATCCGTCAGGGCCAAACGCCACCATGCCGCCGTTATGATTGGACTCGGGCTGGCTGACGACCAAGAGCACACGCTCCTTTCGCGACGCGACATCCGGCGCACCGCCACGCCGATACTCCGCCACGACCGTGGCGCCATCCGGCTGTCTGGTGTAATTCACAAAGAAACGCCCATTGCGGCGGTAGTCCGGATGAAACGCCAGACCCAAGAGCCCCCGCTCAGGGTCGTCCGTCAACACGCGGTCGCGCAGGTCCAAAAACGGCGCCTTCCGCAGAACGCCTTGTTCGATAATACGTATCGCCCCAGGCTGCTCCACGACAAACAGACGTCGAGATGCATCGCCGGCATGCGTCAGGAACAGCGGACGTTCGAGCCCCGCGGTCACAAGAGGCGCCAGGTGGAACGACAGGGATTGAGTTGGAACCGATTCAGCGCCGGCCATCACGGGTAGGGACATCGGCATCGCAAGCGTGAGCGCGATGCCCACGGTTGCGCACAGACGAAGGGACAGGTCTTGCATCATCAATGACTCTCCCGATCACGCATTTCAATGTATTGAATCAGCGCCCGGTAGGTCAACTCTCTGATCTTAGACTTACAAGGAGCCTGGCTCCCAATATTCCCCTCGATCCACACCCGGTCGGATACCTGCGCCGTCGCATCATTACAGAGGCTCCACATATGATGGAGAAAACCTTCGGGCAAGCCCACTTGCATCCCTTCAGATTCAATACGGTCATCCAACAAGGCCAGGAGATCTGAAATCGCCTGATCCGAACGGTAAGGCGTCACCGTAAACCCGAACCGCTCCTCTGCCGATGTCTCCTGCTTCGCCTGCTCGACCAGATCCGACATATACTCTTTGAGCAAGCCCACCACGTGACCGGACAGAGCCATGCCGCTCTCCTTTGCCCACATTATGCGGATATGCCAGGGAGGGAGCAAGAAGCCGTACAAGTACGCTATGATGCCGACGTGAAATTGGCACGGGGCAAGGATTGTTATGGTCGAACGATTTGAAGTCGCGTTGAATACCCCGGCCGGGCGCCTGACCACGGCCATCGACGTGCCGACGGGACTCATCCCCATCACCGCAATTGTTCCGGTGACGCGCCGCCTGGGGGAAGAAGCTGCAGCGCTGGAAGTCCACCAAGCGCGTGAAGCAGGCCTCACCATCTCCTGCCAGATGGGCTGCGCTGCCTGTTGCCGCATGCTGGTTCCGTTGTCCGCACCAGAGGCCTTCGCCCTGCGCGAATATGTGGAGCAGTTGCCGACCGATCGACAAACCCAGCTGCGACAACGCATCAGCGCCACGAAAGATCGCTTGAAGCGCGAGGCTGTGTGGGATCGGCTGAACGACGTCGCTGAGGCTTCCAGGCCGATGCCGGACGAAGAACTCGACCCGATCAACCGGGTTTACTATGCGTTGAGAATCCCCTGTCCCTATTTAGAGAATGAGATGTGCTCGATCTACGAGGCACGACCGGCCGCCTGCCGGGAACTCCTCGTCACCTCACCGGCGGAACTCTGCCAGGATCTGGTGCAGAATCCGGTGACCCCTCTGCCTGTCTCGATGCGCATTGGGTCCATCCTGGGACTGGTCTGGGGAACATTGACCAGTTCTCCGCCTCGACTCATCCCGCTCCCGATGGCCTTGGAATGGGCCGAGCGGCACGAAGAAGAATCCCGACGGACCTGGCCAGGCTCATCCCTCCTGGACCAAGTCCTCGACAACATGTGGCGGTTTCTGAGCCAGGCGTTTCAGCAGAAGAAGTGATGGGTGATGAGTGATCAGTGATGCGCCATTGCGCTAGACCTCTATGACCTTCCACTCCTTACTCATCACTCTTCACTTATCACCGATCACTTCGGCAACATCAAAGGAGAACTGCGAATGCAAAAACCCATCATCGTCTGTTTAGATTTGGAAGGCGTGTTGGTGCCGGAAATCTGGATCAACGTCGCCATAAAGACCGGCATCGACGAATTGAAGATTACCACCCGCGAGATGCCGGATTACGATGCCTTAATGAAGCGGCGCCTGGCCATTCTCGATCAGCACAAACTCACCATCCACGACATCCAAAGCGTCATCGATAAGATGGGGCCGCTGGAAGGGGCCAACGAATTTGTCGCCTGGATCCGCGAGCGCTGCCAGGTCATCATCTTGTCCGATACGTTCTACCAGTTCGCCCAGCCGCTGATGCGCCAACTGGGATTCCCGACGCTTTTTTGCAATCAGTTGGAAATCGATCCAGCCGGCCGCATCGTCAATTTCCACATGCGGATGCCGAACCAGAAGAAACATTCGGTGGCCGCGTTCAAATCGCTGAACTTTTTCACCATGGCTGCGGGCGATGCCTACAACGACACGGCCATGTTAGGAGAGGCCGATGCGGGCTTCTTCTTTTGTCCGCCGGATCATCTGCCCAAGGAGTTCCCGCAGTTTCCGGTGACCAAGACCTACAAAGAGCTGCAAGCGCGCTTCAAGGAGGCAGGAGGGCTGAAGTAGCTATCAGCTGTCAGCCGTCTAACCGGTTCCTCCCCTTTGTAAGGGGAGGCTAGGAGGGGTAGAGGCTCATGCCCAGAGCCATAAGAGGACAAGCCAACCACCTCGATATCAAGCGCCGTCTTCGCTCTACCATGACCGGCCCTGAAATACGGCTGTGGTCAAAACTGAGGGCACGACAATTTCAAGGACTCAAATTTCGTCGGCAGCATGGCATTGGGCCATACATCGTGGACTTTTATTGCCCGGAACAGTCTCTCGTCATTGAAATAGACGGCGACAGTCATGCCGACGCCGATCAGATAGTGAAGGATCAGCAGCGTGACACATACTTCCAGGCACTCGGCCTGCACGTGATAACGGCGACTCGCGCGGGCGTTCCTCTACACCCTTCAAGAGCACGACACCGATCCCTCGCAGAATCTCCTGCCCCCGGCCAGTCAGATCGATGGTGGGATATTCTGCGCCTTCAATTTGAAGATAGCCGGATTCGATCAGACCCTTCACCAGCCCGGTCACGGATGGCTTCGAGTGCGCGCGGCAAGTTCCATAGGTTGGACAGGCTTCCCCGCCAAATGCCAACAGGGCTTTCGAACGGCTGCCACGGAGGATCTCGACGATGCGGCTCACGCCGAACCGCCCCCCGCACCAGGACACCGTTTCCAGAACGGCCTTTGCAGAAGCGGCATCGTCACGGGACACCTCTCTGCTGAGTTGCCGCACCGGAACCTCGCAGCGATCGCAGAGGCCGCAGGGACCTAGGGCCCGCTCGGCTTCATCGCTGAAGTAGTCGAGAATCGCGAGCTGCCGGCAGGTCGGTACGGACACATAACCCAGCATTTCTTGGAGTAATGTTCTCATCCGCGCGGCGCGGTCCGAGCCTTCAGGATCTTTTGCCGCCAGCTGAATGAAATATTCCTGCGTAGCCAGATCCCGTTCGTGGAACAGCAGCACACAGGCAGCAGGCTGACCGTCGCGGCCGGCCCGCCCGACCTCTTGATAATAGGCCTCCAGACTTCCCGGAATGTCGAAATGGACAACCAGTCTGACATCCGACTTATCGATGCCCATCCCGAAGGCGTTCGTCGCAGCGAGAATCCTGACCGACCCCCGGCGAAAATCGTCATGCACGAGCCGCCGTTCTTCATCGGATAGACCGGCATGGTAATAGGCCACCGATTGATGTGACTGTCCTAACCATTCCGCCACTTCCTCGACCGCTCTGCGCGTGGCGCAATAGACCAGAATCGTGCCTTTCTCCCTCTCACGGACCAGACGATCCAAGGTTGCCAGCTTCTCCTGTCGCGACTGACAGTGACGAACGGAGAGGGCCAGATTGGGACGCCGAAATCCTGAAACCAGTTTGAAGGGATCGCGGAGCGAGAGCCTCTTGCACAAATCGATTTGCACGCGGGTGGTCGCCGTGGCCGTCAAGGCGAGGCAGGGAGGATTCGTCAGTTCCTGGCGAAGGCGGCCGATTTTCAGATAGTCGGGCCTGAAGTCGTGGCCCCATTGCGAGATGCAATGGGCTTCGTCGACCACCAGCAACGAGACCCAGAGGGTACGCAAGAGCTGGAGAAATCCCTCATGCTGCATCCGTTCCGGCGCCAGATAGAGCAATTGCAGCCGCTTCTGGTTGAGATCCTGAATGACGCGGTGTTTTTCAGAACCCGTGAGACCGGAATGAAAGGCTGCTACCCTGATTCCCCGCTGCTTTAAGCTGGCCACCTGATCTTGCATGAGGGCGATCAGCGGAGAAATCACCAGGGTCAATCCTGGCAGGAGGGTCGCGGGCAATTGATAACAGAGCGATTTCCCCTGCCCGGTCGGCATGACCGTCATTGCATCGCGCCCTGCCAGCACAGCGCGAATGACCTCTTCCTGGCCTGGCCGGAACGTCGCAAAGCCGAACTGTTCACTGAGCTGTCTGGTCAGATCATCCACGGCAAGGTTTTTCAAAAAATTGGAGGTGGCGACGTGTGAGATAGCAGCTGAGTATAGAGGACTGGACTGACGGTGGGCAAGCCGGGGATAGGCTGAAGACTGAAGGCCGAAGGCTTTTGAGCAATTCCTCCCCTTTGTAAGGGGAGGCTGGGAGGAGTAGCGTTTCCGTTCTCGATCATACGCTGATCGTGGCCGTCGCATGAGGAGCGACCTCCCCTGCCCCCTCCTTACGAAGGAGGGGAAGATCTGGCACTGTGTCAACTCTACTATAATTGCTCAACGGTAGGCGTCGCGTCGATGCTTCACGTTCAAGACTCGGACAGCTTTCTCGACATCGTCTATTTCGTATAGGACACGGTAATCGCCCACTCTCACGCGCCAGTCTCGTTCTCCCCCGACAAGTTTCTTGCAGCCTGGCGGCCTTGGATTGGAAGCGAGTTCCTTGAGCGCGATAAGAATACGAGTGAAATCAGGCTGCGACAACCGTTTGAGCGCGCGCTCAACGGAGCGCTCAAGCAGAACCTCATACACGTCCCGCCGTCTCCTTCAGAAATGCATCGAGTGAGCGGAACCGTAGCGGTTTTTTTCTCAGGCTCTTGAGCACCTTCATGTCATCAGCATCTTCAAGCCGTGCGAGCATGTCTCTATATTCGTCGAGTGGAATGATCACGGCCGAAGGTTTCCCGCGGGTCATGATTATTTCCGGGGAGAACGGATTCGCTTTGGCTCTTGGTTTACTTTTCATTGAAACCTCCCAAATCCCAGACTATATCACCCGGATGAAAAAAAGAAGCCCCGCTGGGGATCTCCAGAAAATCCAGCCATCAGAGAGGCGAGAGGCCAGAGGCTAGAGGAAAACATGCGCCGGGCCTCTGGCCCCTCGCCCCTGGCCCCTCGCCCTTCGAGTTTACTTGAGCTCGAACTCTTCGCCGCCATCTGGGTCGTGGGCGTCTTCCTGTTTTTCACCGCGTCGTCAACGCGCTTGCCCCACTATATCGGTCCCTTGTTTCCTGCCGCCGCCCTGTTGGCGGCTTCGTACTGGTCGCGATGTCTGCAGGATCCGACCACAAAAGGAATTCGAGGATCCATTCACCTCATGATGGGACTGGGCTATCTCTTGGCGATCGCCTTTGCCTGCGTCCCCACGCTCTATGCCAACTACGCCTCGAAGATGGTGCGGGAGTTCCCCCTGGCCGGACAGGTCGGTCTTGGAGTCGGCCCCTACGTGGCCGCAACCCTCTTATTATTCGGCATGGGCTTGGTGGGATATCTGGGGTTGAACGAGGAACGGCGTGGAGGAGCCTTCTGGGCAGCGGGAGCGACTCTGGCCGGTCTGGTTCTGACCGTCATCGTGATTGCAACCCCGCCCATCAACCGATTTGTGATCGCTCCGCCACAAGAACTGGCCTATGCAGCAGGACTGAATCTGGACCCCCAGGACCTCTTCATTGCCTATGGGACGGTCAGACCCTCGTCTGTATTTTATGCCAGACGACCGACCGTTTTCGTGCCATTTGGGGAAGAGGACAAGATACGGGAGGCCCTGAAAGGGCCAAAGAAAGTGATGATCTTGTTACCGGAGACGGCACAGACGAAATTGCCGGCTGAGGCGGTCACCCTGGTCCCGATTCTCAAACGCTACGGCTACATCCTGCTGGCGAAACAACCGATGGTGACCATTCCAGAAGGTGCAGCCCCGCCACCGCCGCCTACCGTGTTTGGACACTGAACAGTTGATCTGGTTTGTTTGGTTTATCTGGTTGGTCTAGTTCAACCAAATAACAAGACAAACAAATAAACCAGAGAAACCAGCTTACATCGGCACGATACCTTTCAAGACATAACTCGCCACCAGCGCCAGCAACATGGTCACAATGAACAGCCCCTCCGCCAAGGCCGTCCTTACCCCCACATGCCCATCCACCGGCTCGACCTGTTCCTGAAGGCCGTCCAGCCAATGAGCCGTTGAGACGAGCAGCACAGCGGTCGTCACAAACAACGAGCCGGTCGTCATCCCTAAGCCCAGTCCCACGAGGCTACGAGTCAGTGATCCTGACAGCCAGACCGGACGCCAGGCCGACTGCACCGCCCACAAGGCATGCCCCACGAGTCCTGCCAGGGTGAGCAAGACACCACTCCATAATAACTGCTGATAGGGCCAGGCCTCCGACGGGAGCTGCACGATCGTCCACACGAACGCGAGGGTCACCACAAAATAGGGCGTCATTCGACAGAGGGCGAGTCCAGCCGCAGCGCGCCATTCTCGCCAAGGATGGACGGCAATCGCACCCATCACACAACCGAGGGCCGCGCCTCCGACTACGTCGGTCAGATAGTGAGACCCGCGGACAATCCGGCTGGCGGCAATCGCCACTGCGGCAACGAGAATCGGCCATCTCGCTCGCGGGAACTTCGCGGCCAATACCGTGGCAACCGCGATCGCTGCTGCCGCATGGCCAGACGGAAACGAATCCCATCCGCTCCCGCCAGCTGGAGAGAGCTCAAGGTTGCCGGCATGCATGAACTTTGGGCGAGGGCGGCCAATCACATGTTTCACAATATTCGCGACCACTGCCACGAGACCATGTGCGATGAGGCTTTGCCATCCGGCGTCTTTCCACTGCGGGCGTTTCAATCCGTACCCGACCGCCAGCAACAGGAGGCTCAGGAGCACCAGCGACTCCCCCTTGCCGAGTCGGTCACCGAGATCGCTGAACTGAACCAGCCAGGGATTGGGGACAGAGCCGACCGGAGGATAGAGGGAACGGACAAACCGAGTCAGCGGCACATCCCAATCAAACAGCCCTACGAAAACAAGGATGAGCGCAATGAAGGAGCAGACAAGAGGCACGAGGCGACAAAACTGTCCAGGGATGTGATGCGTGATGGGTGATGGGTGATGGGTGATCGAGACAGGGGCTCGGTCCTGGCTTATGTCATCACTCATGACTGATCACCGATCACACATCACCGCTTTACGGCACCCAGTCGGCGAGAAAGACATTGAACTCACCAGGAGCTTTGGTCCCGCGGTCGGAGACCCACACCACGCGTTTGCCGTCAGGCGAGAACATGGGGAAGCTGTTGAACTGCCCGTCGAAGGTGAGCCGTTCGAGGCCTTGGCCATCCTCGCCGATCGCGTAGAGATGAAAACTGGGCCGGCCTCCTTCGCCTTTGGTCTCCACATTCGACGAGAAAATAATCCTCTTGCCATCATGAAAATAGAAGGGCGAGAAATTCGAAGCACCGTTCGACGTGACCTGGCGCTTGCCGCTGCCATCCGCATTCATCACATAGAGTTCAAGTTGTCCCGGCTCCACCAGATTCTGCTTGAGCAAATCCTGATACTTCTCGATCTCCGCCTGCTCGGTGGGATGCGAGGCCCGATACACGATGCGCTTGCTATCCGGCGAAAAAAACGCCCCTCCGTCGTAGCCGATCTCGTTCGTCAGCCGCCGAACCCTTGAGCCATCGAGATTCATCGCATAGAGATCCAAATCCCCGTCTTTCACGGATGTCCAGACGATCGTTTTGCCGTCCGGCGACACGGTCGCTTCCGCATCGTAGCCGCTTGAAGAGGTCAACCGCTGCATTTCTTGACCGTCAATACGCACGGCGTACAGATCGTAATCGTCCAACGCCCAGCGGTACGCCCCTTCCCGCTTCGGCTTCGGCGGACAGTTCGGCCCCGTGGCATAGGTTGACGAATAGAGCACGCGGCGATCGCCGGGGAAAAAATAGCCACATGTCGTGGCGCCCGTGCCGGTGCTCACCAAACGAACCGTATTACTTTCTAGATCCATCACGTACATCTGATAACAGCCCAGCCCGGCGTCGGCCGGCTTGAGCATGGCCGCGTAGGTATCCTTCATCCAATTATTGGTCGATTGGAAAATCAATTTGTTCCCGTTGAAGGAAAAGTAGGCTTCGGCATTCTGCCGGCCCACCGTCAACTGGCGAATATTCTTCAGATGCCGCTCAGACTGGTGAGCGGGCACCACCCGAGCCTTCGAGGCAAGGCCCTCTGCCTGTCCCTGCTGCTCGCCCAGCAACAGACAGACAAGACCGATCATGCAGCACTTACCGAATGAGATTGCTGGCATTGAAACGCACCTCCGTACGATCGCTGGCGATGGGCCATTCGCCACGAATGACGACCGCGCCATCGTTGAACAACACGAAATTATTCCATCCGTAAAAAAAGAGCAGCCGCGCCACCTTCGCCACAGCCTGAGGGGTGGCCGCATACAGCACCGTCACGACACTGCCTGGCCGGTCGACCCGATGGCAACTGGCCAGCAGGGCCAGCCCAGACCCTTCGTACGCATGTCCCATCACCGTGACGCCCTTGTCGTTTAGCATCGCGCGCTCACCGCAATGCTTGGCGAGGATCGATTGAATCCCCGCGCGGGATTCCGGGCCGCCCAATACTAACACCGAACCTTCCTGAGGCAACAGCCCGTCCTGCGCCATCGGAGCCATCACCGTTCGCTCGCCAATTGGCTTCTGCTGCTCTTGCGCTTCGATCCGCGCAACCA
Source organism: Nitrospira sp. (assembly GCA_005116815.1). Classification (GTDB taxonomy): domain Bacteria; phylum Nitrospirota; class Nitrospiria; order Nitrospirales; family Nitrospiraceae; genus Palsa-1315. Next base: position 128,628 of record SWDR01000017.1, on the reverse strand, counting down.
CGTCGCGAAACGGAGAGGGATGCCCGGGCTCATCCGTAAAGGCCATCACGACCGACCGCCGCCGATCAGTGACATAGTGATTGAGCCCCGGTGGCAACGATTGCCTGTCGATCCGCCGAAAGGTCATGAACTCGGGATCGAGATCAATCGAGATCGGGCGAGCGGGCAGGGTCATGGAAATCGTCTCGCGCAGCCCGCGCAGCGGCACAGTCAGGACCTGCTCACGGTCGCCCTCCATATGAATCAACAACTGAAGGGGGAGGCGAAAGGGCTTGCCCGATTGAACGATCGTGGCCTCAAGCTGAAAGGCCTGTCCGTTCTTCCCCGCAACAGGACTGGCAGCGGCCTCCGACAACGACAGCATGGGCGCCCCATCCTGTTCCACCCATTGCGCAAAAAACCACCGGAGATCCTGGTGGCTCTCTTCTGCAAAGACTCGTTCGAGATCCCGCCATTCCACATGCCTTCCGTGATACTGCCCCACCAGGCTCTTCAGCGCTCGCCAGAACGTCTCGTCTCCCACCTCCTGGCGCAGGAGGTGAAACAGCATGGCGGATTTTTGATAGCCGATGGCATTGTCATGCTCATCCAGTTTGTGCGTGAATTGCGCGACCGGATAGTCCCGCTCCGGCGGGACATGAAGGTTGTAGCCCTGCACCATCAGACGGCGTTGATCCCGTGCCTGCGCTGAATCTCCCATCAATTCGTGCCAATAATAATTGGCCAGATAGGTCGTCAGCCCCTCCACCCAATTCCCGCGATCGACCCGATTGAACACATCGTTGCCGATCCAGGAATGCACGATCTCGTGGCCGAGTGCATAGGGCTGCACATAGTGCCGCTTGATGACGCCGCTCCCCAACAGGGTGAACGAGGGCATGCCGAGCCCACTCGCAAAAAAATTCTCCACCACGGCGAACTTCTCAGAGGGATAGGGGCCTAGCAGCGGGATATAGGCCTCCAGATACCGCGCGGTGGCCTCAAGATATTCCTCGGCTAAATGCGCATCGTCGGGAAAGAGGTAGGTCGAGAGCTGAATCCTCTGACCGGTCTTGGCTGTCCAGTCGCGAAACGTGGCAACGAATCTGTTCGCCACGAGCGTGAGCGCTTCGCTCGGCTGCGTCACCGTCCATTCTGTCATCACCATTCCAGGATCACGGCAGGTTCCAGCAGAACAGGCACGCGCGTCACCGGCCTTTCCCTGGGTCACGGATGTCCATCCCGTTGGCACGGCGACCAGCAACGTATAGGTGCTGAGCGATTCCGGAACATCCGGATACCAGTGGCTTTCGCTGCTCACATAGACACCTTCTGGCCCGATATGCCCGGCCGTCTCACTGGGCGTCACAAAGCGAAGATGGCGTGGATCGCGCGGCGGATCATTGACGACCCCATGGTAGTAAATATCCAGCGTCACCAGGCCCGCGGCCATGATCTGCGAGGGAATGATCACATGTTGCGCCGACTCCGGCGTAGAGCCATGTTCAACTTCATACGGCACATCGTCACTCACGACCTCCGTCCCAGACGATCTGTGCACGAGTGCCACGCGGTCGACCTGAAGCGTGGAGGCGAGCGAGAACCGAATCGAGGTCTGCGGCTCTGCCACCTCAAGAGTCAGCCGGTCTGTTGCGATAAGGGCATGTTGTTCGGGGACGATCTGTACGAACAGATCGTGATGCATCATATTCTGTCGTGGTGAGGCAGGCTCGGCTGCGCAGGCTATACCGGGCGCCCCATCGCTGAAGAGCGCGAGGAGCATGAGAGGGAGAAAAGAGACGATCCTGCTTCCGATTGGCATCGGAAGGGTTTTAGCACTCGCGACAGACGAGCACAAGCTGGATAGAGGTCAACAATTGCTCAAGATCGACGGGCTTCCCAATGACTTCTTGCGGCCCCATGACCCAGGCTTCATCGAGACGGTCTTCGTCGTGACTCCCGGTGATGATGATCACCCCGCCGGTATATTCGCGTTGGCGAAGTTGCCGAAGCACCTCGGCACCGTCCATACCGGGCATGATCAGATCGAGCAGAATCAGATCGGGCGGCGCCTGCTCCACCATCGAAAGGGCTTCAGCGCCATCTTTCACGCCCAAGGCCCGATAGCCACGGAGACTGAGAAACTGGACAAGCAGGTCGCGAACCAACGGCTCGTCATCGACGACGAGAATCGTTTCCCCGGTATCGGCCACGGCGGCACTGTCCGCCGCCCCTGGCAACGCGGAGACGGATCGAGCCGGAAGCTGCACCACTCGGTTGACGCACTCGACCAGCACATCGAGCGAGAGGCCCTTGCGGATAAAATCGGTGACGCGCAACCCTCGCGCTTGATTTTCCTGCTCCTCGGTCGCCCCGCCTCCCAAGATGATCACCGGAGCATGGGGATCATAGGCACGGATTTCTTTGAGGACGGTCAGCCCATCCATTTCCGGCATGCGAAGATCAAGAATGGTAACCCGCGGAGCATGTTGGCGAAAGATCGTCAGGCCTTCGATCCCGCTCGTCGCCGTCAACACCTGATACCCATGTCGAGTGAACACGGACTGGATCAGCTCGCAGTTCATGCGATCGTCATCGATCACTAAAATCTTGATCATATCTCAGCCTTCTCGAAAACAATGTGTCGCGCGCCGCGTTGAGATCACCGGCACATGTAACCTACCACGGACGATGCCGACTGAGAAGAAAATGCCATGATTTCACAGGGGTTACGCTGATGATGACGGCGACGATGTCCCGATGAGCGCATCCACAAAGGCGTCGCTCTTGAAATCCTGCAGGTCCTCGACCGACTCCCCGACTCCGATCAGTCGCACGGGCAACTTGAGCTCCTCGGCAATCGCAACCACGATCCCCCCACGAGCGGTGCCGTCGAGCTTTGTCAGAACCAAGCCGGTCACGCCGACAGTCTGATGAAATTGACGGGCTTGGGACAGCGCGTTTTGCCCGACCGTGGCATCCAGCACGAGGAGCACTTCGTGCGGCGCACCGGGACATTCCTGCGCGATGACACGGGTGATTTTGCGGAGTTCGTCCATGAGATTCGATTTCGTGTGCAGCCGGCCCGCCGTATCGATCAGGACTACGTCTACCTTCCGAGCTTTCGCGGCAGCGATCCCATCGAACGCGACCGCTGCGGGATCGGCTCCATGGCGGTGGCGAATCACGTCGACACCGACCCGATCGGCCCAGACTTGCAGCTGATCGATCGCCGCCGCGCGAAAGGTATCGGCGGCCACCAACAACGGCACCTTCCCTGCCTGCACCAGCCGTTGCGCGATTTTCGCGATCGTCGTCGTCTTCCCCACACCGTTCACCCCTACAGTCAGGATGACGAAGGGCTTCGGACCTTTTGCGAGCAGGGACTCCAACGACAGTCCTTGCACGGGCGTCAGGACGTCGAGCAGCGTGTCTCGCAACATCTTCTGCACCTGCGCGGCTTGCGAAGCATCAGTCCCTTGGAGCTGCTTCTTCAGACGCTCCATCACGCGCTCTACGACGCGGACCCCAAGATCGGAGGCAATGAGCGACTCTTCGAATTCCTCCAAGAGGGCAGGATCCGCTGCACGGCCCAGCAGCCGATCCAAAGACCCGCGCAGGACATCGCGTGTTTTGGTCAGCCCGTCACTGAGTCTCTGTAGCCAGCCCATAGATTTACCCGTGATGCTTTCGATTCACAGCAGGATGCTGAAACAGGCCACCAGCGGCGTTCTCGCATCGTTCAGACCCTCAACGTACCCCGGAGGGTACGCCTCGGCCCTTCACTCGCTGCGGCCTTGCTGGACGGCCCGTTTGAGCATCCTACAGCAATCTCCCTATTATGCCCGCATGCTCACCATCGAAGACCCTCATGTCTACTGAGTTTCCCGCGACCTACTAGCTTCGCGCGCGGGCGAGCGACCGCAGAATCATCCGTTCCCGGCGTTGCATCCGCCGCGCTTCTTTCTCGCTTCGCTCATGATCGTAGCCGCAGAGATGCAAAATCCCGTGGACCAGGAGCACCGTGAGTTCTTCATCTAACGATCGCTGGCCCTCTTTTGCTTGTCGAACCGCTGTCGGCACGGCAATGACCACATCGCCAA
>SWDR01000017.1:75249-124446 GCA_005116815.1 Nitrospira sp. | reverse complement strand
TAGGAACACAAGGGCGGCCATTCACAACCCTTTGATATTCAAACGTACATCCGGGGTGATCTCTTTACCTATGAACGTTTCTTGGACGTACGGGAGACAATTTTCGTCGAAGGGTGGACGCCTCAATGGGGGAATTTCTGAACGGAAGAGAAGCATGAGAGGGAGAAATACTGCCTGAGGCGAAGCAAAGGATCAGCTATTTCATCGCCACCGCCCTGACTTGGCGATAGGTAGTGTGGCCCTGTAACGTTTTCCTGATGCCATCTTGGACCAATGTGACCATCCCCTCTGCCAGCGCGAGGGCCAGCATCTCGGCAGTTCGCGATCGAGCCTGGATGAGCTGTTTCATGCTTTCCGAGGGAAGCAGCAGTTCATGGAGGGGCACTCGGCCCTTGAAGCCGGTTCGATTGCAGGCCTCACAGCCTCGGCCACGATAGAGACGCCAATCTGAGAGGTATTCGATGCCTACCGTTGGCCAGTCCTGCGCGCCGTATCCTTGTACCAACTCGTCGTACTCCTGTCGGCTCGGATGGTAGGACTCTTTGCACTGGGTGCAGATCCGTTTGCAAAGGCGCTGGGCGAGGACTCCCAACATGGCATCGGCAAAGTTGAACGAGTCGCAGCCGAGATCCAGCAACCGAACCACCGTCTCGATCGCACTGTTTGTATGGAGAGTGCTGAGCACCAGATGGCCTGTGAGCGAGGCTTCAATGGCGATATCGGACGTTTCCTTGTCCCGCATTTCGCCGATCATGATGACGTCAGGATCGGCACGCAGAAACGCCCGCATCGCGGTTGCGAAGGTCAGATCGATCTTCGGATGGACTTGGACTTGGCGGAGACCGTCTTGAGTAATTTCGATGGGATCTTCAGCCGTCCAAATCTTTCGCTCGTCGGTATTGATGTGTTTGAGAATCGCATGCAGGGTCGTCGTTTTGCCGGACCCGGTTGGTCCGACACAAAGGATGATCCCGTGAGGTTTCTCTGCAATTGCTTGAATGGCCTGCAAAGTGGCGGGGGCAAACTCCATGGCCTCAAGCGGCATCGATTGTTTTGCCGTCAGAAGTCGCAATACGACATCTTCGTCTTGTCCGGAAGTAGGAAGGGTTGCCACGCGTAATTCGATCTCTCGATCCTTTGCCAACCGGTACCGGATCTTGCCGTCTTGGGGTTTGCGCCGTTCGGCAATGTCGAGATTGGCCATCACTTTGATGCGTGACACAACTGCGCGCCGATAGGCCGCGGGAATTCCCATGTAGGTGAAACAGGTGCCGTCGACGCGCAGACGTACGGCCATGTCTTTACGATCCGCGTAGGGTTCGATGTGAATATCGGACGCGCCCTGGCGGTCGGCTTCGGCAATCACTTGATTCGTCAGCCGCACAATAGCTGAATCGTTCTCATCGATTCCACCGGAGACGGGATCGATGGCAGCCTCACGATGGATTTCATGAACCAACTCACCGAGAATGGCGCCGATCGAGCCTCTCGGCCCTTGCCCCTTTGCCAGATGAAGAAACTGCTCGATGTCCCGACGCAACCCGACTGCGTAGCGAATGGTCATTCCAGGAAATGCGCGCCGCACATCCCACCCCTTGTCGAGATCGTGCGGATCGCTGGTGAGCACGTCTATTAATGAACCACGCCGCGCGATGGGCAGCCAGCCGTTCTTCTTGAGATAGTCGAGATTGAGTGTTTTCAACAAGTCGGCATCGATGACTGTTCGTTCGTCATACGGCAGGTAGGGGCATTGATAGAAATCGCTTAGTGCAGACCCGAGTGCCTCTCTCGGAACCGCGTACCGGTCCAGGAGCAGCCCCTCGAGATCGATTGCACTGTCGACCGATTCGTCGACGGCAGCTGTCATATCGGACAGAGTGATAATCCCCCGATAGACTAAACTATCGAGTACGTTTTGCTCGATCACACAGCGGGAAGGTTTTAAGGTGCGGTTCCCCTTCTTCCCTCCGGTCCCACCATCCAAGACGTCCGTCTCGACCGTCATATGCGATGCCTTTCGCTCTTACCTTCCCACTAGTACTTCGCCATCCACGTGCCAGGTGCTCGATAGACCACGGGAAGTCCTCGAAACAGTCCTTGCGCCAAGTCGGCGTTGTACCAAATCTCGATCACATCGCCAGTTCCGATCGTCGTCACGCTCTGTCCGGCCATCACCGCCCCATACAGGCGGGCAGATCGTTCAATCCTGATGGCGCCAACCGCATACAGCAGACCGTTGAAGTGGATGCCTGACAATTGCACCGGCACTCTTGTCCCGAGGGACTGCGCCCCCGGCGGAGAGGGGCTGAGGGCCGGAACAGATTTCCCTGATGCCCGAGGCCTGAGCACCACATGACCCTGCACGACCAACAGCCCTTCGACGTAGTCCGTATCGAGCAGCAATGTGCCTAGATTATCAGCCTGAGGCCGTTGTCCATCGACTGTGTCGATGAAGACCAATCCATGGGAGGCTCCAACAGCCTGAGATTCCAACGCTGCTGCAGGCGTGACGCCCTGATCCGAGTCCGAGGCTCCTTGCGGATGAAGCTGTCCCATACGATCGAGCCGGTAATAGGTCCCCCAGCGCAGTGCGAGTTTCTTGAGTGAGTCGTAGTCCCACTGATCGAGCCTCACCCCGGGCGTCGGATATTGCTGCAGATGCACGTTGTCAGCAAGCGGAGGATTCGCTCCTTGGCCTGGAGGAGGTGCAATGACCGAGACCATCCCTCCGATCCAATATTCCGTCCAGCGATCCTGAACGGACAGCATCTGGTCATACGACTGCCCTGTCACCGGCGCACTGCTGCTTTTGAGGACGAGGTCCTCGACTCGCTGCACCGCAAGATCCCCCAGCACTCGCTGATCGCCCCAATGCACCAGCACGGGAGATGCACCGCCTGACTGCGGGATTCCCAACGACTGTCCGGCTTGTACCGCCGCACGAACCGCGGGAATCGACAAAGCCCCAAGTTGAAGCTGCACCGTTCGTGTGATCGGTCGAGGACCGATCGTCGCAGCCGTGACCTCAACCGTGCTCAGTAAACCAGGCTGCAACGGACCATACACTTTCACCGCAAGAATGCGGCCAAGGCCTCGCAACGACGTGAACAGGCCGCTGGGAGGCTGATTCAACACCTGATCGTCTGCGGGGTTCGATGCACGGAGGAAGATATCCGGGCGATCGATGGTGCCGATAAATTGTGAACGCCCAGTCGCGTCGAAAAACGATGGCCCACTTGCAAGATCTCCTTGTCGCTTGGCCAACAATCCGGCAATGGCCGTTGGCGTGGATGAAGGATCGTGGAACCAGCTCATCACCATATCCGCCGCACCGTCGGCTAACTGTTGCGCAACGCTGTCCTCTCTCATGGCGCTCACGCCAGGTCCATCCTGACTGGCTAGAAATAGGGAGGTCATACCGGCGATCCCAAGCAGAACGATCAGCATGAGGGCCGCGAGAAGCACGTGGCCCTTCTCGCACTGATTTATACGTTCTAAGGCAGTCCGTTCTTCCATCTCCATATCATCACTCCCGTTCGTATTGGAGCTGTGACTGTTATGTCCTGAGGCTAATTTCCCGGACTGCGTGCATCCCTTGATCGGACATCACGACTTCAACCACGACCCGCCTCACATAGGCTGGTTGTGTCACGGCCTGCCCGTTTGCATCCCAATATGAAAATCGAGCCTGCCTGATATCTCCGACCAAGACACTCGCGCCGCCATCGACCTGTCGCAGCAATCGCAGCACACCCTGGTCATCAGGACGGCTGTAGTAACGGACACGATTCAAGAGAACGACAGAGGCTCCCGATGGAATCATCGTTGTGAGTGGCTGCGTCACGGTGAGGAGTCGCCGCTGTCCATTACGAGCTAGGGCCAGCGTCTCGCAGCGCTCCGCCCAACAAGCGACAATGGTTCTCCGATCATCCCACCCTCGCCCGTCTTCGACCGACAGAGCCGTTTGACCAATTGCCGCCGCTGCCGTGATTGTCGTTGAAAGACCTTGCAGATTCGCTGAAAACTCCACGGAGTCCGAAGCCGTGATGGTCAGAGAATCGGACCCTGCTAACCTCAATTCCTGCTCAAGCACTTCCAACCCAAGGCGAAGATCTTGCTGTTGTGCGACCTCACGTTGTTGCCGCATAAACTGCTGTTGAAAATAGGACAGGGCTTGAAGCGTGGCGCCCAAGACGACCAGCCCTGCCGCCATGGCAAACATTAACTCGACTAAACTTACACCGGCCTCTAGTCTTGCTTTGTGGCCGCTTTCTCCTATTTGACGATCTGAATCCATGTTGTCTCCCTCAAGTGACGACTTGTTATTGGCTCCCAACAAACAGGGGATTGGCCAGTACCGTCCCTACTCGTATCTCGCGCGGACCTGCCCTGGACGCATAGGCTGCACGAGCCTCGACCACGACATGACCTGAGGCCGATAGCGAACCGGAACGGCTCGGCGTCACCGTCCAGATCAGTTGAATGCCATCCTGGTCCCAACTCCCGGAGTACGTTCCATCACCGGCCACTGCATCGCCGCCCACTCCGTCGTCACGCATAACAAGGTCAAGAACCCCATCGTGGTTCACATCATCGAGCAAGAGACGATCCCATCTCGAAGACCGTTTGGCCTCAATCCTCGATTCCGTCATTGCCAAGGCACGCGTAGCTAACATGTCATTTCGAACGATCCGCTCTGCCGCCTCAAACGCGCCCATCGCCCCCGCGAGTCCGGTCATCGTGAGAGCCACCGCCACAAGCACCTCGGCAAAACTGGCTCCGCGCTCTGACTGAACTATTCGGTCCCTCATCATGATGCGGACACTCTTCCGGTGATACTCACCGTGAATCGGGTTTCCCGGCCCTGGCTGTCTCGCACAAGAATGGTGGTCGGGGTCGCAGCCCGGCCGCTTGGCTGAAACAGCAGTTCAGGGCCGGCGGTTGGCTCTTCCACGACCACACCCTTATCCGCATAGAGATAGACGTGCAGGATGCCCTCACCGTCCGCTCGTTGAATCGTGACCGTACGGGCCTCTCGATCGAATATGACCCGAAGGCGCTCTCGCCGAGCCATCGCCAGCTGTCTCGCGAGCCGAAGCTCCGAAGCGATCTCTGCCGTGGCGCTCCGCGCCTGGGCCCTAACAGTCAATGTCTGATAACTCGGCCCGGCCAACATCGTCATGATCCCCATGATCGCCAAGACGATGAGAAGCTCTGCCAGACTCCAGCCCTGTTCCTGCATCTGTCGGTCTTTCGGCATAGACCCTCGAAGAAGAACTCTACTTAGAATGATCAACCGATCTCCAAAACCCATGCCCACGCCTACTAGCATGAATACGTACTGACGAATGAACGTGGAATGCTTCGAAAATTCACGGGGTTTTACAGCGTCACGAGAAGAAATGGAGTCGAGGCAGGCCTATGCCCTGAGCAAAAAGAGAAGGTGACTAGAACTATTTCAGATACAGGAAGACGCCAAAATAGATACGACGTGGAGTATTAGTAGCCGGGACCGAGGAGACCTTGATACCAATCGAGGAGCGGCTGGGCAAAAAACATGGAGAGGAGGGCCCCCAAAACAAGGAAGGGGCCGAAGGGAATATAGTCATCGCGCTTGATGATGTGTAGCGCGATCAAGCTAATGCCGATGGCCGACCCGGTGAGTGAACCGATCATGATCGTGAGGAGCGCAGGCTTCCAGCCAAGAAATGCACCGACCATTGCCAGCAACTTGATATCGCCCCCTCCCATTCCCTCCTTGCCAAACAGATAGGGACTCAGCCAGGCCAAGAGCCAGAGGATGCCGCCTCCAATGGTGAGGCCAAGCACCGAATTGACCATGCCAACCGGCAGAACGGTCGCTGCGCCCAGAAGTCCAACCAGCATGCCAGGTATCGTAATGACATTAGGGATCATCTTATGGGTGAGATCTGTTCCCGTCACCACAACCAATGCCGAAAACAGCAAGGCATAGAGGGCGGCCGTCCAGCTGGGACCGAAGAACCACAAGACCGTGAGGTAGCCCAGTGCATTGGCGGCTTCGACCAGGGGATAGCGTATTGAAATAGATGTGCGGCAGGCTCGGCAACGGCCTCCAAGCCAGAGGTAACTCATCAGCGGAATATTATCGTAGAACTCGATGGGGTGAGCGCATGAGGGGCAATGGGAGCCTGGCCAGGCGATCGATTCTCCTCTAGGCAGTCTATAGATGCAGACATTGAGGAAACTGCCAATCAGTGCACCGAGGATCCCGACCAAAAGATAGAGTGGCCATTCTTGCATAATCGACTCAGAAACCGGCAACAACTCTGAACGTCGAGCGACGCACTTCGCATGCCAAATGAAAAAGACTAGGTAGTAATTCTAGGGCCATCTCCCTGAATTTACTTATAGCGTATGAATTCTCTATAATCTGCTGCGTGCTTGGCGAGGGTTTACTCCTGCGAAGTTCTCCGTCAAGTTTAATTATACTGCACTCATTCATTCATCAAGGGAGAACACGATATGCGGCAGCCGAAACATTCAGCGACTGCACCTTGCCCAACATCGGAATTCTAATCCGGTCGTCGCAGGCCCCCAGCACGCCAGGACGAATCCCTTCACCCTCTCCTCCCAACACCAGCGCAATCGGCCCGGTCATGTCGATATCGGTATGGAGTTTCTCCGCCTGCGGATCGACGCCATAGACCCAGAGGCCTTCCTCTTTCAGATCCTGAATCAAACGAATCAGATTGGCCACGCAGCCGACGGGAATATGGTCAATCGCGCCGGCTGAGACCTTCGCCACCACCGGCGTCAGACCGACGGCACGTCGTTCCGGAATAAAGACCCCATGAACACCAGCGGCTTCGGCCGTCCGCAAGACCGCGCCTAAATTATGAGGATCTTCGACCCCGTCGAGAAGCACCAGGAAGGGCTTCTCTCCCCGCGTCTTCGCCAGGCCGAGAATATCCTCCGTCGTGCTAAACGCTTTGGCCGCGATGTAGGCAATGACACCTTGATGATTCCCGGTCGGCACCAATCGCGCAAAAGCAGGAGGAGGTTCGATATGAACGGGGACTCGCTTCACCTTCGCCAGCTGCACGAGATCGGCAAACTGCCGATCGGTTCGCATCAGGATCAGCCGCTGCAATGGACGCGTGCCGGCACGCAAGGCCTCGCGCACGGCATGCAGCCCATAGATCAGATCCGGAGGACTATCGCTTCCAGCGACTGGTGCCGTCGGGCTTATCTTCAATGACGATGCCGCGGGAGGCGAGGAACTGACGAATCTCGTCGGCTTTTGAAAAGTTCTTCTTCTTTTTTGCATCGAGACGCTCCGCAATCTGTTGTTCGATCTGCTCTTTTGAAAGTTCAATCTCGGGTGACACCTGACCAACCATTATTCGAGACTCAACACCCGTGAGACCCACAACTACATCTCCAGGCCGCGGCTTATCTACGAACTCCCATTTATCGAACTGAAACAACCCCAGGATATTGCCGAGCGATCGGAATTCTTTTCTGGAAATTTTCCGCGCCTCCGTCGAGAGGCCCAGGCTCAGCAATTTATTGACGTCGCTTTTCATCCGCTGCAGCTCTGCAAGTGCCACTGGCGTATTAAAGTCATCATCCATCGCTTCGCAGAACGCCGCTCTACAGCGCTTCATCACTCCAGGAAGATCCCTGTCAGCCGTGGCACTTTCTGTTTTCTCTTCAAGACGCTTAAACAGATCGTAGAACCCATTCAACGTCTGCTTGGCTTCGTTTATTGCGTGATCGGAAAAATCGAGTGGACCACGGTACTGCGTCGCGAGGAGAAAGTAGCGCAGCATCTCTCCGGCGATATCCTCCGGCCATTCGGATTTCTCAAAGATCTCTCTGATCGTGAAGAAATTGCCCAGGGACTTGGACATCTTCTCCTGGTTGATTTGCACGAACCCGTTGTGAATCCAGTAGCGCGCAAATTCCTTCCCGGTGGCGCCACAAGACTGCGCGATTTCGTTTTCGTGGTGAGGGAAAATGAGATCCATCCCTCCGCCATGAATATCGAAGGTCTCACCCAAATGACGCATCGCCATGGCGGAACATTCAATATGCCAGCCCGGTCGCCCTGGCCCCCAGGGACTCTCCCATGACGGCTCGCCAGGCTTGCTGCTCTTCCAGAGCGCGAAATCCATAGGATGACGCTTTCGTTCATCCACATCCACCCGCGCGCCGGCCTGCAAATCCTCGAGCTTTCGTTTTATACAACACATCGTCGCCGAGATTCACGCCCCTATTGATTCCCGACACGAGGAGGTCGGGCGGTGCAGGCAGAATTTTCAGGACGGCCAGATTCACACAATCGACTGGCGTGCCACTGACCGCATAAATCCGCGTCCCCAACTGCTGCACTCGTAGCGGTTTATGGAGCGTCACTGCATGGGCTGCTGCGGTCCGCTCACGATCCGGCGCCACGACCCAGACCTCGCCCACCTTGGACAAGGCCTTCGCCAGCGCCGTCAACCCGGGCGAATGAATTCCATCATCGTTGGTGACTACAATGCGCATCGTTCCGCTAGAAATAAAAAAGCTGCCAGCGGCAGCTCTCTGATTCGGTGTTGAGTGCTGAGAACCGAGTTCACGACTATCCTCTTCGTCTCAGTCCTCAGCACTCGATATTTTGGTCGGGGCGAGCCGATTTGAACGGCCGACCACTCGCACCCCAAGCGAGTACGCTACCGGGCTGCGCCACGCCCCGACGGGCTCTATTCAATCTCACCGACTCCCGCATTGTCTCCTTGGAAGCGCCCGGAATGCAACCGGCTTGAAAGAGACGAATCCTGGGCCGTCGTTACGCTTAATAGGACTCCAATATTTTGAGAATCGCCTGGAGATTCCCCCGCAGCTTCTGCGCGAGTTCTTTGGGTCGTAGCTGCTGGCTTGCGGCACGGCCACGCCTGGCCCAATATCGTTTCACCCCTGCAAGGGTATGCCCCTCTTCATAGAGCATCCGCTTGATCTCCAGCACCGTTTCAACTTCCCGCCTGACATAGAGTCGCTGATTCCCACGACTTTTCTTGGGCTTCAGAAACGGGAACTCCGATTCCCAGAATCGAAGCACGTAAGCCGGCAGCTTGGCGATCTGGCTCACTTCGCCAATTTTATAAAAAACCTTGCTGCCCAGCCTGGGCTCGTTCCCCATGACCGGTCCTCGTGGTGGGATGAGTTAAGGTGAGTGAACGGCGCTATGAATTGACGTATTTCTTAAATACTTGACTGGGACGAAAGGTCACGACACGGCGGGGCGTGATCCCGATTTCTTCACCCGTTCGAGGATTTCGACCCTTCCGAGCCCCTTTGCTGCGCACCACAAAGTTTCCAAATCCGGCAATCTTAACCGACTCTCCCTTATGCAGCACATCCTTCAGCATATTCAACACAAGTTCAACGATATCTGCGGCTTCGTTCTTTGAAATACCGACCTGCTTGTAGATTTCGTTCGCGATATCCGCTTTCCTCATACTTTCCCCTCCGATGCCTCTACAAGCCTCTCGAACGGTCGGCGCTCAGCCCGACTCGCCCAATGGTCAGTTTCGCTATAAGTTACGTGAGGTTAGGGGTACTGTCAAGGACAAATATGCAAGACTCGCCTGTATTCATGAGTCTTTGAACAGCAACTTGTACTCAATGCTGTCTGCCAGCGCTTGCCAGCTGGCTTCCATGATGTTCTCGGATACACCGACGGTGCCCCATTTATCCTTATGATCGCCTGATTCGATCAATACCCTAACCTTGGACTCGGTCCCACGATTGGCCGACAACACGCGCACTTTATAGTCGAGCAGTTTGACTTCTCGGAGTTGGGGGTAAAACTTCTCCAATGCTTTCCGCAACGCATGGTCGAGCGCATTGACCGGCCCAGCCCCAATCGCTGCCGCTTGCTCCACCACGTCGCCGACCTTCACCATCACTGTGGCTTCCGACGATGACGCGCCATGGTCTTGTTTTTTCTCGATAATCACCCGAAAGCCCAGGAGTTGAAACGGCGGCTTGTGGGTTCCCATCGCTTTTCGCATCAGCAACTCGAAGGAACCTTCTGCCGCCTCAAATTGGTAGCCCTGACTTTCACGCTCCTTCAGTACATCGATCAATTCCTGCAACTTGGCGTGGCTCTTGTCCAATTTGATCCCATAGGCCTCGACTTTCTCTAGCAATCCACTCCGCCCAGCCGCATCCGACACCAACATACGCTGGCGGTTCCCGACTAACCCGGGAATCACATGTTCATAGGTGGCGGCATTCTTGAGTACCGCATGGATATGGATCCCGCCCTTATGGGCAAACGCCGAATCTCCCACATACGGCTGATGCGTGTTAGGCATGAGGTTCGCGATTTCGGTCACGAATCCAGACACCCGCTTGAGATGGCTCAACCGCTCTCCCAGCACCACCCGTTTCATCTTCAGTTCAAGATTGGGAATGATCGAACAGAGATTGGCATTGCCGCACCGTTCGCCAATCCCGTTAATCGTTCCTTGTACTTGCAGGACACCGGTTTCAATCGCTACCAGGGAGTTCGCGACCGCCATCTCACAATCGTTATGCGCATGAATCCCCAACGGTACGGCACATTCCCGCCGAACGATCTGGCAAATCTCTTTGATCTCCCATGGCATCGTCCCGCCATTGGTATCGCAGAGAATCACCCGCTCGGCGCCGGCGGCCACCGCTTGGCGAATGGTCTCCAGCGCATAGTCCGGGTTCGTCTTGTATCCGTCGAAAAAATGCTCCGCGTCGTAGAACAGCCGCCGACCTTTGGAGCGGAGATGGGACACTGAATCGCTGATGATTTCAAGGTTCTTCGCGAGGGAAATACCGAGCGCATCGGTGACGTGTAATGACCAACTTTTCCCGAAGAGCGTGATGACCTTGGTCTCGGCATCCAACAATGCCTTGATATTCGGGTCGGCCTGTACCGTATTGCTGGCTTTTCTGGTCGACCCGAATGCCACGACTGTCGCCGTCTGTAACGGGATCGTCTTGATCATCCGGAAGAATTCGATGTCTTTGGGATTTGCGCCGGGCCACCCGCCTTCAATGAACTGGACGCCAAGCCCATCCAACTGTTGCGCGACTCGAACCTTGTCTTCTGCCGAAAAACTGACATCCTCGGCCTGCGCTCCGTCCCGTAACGTGGTGTCGTAGATTTCCAATACCGCCGGCTTTGCGGCAGGAGAAGACAGACCGGAGGATGAGGAAGCGCCAGGCTTGCCTTGTGAGGATCGTGACTGAGGTGTTTTTCGAGCCATAAAAAAGGTGCGGTAGCAGGACAATACTGACTGAAACTCACAGCATCAGAAATTCGTTACTTCACAACCCGGTCCGCGGCCAGCGGCTGATCCAACCCGAAAGCGGTATGCAGCGAACGCATGGCGAGCTCCACATACTTTTCATCGATGACACAGGAGATCTTGATCTCCGACGTGCTGATCATCAGAATATTCACACCTTCCCCCGACAACACATCGAACATCTTGGCCGCGACGCCCGAATGGGAACGCATCCCGACGCCGACCAGCGAGACCTTCGCAATCGCCTCGGTCACAGCGACCGATTTGGCATCGATCCCTTTTGCCACGTCCTGAATCAGCGGGAGCGCTTTCTTGATATCGACCCGTGGAATCGTGAAGGAAATATCGGTCATGCCAGACTGGCCCATATTCTGGATGATCATATCGACATTGATGTGGGCCTTCGCCACCGGCCCAAAGACTTTCGATGCAATACCCGGCTTATCCGGCACGCCCACGATCGTGATTTTCGCCTGATTCCGATCGCCGGTCACACCCGACACCGCGACCGCTTCCATGTCCTCATCTTCACGCGTCACGAGCGTCCCCTTTCCTTCTTTGAAACTGGAATTCACCTCCACCGGCACATTGAACTTTGCGGCAAATTCGACGGAGCGGCTCTGCAGCACCTTGGCACCCAAACTGGCCATTTCCAACATTTCCTCATAGGAAATCTTGTCGATGCGTTGAGCCGCAGGCACGATATTGGGGTCCGATGTATAGACACCATCGACGTCGGTAAAGATGATGCACCGATCGGCCTTCAGCGCCGCAGCTAACGCAACGGCCGTGAGATCGGAGCCGCCGCGCCCCAGCGTCGTAACATCCGACTGCTCATTGATCCCCTGAAAACCGGCAACCACCGGGATAACCCCGTTGAGCAGAGCCTCTCGAATTCGATCGGCGCTCACCCTGGTAATCCGTGCTTTCGTATGGGCACTGTCGGTCATAATCCCGACTTGACGGCCTGTAAACGATTGGGCATCGAGTCCCCTGGCCCGCAAGGCCATCGCCAATAAGGCGATCGTCACCCTCTCTCCGGTCGACAACAGCATATCGAGCTCGCGATCATCCGGCAGCGGCGTCACTTCATGCGCCAACCGAAGCAGCCGATCCGTTTCGCCGCTCATCGCGGATAGCACCACTACGACGCGATGGCCATCCTTATGTGCTCGCTCGACACGTTCGGCCACACAACGGATCCGCTCGATCGTACCGACGGAGGTCCCTCCATATTTCTGGACTATCAGCGCCACGGTCGTCAGGATCCTTTTGCGAATAATCGCACGATGAACTTCGTCGCATCACGAGACGGCACGGTCGAAGCCTGAGCATCGGCCTCGATAAATCTCCGCCCGGCTCCCGCAGAGGGAGACACAGTACTATCGCAATAGGCGAAAAACCCGGGACCGTCCGCAGCCTGACCTTGCTGCACGTTGCCGAAATCGCACAGGGCCACGATACGATGGGAGCCCAATTTGGCCAGTCCGTCGAGCAGCGGCCCGACCAACTCGCGATCGACCGCTTCGATGGCCTTCACCTTCGCTGCGACATCCGACCCGTAAAGCACCTCGTCAGGCAATTCCACATGCACGTAGGCAAAGTCTTTTTTGACGAGTTCCTCCAGGGCAACCGCCGCCTGGGTACGAAGATCTCCACCAGCTAATCGCGAGCCATCGACCGCCTCAAGACCGGCCATGATGCCAAGGCCGCGGTGGACATCGCTCTGAGAGACTACGACACCGGCCATCTTGAATCGTTCAGAAAGGCTTGGCCAGAACAGGGCACGGCCTTCGCCCCAGAGCCAGAGACAATTGGCCGGCTTCTGTCCCGCCGCACTCCGTTCTTCGTTGAGGGGATGATCGCGCAAAATCTGAAACGACGCGTCCATGAGCTTCCAGAGAAAGTCCGCTCCTTCTCCCGTCGGCAAGGCTTCGGCAATCGGTCGACCAACCAATAGTTGTGGATCCGTACAGACGGCTCGTGACTTCCCATTGCCCCACACCATGAGATGACGATGACCTAATCCGGGATAGAACTGAATCATCTCAGACCCGAGCTGTTCATTGATCGCCTCGATCAATTCGCGAGCCTCTTCCGTCGAAATCAGGCCGGCGGTCGCATCGTCCATCACCACATGCGGCCCCAGCTTTTTGATCTCGTTCAATCCACCTTTACTCCCGGGCTGCACGTCTGCCCGCAACGTGACCATCGTACAACGATAGGCCACATCCTGCTCGCCCACGGCAACCCCCAGACTGGCTGCTTCGAACGGGCCGGGACCTTGATAATATTTCTTGGGGTCGTATCCGAGGATAGCCGTCCCCATCAATCCGCTCCCACGCCGATGCTGCTCTGGCGACGAGGCCAGGAGGCCAAGCTCCCCGGCTTGCGCGAGGCGATCGAGATGAGGAGTTGAGGCCACCTGAAGAGGAGTCCGTCCGCCCAATTCCTGCCGGGGATGGGCTGCCATCCCGTCGGCATGGAGAATCACATATTTCATCGAAGCCCTGCGCTCATTGTATCTACACCCTTAAAAGACGAGCGACATCCTCCCGCGTCGCTCTAACGGTTTTCGGTTGAACCGATACACTGATCGCCGTATCGGCATCTTTCAATCCATGGCCCGTCAACGTGCAGACGACGATCTCACCTTCATGAAGCCCGCCCTGCTTATTCAACTTGATGACGCCGGCCACCGAGGCAGCGGATGCCGGCTCGCAGAAGACGCCTTCCGTCGCCGCCACCGCACGATAGGCGTGCAAAATCTCTTCGTCCGTCACCGAATCGATTGCGCCGGACGACTCCTTCACGGCATCCAACGCCGATTGCCAGCTAGCCGGATTACCGATCCTGATCGCCGTGGCCACGGTCTGCGGATTCTCCACAATGTGGCCCAGCACGATGGGCGCCGCACCGGACGCCTGAAACCCAATCATGCGAGGCAGTTTCGTGGATTGATTGGCCGCACGGTATTCCTGATACCCCTTCCAATAAGCGGTAATATTCCCGGCGTTCCCAACCGGCAGCACATGAATGGTCGGGGCATCGCCGAGCTGATCGCAGACTTCCATCGCGGCGGTTTTCTGCCCCTCGATTCGATAGGGGTTGAGCGAGTTGACCAGCTCGATATGGTGGCTCACTGACAATTCCTTCACGATGGTCAAGGCCTGATCGAAATTTCCTTCAATCTGGATGACCGTGGCTTGATGCATCATGGCCTGAGACAACTTGCCCATCGCAATCTTCCCGGCAGGAATCAAGACATAGACCGCCAGCCCAGCCCTCGCGCCATAGGCTGCGGCAGAGGCAGACGTATTCCCTGTGGAGGCACAAATCACCGCCTTGGCACCGGACTCGACGGCCTTTGAGATCGCCATCGTCATGCCGCGGTCCTTAAACGACCCTGTGGGATTCGCGCCTTCGATTTTGAGATAGAGGTCGATACCGGGAGCAATCTGCTTGGCCAACCTGGTCGCCCGAATGAGCGGCGTGTTGCCTTCACCGAGCGTCACCACGGGAGTACGTTCGGTCACGGGAAGAAACTTCCGATATTCTTCGATTAAGCCACGCCAGCGTATCATCGCATCACTCGTCCTTGCCTTCGACGCGAATCAACGTCGTCGGCTCTGAAATAAATGCCATCTGATTGATCGCCCGCAATGCCGTTTGGACATCGCGCTCTGTTGCCGTATGGGTCTTGATCACAACTGGAACCGTCTGTCCTTCGCGTCGCCCCTGTTGGAGAACCGACGAGATACTGATGCCGCACCGGCCCAGTTCCCCTGCAATCTGCGACAACACTCCGGGGCGGTCCAGGACCATAAACCGGAGGTAATAGAGCGAGCTGATCTCTTCCATGGGCCGCATACGAAGCGGACGCCGCTGGTCCTGCTTGAATGAGGCGGGCGGCACTCGCCCAGCCGCTCCTTGTAACAGATTACGCGCGATGGCGATGAGATCGCCGACCACCGCGCTGCCAGTCGGCATGGACCCCGCACCACGGCCATAGAGCACCACGTCGCCCACCGCATCGCCGACGAGTTGAATTGCGTTGTAGACCCCTTCGACTTGAGCGATCGGAGACGAAGACGGCAACATCGTCGGATGCACGCGGGCCTCCACTTCGTTGCCCACCAACTTGGCAATGCCGAGCAGCTTGATCGTACAACCGAACTCTTTGGCGTACGCGATGTCGAGAGGCGTAATATGCGTGATCCCCTCGGTGTATACCTCTTTCACATTCACCGGCGTTCCATAGGCCAGCGCCACCAGGATCGCCAGCTTATGCGCCGAATCGATACCGGCGACATCGAAGGTCGGATCCGCTTCGGCATAACCGGCCTTCTTCGCTTCGTCGAGGACCGCTTCAAAGCTCTGACCTTCATGGGTCATACGCGAGAGAATGTAATTGGCCGTCCCGTTGATGATCCCATAAATGGATTGGATCGTATTGGCCGCCAGCCCCTCTCGCAAGGCCTGGATGACGGGAATCCCCCCTCCCACGCTCGCTTCGAAACCCAGGTCGACTCCCTTGCTGGACGCCGCGGCAAATATTTCTTCTCCATGTATCGCCAGCAAGGCCTTATTCGCCGTGACGACATGTTTCCCGGCTGCAATGGATTCCAGAATGATGCGTTTGGCAAAGTCGCAGCCTCCGACCAACTCCACGACGATGTCGATCGAAGGATCGTTGAGAATCTGCTTCGCATCGGTCGTGAGGAGGCCGGGCGGCAGGGTCAGTCCGCGGTCGCGCGTCACATCGAGGTCCGCAATCCGAACGAGCTCGATCGGCACACCGACCCGACGGCTGATCAAGGCGGCATTCTCCAAGAGGATCTTCGCGACGCCCGTCCCAACCGTGCCGAATCCAATGATGCCGACGCCCACACGCGAGATCATTCTTCCGCCCCCCCAAGCTTCAGGGCCTTGCGAATACCGCGCACGGCTTGCCTCGTGCGATGCTCGTTTTCGACAAGGCCGAAACGCACATATTCATCCCCGCCTTCCCCGAACCCGATCCCGGGAGACACCGCCACTTTCGCCTCGCGGAGCAAGAGTTTGGAAAACTCCAACGAGCCCATGGATCGATAGGGCAACGGAATCCTGGCCCAGACAAACATGGTAGCCACGGGTTTCGTCACCTGCCATCCGATGCGATTCAACCCGCCGACCAACACATCCCGGCGCTTCTGATAACGCAAGACCGTCTCTTTGACACATTCTTGCGGTCCATTCAGCGCAATGACGCTAGCGATCTGCAACGGCTGGAAAATGCCATAGTCGAGGTAACTCTTAATCTTGGCCAGCGCGCCAACAACCTCACGATTGCCGCAACAGAAGCCCACACGCCAACCTGGCATATTGTAGGCCTTCGAGAGGGTATAGAACTCGACACCGACATCTTTCGCCCCAGGAGCTTGCAAGAAGCTCGGCGCCTTATATCCGTCGAACACTAAGTCCGCGTAAGCCAGGTCATGAATGACAATCACGCTATGCTCTTTGGCGAAGGCGACAATTTTCTTGAAAAACTCGAGATCCACCACGGCAGTGGTGGGGTTGTGCGGAAAATTGATGACTAAAATCTTCGGCCGCGGGAACGTCTGGCGGTAGACCCGCTGTAAATCGTCAAAGAAGTCGCTGTCCTGGCGCAACTCGATTCCGCGGACTTCTCCCCCCGCAATGATAAAACTGTACATATGGATGGGATAGGTCGGCGTCGGCGTCAGGACTACATCGCCTGGCCCGATCAGCGCCAGGGCCAAATGCGCCAACCCTTCCTTGGACCCGATCGTCACAATGGTCTCGGTCTCAGGATCCAGGTCGACGTTGTAATTCCGCTTATACCACCCCGTGATCGCATGCCGCAGTTTGGTGATGCCGCGCGAGGCCGAGTAGCGATGGTTTTTCCCCTTCCGCGCCGCCTCGATCATCTTCTCGACGATATGGCTCGGCGTCGGTTGGTCAGGGTTGCCCATTCCGAAATCGATAATGTCTTCACCCTGTTGGCGAGCCTCAAGCTTGAGGCTCTGCACCTGGGCAAACACATATGGCGGTAGCCGTTTGATGCGATAAAATCCGTCGCCTAGTCCCATCGTATCCCTTGCCGACAATTCATGTATGCAGGAAGGCGCGCAGAAACCGCCCGCCGCTCTATCAGGGGACCTATTCTAATGGCGAGGGGCGCGTCGAGTCAAATTATCCCGTGATTCTGTGGGGTTCGACATTCCAACCCTTCAAACTGACAGAACCAGCACCACACCGACTTCCCCTCCAAATCCTTGCCCCTCCCAGTCAATTTCTGTTACAACTGGAACGCGTTCGCGCTCATCACGCAACTCAGCTTCTTCTTGCTTTACATCGCCAGAACGGAGGATCCGTGCCACGACTTGGGGTGAATATCGACCATGTGGCCACGTTGCGGCAAGCCCGTGGCGGAACTGACCCGGACCCCCTTACCGCCTCCGTGCTCGTGGAATTGGCCGGCGCCGATGGTATTGTCGTTCACCTTCGAGAGGATCGTCGGCATATCCAAGATCGCGATCTTCGCCTCTTGCGAGAACTCATCCGCACCAAGCTCGATCTGGAGATGGCTGCCGATGAGACCATGGCCAAAATTGCCCTGACTATCAAACCTGATATGGTCACGCTCGTCCCGGAGCAGCGCCAGGAACTCACGACGGAAGGCGGCCTGGATGTGGCCGGCCACAGAGATCGTATCCAGCAGATCGTCACCATGCTCCACGATGGCGGCATTCCCGTCAGTCTCTTCATCGAACCGGATTTGGCCCAGGTCAAAGCTGCGCACAGAGTCTCAGCGGACTTCGTCGAGCTCCATACCGGTCGTTATGCGAATGCCAAACGCTCGAAAGAAGCCGATGCCGAAGTAGAAGCCATTACGCAGGCCGCGAAACTCTCGTACAAGCTGGGCATGGGCGTCAACGCCGGACATGGCTTGGACTATCGCAACGTGACACGGTTGCTGCATATTCCTGAAATCGTCGAATACAACATCGGTCACAGCATCATTGCCCGCGCGGTGCTGGTGGGCCTCGACCAAGCCGTCAGGGAAATGAAAGCATTGCTCGGGTAACCCATCGTGCCGCGGTATCACCCTCGATCCTCCATGGACCACACGATTCGCCCTGGTCATGACATTGCGACGTAGCGAAACGATATTGCTCCTCCCCACACCCACCCGATTCCTCATGCGGTATCGATCCCGCACGCAAGGCCACAGATGAAGATTGTGACGGGAGCCGAGATGCAGTCGCTCGATCGCCGCACGATCGCCGAGTCGCATATTCCCGGTGCCGTCTTGATGGAACGGGCAGGCGAGGGCATTGTCAGGCATCTGGAAGAGCACTATGGGCCAGCACAAGGCAAGACCATTACCATCCTCTGCGGAAAAGGGAACAACGGAGGAGACGGATTGGTTGTGGCTCGCCTGCTGCGCCGCCGCCGCGCGAAGGTGCACGTGGTCCTCCTCACGCCGATCACCGAGCTCAGCCGCGATGCTACAACCATGTATCGTCGACTCGTTCGTATTGCAGGCCGAGCCGCAACTGTTCGATTCCGCTCTGCTGACCACACCAGATCCCTTCTCGCCTCCAGCGACATCCTCGTCGACGCCCTCCTTGGAACCGGCTTGTCCTCCGAAGTAACCGGGACCTATCGTGACGCCATTGAACTCATCAACGAAGCCGGGAAACCCATCATCGCCATCGATCTCCCATCCGGTCTCCATGCCGACAGCGGCGCCATCCTCGGGCACGCGATCCGCGCCACGTTGACCATCACGTTGGGCCTCCCAAAACTCGGGCTCTATGTCGGTGCAGGGATCGACCGCGCCGGCGCCATCCGCGTCGTCGATATCGGCATTCCCTCTGCTTTTGTGGATGATATCGAGAGCCGGACACTACTCCTGACAAGCGACAACGCCTTTAAAACCCTTCCAGCGCGACAGCTCTCCGCCCATAAAGGGACCTTTGGCCATGCAGGAATTATTGCAGGCTCCGTGGGGAAAACCGGCGCAGCGGCCTTAGCAGCTCAGGCGGCTCTCAGAATGGGATCCGGTCTGGTGACCGTCGCCACTCCCAGCAGCGTCAACGATGTACTGGAGGCCAAGCTGCTGGAAGCGATGACCCTGCCGCTCCCGGAAACGAAAGCACGGACATTATCTCGCTCAGGACTCGATCGTGTCGCTGCCTTCATCCAGGCACGTACGGCCATCGCCATTGGCCCAGGACTCTCGACGCATCCTGAGACCGTTGAGCTCGTGCAGTCCTTGATGAAATATCTGGACCGGCCCTCCGTCCTCGATGCCGATGCGCTCAATGCATTGACTGGCCGCGTGTCGTTATTGACCGAATGTCAGACGCCGCCCATTCTCACTCCGCACCCCGGCGAGATGGCCCGGCTTGAAGTCGATGCCACTACGCAGAGCGTCAACGCAGACCGCATCGGCACGGCCAGACGGTTTGCCCGAGAACGCGGTGTATTCGTCGTCTTAAAAGGCGCACGAACTATCATCGCCCGCCCCGATGGGCTTGTCGCCGTTTGCCCGACCGGGAATCCCGGCATGGCCACGGCTGGAACCGGCGATGTGTTGACCGGCATGATTGTCGGCTTACTGGCGCAAGGGGTTCCCGCATGGGACGCCGCCTGTGCCGCCACCTATTTTCATGGGTCAGCCGGCGACATGGCCGCCCAACAACTCGGACAGGCCAGCATGCTCGCCAGTGACTTGATTGCCCAGATTCCCTATGCGCTCCAGCGAACCAAAACGATTGAACGCCACTAAGTCAGCCAAGGCAACAGCGCCTGCCGCTCGCCGCCGCGCCACGTCGAGCCTGCCGTGGAAACTGACGTCCTCCTCCCACCAGCAGACCGACTGGTTAGGCCAAGTGCTCGGACGTACGTTTCGGGGAGGGGAAACGATCGCACTCTACGGACCGCTCGGAGCCGGCAAGACGGCGCTCGTTCGCGGCATCGCGCAGGGTCTTGGCGCATCGCCAACGGCAGTCACCAGTCCGACCTTCGTCGTGATTCACGAATACCAAGGGCGTCTGCCCCTGGCCCACATGGACTGGTATCGCATTCGCTCGCTCCGCGAGCTTGAATCGACAGGTGTGATGGAGTATTTCTCTGGCCAGACCGTGACAGCCATCGAATGGGCGGACAAGGGTCTTGACCTGCTGCCGCAGGACCGGATTGAGGTGACCCTGAGTCATCGTACTGCGCAGAGTCGATCGATTCAGTTGAATGCCACAGGTCCGACATCTGTGGATGCCCTCGCGCGAGCGCGCAAAACATATCAGGCACCACCGCACCAAGGCTCGGACAAGAAGGGGACAACGAGGTCATGATAAGGCTGATTCTGGTCGGAGTCCTGCTCCTCCTCTCCCTGGCATTTTTCCTTCAAAATCAGGAACAGGAAGTTACGCTCCGTTACTTCTTCGGTCTGCTCGAAGCCTCAACACCGATCTACAAACCTATCCTCACTGGATTCGCGGTGGGACTGTTGGTCTCCGGCATTCTGCTCTTTCCTCCATGGGTGAGAGGACGGATCGAACTCCGCCGAAAAACCAAAGCGCTGCAAGAGGCTGAAGTGGACTTAGAACGGCTACGCCTCTCGCTCGATAAAGTCACCGGCCGCACTCCACCCACGATGCCCGGCGAGCCACAAAGAGACCGACACGATGAGTGACGCAGACACCTCACCGTTAATGCGGCAATATCGGGAAATTAAACGCGGGTATCCCGACGCCATTCTGTTATTCCGCGTCGGCGATTTTTACGAAATGTTTTACGAGGATGCTCAGGTCGCCTCAAAACTGCTCTCCATTGCCCTCACATCTCGCGATAAATCCAGCGCCACCCCCATTCCATTGTGTGGCGTGCCGTACCATGCCGCGCAAGGTTATATCGCGAAGCTCCTCAAGGCCGGACGAACCGTTGCACTCTGCGAACAGGTGGAAGACCCGAAACTCGCAAAGGGTCTCGTGCGCCGAGAAGTCGTTCGTCTCTATACGCCTGGCACATTAGTCGATACCGAATTCCTCTCTCCCGGCGAATCGCATTTCCTTGTCGCAGTGGCCTTCTCAGACGCTATG
The DNA here is from genome assembly GCA_005116815.1 of Nitrospira sp. Taxonomy (GTDB): domain Bacteria; phylum Nitrospirota; class Nitrospiria; order Nitrospirales; family Nitrospiraceae; genus Palsa-1315. The sequence continues at coordinate 103,016 of SWDR01000017.1, read as the reverse complement.
GCCTCATCTGCCAAGGGACAATCCGTCATTGGGCTGGCCTGTCTGGATGTCTCCACGGGCGAGTTTTGGATGACGGAATTCCAGGGGGCACAGGCGGAAACCCAACTCTTGGATGAACTGGCTCGACTGGAACCGCGGGAAGTCTTGCATCAAGATTCCACGGCACAGGCCGGAACCTGCCTGGCTCACCTGCGTGGGCCACGCCTCTGCGCACAACCTTCATCCGCCTTCCATCTTAAAGACGCCGCGCAACTACTCCAGACCCAGTTTGCGGTGCAGTCGCTCGACGGATTCGGCTGCCGCGGCCTGAACGCCGGGATCGGAGCCGCCGGAGCGGTCCTGCGATACGTTCGTGAGACCCAGCCGACCGCCTCGCTTGCGCATCTCCGCCGTCTGCAGACTCGTTGGAGCCGCGACTCCATGCATCTGGATAGCGCAACGATTCGCAATCTCGAACTCGTGCGGCCGCTCGGCTTCGGCGAGCCCCGATCGGGACAAGACCAGTCGACGGTCCTGTCGGTGTTGGACCGCACCGCGACGGCGATGGGCAGTCGCCTGTTGCGAGATTGGCTCGTCAGGCCACTCCTCGATCGAGGCGCCATTCAGGCTCGGCTGGACGCAGTCGGCGAATTGAAAGACCGGATACTACAACGGGTGTCGCTTAGGACCACACTCCGCGATGTGCAAGATATCGCCCGTCTCAGCAGCCGCCTGACGCTCGGCGTCGCAGGACCTCGCGAGCTACTCGCACTGAAACAATCCGTCAGCGCCCTGCCGGAATTACGATCCCACCTCCAACCCTTCTCCGCTGCGCTACTGGTTGCAGTCCGAGAATCCTGGGACGATTGCCGCGATGTCCATGACACGATTGAGCAGGCCGTCAAGCCGGATGCGCCGATGTCTCTCCGTGACGGCGGTGTGATTCGGGAGGGATACCATGCCGGAATCGACGAACTACGAAAGGCGAGCACGGAAGGCAAGGGCTGGATCGCCTCGCTAGAAGCCAAAGAGCGGGAACGAACCGGAATCGATTCGTTGAAGGTTCGCTACAATCAAGTATTCGGCTACTACATCGAAATTACCAAGACTCACCTTACCCGTGTTCCGCCTGATTACATTCGCAAGCAGACGCTGGTGAATGCCGAACGATTCATGACCGCAGAGCTGAAAGAGTTGGAAGAACGAGTCACAGGCGCTGAAAGTAAGCTGCTGGCGCTCGAGCAGGAACTGTTCGATCAGGTCCGCAGTCGTTTAGCGAACGAGGTGCCTCGCCTTCAAGCGATGGCCCAGACCGTTGCGTTGCTCGACGTCCTCGCCGGTTTGGCCGAGACTGCTGCCTTACATCGCTACGTCAAGCCGCTCGTCGATGAGAGCGGCACGATCCTCATTCGGGAAGGCCGGCACCCTGTCGTGGAACAGCTCAGCAGCGATCTCACCTTCGTGCCCAACGACACGGCCCTCGACTGTGAGGGGAACAGGCTGGTGATCCTCACCGGGCCCAACATGGCGGGAAAAAGCACCTATCTCCGCCAGGTCGCACTGATCGTGTTGTTGGCGCAAATCGGGAGTTTCGTGCCGGCGACCGAGGCCCACATTGGATTAGTCGATCGGATTTTCACGCGTGTGGGCGCTTCGGACAACCTATCAGCGGGCCAGAGTACCTTCATGGTGGAGATGATCGAGTCGGCTCATATCTTAAACAGTGCGACATCCCGCAGCTTGATTCTCCTGGATGAGATCGGTCGAGGCACCAGCACCTACGATGGACTCAGCATCGCCTGGGCCATTGCGGAACATATTCAAGACCGTCGATACGTCGGAGCCAGAACCCTGTTCGCCACGCACTATCACGAAATGACACAGCTGGAAGGGTTACGGGAAGGGATTAAAAATTATTGCGTGGCGGTTCAGGAACGGGATGGAGACGTGGTCTTCTTGCGTAAGATTATACCGGGCGGCGCAGACCGCAGTTATGGCATTCACGTGGCGAAACTGGCAGGACTCCCCCCAACGGTCATCGCCAGGGCGCAACAAGTCCTCGCCCAACTGGAGCAACCGGATGCCGCCATCGAGGGTACGCCCGTATCGTTGGAGAGAGAAACACCACAGACATCACTGCCCAAGCCCCATCCCATCATCGAGGAGATGAAACAAATCGATCTCTTCTCCATGACGCCGCTCGATGCACTCAACCGCCTCGCCGACATCCAACGCCGGATCGGGCCAACCGGCCAAGACGATCGCGCCAAATAAGAAAGGCGGCATCCCCTTTCGGAGATGCCGCCTTTACAAACAGAGACTAGCTCAGTTTAGTGAGCAGCCGCAGCCTTGTTGTACTCCGCAGTCCAAGGAACCAACCCGCCAATGGGTTGGCCACCAGGGATCAATACATCGTACAGCATGGGTGGCACAGCCTTCGGGGAGGTGTTCAACATCTGCTTCGCCGCGGCGCAGCCTGCTTCACTCTCGTTCTTTCCTGCACAATCCTTCAAGCGAAGGGCAGAGATGCTGAGCGTCTTCCCCATGGAACCAGCCACTTCCGGAAGCTTCTTGATCGAGGAAATGACGCGGTGATTCTGCTCTGGCTCCGTCACGGTAAACTCGATCAGGTCAGTCGTGCTGGAGGGTGGCACTTCCTTCGCGGCAGCAGGACCTGCATGGGGACGGCCCATCTTCTTCAACTCATCCCAGGCTCCCTTGTCCGCGTAAAACTTCAAAGTCTTGCCCGGATGGATCTTCTGCCAGAAGAAACCGCTCTCGGCGTTTCCACCGAACACGGCCACATTAATCCAGACCGCTTCATCGTAGTGATCGAGGACAATGACGCGACCCTGAATGGTCGTCGGCTTGCTCAAATCTCCCCACTCAAAACGCTCCTGGAATGACTCGATGGCTAACGCGGTGGAGGCTACGGAAACCCCCAGCGCTACAGCGGCCACCATGGCCCAACCTTTCGCATGAAACTTCATAATCGCGTCCTCCTTGCTGGACATAAAATGAATTAAGGCTTGTCGAGGTCGATTACTTAATAACCTTAAACCCGGTGATCGTCCGACCGTCCAGGCTCACTTCCATGGCCACGAGCTCCTGGGAGGCCTTGATGATCTGGTCCATCAACGCTTTGTCCTTCACTGCCAAACGAACGGTCGTGGCAGCATGGTACCAACCGGAATAAGGATTGTTCTTATCGGTTCCGCCCACAAAGCCCCAGCCGCAGCAAGAGAACAATGGATCTGGCGGCTTCACGTCGAGATCGGACGACGAACGGCCGTTCGGGGTTCCTGACGCCGGCTCACCGGTGTTCCAATATTGAATCCCGAAGAGCAACTCGCCATCTGGATTGTCTGCCCATTGTGACCAGACACGACCCTTCAAGGTCTTGGTGACTTCACCCTTCATCGGCTTTCCACCGACAATGTTGTCGGTTGGGCCAGCCACACTTGGACCATCGGCCGCCACGGCGAATTCAGCCGTCAACATACCGAACATGGACAACATTGCCACGGAGGCTAAAACTGCAACCCTTTTCATACCTAGTCCCTCCTTCATAAAAATAACAACCGAAATAACCGATGGACACTAGTTTAAGTACGATGAATGAACAGAAACGGTTTCAGAGATCCTTCAATCACGAGCGATGGATTTCGCCACCTCCTTTGCTCTCTCTCGCGTTGAGTTCCTCGATTGAGAATCGTTGTCAAAAAGTTCCGTCATGGTACTGAAACCGCGAAATACTGTCAAGGAAATGTTTACCCTGTGGACAGCTTCGAATATCATCATAATAATGATTAATAATCAATTACTTATGATAGTTAGCGCTCTCCAAGTTTTCATCATATTTGAGCGCTCGACTCGCATCTATTAGAAAATTCTCATCTATACGACTGAAGCGTACCTGGCGAGAGAGGGCCCAAACCGGTGATGGCAAGCGAGTCCACATTGAAAAATTGGCGGCCCACGTTGAACATCTGCTCTTCGCTCACACGATCAATGCGCGCCAACATATCGTCCAACGACGCATGCTTTCCGTATGTCAATTCGTCCTTGGCCAATTTGCTCATGCGGCTATGCGAACTCTCCAGACTCAACATGAGGCTGCCCTTCATCTGGACCTTCGCACGCTCAAGTTCTTTCCCGACAACGCCCTTGCTCCCCATCCGTCTGATTTCGCGACAGACGAGATCCACCACTCGATCCACTTCTTTCGGTCTGGTCGCAGCATAGACGGTGATCATGCCTCCGTCGGAATAGCCGGACAAATAGGAGTAGATGGAATAGACGAGACCTCGTTTCTCGCGGACTTCCTGAAATAATCGCGAACTCACACTGCCCCCCAACACACTGTTCAGCGCATATAGGGCATACCGATCCCGATGTCCGGCAGGAACGCCTTTGAGGCCTAGACACAGATGGACTTGTTCTAACTTTTTCTTCTTCAGTAGGACCCCGCCGTGCATGTCAGGAGAACGGCGCCCGTTGGCAGGAGTCGCCTTGGCAGATCGGCCCTTGCCGAAATACTTCGCGACCAGGAGATCAAGCTTGTCCTGCTCAAAGTTCCCGGCGATCGACACCACGGTCTGACTCGAATCGTAGCGGGCCTCGATATAGCTCATCAGATCCTGGCGTCGCAGCCCTCTGACCGTTTTCTCCCTGCCCAAGATAGAGCGACCGAGCGGATGACGCCCCAGCACTTGCCCCATATGGAGCTCTTGCACGAGATCTTCCGGATCGTCCTGCACCATGCGAATTTCTTCCAGGACGACCTGTTTTTCTTTTTCGATGTCTTTGGGGAGGAACCGGGAATGGTGAAAGAGGTCGGAGAGGAGCTCTAAGGCTTGAGGCAGCTGCTGATCCAGCACCTTCACGTAATAGGTCGTCGTCTCACGCGAGGTGAAGGCATTCATCTCTCCGCCGAGTGCGTCGATTTCACGCGAAATCTCGGCGGAGGAACGCTTGCGCGTCCCCTTAAAGAGCATGTGCTCGATAAAGTGGGAATAGCCCGCTTGGGGAGGCTGCTCGTCCCGCGACCCGGTGTTGACCCATACACCGACGGTCACCGACTTCAACGTCGGCATCCGCTCGGTTACGACCCGCACCCCGTTGTCCAGGACGAGCTTGCGATACAAGACAGTTACCCGGCTGACGGATCAGGCGCAGCAGCCCCGGCCGGAGCCGGCATGGCTTCCTTGCGGCTCAGGCGGATCTTCCCTTGACGGTCCACTTCCATGACCTTCACCAAGATTTGATCCCCTTCCTTCACCTCGTCCGACACCGCTTGGACCCGATGGTGCGCCAACTGTGAGATATGCACCAGTCCGTCGGTTCCCGGAAGGACCTCGACAAACGCGCCGAAATCCATGATCTTTCGAACCGTGCCCATGTAGATCTTTCCGATCTCGACCTCTTCGGTAATCCGGCTGATCATTTCTTTGGCCTTCTCGGCCGACGCGCCGTCGACCGACGCGATCGTCACGGTTCCGCTGTCATCGACGTTGATCTTGACCCCGCAATCCGCAATGATGCCGCGGATCGTCTTGCCGCCCGGCCCGATGATTTCACGGATCTTGTCCTGCTTCACCTTCATCGTGAAGATTCTAGGCGCGTAAGCCGACAGGGTGGTTCTCGGCGCTTGGAGCGCTTTCTCCATACAGCCCAGAATGTGTAAACGACCGGCTTTCGCCTGTTCCAACGCCTTCTGCATCAAGGCCGACGTAATCCCACCGATTTTGATATCCATCTGGAGGGCCGTGACGCCCTGCCTGGTGCCGCAGACCTTAAAGTCCATGTCACCCAGGTGATCTTCCAGTCCGAGAATATCGGAGAGGATCATGACCCGGTCGCCCTCTTTGATCAATCCCATCGCGATCCCGGCCACAGCTTTGCTGACCGGCACGCCGGCATCCATCAACGCAAGGCTCCCGCCACAGACGGTCGCCATCGACGACGACCCATTGGATTCAAGGATGTCCGACACGATACGAAGCGTGTAGGGAAAGGCGTCCTTGCTCGGAATGACCGGGGCCAACGCCCGTTCCGCTAATGCACCATGACCCACTTCCCGGCGTCCCGGCGAGCGAAGCGGCCGCGCTTCACCGACACTGAACGGCGGAAAATTGTAATGGAGCATGAAGGTCCTCATGTACTCCCCTTCCAACGCATCGATCCGCTGTTCGTCGTCCGAGGTTCCCAAGGTGACCACTGCTAAACTTTGGGTCTCGCCTCTGGTGAAAATCGCCGAGCCATGTGTCCTGGGCAACGCGCTGACTTCGCAGGTGATCTGACGAATATCAGCCGGGCCACGTCCATCCGCCCGAGATCCCTTCTCCAGGATCATGTTCCGGACTTCGGTATATTCCAACTCATGGAACACCAGCTTGACGTGCCGCTCCCGATTCGGATCGTCTGCGCTCTTGAGCTTTTGGACCGCGTCGTTCTTGACCTCGTCCAACCGCTCCTGCCTAGCCGCTTTATTGGGGATCATGATGGCATCACGGATACCTTGCGCCACCAGCGTCTTCACTTGTGCCGCAAGCGCGCTGTCGATCTGCTCCTTCGCCACCTTCCGCTTGGGTTTGCCGGCAAGGGCTTGCAGTTCGCGAATCTTGGCCACAATCTTCTTGATCTCGCTATGGGCGAGTTCGATCGCTTCGAGCATGATGGCTTCGGACAATTCGTTCGCCCCTGCTTCGACCATCATGACCGCATCGGCCGTCCCCGCCACCACGAGGTGCAACTCGCTCTTCGCCACCGTCTCAAGATCAGGGTTGACCACGAACTTGCCGTCCAGCCGCCCGATCCTCACGCCCGCAATCGGATTATCGAACGGAATATTTGACACGGTCAGGGCCGCAGAGGAGGCGATAATGCCGAGGATGTCGGAGGAGCCGGTCTGATCGGCCGAAAGAACTGACGCAATGACTTGGGTCTCGAAGTAGTAGCCCTCGGGAAAGAGCGGGCGGAGTCCCCGATCGATCTGCCGGCTGGTCAGCACGGCCTTTTCGGATGGACGCGCTTCCCGCTTGAAATACCCGCCGGGAATCTTTCCGGCTGCGAATGATTTTTCCTGGTAGTCGACGGTGAGGGGGAGAAAATCGATGCCTGGTTTGGCAGTCTGTGAGGCAACAGCCGTCGCCAAGACGACCGTGTCGCCGTACGTAGCCCAAATCGAACCGTCTGCTTGTCGTGCCACACGACCGGTCTCGAGTCGCAAGATGCGCCCCGCAACCTCTATTTCAACTGTGTGTACCATCTGAGTCTCCTCTGGTTAGGCCCCACAGATGCCCACAGAGAGGGACTCGAGCGATGAGGAACACTCCAGTCTCTGTCCGTGTTCACCTGTGCGACTGACGACTACGGTCCCGCTGTTGCGCCTCCTGGCGCGACAGCGAGACGGGATACTATTTCCTGATGCCCAATCGCTCGATCACTGCACGATACCGCGCATCGCTGACGCCACGAAGGTAGTCGAGCAACCGCCGACGGCGGCCGACCAAGAGCAGCAGGCCACGCCGTGAGTGATGATCCTTCTTGTGGGTCTTGAAGTGCTCCGTCAAATACGTGATCCGGGTGGTCAACACCGCGATCTGGACTTCCGGCGAACCGGAATCCGTCTCATGCTGCTGATACTGCTTGATCAACTCAGTTTTTGCTTCTTTGAGTAATGCCATGGTTTCCTTCCTTCCTATTCCTTTCCGTCATCCGCAACGAACGCTCATACATCCTGATCGATTAATACCTTCTCCACCTTGAGCGCATCACCCGCATTCGCCGGACACTTCCCGATCGCGATCAACCGTCCGTCGATATCATGGATGCGAACCGGCATATGTGGCTGGCACTCGCCAGCAGCCGTCCCTTCCCAACGCAAGATTTTCCCCGCAGGCACTGGAGCGCCATGCCGCACGCGATCGGCGGTCTGTTCATCCACCACCGCCAGCGCAAACCGGCTTAACGACAGATCCAGCGACAACAGATCGTCCCCCAAACGGCCGAGGGCATGACGGGTGGCCACCTCGTCGATCGTCAGCGCCTGTTCGATCGTCAAGGGCCCCACTCGCGTTCGCTCCAACGCCAACATGTGACCACCGACGCCTAAGGCTGCGCCAATGTCGGCACACAACGTCCGCACATAGGTCCCCTTGGAGCAGACGATCCGCAACGCCACATCCCGACCCTCGATCCCCACCACCTCAAGGGTGTGGATGACAATGGTCCGGGCGTCCCGTGCAATCGTTTTGCCCGCACGAGCGGACTTATAGAGAGGAACACCTGCGACTTTTACCGCCGAATACATCGGAGGAACTTGTTCAATCGGTCCAAGAAATCGACCGACCGCTTCATGGATCGCCGCTGATGTCAGATGTTCCGTCGCCTGCTTGGCAAGGACCGTTCCCGTCGCATCCTGCGTGTCGGTGGTTTCGCCGAGCCGAAGCACGGCACAATATTCTTTATCCCACTCAACGAGATATTCGGCAATGCGGGTTCCCCGCCCGATCAACACGGGCAAGACTCCCGTTGCGGCAGGATCGAGGGTGCCGGCATGACCGACCTTCACTCCGCCGAGCAGATGCCGCACCTTTGCCACGACATCGTGGGAGGTCCACCCTAATTCCTTTTTGATGATCAGTACGCCGTCGACCACGGCACAGCTCTGCGCGAGATCCATCATCACGTCCCCGATACTACGAACTCGTCTTCTCTTCGGACGACCCGCCTTCGGCCTCCGTGTCGACGTGGAGCTCTTCCAGCAACTGCAACACGCGATCGCCTCTCGGCCCGCTAACATCCTTGGCAAAGACGATTTCAGGCAGATACCGGAGCGAGAGTCGTCGGCCCAACTCACCGCGCACAAATCCGCTGGCTTGCTCCAACCCGACAAAAACGTTCCGCTCTTCGTCTTTCGTGCCCATGGTGGTGACAAACACGCGCGCGATCCGCAGATCGCTCGTCAGCTTGACATCGGTCACCGTCACGGCTTGCACACGGGGGTCCTTGATTTTCCGCATGAGGATATCGGCCACTTCCATGCGAATTTGATCGGCCACACGATCAGCCCGATGATATCCTGTCTTGGCCACCGTGCACTCCACCAGGCATGCCGCCGTCATAATAATTCCACACGCGACTGGACGATTTCCACGGCCGGGACGCTCCGAATCAGGTTCAGCGCTTGGTCACACACTTGGTTGACGTATCGCCCTTCGTTGGCCACGCAGGCCAGCCCCAATACGGCCTTCTGCCACAAATCCTGTCCATCAACCTCAGCGACGGAGAGATTGAACTTCTCACGCAATCGGTCCTTGAGACTCAACAGCACCTGCCGCTTATCCTTCAACGACTGACTCCCTGGGATAAACAGCTCGACCGTGCAGAGTCCGACAATGATACCCACAGGGCAGACTCACACCTTAGAGCTTCGCGGCGATCTTATCGATCGCGTAAGCTTCGATGATGTCCCCGGCCTTGATGTCGTTGAAATTCTCGACGCTGATGCCGCATTCGTAGCCCTGCTGCACTTCACGGACATCGTCCTTAAAGCGGCGCAGCGACCCGAGCTTCCCTTCGTAGGCCACGACATTGTCGCGAAGCACCCGAACGCCGACCGCCGCACGGGTAATCGTGCCGTCCACCACATAGGCCCCGGCAATGACTCCGGACTTGGATACCGTGAAGACCTGCCGTACCTCGGCCCGTCCCAAGATCCGCTCCTTGAGCGTCGGTTCGAGCAGCCCTTCCATCGCGGCCTTAATCTCGGTCATCGCATCGTAAATAATCGTGTACTGACGAATATCAACGCCTTGCTGCTCGGCCAGGGCCAACGCCTTCGGTTCCGGCCTGACATTGAATCCGATCACGATGGCGTTCGAAGCGGCAGCCAGCAACACGTCGGATTCCGTAATCCCGCCCACGCCGCTGTGAATGACGCGCAACTTGACTGCGGCAGTGGCTAATTTTTCGACGCTGGCCGTCAGCGCTTCCGCCGATCCCTGAACGTCGGACTTAATCACCAATGCCAGCTCCTTCACAGAGCCTTCTTTAATCTTGGCAAACAAATCGTCGAGGGTGACTTTCGCCGACCCGGACAAATCAGTCGTTCGCTGCTTATGGGCGCGATCTTCCGCAATCTCTCGCGCGACCCGCTCATCCTTCACAACTTGGAAGACATCGCCCGCCGAAGGCACGCCAGGAAGCCCGGCCACTTCGACAGGGATGGAAGGACCGGCCGCCAACACCTTGGCTCCCGTATGCGCAATCAATGCGCGGACTTTTCCGCTAAATACTCCAACGACGAACACATCACCGACGCGAAGCGTCCCGCTCTGAACCAGCACGGTTGCCACAGGGCCACGTCCTCGTTCCAGCTTGGCTTCCACCACAACACCCTTGGCCATCCGATGCGGATCCGCCTTGAGCTCCAGCACCTCAGATTGCAGAAGAATCATCTCCAGCAACGTATCCAAACCGGTCTTTTCCTTGGCCGACACTTCGACCATGATCGTATCCCCGCCCCAGGACTCGGATATCAACCCATGTTCGGACAGGGCGTTCTTCACACGGTCGGCATTGGCGCCAGGCTTGTCGATTTTATTGATGGCCACAATGATCGGAACGGACGCGGCTCTAGCATGATTGATCGCTTCGATCGTTTGCGGCATCACGCCATCGTCCGCCGCCACGACTAGAATGACAATATCGGTAATCTTGGCACCGCGGCCGCGCATCGCCGTGAAGGCTTCGTGGCCCGGCGTATCCAGGAAGGTCACCTGTTTCCCGCGAACCGTCACGGTGTACGCGCCGATATGCTGCGTAATCCCACCGGCCTCGCCTTCCGCCACTTTTGTTTGCCGGATCGCATCGAGCAGCGACGTCTTGCCGTGGTCGACATGGCCCATGATCGTCACGACCGGTGGCCGCGACTCGAGCTGAGCGTCTTCCTCCGTCTGTACGACGGACTCCAATAATTCTTCTCCGACCTTCTCCGTCGAGAGATCGAGCTTGATCCCGTTCTCTTCAGCAATGATCACGGCCGCATCCACGTTCATCGTCTGATTGAACGTGAGCATTTGCCCCATATCCATCAGCTTACGCATAATGTCGGCAGGGCGCTGCCCGATCAGTTCGGCGAATTCCTTCACCGTCATACCAGCCGTAAACTTGAAACCCTTCCGCCGCGGCTTGGTCACTTCCCCGGGCGCGCTATGATGCACATGCTTACTACGGTCGTCACGGCGCTGGTGCAATGGAATGGCACGAAGATCCTGCCAGCGAGCCGCATCCTCACGCAGTCGAAGTTCTTCTTCTTCCCGAGTACGGCCAGGCTTGCGAGCCTTCTTCGCCTTCTCTTTCAAGCCCTCGGCTTGCAACTCTTCGAGAGAGAGGGGTTTCTTTTTTCCAAGGGTGAGGTCGGGACTAGGCGCAGTGGTAGGTTTGACCGCAATAACTGGAGGCTGAGTAATCTGAACTCCCGCAGCAGGCGTCAGATCCGGCATCGGGGTCAACTCAGGATGCGGAGCGATTGGCGCCTCAACGATGGGATGGGCCAACGCAGGGCTGACGACAGGAGCATCGACGGTCACCCCGCCGCTGACGACCGCTTCAACTGCGGGCTGGGAAGCCACGACTTCAGCGGGCGGCTCGTCATCCCGCTTACGCTTAATCAGAATGCGGCGCTTATCGGACTTAGAGGCATCTTCCGCCACCGGAGCGGCCTGGGCCGACCCGGCCTTGGCCCCTGCGACAACCTTACCCCGACCTGCATCGGCTTCTTTGCCTGTTGCTTTCGCGGCGGTTTTGACTTTCGAACCGAGCTTCTCCATCGCTTTCTGCACCACGTCGTCCTCCAACGCACTACTGTGCGAAGCGACGGCGACACCCATCCGCTTCAATTCAGGAATGAGTTCACGGTTTTCCATCCCGAGCTGCTTAGCCAATTCGTAAACGCGCATGAGGATTTGACACCTGTTCTTCTTTACCCGGCATCCGACTCCGACTCTGCCCGAGCTTGTAATTCCTGTTCCCTGGCTTCTTGTTGCTGATGCAGCGCCTCGGTTTCCTCTGCCAATGCCGCCTTGATATCGTTATCCCGTTCGGCTTTTTCTTTTTCGTACTCCGTCGCGCTGATAATATCGATCTTCCAGCCGGTCAGGCGGGCGGCCAATCGTACGTTCTGGCCGTTCTTTCCAATCGCGAGCGACAGCTGAGAATCCGCCACGACGACCAACGCCGACTTCTTTTCCTCATCGACGCCGACCTTCTCAATACTTGCCGGATTCAGGGCCTCGGCGATGAACACGCGCGGATCGGAGGTCCAGGTAATGATGTCGATTTTCTCTCCGCGCAGCTCACGGACGACTGCTTGAACCCTCGACCCCTTGATTCCGACACAGGCCCCAACCGGATCGACAGCTTTCTCGCGAGACGTCACGGCAATCTTCGTCCGATCGCCAGGTTCCCGCACAATCGACTTGATCTCGACGATCTTCTCAAGGACTTCAGGCACTTCCAATTCGAACAGCTTCGACACGAACTGGGGGTGACTGCGCGTCAAAATGACCTGGACATCCTTGGGCGTTCGGCGGACCTCCAGCAGCATGGCTTTTACCCGATCGCCACGGCGATAGGTTTCCCGCGGAATCTGCTCCTGAATCGGCAACACCGCCTCCGTCTTACCCAAATCCACCAGATAGTTCCGGCGCTCCATCCCGAGAATGATGCCGTTGACCAGGTCGCCCTGCCGCGTCGAATATTCCTTTTGAACCGCTTCCCATTCGGCCTCACGGACCTTCTGGAAAATCACTTGCTTGGCAGTTTGCGCCGCGATCCGGCCCAAGTCGCTCATCTCGATGACCGACCCGATCTCGTCGCCGACCTCTGCCTCGCTATCGAACTGGCGGGCTTCCTGTAAAGAGACCTCTGTTTTGGGATTGGCGACCACATCAACAATGGTCTTCTTCGACACGACGGAGATTTCACCGGTCTTGGAGTCGATCTCGACCTGAATGTTCTCAGCCTGCCCGAAACGTTTCTTCGCAGCCATTTGAAGGGCCGACTCAATCGCCCCGATTACTCGGCTCTTCTCGATGCCCTTCGACCGACCAAGTTCGTCGATGACCGAAATCAATTCTCGATTCATAGCTCACTCTCCGGCAGCTGCCCCTGCAGCCGCCCTCCTAAAAGCAGCGATATGTCTATACCGCGGTAATCGACTCCCGTACCCCTAAAACGTGACGACACGTCGCGCTTCAGCAATCGAGTCGAACCCAAGAATGACTGTCCGCTCAGGGCGCGCATCGCTCACCACGACCGTAATGCCCTGCTCACTCACTTCCGTCAACAATCCGACCACACGCCACTGTCCGTCGATCGGCTGCTTGAGCTTGACGCTCACTTGCTTGCCCACTGCCCGGCGATAATCCGGAACCCGCCTGAAGGCCCGATCCAGACCCGGCGAAGAGACTTCCAACGTATAAGTATGGGGAAACGGATCAGCCACATCCAAGGCCGGACTGATCTCGAGATGTGCACGCCCACAATCTTCTACCGTGACGCCGCCCACCTTATCGATGTACACGCGAACGACTGACCGCGTGCCTTGCCCGACACAGACGACGTCGACTAATTCTAGCCCCAAGGCCCACAGGATGGGCGACACCACTTCGCTAATGCGATCGACGACTGGTCGGGATTCCTTCACCGACACCCCTCGCCCTGCTTCTTTGGAATCAATCATTTCTAGAGATCAAACAAAAAAGTGGGCCTGAGCCCACTTCCAGTGCCGAGACCATAACATGCCCCCTATGCCAAAGCAAGAGCCTAGCCGACCAGCCTCGTAAAGCCCGCGGCAAGTCGTTGCGTGACTGGACCAGGCCGTCCATCACCAATGGATTTTCCATCCACGCGGACAACGGCCAGAACCTCGACCGTGGTTCCGGTGAGAAACACTTCGTCGGCACCATACAGCTCTGCTTGCGAGATACCGCGCTCGTGAATCGGCAAACCCTCATTTATGGCCAGCTCCAACACGACGGCCCTGGTGACCCCGGACAAAATGCGCGGTCCTTCCGGAGCCGTCAACACCGCTCCTCCACGGACCACCATCACGTTGCTGACCGCCCCCTCCGTCACCAAGCCCTCTTTGACCAAAATGGCCTCGAACACGTGAGCCTGCTTGGCTTGCTGACGTGCGAGCACATTCGCTAATAAATTCAGGCTCTTGATATCGCAGCGCCCCCATCGAATGTCCTCGATCGTCATGGCCTCCACACCGGCGACCGATACTGACTTATCGAGCGGGTGGAACTCGCGAACCGTCATCACAACCGTGGGCGCCAGGTGCGCCGGATAGACATGATCGCGGGGAGCGGCGCCCCGGCTCAGCTGAATGTAGATTTTGGCCTCAGGATAGGCAGCCCGCCTCACCCCTTCTAAGACAAAGTGGGTCCATTCGGTGCGGGAATAGGGCTGCGTCAATTCAAGCGCCGCAGCACTACGCTCAAGTCGAGCCCAATGGGCTTCGAGTGCGAATGGACGCCCCTTGTAGGTGCGGATCACTTCATAGACGCCGTCGCCGAACTGAAAGCCTCGATCGTCGATCGAGATCTTTGCCTCGGCCAACGGCACAAACGATCCATTGATGAACGCGACATCCGGCACGGCTACGCATTCCTCCGAGACGAAGAATCGGGAGCCGTCACCTCGAAGACCCGCCGGTCTTCAGCCGTAAACTTCCACCCCATGCGTTTTTCGAACAACACCCGATGGGTTCCCGGCCTCATCACCTTAAATTCGAACGTCCGCTGCCCATTATCGACCGCATTGTTTCCAGCGATCCGCTGGTAGTCGTCAGCCATCAGAGCCAGCCCCGTCGAATCATAGGTCGGAACCCAGAGCTCCCCGCGCGTCCTATCCTCCCAGAGACGAATCTGGAGGGGACGCTCAAGAGTCGTTTCAATGACTTTTACCCCATCTGAGGATTTGAGGCCATCAAGGTCGGAACCGGAGGTCATCGTCATCGTCACGTACGCGGCAACCCGCGCCTTATCATTTACTGATCACAACGTATTACTTATTATGTTTTCCGCCGGGGCCCGACACAAATCTCCGAGCCCTCTACCCGCACGTCATAACTTCCCACGCAATATCCACCGCCATCCGTCCCTTGTCCGTTTCGAACGTCGAATGCCAGATCGTGCCAGGGACAGGCCACGACAAAGCCTTTGACCCGCCCTTCACACAAGGGGCCGCCCTCATGGGGGCACAAATTGTGGATCGCAAAATAGGCCCCATCAATATTGAAGAGCGCAATCTCGCGCTTGTTCACCGTTACGACTTTTGCCTGCCCGGGCGGGAGCTCTTCAACCTGGGCAACGGATTGAAACCCTTCTAGCATGCCACACCGATCCCTCTCTTCATGCTTCGCACCACCCTCGCGTGCATTACATCCGAAGTGTATATTTCAACTCCTGTCCCACGGCAATCCCTTCGCGCTTGATGAAGCCTGCCTCTGCTTGAATCGCGTAGCGGACCACTTCAGGAGAGGAACTAAACTTGGGACAGTCATCGTCCGGACAAGGAGCGGCATCTTCCTTGAGCCCCACGATGTGATGACTCTCATCGACCCACAGGATATCCACTGGAAACCGATAGGCCTTTGTCCAAATATGGTTCTGTCCGGTCGACTCGAAGATATAAAGCATTCCGCTATTCGCTGGCAACGTCTCTCGAAAGGCAAGACCGAAAAGCAGCTTTTCCGGTGTGTCCGCAACTTCCGTCTCAAGCACATGACCGTTCGGGAACGACACGATAATGATGGTCTCGTCTTTCCGATCGATGAGAAAGAACGACGCGCTCATCAAGAAAATTGCCATGAGGACGAGCGTGATGATGCGCTTTTTTTTCTGCTCGCGATCGCTTATTGGTATGGTGGCCATAGGTATTTCATCTCGAGACTCATCGTGAGTCAGTGGGCCCAAAGGCCCATTCACATAGGGAGGCTAGGCCTTCTGAGCAAGTGCCGTTCTGTTGACTTGGAAAAGAGCGACAGACTAGAATGGCCTTCACGTCGCGGCACGCACTATGTCGTGGCGGGGCGGACTTGTCAACCGTGTGTGTCTCTATTGTAGTGAGAAGGAGGCGAGGGTCATGGCGCTGCTGATTACCGATGAATGTATCTCCTGTGGGGCCTGTTTGCCCGAATGTCCGAACGAGGCGATTTTTGAAACTCGCAGCGACGCGGAAGCGAAGGGCAATCATGTGGGCGACGGCCAGGGAGTTGGCGATAGTATTTATATCATTACGCACGACCGCTGCACCGAGTGCGTCGGACACTTCGACGAGCCCCAGTGCGCCGCTGTCTGCCCGGTTGATAATTGCTGTATCGCTGATCCGCTCTATCCCGAAACGACGGAAGTCCTTCTTGATAAAGCCAAGGCGCTCAATCCTGATAAGGCCATTGATCCCGCAAAAATCTGGAGTGGCGTTTGAGTGCCTTGACGAGCGGTGCCAGCACCCGCACATCGGCAATGGTGGCCAAGACCGACGAGGCCAATTCCTGAACCGTGAGCACCGGATCGGAGAGACAGGCGCCGAGCGTCGTGATCGCCGGTTCTCCAATGGCTAAGAGGGCGCCGATCGCCGCATCGCGCACCGCACGATCGCCATCACGAAGGACGGAGACCAGCGGCGCGACCGCCCTCGGATCCCGAAACGTGCCAAGCATCGTGGCGGCTTCTTCGCGAATCGCCCAATCCTCGTCCTTCAGCGCCGCGATCTGTTCGGCTACCGCATCCGCCATGCAGAATCTCCTGGTCCGGGATCGATGAGCGTAACATAGCCATTTTCACAGGGTCAACGCACAGAGACTCGCTCTGGCACCGCTTCATGACAGGCTGCGACGAGAATTGACAGCGCATCGACCGACGCCTACGATATCCTGCCCATGCACAAGATCTCTCTCTACATGCGTATCCTTGATTTGAAATGGAGGCCGTCATGACAACCTGGAGACAACAACTTGGGACATGCTCTGTCCTAACGATTCTGCTCATCATCTTTGTGACAGGTCTCAGCACCTCGGCAGAGGCCTATGAAGTCTGGCTGACCGACCAGTCCGATACCGCGAAAGAAAGCGGGGGGTTCATTTACATCTATGACGGAGCCGCTCTGGCAGCAAACCCCACAACAACCAAACCGACAACCACGATCGATGTCGGAGGCGACATCAATAAATTCTGCGAGGAGGCCACCAAAAAAGCCGTCCGCCGTCCGCACATGCTGTTTTTTACCGAAGATCAGGCCCATGTCATTATTTCGTTTCTCAGCGGGCAGGTCTTGATCATGGACGCGGCGACGAAAAAACCGGAAGCCTGTCTGTCGATGGGGAAGAACGTCCATGCCGCCTGGCCGACGCCGGATCAGAAGATGGCGATCGCGGCCAACATCGCCGAAAAGAAGTTTATCCGGATTTGGACCGATTACGCCGCGCAGACCTTCTCGTTCGACCCTGAGAAAGACGTATTGAATCTCGCCGCGTTCGAAGGCGGTGAGCGGCCGGACGCCTCCCCGATTTGCCCCATCACGGAAGCGTCGAGCAAGTATGCCTTCGTCACGCTCCGTGGCGGCGGTCTGTTGGTGATCGACGTCACGGTGACACCGATGAAAGTCTTGGCCACGCTGGACAACAATCAGATCCATCCAGCCGGCTGCGGGGGCGTGCAAATCGATGACACGATGTACATCAATTCAGGCGGCGGCTGGCCCATCGCTCCGCTCTCCTACGATGTCTATGCCCTCGACCTGTCGAATCTCCCGAAGTCGGTATCGGCCAAACGGATCTCGCAGCGGGACGACCAATTTGCGGACTCACATGGGATGGCCGCGGTAGGCCGTTATCTCTGGAGCGCAGACCGGGCCGGTAACAACGTGGAGATTATCGATACCGTGAGCAATTTCAGCGTCGGCTCAGTGGATCTGACGACCGATGCCAACAAGGATCCGGCTCCGGATCTTATGGCCGTCTCCCCGGACGGCCAATACGTGTTCGTAGGCCTCCGTGGACCGGCTCCCCTTACGGGCAATGACAAGACGGTGAATAATGCAAAAGGCACGATTCCAGGAGTGGGAGTGATCCACGTCGACGCGGATGGAAAGATCGGACACTATAAAGGACAGGCCGCCATCACGAATATGAAGGATGGAAAAGAAACCGCCGATACGCACGGCATCGGGATCCGGACAACGGGTGAGTCACGGACGATCATGCAAATCCCTCTGGGTGGTCTTATCCAGGGAGGGGCATTGCCGAAGAAGAAACACAAATAATCCGAACGATTGTTCCTGGCCTTTGAGCCCCGTCACCGCATGGATCACGCTATCCGGTGACGGGCTCACAATATCGACCGCTCAACATCAGACGGCGCGCTAACCCCTCTGCGCGAAATCTCCCGAAGGGCCAAACCGGCCGGTGTCGCCAAGGGGCATGTCCACCCGGGCATTATCGACCACGCTCGAATTGACGGTGATGTCTTCCGGCGCCGGCATCCAACCCAACTTTTCCAATGTTTCAAGCGCCAGGAGCCGTAATGCATCTTTCGCCGTGAGTCGGACCGACGCATAGGAAAGCACCCGCTCCCCTTCTGCAATAACTTCGGAGGCTTTCGGATCGTAGAGAAAGGCAATCAACGGCTCGATCGCCGTATCACCGATGGTCGCCAAGGCGGCACTGGCCTTTTCGCGCAAGACGCCGTCCTTCAGCAGCATGATCAAGTCGGGAATGACGCGCGGATCGCGGAACTGGCCGAGCGCCGTCGCCGCCGCCTCCTTGATAAAGGCGTCTTCGCTGACGATACAGCCAGGGGTCGGGGTCCCATCCTGCCGAATCCCCTTACCCTTCAACGCATCCAACACCGGAGGCAAGGCGCGAGGATCGCCGATCATGCCGAGCGACGCAATGGCATGCCGTTTCACGACCCCATCCTTCATCGCCTCGATCAAGGCATCGATCGCCCGCGGATCGCCGATCTGGCCCAGAGCAATCGTCGCATCTTCTCGCACGGCCCGATCCGGATCTTTCAGCGTGGCAATCAGGGCATCGACGACTTTGGCGTCCCGTACCCAGGTTCGACCGATTTGATAGTCAGTCGTCATCCCGCCCAGCGCGCGGGCCGCGTGGCATCGGACCACGAAATCTTTATCGGTCAGGCACTCCAACAAGGGATCGACGGAGGGCTGGCCGATAAGAATGAGGGCGGTCCCGGCCGTTTCTCGCACCGTTTTCGAAGGATCGCGGAAGAGCTTGGTCAGGGTCGGGATCGCTTTCGGATCGCCGATTTTTCCCAGCGCCTCTGCGGCCGCACTCTTCACGGCGCCATCGCGATCTCGACAGACAAGCATGAGGGCCTCGACCGCTCTCCGGTCCTTGATGTCGCCACTCGCTTTTGCGGCATGCTCACGGACCCGCCACCGCTCGTCCTTCAACGCGGCAATCAAACGATCGACGACAGCCGCACCCATCGAGGCAACGGCGGCCACGACATCGTTCCGCACATCCATAATGGAATCGTTAAACAAACCGATGAGCGCTTCGACGGCTTTGGCGCCGCCGATCTTAGCCACGGCCCGGCCCGCATGGGCCCGCACCGCCCAATACTCGTCTCCGCAGGCGCCAACCAACGCATCCAATGTGGTCGGATCGGCAAGCTCAGCGAGTGCCTTGGACGCCTCCTCGCGGGTCGCGTCGTCGACATCCTCGAGTGCTTCTAACAAATCATCAAGCGCCTGGGCCATGGGTGCGGCTCCTCTACTGGTAGTAGTTATCGCGCTGGCCGCCATGCGGATAGGTTCGGCTGCAACGGATGATTAAGGTTTGGGTCCCTCGTCCCTCCACACATTGGTCGAGCGACTGGGCAACCTCTAACTTTCCCTCTAAATTCACAGTGAACGGAAAATCAAAGGTGAAGCTGATGAACTTATATTTGCCCGGCTTCAGTTTGAGCGTGCGGGGCTCGGTCGTCCTATAGGCATCCATGGACTCGGGGTCCGAGGCTTGGATAGGGGGTGTCACACCAGGCACGTACCACCAAGTCTGCGGATTGATGGTCGTCGCATCGATGGTGATGCTATGTTCCTGAGTATAGGCAGCCGGTGGACCGGCTATGGCTGGTGAGGCCATCGCCGCCATAACCAGCAACCCTCCAACGAGAGAAAAAAGCCTGCTGCGTTTCACATGCTCCATCATGATGACCTATTCCAGGGATACCCGTGGGGCCGCAACAAAGGCCGCCTGGAAGATTTCTTCCACGGCATGACTCTCCCATTCGGTGTGAGTCTGTAGCCCTAACGTCCGCATCACGGTTGCACCGGTATCTAATATAGAGACCGGCTGATGAATCGCATAACCCTGTTTAATCCCCACCCCCGAGGCAATCCACGGCACTATCGGAACAGCGGCGTCAGCTTGCTCCTGGCCCGCATCTCTGCCTTCGGCACTGAGCGAGGTCACGAACAGGGTGGTCCGTTTGGTCAGCCCATGCTCTTGATAGATATCCAACACGGAATGGATACCCTTATCCACCATGCGAAGGGCGTCGCGGTACTCCTTTGAAGCCCAGCCTTTTGACGCACCCACTCGACCGGCCTCAGGCAGGTGGACAACCAGGAAATGCGGGAGCGCAGGGATGGCATGTCCATACCCATGACCGCTGGTCGCTTTTTTGAAATATTGACGGATGTAGGACACGATGCGGTCCGTGCTGCACTCGGACTTCAACGGCCCGCACATTTGATAGTCAGTATAGGGTTCGGGTCTCGCCAACTGATAGAGCGATTCGTCCATGAGGAAAATCGCGCTATCGCGACCCCCACTCAAATCGAGATAGTCGAACATACTCGGAGCGCGCGGGTACCCACGGCTGAATTCGAACGTATTCCAGGTAATTCCATGTTTCTCGACCGGCATCCCCGTAATCAACGAGGCCATCGTGGGCAACCGCAATGCAGGCTTCACCGCCGTAGCAGACCAGGTGACCGCCCCGTCCTTGATCAACCGGCTGAGAGTCGGCATCGTGCCCCCCTTCAGCGAGTCCTGACCGAACCCTTCGAGAACAAACAGAATCACATGCTCGGTCTGAACCGGTACCGTAGGAGTTGTCGCCGGGGCAGCCGCGACTGCGGCCCCGCTTTGGAAGAGCACAGAGAGAGAGAACCAGGATGCGATCAATATTCGAGTCGACCATCCGCGATGGAGGCTGAGTGCTAGTTTCACAGATCAGTCCTTTCTATTCCAAGGGAACTTCTAAGCTATCATGGCGTTTTCTGCCAAGGCAAGGGAGGCAAGGGCCCCACAGGCAGGATTCATAAGGGTTCAGGCGGCGAAGGAACGACTTCTGGCAGAAAAGCCAATGTCGGTGTTATGCTGACTTTCCACCTCGTGGCTGTCAACGAATCGGCGCCTGGCGCGTCAGTTCTATCCAGAAGGTGAGGGCATGGATGTAGGGAATCTGAGCACTCATGCCGTCCGGCATCGGCGGCCGTTGCGCCTTATAGGCGGTGAACTCCGCGTGACGCAACGTCGGGCCCTTTTCGTCGAACGCCACGACGAGGCCGTCCGGCTTCTTCTCGCGCATAATCTTCAGCAACATCGTCGTGAAGCCGAGGATCGCGTTGGTCTGGAGGCCCTTGGAATTATTCATCGCCGGGAGGGCGAAGAATGCACGATAGATATAGGCGCTCCCATCGATCAGATAGAGCGTCTTGCGGTTGGATTCGAGGCTGGGCATGGTGTTGGGAAACGGCGTTAGGGATCGGGCGCTAATGTCAGCGGTGGCTTATCGAACTTGTGGCGCATAGAATTGATAATGCCCAGCAGGGTCGGCTGGCCGACCATTTTGGCCTCCAGCTCGCGCTTTCTGGGGAAATCCATGAGCGATACCCCGACCAGCATCGTCAGCAGGCCCTGCCCCGGCAAAAAGAGCATGGCAAAACCAGCCAGGAGGAATACGACGCCGAGGACGTTCTTGACGACCAGCCCCAGCAGGCGCAGCAGGGGATGGTGGTCTTTCATCCAGTGGCGGGGAGTCCTCGTGTCGAAATAGTCGGCCGGCAAGCGGACCAGGATCAACGGGATGGCGATCAGCGAGCCGATAAAACCGATCGCCCCAGCCACGGCAAGACCGATCAGCACATCGACCGGAATCCATTGCTGTATTGTTGCGAGTAGGCCATCCATGGGACGCGCATCCTAACATGCGACCTTGAGGCACTCAAGCCAACGACCAGGTGCTATCGACGGTTTACGGCGCCTTTCGCAACGGGCTATAATCTCTTTACTATGTCCCCCCGCTCGCCCTTCATAACGCTCCTCAGTCCTGTGCTTGGGGTGGCACTCTTGGCCGCAGGGCTCTTCACGATTCCCTCCTTCGTTGGGGCATCGGACGATCTTCACATCGAAATAACGAAAAAGGGCCTTGGCAAGGAAGTCGTCATCACGCAGGGAACCCGCGAGTGGTTCATGCTGATCGAGGTGACCCCGGAAAATTCCGTGGTCCTTCGGCAGGAAAAAGAGCAGGATCGCTATCTCGTGGACGAAAGTGAAACCCATGACCGCCCCATGACCCTGGGCGAAGTCGATGCGGCCATTGCCGATTATGTGAATAGCGTCAAAGCCCGCGCCCCAAAGAAATAACGACCACCGATGCCACCCCAACCCAAGTTTGTCATCTTCGCCCATCACGCCACCTACGATACGCTGCACCAGGTCGCGACCCTGGGACTCACGGCTGCGGCGATGGGAAAAGACGTGATCGTGATCCTCTTGTTCTGGACGATCAAGAAACTGGCCGAGGGCAACATCGACGCGATCGACTTTCCGCCTGAATATGCGTCATCGGCAGACGAGGTCGCCCGGCTCTTGAAAGAGAAGAAGGTCCCGAAAATTTCGGAAATGTTTCACGATGCAAAACAGGTCGGAAAGTTTCGTCTGATCGCCTGCAGCGCCGGCCTGGAATATATGGGCGTGGACAGCGCCGCCGTCACAAAGAATGTCGACGAAGTCATGGGACTCCCTGCCATTATTGCGCTCACCTCGGACGCGGAAACGACACTCTTCATCTAAATACGTCGCTCGTATCTCGTCGTTCGTCTCTCGCAAGAAAATCCGATTCCCCAGAAACGCTTCACGAAATACGCTTCACGCTTAACGGTTTTTTGTCACTCCGACCCGATCGCAATATTCTGTGAGTTTGCACTTGCTGCAGAACGGCGAGACCGGCTGGCAGAGATGCTGGCCATAGGGAACAAGCAGATCGTTGAAGGTAATCCAATGTTGCTTGGGAAGCTTGTTGCGTAGCGCCACTTCGGTCTCCTCCGGCGTCTCTGTCTTCACATAGCCCCAGCGATTGCTGATCCGATGGACATGGATATCCACACAGATGCCTGGTTTGCCGAACGCGACCGTCACCACCAGATTCGCCGTTTTCCTGCCGACTCCTGACAGCGTCACCAGCTCATCGATGGAATCGGGAACGGCGCCTCCATAGACGTCCAACAGCCGATGGCAGATCGCATGAATGGATTTGGCTTTCGTCCGGTAGAAACAGACGGGGTAGATGGCTTGCTCGATCTGCCGAAGCGGAATGGTCAGCATCGTGGCAGGCTGATGCGCGAGCGTATAGAGCCTGGCGCTGGCTTCACCGGTCGTTTTATCTTTGGTCCGGAGGCTGAGCAGACAGGAAATGAGAATACGGAAGGGATCCCGATTCGACTCGCGAGCCACGACGCCGAGGACCGGTTCTTCCCACTGCCGAATCTCGCGCTTCACAATGCGAAGCGCAGCAGTGATCTGATCCTGGCGCATGGACAAGGAAAGTATATGGAGGCCTATAGGGAGTGCGTAGCTTCAACCGAACGGGCAAACCCGCGGAAGGACGCTTACTCTGGCTTACGCTTCGCCAACCACTTCTGACGACGACGCTGTGCCTCGCGCTCCTTGGCTTTCTTCCTGACGCTCGGCTTCTCGTAAAACCGCCGACGCTTCAGTTCCCGGAAGAGGCCTTCCCCCGCGAGCTTCTTTTTGGCAACTTTGAGGGCTTTCTCGACGTTATTATTGAAGACTTTGATTTCCATTCTTCCCGTCTGTCTACTTTCCCAGGCGATGCCTGTACAGGTTTTTCTCTCGTGTCAGCACGACCCTGACCAAGGGGCGTACTGTAGCATAGCCCCTTGAGTTCCTCAAGACGGATTGTCATCTGTTCAACACGACCCTGAAGAGACTTCTTAAGTCGTTGATTGAGTTGAATTTTTATATTTCCTTCGACGGTGTGCCGTCCCGCATCGGCCGCGGCAATCGCCAGCATGAGCCCAACGGTCACGTCAGATCGAACCCGAGGTTTTACTCCTGCCGAGCAGGCATGGAGAAGAACTCCGGCCTCCGTCGCCTGCTCGGCGATTTCGAGCGGGATCTCCGTCGCCAGGTGGAGCGCCGAGGACAACAGGGCAGGACGGGTCTTGTCTGACTTCGCGACTGTCGTGGCCTGAAGAAATCGCCGATAGGCTTCGTGAAACGGACCTTCACGGTTTCGCTGCTCACCGCATGCCGGATTCCGCGGACCTGGCGAGCCCAACTCTTGCTGATCAGTTGACTGACATGCTGCCAGTAGGCCTTGCCTTCTCCCGGAGCAGCAAACGGGACCAAATCTTCCTCGGCTAAGACGCTCGTCGAGATCGGCTCCACAGCCGTTTGCACTTCATCCAGCACCACCTCATCGCCCCGCGACTCCTCAGAGCGCACGGGGAGCAACTCACTCGTCTCATCGACCGGTTCTGACCGATCCATCGTCACATAGACGACCCGGCGCATGAGCCGTTCGAGTTTATCCTGACGGGATCGAGCAAAGGTCACTTGGACTCGCGCCGCCCTGGGTGGCACGGACGTCCGACTCATCGGGATGGGCTCGAGCGTCACGACACCTTTTAATGCCATCGACTCTGCATCTGGCTCAAGCGTGACCGTTTGGGCTTGAAACGCCATCGATTCACAGATCGCCACCACCGGAGTCGTCCCGGAAGTGACCCCCCCGAGGACGATCGTCAATGTCACGGGCTTGCCGGTTTTCGGATCGCCCATCGACTCTGGTTGGCTTAACTCGAACTGCGCCCAACGCTTCGTGGGACCCGACGAGGGAGCCGTCTGTGGGGATGATGCGGAATAGGCAGGTGAGGGAAAGCCGGGAGCCACGCATGCGGCGCAACAGATCCCCGCCACGATCATAAGGCTTCGGTGGTACAGCGCCTTCATAAGCTGCATCCTACCGATCTCGCCGCACCGGTGCAACCCGGTGTTCCCAGTAGGGGTAGGCGGGGCCCATGCGCTGGTATACAATGGACCCATGCAGGCTCTTGTCAAAACATCGGCACAACCGGGATTGACCCTCAGCACTTGCCCCGATCCACAACCAGGCCGCACCGATGCGGTCATCCGCGTTAAAGCCACGTCACTCTGCGGAACAGATGCCCATATTTACAATTGGGATCCTTGGGCCCATAGCCGCATCCACCCGCCACGGATCATCGGTCATGAAATGTGCGGCGAGGTCGTGGAAGTCGGGTCCGAGGTCACCTTGGTCAGGGTGGGGGACTATGTCGCAGCCGAATCGCACCTCACGTGCGGGCACTGCTTCCAATGTCGTACCGGGCAGGCGCATGTCTGCAAGAATTATCGCATCCTGGGAGTCGATCTCGACGGATCATTTGCAGAATACGTCGTCTTGCCGGAAGCCGTACTCTGGAAGACGTCACTCACCATTCCACCGGAACTCGCCTGCGCGCAAGAACCGCTCGGCAATGCCGTCGATGCAGCCTTAGTCGAAGATCTCACGGGACAGACGGTGTTGATCACCGGCTGTGGTCCGACCGGACTCTTCGCGGCCGCGGTCGCACGAACGGCCGGCGCCGCCACCATCATTGCGTCGGACGTCAGTGCCTACCGCCTGGACCTTGCCAAACAGGTCGGTGTCGATCATGTGCTCAACGCCACAACTGAACCCGCCGATCGCATCTCCGCCGCTATTCGCGACATCACCGCCGGGGAAGGAGTCGATGCCTCCCTCGAAATGTCGGGAAACCCGATCGCATTACATCAAGCCTTCAGTGCCGTGAAGAACGGCGGACGGGTCACACTCTTCGGCATTCCAACCGGATCTGTGTCGTTCGACCTGCCGAACGAAATAATTTTCAAAGGCATCCGTGTGTATGGGGTGACAGGCCGCAGGCTCTTCAAGACCTGGTACCGCTTGGCCGGGCTCTTCCAGGCCGGGCTGAACATCAAGCCGATCATGACCCATACCTTTCCCATGAAAGATTTTGCGCAGGGGTTCGAGTTGATCAACTCAGGGCAATGCGGCAAGGTGGTGCTGATTCCGTGAATGGCTAGAGGCCAGAGGCTAAAGGCAAGGGGCTCCATATAGAACCCTCTTGCCACTCGCCCCACGCCTCTCGCCTGAACAATGTTATGGCCTACCACTCATTTAAAAAATCAGTCTCAGCGCGGCTCGCGGACATCCGCACGGCAGGCCTCTACAAATCCGAGCGGCAGATCCTCAGTCCGCAGGGGGCCGAGATTCGCGTGGCGCAGGGTGAGGTCCTCAATCTCTGCGCCAACAACTATCTGGGGCTCGCCAACCACCCTGACATCAGACAGGCCGCCATGGAAGGACTGCAACAACATGGCTACGGGATGGCCTCCGTCCGTTTCATCTGCGGCACGCAGGATCTCCATCTACAGCTCGAACAGACGATCAGCACCTTCCTGGGTACCGAGGACACCATCCTGTATAGTTCCTGCTTCGATGCCAACGGCGGACTCTTCGAGGTGCTCCTCGGCGAGCACGACGCCGTCATCAGCGATGCCTTGAACCATGCCAGCCTGATCGATGGGATCCGTCTCTGCAAGGCCACCAAACTTCGCTATGCGCATTCCGATATGGCGGATCTGGAAGCCAAGCTGCGTGACGCAACAGCCTGCCGCCTTCGCCTGATTGCGACCGATGGGGTCTTCTCCATGGATGGCGATCTCGCGAAACTCGATCGGATCGTCGAACTGGCGGAACGATACGATGCAGCGGTAATTGTCGACGACAGTCATGCGACCGGTGTGCTCGGATGCAATGGCCGCGGCACGCCGGACCATTTCGGCGTAGCGGACCGGATCGAGATCGTCACCAGCACGTTGGGGAAAACATTGGGCGGCGCAGCAGGCGGGTTTACGTCAGGACGAAAAGAAATCGTCGAGTTGTTGCGGCAGCGCTCGCGTCCCTATTTATTTTCGAATTCACTTCCCCCGGTCATCGCCGCAGCAGCTAAGCGGGCCGTGATCCTCGTCGCTCAAGGCGACCAGTTGCGAGACAGGCTGCGCGAGAACGCCGCCTTCTTCCGCGCACAACTCACCGCCCTCGGATTCCGGCTCATTCCGGGCGAACATCCCATCATCCCGGTGATGTTGGGCGACGCCTCGCTCGCAACCAGAATGGCAGAACGACTGCTGGAAGAAGGGATCTATGTCGTGGGATTTAGTTATCCGGTTGTGCCGGAAGGGCAAGCGCGGATTCGCGTACAGATGTCGGCGGCTCATACCAAAGAACAACTGGAACGAGCCAGCGTTGCTTTTGCGAAGGTCGGACGGGAACTTGGCATCATTTCATAGTGCTGAGCGATAAATCCTGAGTCCTGAGTCCTGAGTCCTGAGTCCTGAGTCCTGAGTCCTGAGTCCTGAGTCCTGA
>SWDR01000017.1:57034-75149 GCA_005116815.1 Nitrospira sp. | reverse complement strand
CTGGATATAAGATCTCGCTCTTCATCTTTGTCTCTCCATCACATGTGAGTCTTTTGAGTCTTTCGAACTAGTCTCCGTTTGTTGCGTCGATGATTCTCTGGAATACCACAGGCAGTGTCAAGCAGCCAGAGCGAACGAAAGGATCAGAATTGTTTGATTACGGCAGCGAGGAGGCGTGGGTTACTTGGATCGGGATGGAGCGACGGAGCGGCTATTCTCAACCGCAACCGTTTGAATCGTGGGAATGGTCGCTGCAACATCAAAATGGAGATCGCCATCTTGATCCTTGCCGTCTCGCCCGACGCTATACATCACGCCCCTCTGCTGGTTGACCAGCATGGGAAGACCGGTAAAGGGATCGTAGTAGGCTTGTCCGGCCTTTGCGAGACGCGTGAGGACATTCCCCTCTTGTGGCCCTCGTCTAATCCAGACTTGCAGGCCCGCCAGGCGAAGTCGCGCTTCGGTCTCCACAATCCGTCCGACGTAAGGATCCCATGATGGGAGCGGCTCGATACCGATGATGTGCTCGACCGGATTCGCCACATAGTCCAACGCGCTGACCGCGGGAGTCCGGATGAAGCTGGATGGTTTCGGCAAGTTGGTGTAACGCCCTTCGGCCACGGCTTTGCTCGCCGCCTCGTAATAGTCCGCATAGGCGTTGGCCCGACGCTGCACGGGAAGAGGCATCGCCGCTGCAAGGGACACGTACAGCGGACGCTCATCGGTCTTGTCGTTCTTTAGGCTGCCCGACACCGTCTTCGTGGCCCAGACGAAATGGCTCTGCATCGGCCACCGGAGGGATAGCTCTACCTGATCGAGGGGGCGAACGATCTTGCCAAGCCGACCGATGGCTGCCGCATCGAGGTCCTGACGGGTCAAGAGTCCGGATACGATGGCCACATCGTCCTGGACGGCCGTCGCAGCCAACATCTTGACCATCAACGTCTTCGACTGTCCCAGTGCGACGCGCCAGGACCCCATATCGCTTTCAAGCCGTCCAAGTCCGGTGTTGAGGTCCTGCGCAAATCCTTCTGCCAGATACAGCCGATGGGCCAGCAGAACTTGAGCACAGTTTGGGCTCACGATTTGTCCGTACCCCACATCTTCAAACTGCATCGACAACCATTGTTGATACCGCTTGAGGCCAACCGCTTCTTGAGCCGTCCAGGATCGTACGGCTGCAGCCTGCGGCTTCATCTGCGCCACGGGGTCAGTACCGCTGAACCACCCTCTCAACACATTGGCAGAGGCCCCAGTGGTCGTCCTCCCTGCCCCTTCATCACCGGCCATACAGGCCTGTGCCGCCTGGAGCTCCTGCCCCTCGGCCTTCTTCTCATAACCAGCTTGGAGTGGGTCCCGCTCCGCAGGCGAGCCGAAACCAAGCAGCATAAAGTATCCGTTCTTCCGCTGGTCTGTATGCGCCTGAGGGGAACTCGCCGTCAGGTTGCGATAGACCGGGGTCGGGGGCTCTTCCATGACCAGCCAGGCCATTCCCACCCCTCCGATACCGATCGCGACCAGAGCCGCACAGGCAAACGCCAACA
The DNA here is from genome assembly GCA_005116815.1 of Nitrospira sp. Classification (GTDB taxonomy): domain Bacteria; phylum Nitrospirota; class Nitrospiria; order Nitrospirales; family Nitrospiraceae; genus Palsa-1315. Next base: position 73,605 of record SWDR01000017.1, on the reverse strand, counting down.
CCAAGCAAAATACGACCATCGATTGCGTCGTCGAAAAACAGGACCCGATCATCGATGAGAAGCCGCTGCGGATTCGAGCCACTCTCGTCGCAAACGATGGGGAAGGTCGTGGCCGTGCCGTACGATCCTGCGCGGGAGCCTGATTTCTCTGTCCCGTTGAGTCAAACAGGACATCCACCGCCGACGCTGCCACTGAGAGCGTCGGTTCCGGATTGGACTGGACAGACTCAATGCCGGAATCCTGCCACGTTGCCGGAGAGGAGGGACTCGGAGTCACAAATGTAATCGACTCACTTGCCCGCACCCATTCCGGTCTCGTATCCACTTCATGAACCACTTCCTCTACGACGGGAGCTACGGCTTCAACGACAGGAGGCGCGGCCTCAGAGGGAGCCGATTCCCAATCAGCTCGCGGCGCAGCAATCGGCTCATATTGCTCTACCACCGGCTCGGGAGCCGGGGGGACGACTGTCGCTTCCCCTTTTTCCTTGTCCCAGTTTCGCTTCTTATCAGTCGGGCGATGTGGTTGCACCTCGACTTCGCCAGTGCTCCAATGTGAGGGGGTCTCTATCGGGGCCACTGGCACCGCTGGCTCAGTACTGGCTATTTCGGAGAACGGTGGAACCTCGGCAATCTGGACTGGTGTACTGGTTACTTCTTTGCTGACTATTGAGAAAGCCTCCGGAGCTGGTGATGCTTCTGGAATCACCGCTGAGGGTGACGTCTCCGGGACAGCGGCGTCCTCGAATAATGCCACGGGCTGCGGATCCATGAAAAATGAGGACGATGCGGGTTCCGCTTCGAGAGCGAGTTCGATGGGCTCCAACATCGTCTGCGCTGGAAGGTCCACCTCAAGAGCATGTGGGATCTCGACCGAAAAAGTCGATGGCTCTTCTTGACGCAAAGACTTTTCCTCCAGAAAAGCCGCTACGGATTCGGAAAGATCGGGCTCTCTGATTACAGCTGCTTCTGGGATCGAGTCACGCTCTTCTTCCAAGCCTGAAGCCTGAGCCGATGGCACTGTGTCTGGTTCCGTGACAGAAAATGGCGGTGCTGGTGTCGCTGTACTGACGGGATCGGCGAGCGCTGGCACTGATTCAGGCTGAACCGATTCCGCCTCCCTCGCAACCTGTGAAATCGCATTCGGCGTCGAGAATGAACTAGGAGAACTCGGTGCCGACGTTCCCGCACCAAATTTCCATGCGCCATCAAAAACGGAGTTCCATGAAAATGGAACATGTGCGGAAAAATCTGAGACGGAAAGGGCCGGGGCTTCAGGCTCTGGAACCACCGGTGAGTCCACCACATGACTCAACTCACTCGGCGCCGGCGGCGCTTCCGCCGATTCTGGCTGAGCGATAAAGGAGAACGTCGGCACCTCCGGTTCTGATATCACCGCAGGGCTCACCGCCGAATCCACCGCATCGCGCATCTCACTCGACACCGTCGGCTCTGGCGCAAACACAGAACTCACCGGCAACGCGATCTCCGATTCTGGTTGAGCCATGAAGGAGAGCGTCGGCACCTCCGGCTCTGATACCACCGCAGGGCTCACCGCCAAATCCACCCCGGGCGCCTGAATCGGCTCTGGCAATTCCTGAGAAAGATTCAGACTGGCCGAATGATCGGATGCAGGCTCAGACTGCGAAATGCTGGGCGAGGCAGGAAACGATTCGGCGCCAAAGAGTGGGGCCTCATCCGATTGAGCGGGAAGAGCGATCGACGGCGCCGCATCTTCAATTCTGATATTGGAATGTTCGATCTGTTCCCAAGGCATGGGAGCGGACAACGCCGACGATTCGACGGGAGAGGGGGTGGATATCCCAACCTCCGTTGCACGCTCCTCTAAAGAGTCAGGAGAAGTCCCTTCTCCCGCAACAGAGGGAGGCAATTCGAACATCGGCTGCCCAATCCCAATATCTCGATGTTCGGAAAGCGGAAGCGGCGGTTCGTCCGATACCATCGAAGGGGCAGGCGGGATCTCCCCAGGATTGGGCAAGCACGACATCTCTGGGACATGATCCTGCCCGGAAGGATCGGCTGGCAGCCTTGGTTCCGTCAATTCGGACAATGGAACCAGCAGTTCCTGAGGGACAGAAGAGATAGGTGCCTGGTCTATCAACACCTCCGGAGCCTCGATCGAGTCAATGACGGGACTCAATGCCGGGGATAGCGGTACCTCTTCTTGATTGCCCGGAGCACGATCACCCTGCTCCCACGATATCGCACCAGTAGGACTCGTCTCTTCAGTGGGGGCAAGAGTTACATCCTGGAGTTGGGCAGTATCGACTGCTGGTAACGTCGCGGCTTCAGCGACTACCGGGGCAGTCCCTAAATAATCACCGGTTTGTATGTCGAAAAGTGAGGCGAACTGAAACGCCACAGAGCTGGCCGGTGCAAGCGCCCTCACCTTGGCGTAGAGCTGAGACGGCTTCTTGGGATTGTCGGAGTCGGGACTCTCGATGAGAATATCAATCGCCTTGCCCAATTCGGCCACCGCGGCCATGGCATCGCCCTTTTCCTCATACACATGAGCCAATTGCTCAAGAAACGGTACGCACCGGGGTCCGGCAGCTAAGTATTCACGCAATAGGGATTCGGCCAACCAAAAGTCTTGCCTGCCGATCGCTTCATTGGCGAGAGATTCAAATGCCTGCCGAGCCGTGACGAGACTGCCGAGGCGCAGATGCAATGTGGCAAAGAGCCGGCGAGCTTCCGTATTGTGAGGATCAAGGGTGAGTAATTCTTTCAACGCAGCAGACGACCGGCCATATTTGCCGGTGTTCATGTGCGTGATGGCTTCTTCGAGCAGTGCGCTCTTCTTGCTATAGCCGACAAGACCCCGCTTCGGTGCCCGGGAGGGAGTCTTTTTGTCAGTTTTTTGAGGGGGAGTTTTATCCGTCCGCACGCTTCAACCTTAGCAGATCATTAAAAGGTGCAATGTGGCTCCCCAAGCCACTTTGCCAAAATCTCACATCCGTGTGGAGGCTCACGCTCGCAGAGGGGCAAACCAAGCAGAGAACTGCAATCCCAATGCCATCACAGCTTTCATATTTAATTTGAGCGCCCCTATGTTATTGAGGAGTTAGTCGATACCGCTATTCCTTCATTTCCTGTCCGGTCGTCAAAAATGAACAAGACCGTCAGGAATCAGCAACAGGGACTATGCCCCCGGGTAGTTTCGACGCTCAGACGAAGATGAACGAGACACAATGAATGATCGGTAACCTAATAGACGAAGAAGCCCGATACCATGCTTGAGCTCGAAGGCATCACTGCAGTTTTGTTGTGTCGATGGCAAGCTTATGGTACCGTTCGCTATTCCCATTTTCATGCTCAACGTGATCCGGGGGATTATTGATCCCACTCCATACGCATACCGTGTCTGTGAAACATGACTTTTCTCTCTTTCGGACAATTTAGGTGGATCAGGCAGGCCTCTCTCGTCTGTGTACTGGTAGTGCTGACCGTATCTCTGCTTCCTCTCACCCTACGGGCTGAATCTGGCGCAAGCTCACCCGGCCGCGTCTCTCTCGACTTCAATGACGTTGAACTCTCTGTTTTTGTTCGTTTCATCAGCGAGTTAACCGGAAAAAACTTTGTCTTGGATGATGTCGTCAAAAAAGCCGGGGGGAAAATCAGCGTCTATTCCCCGACCAAGGTCACGCACGACCAAGCCTACAGCATGTTCGTGGCAGCGCTCGAAGTGAGCCGTCTGGCTGTCGTCCAGAAAGGCAACGTCAATCAGATCGTCGCGATGGGGGACCTTCCTCCGGAACGAGGCGCATTCGTCTACAAACTCAAACATGCCAATGCGACCGACCTGGCCGCCATCCTGACTAATCTCGTTGCCCGATCTCAGACTGTGGCACAAACCTCACCGGGCACGAGACCGCTATTCAGGCCCTTGAGCGAATTCGAGGCCCCTGTTCAAGTCTTTGCGGATAAAGCCACAAATTCGATCATCATCAGCGCAACCAAAAGCGCCTATACCAAGTTGCAATCCGTCATTCGAGACCTGGATACGCGCCGGAAGCAGGTCTTTGTCGAAGCTGTCATCTTGGAAGTACAGGTCGATCGGCTCCGACAGATCGGAAGCGACCCTCTCCAGGTCATTGGTTCGGGCAAGAGCGGTTCACTGCAAGGCATTGCAGGATTCAATAGTGCACCGGAAAATTTGGCCAACATTGCACAGGCCATTAGCGGAGTGGCTGCGGGTGGGGCAACAGGGGGAGCAGTCACGATACTCAACACGGTCAATGTGCGGGCATTTCTTCAGCTGTTGCTCAACCTCACAGACACCAATGTCCTCTCGACTCCTCAGGTACTTGCCGCAGACAATCAAAAGGCCAAAATCGTTGTGGGTGAAAATCGGCCCTTCCCAACCGGCCAGGCCCAAGGAATCACGGGTGGCACGCTCGTTACAATCGAACGAAAGGATGTCGGCGTCACACTGGAATTCACGCCCCAAGTCTTAGAGAACGACCTGATCCGCTTGGAAATTAAGCAGGAGATTTCCGCGATCGCGGAAAATGTGTCGCAAACGATCGGAAGTGGAACCTCCTCCGTCCCCGTAGGACCAACCACGACCAAACGATCAATGGAAACCACCACCATTGCGAAGGATCAACAGACCATCGTCATTGGCGGGCTCGTGCGGGATAATCTCGTCCTCAACGAACGGAAAGTTCCTTTCCTGGGAGATATTCCGCTCCTCGGTTGGCTCTTCCGCTTCCAAAGCCGGGCGACCGAGAAACTCAGTCTGCTGGTGTTTCTCACCCCGACCTTGGTCAGGGATGAAGCGGACATGGTGGAGTTGAACGCCCGTAAAGCAGCGGAGCTGGGAACCCTGCAGCGCGAAAATCGAATCGAGGAACCCACGAGACTCAAGCAGGATATCCTGGAAAAACTCGAACGCCCGAACGGGTCATCCCATCAGCCCTCCCCTAACCAAACGCCCGTGCCCCCGCAGCCTCTGCCACGCCCTGAATAAGCTCCGGTCGCCGGTACAGGCACACAACAATCCGACCGCGCCACCTTCGAAACTCATCTTCGTACAAGCAGACAGGAGTTTCACGGAACGCGTGAGCGCACTCTAGCGGCAACGGATCAATGTTTTGATTGTGCGGGATTGGGGTCAAGGGTATGGGGTGAGTGACGGGTTTCGAACCCGCGACCTCCGGATCCACAATCCGGCGCTCTAACCAACTGAGCTACACCCACCATACGGAGAAGACAGAGGGGGATTCTAGCAAAGGGAGCAGGAGACCCGCAACTCATGGTTGGCCTTCTCAGCCTCGTGTATCGAAGGCCGTCTGCATTTCGGCAAGAATTGCGGCGGCAGCGACGGCGGGATCCGAGGCATCTCTGATAGGTCGACCGATCACTAAATAGTCAGCCCCAGCCGAAATCGCCTGAGTCGGCGTGGTCGCCCGCGCATGATCATCGACGCCCTTGCCAGCTGGACGCACACCGGGCGTGACGATTAGAAACCGTGGACCGACCTTGGGACGAAGAATCGCCGGCTCTTCGCCTGACGCCACGACGCCGTCACAGCCCACTTCGGACGCCAACAGTGCACGCGCGGTGACCAACTCCTGCACGGTCCGCTGAATGCCCATCTCCCGGAGATCGTGGCTGTCGAAATTGGTCAAGACGGTCACCGCCAACAATTTCAGCGAGGAATCGCCACGGCCCTGGACGGCTGCAGCCAGCGCTTTCCGGTTCGCATGAACCGTCAAAAACTCCACGCCCATCGAGGCGACCAATGCGGTCGCGCGACGCACCGTTTCCTCAATATCGAGGAACTTGAGATCGAGGAAGACCCGCTTGCCTCGTGCGATCAGGCGTTGAACCATCTGGGGTCCGGCAGCGGTGTAAAGCTCGAGTCCAATTTTCACAAACACAACCTGATCCTCGACTCGATCGAGCAGGCGCTCGGCCGCGTCGCTGGAAGGCACGTCGAGCGCGAAGATGAGACGGTCACGGGCAATGATGGTTGACACAGGCATATCCTTTTGAAAATGGCTCACCTTGACGCCTCACTGAGCCGTATGGTACAAGTGCGCTTCTTTTCTACCAGAGGAGTCTACTATGCCGGTTGTACATAAATCGACAATTCGCCGAGCCCGCCAAGCCGTGAAGCGGCACGACCGTAACCGTGCGACGCTGGGCACGCTCAAAACCCTGGTCAAGAAGGTCCAAGCAGCCGTGGCCGAGAAGAAGGTTGAGGATGCCACGTCGTCCCTCCGCCTCGCCACGTCAGCCCTTGGCAAGGCTGTGACAAAGGGTGTGATGAAACCCAACACGGCCTCGCGCCGGATTGCTCGCCTCACGCTCCACGTCAACTCCTTGTCCGCTTCACGCTCGTAATCGTTCGCACGTTCGAAATGGTTCTGGCTCTCACCGGTTGCGGCACTTCGGCGCCACGACTCGGTGAGGGTGGACGTGCCTGTGCCTGCTTCCGATCACACAACCGCAGCAACAGCCCCTCAAGAACCCGGACAGGGCGGCCACCACTTCCACCCTTCAACTTGGCATCGGCATCCAAGAGCAACCCTAGCGCCTCCTGCAAATGGGCGTCGGGAAACTGCTCGAGAAATACTCGCACCTTGGCGGGATCCATTCGCAACGTCCGAGCGGCTTCCCCCTCGCGGCCTCCCTGCCGTACGACTTCCTTCACCTTCCAGAGTCTCCGGTATTGCCAGGCCAGTGAGCCAAGAATTCTCAGTGGGGCTTCTCCTGCTTCTACATTCCTTGCCAAGATCGCCAACACCCGCCCACGGTTTCTTGCGCCGATTGCCAAGGTGAGATCAAAGACCGAGGCGCCAGGCTCCGTGCCACGCAACGTCGCCACATCGCCAGCGGTGACAGCCAGACCTGGCGAGACATAGGCCGCCAGCTTTTCCAATTCACGCCGAACCGAATAGAGCGAGCCGCCACAGACCTCTTTCAGCAACTCGACGGCCTCCTCGTTGAGCTGAATCCCCACCCGTTCTGCATCTTGCTTGAGCCAGGGAAGCCAATGCGCCTCTCTGAGCGGAGAGCAATCAATCGTGACCGCAGTCTGCGCCAAGGCCTGTGTGAACTTCAGCCGCCCATCGAGCTTTGAGGCCACAAAGATCACCGTCGTAGAATCGTTCGGCGCCTTCAAATAGGGCAGAATTGCGTCGCACTCCCTGGCCGGAAGTTTATCGGCCACCTTCACCACCACCAGGCGCCGAGGCGCGAATACAGCCACTTCCGAAGCGCAGGTGACAATCTCGGACCCGCTCACGTCGTCGCCATAAAACAAATCGCAATTGAAGTCGCTTTCGCCCTCTCCCAGTAACGCGGCCTTCAATACCCCCAAGGCGACATCGCGAAGCAAGTCTTCCTCGCCGACGACCACGTACAGCGGTGCCACCGTTCCTTGCGCAAGTTGCGCCTTGAGTTGTGCATGAGAAATAGCTGAAGCCATAGTTGCGATGCGATCTATTTACTGCTTGTGTCCGCGCCGGTCGACGCCGGTCGCAGGATCGGCTTTGCCAGCTGACCCGATTCCAATTGGAGCAAAAAGCGAGACGCCAAGTCCTCGGCGATAAAACGGCCGGCTTGTTCCAACGCACGGTTCTGCAGAACGCGGTTAAACTGCAGATCGGGTGTCACGTAGAACTCCGAAGAGCCCTTGGCCGTTTGTGCCCATACCACACGTTTCGTCCTGGTCTCCTCCACTTTGATCACCACCACCACTTCTGCGCGGCTTTCAAGTGTGGTCGTCTGGCTGAAACTGAGCGTGGGAAGACTGACCGAGAGAATTTGCCCGGATAGCACGAGGTCGGCAGCCTCAGTATCTGGAACGATCTGCGCTCCGCTGCCAGACGAAAACTCGTGGCGCAGATAATTGGTGTAGCGGGCCTCAAGATTCGGCTCGAAACTCTTATTCTCCAAGGTCCTGACCACCAACCGCGGTGGCGGAGACGTGGGAGAGGCGGTTGCTGCCGCCCCCCCGATCGTCGGCCCTGCTCCCTCGACACGGAACTGATAGCCGCAGCCGAATAGGAAAAGACAGCAGGCGAGGGGTAAGAGGCAAGGGACAAGAGGCGCCGAGCCTGATACACCTTTGATCCACGTTACACGTCCGACCCATTGCCTCTCGCCCATCGCCTCTCGCCCCCTACTTCGTCTGCTAGATCACAAAGTTCATCAGCTTTTTTTCAACATACACAATCTTCTTAGGCTCCTTGCCCTGCAGCCACTCCCCAATCTGCGCACGAGCCAGCCCTTCAACCTGTTCGCGAGTCGCGTCGACTCCGACCTCGAGTTTGGTTCGTAACTTTCCATTCACCTGGATCGGAATGGTCAAACGATCGCTAATGGTCATGGCTGGATCGAAGATCGGCCAGGGCTGCTGAGACACGCTCGGCTTGTGACCCAGCACTTCCCACAATTCCTCCGCCAGATGGGGGGCAAACGGTGCCAGGATCAGGACGAAGGGTTCCAGTAAGGCCCGGGGGCGCTGCTCGGCCTTCGTCATCTCGTTCGTAAACACCATCATCTGAGAGATCGCCGTATTGAACCGCAAGGCCTCGATATCTTCGGTGACTTTCTTGATCGTCTGGTGAAGCAAGCGCTGGTGCTCGAGCGTCGGAACGGTCTCCACCACGGTATTCGACAGATGGCCCTCTTCATTCGCCATCAGCCGCCAGGACCGTTCGAGAAACCGCGTCACCCCTTCCACGCCTCTCGTGCTCCAGGGCTTCACCGCCTCCAACGGGCCCATGAACATTTCATAGAGCCGCACCGCATCGGCCCCGAACTGGTCCATGATCTCGTCAGGATTGACGACGTTGCCACGGGACTTCGACATCTTCTGGTTATCTTCGCCCAGCACCATTCCCTGATGCACGAGCTTCTTGAACGGCTCCGGAGTACTGACTACGCCGATGTCGTACAGCACCTTGTGCCAAAAACGCGCATAGAGCAAATGCAACACGGCATGTTCGCTGCCGCCGATGTAGAGATCCACCGGCATCCAATAACGCTCTTTGTCAGGATCGACGAGCCGGTCCTGATTTTTCGGGTCGATGAATCGCAGATAATACCAACAGGAACCGGCCCATTGCGGCATCGTGTTGGTTTCACGGCTGGCCGGTGCTCCACTGCTCGGGTCGGTGGTCGTCAACCAGTCGGTGAGATTCGCGAGAGGACTTTCGCCGCCCCCTGACGGCTTGAAGTTGTTCGTCTCCGGCAGCAACAGTGGCAGATGCTCTTCCGGAAGTGGAAGCGCTTGGCCATCCACCCACACAATCGGAAAAGGCTCGCCCCAATACCGCTGACGGGCAAACAACCAGTCCCGCAACTTGTAGTTCACGGCCTTGCGGCCCTTGCCGCGAGACTCTATCCAGGCCGTGATTTTCGGAATCGCATCACCCGGCGTCAACCCGTTGATCGTAAAACTTCCGTCCGGCGTTGTGGAATTGACGACGGTCCCCTTGTCGGTTGTGACGAACGCCTCTTGTTCAACCTGACCGCCCAAAATCACTTCGCGGATCGGCAATGCATAGGTCTTCGCAAAAGCCCAGTCGCGCTCGTCATGCGCCGGCACAGCCATAATGGCCCCGGTCCCGTAGCCCATCAACACGTAGTCCGCAATCCAAATAGGCAGTCGCTCCTGATTCACCGGGTTGACCGCATAGCCGCCGGTGAAGACCCCGGTTTTGTCCTTTTCCAGTTCCTGCCGTTGAAGATCGCTTTTTCTGGCCGATGCCTCTCGATAGGCCGTGACCGCCGCACGGCGATCGGCGGTCGTGACGACTTCCACTAACGGATGTTCGGGAGAGAGCACCATATAGGTTGCGCCGAACAGGGTATCCGGCCTCGTCGTAAAGACCCGCACCCTGCCCGGAAGGCCTGCCATATCGAACTCGACTTCCGCGCCAACCGATCGGCCGATCCAATTCTTTTGCATCTCCAAGGTACTGGCCGGCCACTCGACCAACTTTAAATCTTCGAGGAGTCGATCGGCATAGGCCGTAATCTTCAACACCCATTGACGCATCGGTTTGCGGATCACATCGAACCCGCCGACCTCACTCTTCCCATCGATAATTTCTTCATTGGCGAGCACCGTCCCCAGTGCAGGGCACCAGTTCACCGGCACCTCCGCCACATAGGCCAGCCCTCGCTCGAACAGTTTCAAGAAGATCCACTGCGTCCAGCGATAATACTCAGGGTCGATTGTGCTGAGCTCGCGTTCCCAGTCGTAAGAGAGACCGACCCGTTTCATCTGACGCTTAAACGTGGCGATGTTCTGGGCTGTCGTGACGACGGGGTGAATGCCGGTCTTCACTGCGTACTGTTCGGCAGGAAGCCCAAACGCATCCCATCCCATCGGATGGAGCACATTGAAGCCCCGCATCCGCTTGTAGCGGGACACAATATCCGTCGCGGTATAACCTTCAAGATGGCCGACATGGAGGCCAGATCCAGAGGGATGCCGAACTGCTGGGCGGCCGCCAGACAGCCCTCATCATCGTCGATAAACAGCGCACGTGTAGGATCGAAACCCACCAACCGCTGGCAGGTCGGCCAATAGGCAGGCCGCATTTTCAAGTAGCCCACCTCGGAGGCCGTCACGATACGCTCGACATGCCGATCGAGGCCGGTCTTGGCGATTTTCACCTCCACGCCCGATTGATGCGCGTTGGTGAGGATTGTTACCCGCCGCCCCAGGGTCTTGAGTTCCTGGAGGAACGATTCTGTGCTCGGCAAAAACCCGATCATGTGGTCCAGCTCCTTGTGCATAGCCACCACATCGATGCCCACTCGCTCGGTCCAGTAGTCTAAATCGGTCCAGGCCAGCTCCCCTTCGACCGACCGATACATGGCCATCAACCGATCGCGGGACCCCTCGCAGGACAATCCATGCAAGAGGGCATATCGGCGCGGCAACTCTTCCTCAAAAAAGAAGTTGTCGAAATGCCGATCCAGTAACGTGCCGTCCATGTCGAGCAGCACGTCATCGATTTCATCCCAATTCAAGTGAAATGACGTCATTTCATTGGAGTGTACCCGACGATGGTTGTGTTTGCCAAAAATCTTATGTTACGGTCGGTACAGAAATTTCTATGCCACGCACGAAAAAACCCAAAAACATCCCCGAAGAGATCGCAGCCGAAGAGACCGTAGCCGAAGAAACGGCACCGGTGCGGCAAGCCACAGCGGCTCACCCGCCTATTGTGGCCATTATCGGCCGCCCCAACGTCGGCAAGTCGACGCTCTTCAATCGCATGCTCGGCAAACGAACGGCGATCGTGGACGACGTCCCCGGTGTCACGCGAGATCGCAACTACGCCGACGGCACCTATCGGAACCGGCCGTACCGCCTGGTCGATACAGGGGGCCTGGACCCGACCGCCTCGGAAAGCATGTTGATCCTCATCAAACGTCAATCGGAACTCGCCATTGCGGAAGCGGATATTTTGATTCTGCTGATGGACGGACGGACCGGGCTCACGACCCCGGATCTCGCAGTCGTCCGTCTCTTGCGCGGCACCACGAAGCCCTTGTTTATCGTGGTGAATAAGATCGACACGCCCAAGGTCGAACCCCTCGTGGCGGACTTCTATCAATTGGGCACGGACACGCTCTATCCTATCTCTGCAGAACATGGCATCGGTGTATCCGACCTCCTGGACGCGCTCTATCCGCTCCTCCCGGTCCCCGATGAAAACCCTGAGAAAACAACGATGCCCCGCATTGCCGTCGTGGGGCGGCCGAATGTTGGCAAATCCACGCTGGTAAATGCCGTGCTCGGGGAAGACCGGGTGGTCGTCAGCGATGTGCCTGGCACCACCAGGGATTCGATCGACTCCATCGCCCTCCATCAAGGACGGAATTATCTCTTCACCGATACCGCCGGCATTCGTCGTCGAGGAAAAATAGACCGGGGAATCGAAGGTTACAGCGTGGTCCGATCGCACCTGGCTATCGGACGATCCGACCTCGGAGTCTTGCTCCTCGACGCCACGGAAGGCGTCACGGAACAGGACACCAAGATTGCCGGGATCATCATCAAACAAGGACGAGCCTGTTTCCTCATCGTGAATAAATGGGACCTCCGGGAAGGCGACAGCCAGGCCCGGCAGGAAGTCGAACAGGAACTGCATCGGCGCTTTCCCTTCCTGACATGGGCGCCGGTCCTCTTCGCCTCCGCCGCGCATCCCGATTCGCTTGGCCAGCTCTTTCCGACCATCGATCGGGTCTTCGCGGCGTTCTCAAAACGGATCCCGACCGGAGCCTTGAACAAGTTCCTACAGGAGATCCTCACCACCCATCCCCTGCCGGTGCGGAAAGGCAAACCGACGAAGATCACGAAGTCTGCCTTCATGACCCAGGTCGCGATACAACCACCCGTCTTCGCGTTGTTTGTCGGCCACCCGGACAACATCACGCCCTCCTACCTCCGTTTTCTCGAGAACCAAGTCCGCGAGGAATATGGATTCGAGGGAACCCCGATTCGCCTCTTGGTTCGCAAAAAATAGCTGGTTCAATTTCCGCCACCGCCACACCCTCTTTGTGCGCTACCCGAGTCTGAACATCACGTTGTGATCGGTATTCGTAGGATAGTCACGCTTCCTAGAGCCCTGCCATAGGTGCAACTCTTGCACAGTCCTGAAGCATTTCCCCGAAAGGATGCCTGTGTCACCACTATTTCAGGAAAGCCCGCTTCAGTGCCGAGCAAATGATGTCTTGACGGCAACCGAAGCAGTCTCACAGGGAACAGACACGATGCCACAATCCCTCCTCTCTTCCCCGGACTCGGGCATGATCGTGTTTTCCTCATCCGCTCGCATCCTGCATATGAATGGACCGGCTCGTGCACTCATGGCCCTGTTCGGTGATTCCCATGAGCTCTGGCCGCAAATGGCGCCTGAATCCATGCCGTCCTTCCTCACGGAATTCTGTCGCGACGTCCTGGCACAACTCCACCACCGAGTCGAAACTGAGGACTGGGCACAGTTCGAGATGCGCCGCATTTGTCACATGGTCACGCCATCGCTCCTGCTCAGAGGATTCGGGGTCCCACATTCAGCCGGCCATGAACTCAGGATTATCCTGACCCTCGACCCCTTGCGCTCCCTCCCTCACCCTGGCAACAGTCCCGCATCTCTCCAACCCCTTGCCCCGATGCCGACCGATCTTGCACGCACAGATGCATAAAGACCGCACCGGTCCGGCATCTGAGATATTGGCATTCACCTTGACTCGCCGAAGGCAGCATGGTATTCGCACCAGGTGACAATGCATCGAAGAAGGACAGACCTCAGATGATTGGAATCTACCATCCATCTCTTCACAGGCTTCAGCACTGTATCCGTGGCACGTTCTACGCCGCGGTGATCGTTGGCACCCTCCTGGGCCCCGTCCATGCCGAGGAATCACCGGCCACTCCTGCAATGACCTCGTCCCCGGTCGCCGATACCCCAGCTACAGGTGAACCAGCCACGATCGATCCCTCGTTCACATTGCGCGGCTCCGTCTGGCGAACCAAAGCCGGAATCGTCTTTCTCAGGACCCCGATCGGACTGTTGTCCCTCAGCTCTAAAACAACGCTGAAAGATCTCAAGGCCTCGCACGAAGTACGTTTGTGGGTGCATGGGCGCCATACCGTCGTCGAGATCCGAAAAAGGGCAGACGGATCGTTAGTCCATCGTTATCTCAGCGGGCCCATAACGTTCGCAGCTGGTGATCCGAAAACGTTCCAATGGTGGGGGCCCGACGGTGACCTGACCATTCAGCTCAGCACAGAGGACGAGCGGCTTTCGAGCTATCACGAGGGAGACCTGCTGACCGTCGAGGTCGACGACGCCAATAGCCTCCGAGGAGTCCACGACCTGCAGTTCGATCTGCAGATCAGCCAAGCCCCGCCGGCCGGAGCCGATGTGCAACTGCTCCTCTCGGGAACTGTGACCAAGCTCAAATCCAACTTCGTCTTTATTCGTACTCCCATCGGCCTGGTCATGCTCAATTCAAAGATCGGAATTCCTCACGTGAAGGTGGGGCAACCCTTGACCGTTCGTATCGACCAAGAGCATGTCACCGTCACGCTCCTCTCGACAAAACCCGCAACTCCACGACCAAGCGCGGCAACCATCCGCTAACTTCGGCCATTGCACCATTCGGCCTTGCCCGAACAACTGAACGCCGAGCTCTAAGCGATGAGCGCTGCCGTGAACCTCGTTTTCGTGCACCGTTCATCACTCATCGTTCAACGTTTCCCAACTGGCGGCCTGTTCAACATCCTGCCAAGTTGGCTTGACAGGCCTCAACCAAGCCCCTAGACTCCGCGCCAACCATGCGCACCCCCGCTCCAAAGACATCGCGTCAACGCCCTGCCACGCAAGAGCCTGACGGATTTGATAAGCTCTATCGAGACCATGTCGACCTCATCTATCGATATGCACACCGGTTATGCGGCGAAACGGAGTCGGCCAAGGATCTTGTCCAAGAGACTTTTCTCAATGCCTACAGAGGACTCAAAGATTTTCGCGGCGAGGCACGGGTTTCCACCTGGCTCTATACCATCGCCTCACGGGCCTGCATACGGATGCGGCGCAAACGTAAAGGAGAGCCCCAGCACGAGTTATCGCTGGAAGATTTCGTGCCCACATCGGAAGGGGAATTTCGCCTGCAGATCCCCATGGAAGGGCTCAGTCCGGAAGAGGCGCTGCAGAACAAAGAGCTCCGGCAGGCCCTCGACCAGGCGATCGACAAATTGCCGAAGAAATATCGAATGGCCCTCGTGCTCCGCGATATGGAAGGGTTGAGCGCCAAAGAGGTGGGGTCCATCATGGGTTTGAATGAACGAGCCGTCAAATCGCGATTGCATCGGGCCCGCTTGTTCGTGCGGCGCGAACTCAGCGCCCGCGGCATCACCAACCACGATGACCACAAGTCGGGAGGCTTGGGCTCATGACGAAGAAAAAAACAGCGGCGCCAAAAAAACGGCCCAAGCCATCGTCTCACCGCCATACGCCAGGCCAAGGTCATTGCGTGGATCTTCTCCGGCAGTTATCCGCCTTTATCGACGACGAACTCCCGTCCGACATTTGCAGGGAAATACGCACACACCTGGGCGCCTGTCCGAACTGCGAAGTCTTCATCGCCTCGCTCCGGCAAACCGTCACACTCTGCCGACATCGCCCGGTCCCGCCGTTGAAGTCCAGCGACCGTGTAAGCATGCGCCGGGCGATCCTCGACGCCGCCAAGACGCAGTAAAGACAACGACTTTTTCAACAGCCTACCAGCGGTGAATCGGCCTCCCTGGCCCCTTTCAGATCCTTCAAGCTGCATGGTACAGTACCGACTTCTTCTCGACCTTTATCCTAGGGGGAGCGTACGACATGATGCGCCTGCAGATTCTCCAACATCGCCGATTCACGATCCTGTTTCTTGCTGGAACCCTGTCGATGGCCACGGCCATGACCGTGATCGAGACCTCATCGGCATCCGCTGCCACTGCGAAAAAATCGAAGCAGGCTGCCACGGCTGCTGAAACGACGGCGCAGCGTTACGCCGAAGCCATGGGCACGGGCAATACCGTCGTCGTGGGCCAACTGGACTTCGCCTGTCAGTATCCCCTCGTGACCGCGTCACCCAAGGGCATCAAGACCTATCCAGCCGACTCCGATCCCCTCTACGACTCCTGCTGGCAAGGCCTGAAAGCCGCCCATGCGCCCACACTGGTTCGAACCGACGTAGGCATGGAGGTCTTGTGGCCCAGTAATGGCGACCTAACCTTCTTCAGCGAGGAGCTCAACCGCTACCCCGCCTCGGCCTTCGTGACCGACTCACTGGGCCTGATGCCACCGGGAACCGGGTTCCATACTCGCATTGTCGGCAGTACCGCAATCCCGTCGGCCTCATTCCGCCTTCGTCCGAATGGCCCGATCGTGGCAGTGCCGACCACCTTGGTTAAGTTAGCCATCAGCTACCAGGATCCCCTGACGGCTCCGTTGACCTACGCAGCCGGTTCGGTCAAATGGACGAATACGATCAAGCGGACCAGACGCGGGCTGAAAGACATCACGCTCCAATGGGTCGTCCTCTCCGGCCTGAAGAAACATGGCTTCGCAGGCGACATGGCGGTTGTGAACCTTCCCGTGACCAGCGGCGCCATCGCCGGGAGCGGCATCCGGGAAAAAATTCCGTTCCTCACCGAAACGAGCCGCGCCCTCCCGGAGTCGCAAGTCTGGTGGGGACCGACAGATCTTCCCGGTCTCTTGACCGCTGCGGCGGCTCGCGCCGCGACCTTTCCGGAACTGCGCGACCGCGTCGCCATGTTGAATCGTGTCCTCATCATCGATCCGAATCACACCGAAGCCCTCATGGTGCTGAGCCGGCACCTCTATGCCGTGATCCTGCGCGAGGCCATTCCCTTTCACAAACTCATGGTGAAGGATCCGGCGCTGGCCTTAGTGGTCAATGAGCATTTCTGGAACATCTACGCCCAGGCTGTGCGCATAGACCTCTCGCTGGGGATGGAGATGGGCGGGTTCGACAAACCGACGACAGCCGACTACCTCTAC
>SWDR01000017.1:44981-56934 GCA_005116815.1 Nitrospira sp. | reverse complement strand
GAGCTCGCCAGGTTGTACATCCCAGGTACGCAACATCTCCGGGAGCGCCTGCGCCAGCGCCCGATAACAGCTGACAAATTCGTCGGTCTCCGCCAGTACCACCCAATCCCACCGTCTGGGCATATGTTCAATCTTCGGTTGGACGTCGGCTTCGACGAGCACTTTCGCCCCTTCCGGCAACACAAAGCAGAGCGAGTCCGGCTGCAGACGATTAATCGAATAGACCGCCGCCGCCGTATGGCCGGTGAGGGCGATCACTAACGCTTTTACTGGTTGGTCATGCGCCATTGGGCGCGGACTATACCATAGGACGGCGCAAATTCCTTCCGGCTTCATACCCAGCCTTCGCCGAAGCGGCTTCGCGCAGGCAGGTCGCGTCGCACAAAGTCCCAACCTCCGCATCGGCCTCTCGGCCGCCCCATGAGTCTTCGCCTTACTAAGCCATCGATTCATGATCGCGCAACCTGCGTTCTGCTTGACGGTCTCCGGAAACGCGCTTAGACTTTCCTGACGCGCGACATCCCTCGCAACTCTTTCGAATACTGAATGAGGTTCCCCGATGATCTGGTGGTATTGGATGTTCCTCGGCCTCGTCCTGCTCGGCGTCGAAATGGTCACGCCGGGGGGCTTCTATATTCTCTTCTTTGGGTTGGCGGCTCTGATCGTTGGCAGTCTCACCTGGCTGGGATTCGCCCAAGCAGAATGGCTCCAGTGGCTCTTGTTCTCAGGACTCGCGATCCTATCCTTGCTGGTGTTCCGCGGACCGTTATTGGCCTGGATCAACAGACAAGACAAGGATCTGCCTGCCGTGGATTCACTCGCGGGAGAAAGCGCGATCCCCATTGAAGACTTGCTGCCAGGCGCCACCGGCAAGGCTGAGCTGCGCGGCACCTCCTGGACTGCCCACAATGCCGGGACGGTCCCTTTGACCAAGGGACAACGATGCACCGTCAAGCGGGTCGAGGGACTCACCATCTGGATATCAGCGGAATAAGCAGGGGAAACCTGGAACGAACACGAAGGAGTGCACGATGAGCGAAGGACTTTTTGTCATGCTGGTCTTGGCCTTGCTGGTGTTGATCGTCATCGGCAAGACCGCCGTGGTCGTGCCGCAGCAAAGCGCCTATGTGGTCGAGCGACTCGGCAAATACGCCGCCTCACTGGATGCGGGGTTTCATATCCTCCTCCCCTTCATCGACCGTATTCGCTATAAACATTCGCTCAAGGAAACGGCCATCGACATCCCGGAGCAGGTCTGTATCACGCGCGACAATGTCCAGGTGTCGGTCGACGGTATTTTATACCTCAAGGTCTTGAACCCTCAGCGCGCGTCGTACGGCATCAGCGACTACAATTTTGCGCTCATCCAACTGGCGCAGACCACGTTGCGAAGCGAGATGGGCAAGATCGAACTCGACCGGACGTTCGAAGAGCGGACCAACATCAATATCCAGGTCGTCAACGAACTCGACAAGGCCTCAGATCCCTGGGGCGTCAAAGTCCTCCGCTACGAAATCAAGAACATCACCCCCCCGAAGGGCGTGTTGGACGCCATGGAAAAGCAGATGCGGGCAGAGCGGGAGAAGCGGGCGGTGATTCTCACGTCGGAAGGCGAGCGCGACGCCGCCATCAACCAGGCCGAGGGCGAGAAGCAACAAGTGATCAAAGCCTCCGAGGCCAAGAAACAGCAGCAGATCAACGAGGCAGAGGGAGCGGCATCGGCCATCCTCGCCATTGCGCAGGCCACGGCTGAGGGACTTCGCAAGGTCGCAGAAACGATCCAGATCCCGGGCGGTCAGGAAGCCGTCCAGCTACGCGTGGCAGAACAGTACATCACCAAGTTCGGCGAGTTGGCGAAGACGACCAATACGCTGATTCTGCCTGCGACGGTCTCCGATGTCGGCTCCATGATCGCCTTGGCGATGAGCGCCATCCGGCAGACCGGCCCCCTCACCACCATCAAGCCGTAACCGGTCGGCAGGTCACGTTTGACAGGTGACGGAGGGTTGCCTAGAATCGCGTCCCATGAAAGATCTTATACTCAGTGCCTTTGCCGACAGCGCCGCCGTGAAGCAACAGTTCGCGCGCGACCATGCCGATCGTATCGCGCAGGTCGCAACCTTAATGGTCGCGGCCTTTCGCGACGGACGCAAAGTCTTATTGTTCGGCAACGGTGGCAGTGCCACGGATGCGGCCCATCTGGCCGCCGAGTTCGTCGGGCGTTATAAACGCGAGCGGGCTCCGCTCCCGGCCATCGCGCTGGCCACCGACATCGCCGCCATCACCTGCATCGCCAACGACTACGGCTTCGAGGAACTCTTTGCCAGGCAAGTCCGCGCCCATGGCCAGAAAGGCGACATCGCCATTGCCATCAGCACCAGCGGCAATTCACCGAACGTCTTGAAGGGTGTGGAAGCTGCGCGGGCCTGCGGCCTCACGACCATCGGGTGGACCGGTGGAACCGGTGGAAAACTGGCCGGGCTGGTGGAATACCCCTTCGTCGTGCCTTCGACCGTGACGGCCCGCATTCAAGAAAGTCACATCACGCTCGGCCACGTCCTGTGTGAACTCATTGAGGAACAACTCCTTGGCAAAGCCTCCTGACCGGCAACGGCCCCCCATTACGACCCCGAAACTGATCGCGCCGATCAATGTGACGGATCTCACGACCTATCCGCTCAAAAAGCGACACAGCAAGGTTCGGCTTTCAGACTTTGCCCGCCCCTGGCACCGTGGAGGCAGCTTCAGCCAGTTCTATCGTTCGCTGCCGGATATCCTCGGCGTGAAAACGTTGCGCGCGGTCGCCAAAGCCATCGCCAAGGCCCATCGCAAAGGCCGGCCGGTCATCGTGGGCATCGGCGCCCACGTCGTCAAGGTCGGATTGAATCCGATTCTCGTGGACCTGATGCAGCAAGGCATCGTATCGGCCGTGGCCATGAACGGCGCCGGGATCATTCACGATTTCGAATTAGCGCTCATGGGCCATACTTCCGAAGAAGTCGACGCAGAGATCGACGCGGGACGCTTCGGAATGGCGGAGGAAACCGGCCACATGTTGAACGAGGCGATCGTCCGCGGAGCCCACGACCGCGAGGGACTCGGCGAATCGGTCGGCCACTACATCAACCGGCGCCAGGGGCAGTTTCCCAACCGCGAGACGAGTATCCTCGCGACCGGAGCGAAGCTCGGAATTCCCGTCACCGTCCATGTGGCGATTGGGACCGACATCATCCATATGCATCCTTCCGCAGACGGAGCCGCCATTGGCGCGACGTCGCTCCTGGACTTTCGGCGGCTTGCCGCCGTCGTGTCTGGTATGGAGGGAGGCGTCTATCTCAATCTCGGCTCTGCCGTCATTTTGCCGGAAGTCTTCCTCAAAGCGGTGTCGCTGGGACGTAATCTGGGCCATGACCTGACCAACATTACGACCGTGAACATGGACTTCCTCGCGCACTACCGCCCGCTTACCAACGTGGTACGGCGACCGACCCAGAAGGGCGGGAAGGGTTACTCACTCATCGGCCACCACGAAATCATGGTGCCGTTGCTCGCCGCGGCCGTGCACGAAGAATTGGGGTAACACCCGTCCTATGGCTCCACGCCAAGCCCCTCCAGTGACCTCGCAGCAGCTGACCCAGATGTGGGTCGATCTCAATAACCGCTACTTCACCGGCCTGCTGCCTCCGATCGAGCTCGTCTGGAGCCGTCGACTGACCTCCTCGGTCGGTATGTTCGTGAGTCGTCGAGGCCCGAAGCCACGGTTGGATCAGGAGGGTCTTCGCCCTCCCATCACCCGCGAAATTCGGCTCTCTCTTCCCTTGCTCCAACAGGTCGTCCAGACAAGCGACTATGGGGAGCAGGAGATCGTGAATACGCTCGCGCACGAAATGATTCATCAATGGCAGTTCGACATCCTCAAGCGGCGGCCCAATCATCGACAGGATTTTCTCCGCAAGATGGCCGAAATGAATCGAGACGGAACCCTGGCGATCACCATCTACCATTCGTTGCAGAAGGAAGTGCTCGCGCTGACGCGGTTCGCCTGGCGCTGCCGGCAATGCGGCAGACTGTACCAACGACAACGGCGGACGATTCAGCCACGGCGGCACCATTGCGGTATCTGCCGCGGAGCGCTACAAGAATTGCGGTCGGTGGATCAGACCCAGCTTGAGGCACCGGCACCGCCGCCAACACCAGCCCCCACTCTCACTCTGTTGCAGCGGATTCAACTATCGTTTAGGTTCTAAGCAGGATGCTCAAACAATTCGCCAGCATCGTTCTCGCATCGTTCAGATCCTCAACGTACCCTACGGGTACGCCTCGGCCCTTCACTCGCTGCGGCCTTGCTGGACGAACTGTTTGAGCATCCTGCGGGAACGTTCTTCTGTTGTGCCACTAAAGTTTTCCCGAAGCCTCTTAACCTCCCGTCTTGGAGATGATCCATGCGCTGGTCTCGTCAGATTCTCTTCGGAGACGTGGATGCCATGTTCGCCTCAGCCGCCGTCCTGGCTGATCCAAGTCTTGCAGGCAAACCAGTCGCCGTCGGTGGATCCTCTCCGCGAGGCATCATCGCAGCCGCCAGTTATGCCGCTCGTGCGTTCGGCGTCCGCTCGGCCATGCCGACCGGCGAAGCCAAACGTCTCTGCCCAGACCTTATTCTTGTCCCCCCGGATCGTCCGCTCTATCAACGGCTGCATGAACAGATGCAGGCCGTCATCAACCGCCTGCTCCCCGTCACGGAATGGACGAGCATCGATGAATTTTACGCGGAGACGACGGACATGCAGTCGCTCTATCCCGATCCGTCCCGCCTGGGCCAATGCGTGAAAGACGCGATTTTCGAGGCGACGGGGCTTCGTTGCACGGTCGCACTTGCCAGCGGCAAGACCGTGGCGAAGGTGGCCGCGGATGCCCATAAGCCGGACGGACTGGCGGTGATCGAACCGGGGACGGAAGCGGCGTTTCTGGCGACGCGTCCGGTGCGCGACCTGCCGGGCATCGGCCCGAAGTCCGCGGCCATGCTGAATGGGCTCGGCATCCACTGCGTCGGCGACCTGCTCGATCCACGGCATGAGCCGTTTCTTCGACAACAATGGGGTACTCGCCTTCTCGCGTGGCAGGAGGTGGCGCAAGGAATCGATCGCGACCCGGTCGTGGCCGATCGAGCCTCCAAAAGTCTCGGGCATGAAACGACGTTCGAACAGGACACCAGCGATCTGGCCTTCCTGGAACAGACGATCAAAAATTTTCTCGGGACATTGGCGCACGACCTGCGCGTGCAAGGACTGGCGGCGGGATCGTTCACCGTCAAACTCAAAGATGCCACGTTCCAGATCACCACGCGACAGCAGCAATTTGGACATCCGCTCAACTACGATCCTGCCATGTGGCCGGCCGTCCAGTCGGCGCTCCAGAGCCTGGCCAAACCGCAGACCCGCTATCGGTTAGTGGGCTTGTCGCTGTCCGGCCTCTTGCCAGCAACAGACTCGCTCTTTACACAACGCCAAACTCAGGCGGTCGCAGCCCTGGATGGACTGATCGAGCGATATGGCAGTCGAATGGTTCGACTCGGCGGGATTCCTGAAGAGTAACCGGGAAGGTTTAGCTTGGGCGCTGACTGTCGGACGGGCGGACCGAGTTCAAGAACGCTTCCACTTCCTGAATGACCACCCCCTGCTCCTCAGCGGACAGCTTATCCCAATGTTGCCGGAGCGGTTCAAAATATCGCCTGATGGAGGTATAGAGGCTATAGGCTTTCCCGTTTCGCTCATCCTGACTGTCCGCCATGGTTCTCATCCTTTCACGTCTTCTAATAGGCCAGCAGTCTAGTCAATTCTCCCCCTGGCAGACAAGGGCAGATACCATGATACGCAATGAAGGAAGAACGATGAACGCTGAAAAATATAATGCAAACATTCCATTGCTCATCATTCATCGCTCATAGTTCATCGCTTCCTAGTCGGCGGACAGTTTCAGCATCCTGCTAGAGGCTCTTTCCATCCGAGTACACAGTCGGTATGATGCAGCCATGTCTATAAATGTCATGACTAAAGACCAACTCGTCCCGCTGCTCCAGACGGCGCGGACCCAAGGCAAACGTATCGTGTTCACGAACGGCTGTTTCGATCTCATGCATGTCGGCCATACGCGTTACCTCCAGGCCGCGAAAAACCTGGGCGACCTGCTGGTCGTCGCCGAGGCCCCGGATCGGCCGATCGTCCCGGAGGCTCAGCGGGCGGAAGTGGTCTCCGCCCTCAGTTCGGTCGATTATGTGGTCCTGTTCAAGGAACCGGACCCGCAAAGCCTGATCGCAGCCTTGCAGCCGGATGTACTCGTCAAAGGCGGAGATAAGCCCGCCAGCTTCGTTCCCTGCCTTCGCCGAAGCGCTTCGCGCAGGCAGGTCGGCTCATCGAAATCCTCAACGTACCCTCACGGGTACGCCTCCGGTTTCGATTCGCCTGCGGCCTTGCTACCGAACGGTTTGAGCATCCTGCTCCGTTGCTCTCCTCTATATGATTCGATGCCTTCTCGCCTATCGAAATGTTGTCATAAGATATTAGCCGGTTCCTAACCCGATACCCCATGTCCGAAGCGATCTCTACAACATCAGCATCCCAGTGGTTCGTTCCTGTCGCTGCGGCGCTAGGAGACGGAACAGGCCGCCCCTCGGTCGCGGGCCTCTACGGCTCCACCGCCGGGCTTGCCCTCACCACACTCCTCCATCCCCAGTTGGGCAAACTGGGACATCGATCCTGGCTGATCGTCACCGGGTCGGATGAAGCAGCTGAACGCCTCTTCGATGACCTGCACTTCTTCCATGATCTCATCGGCCTTCCGGCGGCGTCCCTCGCCCTGTTTCCGCGATGGGAAACCTTGCCCTACGAGGGCAGCGCGCCCCATGTCAGCCTGATTGCGCGCCGGATGAATGCTCTGCATCACATCCGGACCACTCCACAGACCTGCCTGGTCACATCCATCGCGGCGCTCATGCAACGGCTGTTGCCCGTCGAGACGTTTAGCCGCACCACCCTGCAATTCAAACTGGGCGGCACGATCGAACGAGACGTCCTCACCGGAGGATTGTTACGGCTCGGCTATCGGCAGGTCTCGGTGGTGGAAATTCCAGGAGAGTTCAGTATTCGAGGCGGCATTGTCGATATTTTTTCGACGGCCTATGCCGATCCGCTGCGAGCAGAGTTTCTTGGCGAAACCATCGACTCGCTCCGCCTCTTCGATTCCGCCACGCAAAAATCCATCAAGAAGCTGGATCGAGCGGTCGTCCTGCCGGCACGGGAATACTTGCGCGCCGAGACGTCGCCGGACGCCCTCGCCCCCATCCCGGTGGATGCAGAATGGCGCGCACCGGATCTGTATCCCAGCATGGACACCCTCTTCGACTATTTCATCGAACAGCCGATCCTGGTCATGGATCAACCGGCGGGGTTGAAAGGGAGCTGCGAGGAGCTCTGGGGAAAAATCGACGACGGCTATCTCCGCCATACCGACCGGGAGGCCGTCGCCCCCTATCCATCACCGGAACGGTTGTTTCTCTCCTGGGCCGCGCTCTTGGATTGCACGAAACGGTTGCCCGCCCTTGCGCTCGAGCCGCTCACGCCAAGCGATGCGTCCTGGAGTCCGGTCCTGACCTTTCCCGCTCAGAGCCCGGCCAGCGCAGGCCTCGGAGCTCGCGGCATGCCCTTCAGCCAGACCCTGACCATCATGGATCGCCTGCGGGATGAATGCCGCGTCGTGCTCGTTGCCAGAAGCCGAGGCCAGGTCGATCGCTTGCTGGCGCTCTTGCGCGAACACGATGTGCCGGCGACGGAATGGACTGCGGGAACCTGGAATGTGACCGGGAAAACTAAAGCGCCCTTCTACGTCTTACACGGCGATCTATCCGCTGGGTTTCTCGCTCCGGACTTGCGCCTGGCGGTGCTCACGGAAGAAGAACTCTTTGCCAAAGGCGCACGCCACAAACCCCAGGCCAAGAGTAAAGCCGCGACGTTCTTGTCCTCGCTGGAAGATCTCAACGTGGGCGACTATGTCGTCCATGTCCAACATGGCATCGCCAGGTATCAAGGTCTCAAGCGCCTCTCGGTGCAGGACTTCGACAGCGATTACTTGATCCTGGAATTCGCCGGCGGGGACAAGCTGTATGTCCCCCTGGAGAAACTCAGCCATGTGCAGCGGTATAGCGGGGCGGACGGTCATGGCCCGCGTCTCGAACGGCTAGGCGGCACCAATTGGGCGAAAACGACCGCGCGCGTCAAAAAAGACATCGAGGAGATGGCCCATGAGTTGGTCGACCTCTATGCCAACCGCGAACTCGTCACGCGCAATGCCTATGGATTCGACAGCACGATGTACCACGAATTCGAAGCCGCGTTCGAATATGAAGAGACGGCGGATCAGCTCAAAGCGGTCGAGGACATTACCCGCGACATGGAGTCCAGCAAACCGATGGACCGATTGGTCTGCGGCGACGTCGGGTACGGTAAAACAGAAGTGGCCATGCGGGCGGCCTTCAAAGCCGTGGAGGCCAATCGCCAAGTCGCCGTGCTCGTGCCCACAACCCTGCTGGCCCACCAGCATTACGACAACTTCTCGGAACGGTTCGCCCCGTTCCCGGCTCGCGTCGCCCTGCTCTCCCGTTTCCAATCGCCGAAGGAGGCCAAGGCCATTCTCAAAGACGTGGCAGCCGGGGACGTCGACGTCATCATCGGGACCCACCGGCTCGTCCAGAAAGATGTGCTGTTCCGCGACCTGGGTCTCGTGATCATCGACGAAGAACAGTGGTTCGGCGTCAAACATAAGGAGCGATTGAAACAACTCCGCACCCAGGTCGACGTCTTGACGCTCACGGCCACCCCGATTCCCCGCACCTTGCAAATGGCCATGGCAAACGTGCGCGATCTCTCCATCATCGAAACCCCGCCGGCAGGCCGCCTCGCCATCCGCACGCAGGTGGTCCGATCCAGCGACACACTCGTGCGAGAGGCCATCTTGCGGGAGTTGGGACGGGGCGGGCAGGTCTACTTCGTCCACAACCGGGTCGAGACGATGGAAAAGACGGGAGCTTGGCTTCATCAATTAGTGCCGGACGCGCGCATCGTGATGGCCCATGGGCAGATGAACGCGAAACCGCTCGAAGCCGTGATGCTGAAATTCTTTCGACGGGAAGCCGACGTGTTGATCGCCTCGGCCATTATCCAATCGGGCATCGATGTGCCCCATGCCAATACAATCATCATCAATCGCGCCGACATGTTCGGCCTTGCGCAGCTCTACCAACTGCGCGGACGGGTGGGCCGGAGCGGCGATCAAGCCTACGCCTATTTCCTGGTGCCCGACGAGGGGCAGCTGAGCGAGGACGCACAGAAACGCCTGACCGCGATTCAGCAATTCACCGAACTGGGAGCCGGCTTCCGCATCGCCGCAGCGGATATGGAAATTCGAGGCGCCGGCAATCTCCTTGGCAAGCAGCAATCGGGACATATCGCCGCCATCGGACTCGACCTCTACATGCAAATGGTGGAACAGGCCGTCCAGCGCCTCAGAGGCCAGGTGGTGGAAGAAGAGCCCGATCCCGTGCTCCGGCTCAACGTCTCCGCCTTCATCCCGGATGCCTATGTCGCCGATCCTCATCAGCGCCTCTCCTGTTACAAACGTCTGTCGTCCTGCACCCAGGTCGGAGACCTCGCGTTGCTGCACGGCGAAATCCAGGATCGGTACGGGCTGGCTCCGGACTCCGTCGAGCGATTGTTCGAAGTCATGCAGGTGCGGCTCCAGGCCAAAGCATTGCGCCTGGCTGCGATTGAACTCAAGTCTCACTCCGTCGTGGTGACACTCGACGCCAAGAGCAAGGTCTCGAGCCAGGCGATTCACAAGATGATGGACCGGTACAAGAAACGAGTCTGCTTCCTGTCCCCCCTCTCGTTCGAGCTCCAAATGCCGCACCAGGATTGGCCTTCCATCTTTCGAGAACTCACCGCAACCTTGCAAAGCCTGGGTGTCTGTGATACCAACACAACAGTGCCCTCACGTCCATCTCGCTAACAAGGTCTTGTGAATCTATGATTCGATCATCGAACGGCTCCATCAACGTCGTCGCGGTCCGCCTCGTCTGCCTGCTCGCCGGCGCCATCGGCAGCGGCCTCGTCCTGCTGACCAGCTGTACGCCTCCGCCAGAGGAAAGCGTGTTGGCCCTCGTCAATGGCCGGCAGATCACGCAGAACGAATTCGAAACCCGCTGGGGAGAACTAGCCGACGCGACCAGGGCACGGTACGAGAAAGAAGGAGGAAAACGCCGTTTCCTCGACGAACTCATCACCCGCGAACTGCTCATGCAGGAGGCGCGCAAACAGGGACTCGACCAGAACGATGCCATCCGCGATCGCGCGCAACGCTATCGCGAACAACTGATTCTCGACGAACTCCTCAAAGATCGCATCAAAGCCAAAATCGAGCTTTCGAAGGAGGAGTTGGACGCCTTCTACGAGAAACATGCCCACGAACTCCTGAGCCCACTGAAAGTACAAGTGTCGCAGATGTTGCTGCCTCATTTTCCCGCCGCAAAAGATCTCGAAAAGCAGATCAACCAGGGCGGCGACTTTGCCAAATTTGCGCAACGTTATTCCCTCGACAACAAGACGAAAGCCAAGGGGGGCGATCTCGGCCCCTACCATAAGGATTTGCTCATCCCGGAAGTCGACGCGATCGTGCATACGTTGAAGCCAGGAATGGTCAGTGCACCGATCAAGGCAGAATCCGGCTATTACCTCGTCATGGTCACGGCACTCGATAAGGAAATTATTCAGGCAGACTTAGCCGTGCGGGAACGTCTCCGGCAGGAACTGCTCAACGAGAAGCGCCGAAAACGTTTCGATGATGTGATCGCCGATATCCGCACAAAGGCGATCATCCGCCTCGCAGACGCCTCCCGCTATGTGGCCGACGACGTCGGCACACACTGACGCCCCGCGGATCGAGATTACCTGCATTCCGACTCCTCAAGTCCTTCACAAATCGTGTACAATCTCCCGGAACCTCGTCGACCAGCCGATCTCGACGACAGAGGGCGAGCCTCCTATCCATGATCGCGTTCCGTCCGTTCATCACGATGACACCACACTGGTTACGACTCACAGTCTTCTTCGCGTGTGCACTGACCGCACCGGCGTCCCTGCTTTCGGCCGCGCAGGTAGAAGATCGGATCGTGGCAATCGTCAACTCGGACCTCATCATGCTCTCCGACATGAAACGGGAACTGACCCCCGAACGGGAGCGGATGCAGAAAGAGTTTCACGGCGACATACTCGCGCGGCGACTCAAAACCGCTGAATACATGGCGCTGACCTCGATGATCGAACGGAAGCTGCAACTTCAGGAAGCCAAGACCCGAAGCGTCGAGGTCACCGATCAGGAAGTCCGACAAGCGGTCCAGAATATGAAGCAACAGGGGGAAACGATCGACGAGACGAACCCGGCAAGCATGAGAAATGTCCGGGAACAGCTGACCCTGCTCAAAGTTGTCGATCGCGAAGTGCGAAGCGGGGTGATGGTGGCAGACTCCGACATGAAACGGTACTTCCAGGAACACCGAGATCGATTTGCGCTCCCGGAGGAATATACCCTCAGTCAGATCCTCATCCTCCCCCGGTCACCGGACGATACGGCCGATGCCAAGGAAAAGGTTCGCGACGTGATGAAACGGCTGAAGCAGGGGGAGTCCTTCGAAGACCTGGCACTGCAGTTTTCAGACGGCCCGAACGCCTCGCGTGGAGGGCGCATTGGCCTCGTGCGGCAGGGAGAGCTCTTACCGGGAATCGAACGGGCCATCGCGAAGCTCGTCCCCGGCGGCATTTCCGATGTGATTGAAACCTCGGATGGCTTTCAAGTCGTGCGGTTGGAGGACAAAAAACCCAAACAGTTCCGCCCCTACGAGGAAGTCCGC
>SWDR01000017.1:40397-44881 GCA_005116815.1 Nitrospira sp. | reverse complement strand
CCGGTTCAATCAAGACGTTGGGGAGCCCGCTCCTGATCATGGGCGGGATACGCGCCGAATACTAAGCGTCAATCGAGAGGAGACGAATCACCGATCTCGGACGAACCCTGTTCGCCAAAGATCGCCGACTCATGGAGGTAATGTTTGAATTCAAGGAGGTTCCCGGAGGGATCTTCGAGAAAGAAGGTGTGGTGCTCGAGGCTGGTGCAGGGGAAGCGGACGCGGGGCTGTTGGTAGAAGGGCAACCCGTTCGCCTGGGCCTGCTCTAACAGCCGCTGCCACGAATCTTTCGACAGAAACACTAGCCCGAAATGACGGGGATAAATACCTTGTTGCGGCGGCAGGGGTTCCGCAATCACATGGGCCACCAGTTGGTGCCCCGCCAGTCCGAACAGAACGGCGCGACTCGACTCCCGACCCAACGTACAACCAAGTCCTTCGACATAGAAACGTTTTGCTGCCGCCACATCGTGCGTGGGGAAGGCCAGGTGAAACAGCGCGTCTTTCATAGAAATTGTCCTCGAACCGTCGGCTTGCCCGTCCCTTTCCACCAACCGGCGGCCATATAGGGCGTCACATGTTTGATGGCAA
The DNA here is from genome assembly GCA_005116815.1 of Nitrospira sp. Lineage (GTDB taxonomy): Bacteria > Nitrospirota > Nitrospiria > Nitrospirales > Nitrospiraceae > Palsa-1315. Next base: position 44,290 of record SWDR01000017.1, on the reverse strand, counting down.
ATCGCCCGTCCGGCGAAATGACTAACGCCCCGGCAGACCCCTGGATCCTGGACACCAACATTCGTAACACCTGCCGAGCCGCGACCGCTGGACTCTTTCCCATCGCCAAACTATCGCAGATGGCCTTGGCGATGACAAGACGGATGATCCCTTCGCCCATTCCTGTCATCGACACCGCGCCACGCTGATTGTCGGCATAGACGCCACAGCCGATGAGCGGACTGTCGCCGACCCTCCCAGGCAACATCGAATCGACGCCCCCGGTCGAGGCCCCTGCCGCCACCGTTCCAAACCGATCCAGCGCGACCGCGCCGACGGTTCCATGCTGGTTCTTTCCGGTCCGTTGAGATTTCAGCATCGCGCGATAGAGCCGCAGCGTCTGCGCGGCGGACGTTGAGGGGAGATCTCGACCGGCGCTCCGGCGAGGCGATCGCGTTTTTGGTAATGGAGCCAGTTGGCAATGCTGTGCAAACTTCGTGGCCTGGGATCCGACGAGCAAGACGTGCGGTGTGTCCTCCATCACCAGACGAGCGGCTGAAATCGGGTGCAGAATCCCTTCGATCGAGGCAACCGCGCCAGCTCCGAGCTGCGCCCCTTCCATGATCGAGGCGTCCATCCGCTGCACGCCATCGAGTTGGCGGTTCGCCCCTCGTCCTGCGTTAAACAGACCGGACTGCTCAAGTAGACCGACGGTACATTCGACGGCAATGAGGGCAGGGCCTCCCTGCTCAAGAATGGCATACCCGATGACGAGCGCATCGGCCAGGCAGGTGGCCTGTGCCGGCGTCATGCGTCGAAGGCCTGCGCCTCCATGGGCAAGAATGAGGGGAGCGGAACTGGTCAATTGAGAAGCAGATCCCGAACCTGGCGGTAGGCCGGATCTTTCATACGGTCCAAATCGGACCGCACAAAACCCAGACCGGTGACGCAGAGCTCGAAGTTGTCGGAGAGTGTACGAAACAGTGGCGTCTCTTCCCCCGATGGGCTGTCGGCCATTTGCGCGACAATCCCGTAGGAGCGTTTTCCTGTCTTCATATAATCCACGAGAAAATCCTTGTGGTAGATCAGTCCAGCGGTCTTAAGGCGGCGCAGGTATTCCGGAAACAAGCCCGCCATGAACAGGGTAAAATCGCCAATGTGCTGATGCACATCACGTTCACGATCCATCGACTGCGCCTCAAGCAACACTTCTGATTCAAACAGGAGATCGACCACCGTATCGACCGGTTGGTCTTGCTGATTCCTGATCTTATACAAATGGTCGGTGTGGGTAAAGTCGACCAGCAGATTGGAGACGTAGCTGGTGACGTTGGGGTCGGGCCACCCGAGATGTTCCGTGAAACTCTTCTCGGTCAGGGCGCCGAAGAACTGCCGGAGCGGATGCCGTGGCGGAACTTGCGTTCTCATATCCACCTCTCACACATTCCGAAGACTCGTGAGTTCAGTATAGCAGATGTTCTCCAATGTGCCGATGTCGGCCCATGATTCTTCTATCGGTCTTCACGTAATAGACTTGAGCACGACACAATCAGCAGGACCTAACGGCTGTTCAAAAAGACCGTCCAGCAAGGCCGCAGCCGATGGAAGCACCGGAGGCGTAGCCCCTGGCTACGTTCGCCGGATGAACCAGACGGCGCATCATGACATCAGGCCTGAGTAGAAACGGATGCTCGGCATGAGAGGCGCTTCTTTCGTACAGATCTGCGGTCTCATTGCCACCTGCCTCTTTCCCCACCTCACGCTCGCTGAAGAACCCACGAAAGAATCCTCCGTCTTGACGACCGATGAAATCGTGATATCCGCGACGAGAACGGCGGAGCCGATCGGGCAGAGTGCGGCCGCCATCACTGTACTCACGCGTGAGCAGATCGAGCGATCGCCCTATACTGGCGGACATCAGTTGGACGATCTGCTCAGATCGGTTCCGGGCGTCCAGCCTGCGACGTTGAGCAGCCGCTACAATCATCCCACCGCTCAGTCTGTGACGTTGAACGGCCTAGGCACTCGTCGAACCTTGGTGCTGCTCGATGGTGTTCCGCTCAACGATGGGTTTGGAGGATGGATCAATTGGGGATTGATCCCGAACGACATTGAACGGGTCGAGATTGTTCCTGGAGGGGCCTCGAACCTCTACGGTACCTGGGCCATGGGCGGTGTCATTCACATCATCACGACTTCCCCGGCTGAAGGAACCGGGTTCAAGGTGGACAGTCAGGCCGGCACACTCAGCACCTATCAGCAGGCATTGAATGCCCGGTACGGAACCGACCGATTCCGTTTTTCCATTGGTTACCGGTGGTTTCATACGAATGGGATCATTCCAGTCCCGGCCTATCAGCAAGGACCGGTGGACAGGACGAATGACTCGCGGCACGAACTGCTCAACGGCAGGCTGGCCTGGTTACCGTCGAGCAGAACGACCCTTGACCTCTCAGGGAGCCTGTTCCGAGAAGACCGAACATTTGGAACCAGCCTCAGCCTGGCGTCGAGGACGATCGGCAACATCGCGCTCGGACTTCACAGCGATCAGGGACAGGGCGGTCGATGGGAAAGCAAACTGTTCGCCCAATGGCAGACCTTCCGAAATCAAACGTCCCAGATTACGCCGAGCCCGCTCCTGCGCCTCGCGGAGTTTCGCAATCTGATCCAGACCATTCCCAGTAACGACTTCGGCGGGTCACTGCAATGGACCGGCAGCCTCTGGGGACCGGATCGGCTGGTGCTAGGCAGTGATGCGCGAACGATCATCGCACAAGCCACCGACGATCTCTTTTCCTCGGGAGGCTTCACCGGGCAAACCTTGGCCCGCGGGCACCAGCTCGGGTGGGGCCTGTTCGGAGAATGGATCCTGCCGGCGACAGAACGGTTGACCGTCACACCAAGCCTCCGGGCCGATTGGTGGAAGAACTACAATGCGAGAAGCGAGTCTCCGACTGCGACCACGGTCTTTCGTGATAACACCGTCCAGGTCGTGAATCCGAAACTGTCGGCGAACTACGTCTTGACCGAAAACGTCCGCGCGGGCGCCTCGATCTATCAAGGATTCCGGGCCCCGACCATCAACGAACTTTACCGGGGATTTGGATTTAGCGGATTCAGCTTCCTGCCCAACGATCAACTTCGCCCAGAACGGCTGACGGGGACGGAGGTGAAACTGGAAGGGAATCTGTTCTCCGACCGATCGTTCAGCTGGCGCCTGTCGGCCCATCGGGACGAAGTCAAAGACCAGATTCTCTTTCTCACGCAGGGACCGACAGCCGCGCAACGGCAGAACGTCGGCAGGACTCTATCGACTGGTGGAGCGCTGGATCTCTCCTATCAGGTCGCGCCGCTCCTCTCGCTGAGCTTCGGCTATGCCTATGTCGATTCAGCCATCACCAGCCTTCCGGGAGCGCAGGACAGAGAAGGCAAACGGATCCCGAACGTCTCGCGGAACCAACTTACTGCCGGCCTGACAGGCGGCAGATCCGATTGGGTCGCGGTCACGATCATGGCCCGATATCTCTCGCGCCAATATACCGACGACTTGAACCTGCAGCCGGTGGCCGATTTCGTCGTGCTCGACGCGTCTCTCCAGCACGAACTTCGCAAAGGACTCCGGCTGGTTCTGAACGGTGAAAACCTCACCGACCGGCACTATATTGCAACACAGACCGGTTCGATCAAGACGCTGGGGAGCCCGCTCCTGATCATGGGCGGAATACGCGCCGAATATTAAACGTCAATCGAGAGGCGAGGAATCACCGATCTCGGACGAACCCTGCTCGCCAAAAATCGCAGACTCATGGAGGTAATGTTTGAATTCGAGGAGGTTCCCGGATGGATCTTCGAGGAAAAAGGTGTGGTGCTCGAGGCTGGTGCCGGGGAAGCGGACGCGGGGCTGTTGGTAGAAG
>SWDR01000017.1:35142-40297 GCA_005116815.1 Nitrospira sp. | reverse complement strand
CATATCATCGATTCCCCGTTGTTCCTTTGACACAGACTTGGCGAAAGACCGAGTCTTGTCTTGTCCACGGATAGATGATCTCCCCCTCGCTGTCAAGAAAACCTACGTTCCGTGCGAACATGTCGTTATGACGACGTAACCTGTTTATCCGCGAACCGCTCCATCATCACGCACAGTGGCAGATGCCGCTCGACCTGCGAGTAATCCCGTGGCCCAGGCCCATTGAAAGTTGAAGCCGCCGATCCGTCCGTCGCAATCGAGGATTTCTCCAGCCAGATAGAGGCCCGGCACCAGCTTCGATTCCATCGTGCGAAAATTCATTTCCTCCAGCGGAACACCACCCGCCGTCACTTCTGCGTAGTTCCAGCCCCGATCCTGTAGCACTGGCAGCGGAAACTTTACGAGCCCCACCAATAGACGTTCTCGGTCCTTCCTCGGAAGTTGACCGATGGCTGTCTGCCCGTTGATCCCCAGATATCGACAGAGTGACTCGGCGAATCGTTCCGTGACCAGGTGCGCTATGGTCTTGCTTAGTGAGCGACGAGGCGCCGCTGTGGCTTGCTCCATGAACCATTGGCGGGCGGATTCTTGAGTCAGGGTCGGCAAGAAATTCACGGATAGCTCAACCGACTCGCTTTTTTCGCGGGCGCTTGTCCAAAACCGGCTGGCATCCATCACGATTGGGCCGCTGACCCCGAAGTGGGTCCAGAGCAAACTACCGGTTCTTCGGTCGACGACATGGCCATTCACCGTCGTCGTCAATTCCACCTCCTGTGAGATGCCTGAGAGATCCTTATGAAACAGGGTTTCGTCCAGCACTAAGGGGGCTAGGGCCGGAGTGGTTGTACTGACCCGATGCCCCAACCGACGGGCCAGCTCATAACCGAACCCGTCACTCCCTGTTTTCGGAAGCGAGCGGCCGCCTGTAGCCAGGATGACCTTCTTTGCCTGCAAGGTTCCATGGGTATGGTGAATGACGAAACCCGCTTCTGAGCCGGTGAGACCGGTGACGTCTGTTACTCGATGGTCCGGACGGATGACCACGCCGAGTTCGTGACAACGAGTAAGGAGTGCGGTCAAGACCGTTCTTGCCTTGTCGGTTACCGGAAAGAGCTTGCCGGTGTCTTCACACTTGAGCTCGACCCCCATCGAGGCAAACCAGTCGATCGTGGCTTGAACGGGAAAGGCAGCGAGTACATTCTTGATGATGTGACGATTGCCGAAGAAGTCGGTGGCGGTCACGACATCATGCGTGACATTGCAGCGACCACCCCCGGAGACGAGGATCTTCGCTCCGATGGTCTTGGCCCCATCGAGCACAGTAACCTTCAGGAGAGGATCTCTTTTCGCCACCGACTCGGCTGAAAAGATCGCAGCTGCCAGTCCGGCGGCGCCTGCACCGATCACCACCACGTCATGGATGTCATCCTGTATCGACATTAGAGAGTTTTAACTGCCAGTTAACACCCTGTTAATCTTGCAATGCTAGAGTTCCGTCTGTCGGTGATCGACGCTTCGGAAATGGAATACATGACAGGAGGTGGGCCGATGACTTGTCAAAAATGTAAAGGGCTGATGGTGAAGGAGTGGCGACCGGATTTCTCGCAGGAAGTGGCCGTACTCCGCTGTATCAATTGCGGCCTGGTCCTTGATCCCTTGATTGCGCAGAATCGCGTCACTCCCTCGCGCCCGAAGCAGCGGGTCCTGGACGCTGCCTGATGGTTTGTTCGAGATCATGAACCAGTTCGGTCGGTGCGGACGACTTGCCGACCCGACCGAATTGGGCAGGTGTGGACGTTGCGCTCGTGGTTAGACCGAAAACTCCGCCCATAAGAATGTATGATCTGAGGGGTCTTTTGCTCGCCGCGGCTCAACGTCCACTTCTACCCTGACACAATGTTCTGCCAGCGGGGCCGTCGCCAGGATATGGTCGATGCGCCAGCCCCGGTTTGCCTCCAACGACGCGGGGGCTCGATAATCCCAAAAGGTATATTGCTGACGGTCGGGATAGAGCTTCACGAATACGTCCCCCAACACCTAACCATTAATCGGCGTTGAGGAGATCTTTGGTGCCCGGCATACATTCTTCGCGTTTCCATTGCTTCAAAATCTTCTGCTCATTAAAGGTCAGCGTGTAGCGGTAGCAATACAACATGGACTTGGGGCCATCCGGGCCAGCCTTCCCGATTAAGGCGCTCGCGGTCTGCACTACATCGCCCAGGCCGGAAAAACTTACCGAAGCCAACTCCTTGTCGCTAAGTGGCACGCGATAGGTCCAGACCGAATCCCCTCCGAGCGCCGGATTCTTCGCCGTATGGGGAGGCCCGAATCTCTCAACGACCTCGTCTTGCGTGAGTCGATCGACGCCCTTCTTAAAATACCCGTCGCGCCAAGGACCGCCACAGGCCAACATCGTCCCTGCGAGAAGAATCATTCCAACGGTGAACAGATACCGCCGCACTCGTGTCATGACTTAGGCTGATCCTTGAGTTCTTGCATCCGCTTCAGCGAGCAATAGAGCGCATAACCTTGAGCCAACATGCCGGTGGCGAGCAAGCCCAATGCGGTCTGTAACCACTGTGCGCCCGTCTCTTCCAGCCCATAGATCCCGATGACGAATCCAAGCGCAATTGCCACGATCCCCACGAATCGTGCGATCATTCCGTTCATGCGCCAGTTGATAGGAGCCGGCTCGCTCTGCATATCCATAGAGGTACGCTACACTGGATGACGCGACCGGTTCAACTCCGTGTTGCGCGAATGGTTCTGGCACGGACCTCCAGCAAGACCGCCTCGTCGGCATGCCCTAATTTTCGCAGAACATTCGCCAGGTCCTCCAGCGTTTTGGCGACCTCCGGATGGGATGGCCCGAGCACTTGCTCTCGAATCGTCAGAGCCCGACGATAGAGCGGTTCCGCTTTCTCTGGCTGCCCCTGGACCACATGTAACTGCGCGAGGTTCACCACACTCAAGGCCACGTCGGGATGGCTGAGCCCGAAGAGCCGTTCTTTGATCGCCAACGCCCGCGTCAGCAAAGGCTCCGCCTGGGCATATTGGCCATACATCCGATGGAGGACTCCCAGGTTGTTGAGCGTCGCGGCGACATCGGCGTGAAATTCGCCATGCACGGTTTGATAGATCTTCAACGCCTGCAGATAGACCGGCTCCGCCTCCACATACTTCCCTTGACCGGCATAAACCTGCGCCAATTGCGACAGGCTCACCGCTACGCGTCGATCTTCCAACCCGAACTCTTCTGCTTTACGCACCGCCAGGAGAAGCAGCCGTTCCGCATCGGCATAATTGCCCTGCTGTATGGCCTGCTGCCCTGCCGCCATCGCCGACTCCCAGGTCTGTTGTTGGCACCCCAGCCAGAATACAAAGAAGAGGCTGAGCACTAACTGGCCTAATGTCTTCATCATGCGCCCAACCGTTCGACAATGGCTTCCGCCGGATAGGTCACAATTTCAGCCAGAGTGGGATGATAGTGAGGCATGCGCAAGAGATCGGTCGCGGTCCCATGGTAATACATCACCGCAATCAATTCGTGGATCAGTTCACCCGCCTCCGGGCCGACGATTTGCGCGCCAAGAATCTCGCCCGTCTGTGGCGCACAGAGCAGTTTCACGAAGCCATGCTTCGCGCCAAGACAGAGCGCCTTCCCATGATCGGCAAAAGAATAGGAGGCGGTGAGATAGGGGATCCCTTCGGCCACCGCGCGCGATTCGTTGAGTCCCAATACCGCGACCTGCGGATCGGTAAAGACCACTTCCGCATCTAGCCGATGATCGATCGTCTTCGCCGGTTGATCCGCATGTGTCGCGTTGTACGCCGAAATTTCCCCTTGCTGAATGGCGAGATGCACGATCGGGGTCAGATCGTTCACATCGCCCACGGCATAGATATGTCGTTGCGAAGTCCGCATGGCGGCGTCGATGACAATTCGCCCTCCGTCGACGGTCACGTCCGCCAGATCGAGTCGAAGCCCTTCGATGTTGGGACTTCGGCCCAGGGCCTGGAGAATCTCTACACCGACGTACGATTGCTCACGCCCGTCCTTCATCACCCATACCATTTTCCCTGCTGTGTCGTGGGTCACCCGCAACAACTGCGCACCCGTGACGACGTGGATGCCTTCATCGATCAATGCGGCTTCCAGCGCGCGACCCACATCCTCATCCATCCCTGACAGCAGCGTGCGGCCCCGCTGAAGAATCGTGACCTTCGTCCCCACTCGAGCAAAGAACTGGCCGAGTTCGAGGGCAACCGCCCCACCACCCAGGACGATCAACGACTCCGGTCGGGTCCGAAGATCCAGGATCGTATCGCTCGTGAAATATCCCACTTCGGCTAAGCCAGGAATCGGCACCTCACTGGGCTTCGACCCGGTGGCCAGGATCACCGAACCGGCCGACAAGACCATACTGCCGATGGCAATCTCGTGGGGCGACAGAAAAACCGCCCGCGATTGATAGAGCGTGAACTTCGGATCGTGAAGCTGCTCACTACGATAGTCGGCAAACTCCCGGACCAGACGATCCTTCCGATCCACGATCGCCGAGAGATCGGCCAGAACCGACACCGGGGACAGGCCGAACTCTTTCGCCCTCCTCAACAGGGCTGCCACCTCGGCAGACCGAAGAATGGCCTTGGTCGGCATGCAGCCACGCAAAATACAGAGCCCTCCAAGCGGACCCTGATCGACAATCGCCACGTCGGCGCCGGCATCGCGCGCCGTTCGGGCTGCGGCATAACCAGCCGATCCGCCGCCAATGACGATGACATCGTGTGCCTTGCGCATGAAAACCGGACTCTGTGAATTCATTGTATATTCCCGCTATAGTAGGACGTCTGGAAGGAAGGATACACGATGGTACAGCCCGGTCGCTATCGGCACTATAAGGGCCACGAATATGAAGTGCTAGGAGTCGCACGACATTCCGAAACGGAAGAGGAGTTTGTCGTCTATCGTGCGCTCTACGGCGAAGGCGGCCTCTGGATTCGACCGGCAACCATGTTCCTGGAGACGGTGACCGTTGACGGTCAACTTTGTCTGCGATTCCAGCTCCTTCCTCCCACCTAACAGGATGCTGAACCTGGCCGCCAGCATCGTTCTCGCATCGGTCAGACCCTCAACGTACCCCAAGGGTACGCC
>SWDR01000017.1:0-35042 GCA_005116815.1 Nitrospira sp. | reverse complement strand
TACCACACGTGATGAACCCGTACCGCCGCCGATACGACCGGTCGGCGACCCCGTCGCAACTGCCCCAGAACTCCGGCGTGATCCCATGGTAAACGACATCGCGAACCATATGGGTCCGTTTCCCGTTTTCAATCAGCCAAAAGGCATCGCCGCCGAATTGGAAGTTGTAGCGCCGTTGATCGATGCTGTAGGACCCGTGGCCTTCGATGTAGATGCCCCGCTTGATACCGGCGAGCAGTTCATCAAGAGTGGCAGTGCCTGGCTCCAGGCCGACATTGGCGATACGGACGATGGGCACGCTGCCCCAACTGTCCGCCCGATTGGACCCGCGCGAGCGCGTCTCGCCGATGATCGGCGCCACTTCCCGGTTCGTACAATACCCGACGAAGAGACCCTCTCGCACAATGTCCCATCGTTGGCAGGCCACACCATCGTCGTCGTACCCGGTCGCGGCAAGGGTTTCCGGTTCGCAGTTGTCGGCCACAAGATTTACGTGCGGAGAACCGTACTGAAAGGTTCCTCGCTTCTCGGTCGTGAGAAAACTGGTGCCGGCATAGTTGGCCTCGTACCCGAGCGCACGGTCGAGTTCGCTCGGATGACCACACGATTCGTGCATGGTGAGCGAGAGGTGTTCAGGATCGAGGACGAGATCGTAGAGGCCAGGCGCAGTGGTAGGCGCCTTCACTTTTTCGACGGCCTGCGACGCGATGCGCGGAGCCTCGGCGAGGAAATTGGCGTCTTCGATCAGTTCATAACCCATCCGAAGATGCGGCGTATTAAATGTCCGTGAGGCGAACCGTCCGTCATGAATCGCCGTGGCATCGTACTCGCCGCTCACGGCCAGGAGGTCGAACTCCAGGCGCGAGCCTTCGGTCGAGACAAAGAGCTTGCGGTCCCGGCGGGCCCACAGACCCGCGCTGCTCCGTACGATACCGGCCTGCCGATGGACATACTCCATCGTCTCAAGCAGCAGCGCAGTCTTCTGTTCAAGCGGGACGGCAAAGGGATCGATCCGCCGGGCCGTCACAATTCGGTCTCGATGGACCGGCTCATCGGCAAGCTTCACCTTGTCGATCGCGAGTGAGGCAGAGCCTTTGGCGATTTCGATGGCCAGATCGGCCACACGAGGGGCTTCTTCCAACGACAGAACCGAACTGGCCGCAAAGCCCCAGGCCCCGTGATAGAGGACGCGGATGCCGAACCCTTTGTCCTGCATATCCCGAATAGAGTCGATGCGGCGATCTTCACCGCTGATGGTCTGGGTTGTGCTGGCGAGGATGCGGATATCGCCGTACTCGGCTCCGGAAGCCCTCACGCGTTTGAGTACGAGTTCGGCGAGTTCGTCTTGATGGAGAATGGGCATGGCAGCTGTATCCTGACAGAGGCACCGGAACCGTTCAACTCAGGGCGCCACCGGGCTTGGCTTTCCCGATGTCATCCCCTACGATGTCGCCTCATGATCTCTCCAGGGCAGACGCCACGACAGCGCATCATCGAACTGATCACCGGTACCAGACTGTCATCATACCAGCTGGCCCAGATGCTGGGCATTCCGGAACGCCAGGTCGAGGAACATCTCCCTCACGTCGTGAAAACGGTAGCTCGGAACCCGTCATGCCGATTCATCCTCGAACCGGCAGTCTGCCCCGATTGCGAGTTTATCTTTCGCGATCGACGAAAGCTGACCAGACCGAGCCGTTGCCCCACATGCCGCAGCGAAGGCATCACCGCTCCGAGATATGGCATCGAGCCAATCTAGGGGACCTGCGCAACCCTGTCGCTTCTCATATTTCTCTTGGGCGCCTCGACCTCCTCATCTAGAGTAGTCGTATTCATCTAGAGCCCACTACCATGGGACCGGACACACCACCATCTTCCAGCCGCTGGATTGACCTTCGCCACGACGCCTTTGCTTCGGTCGTGGTCTTCCTGGTCGCCCTCCCCCTCTGCATGGGTATCGCCGTCGCTTCCGGCGCGCCACCTGCCACCGGCATCATCACTGGCATTATCGGGGGACTGATCGTCGGAGCGCTTGCCGGATCACCGCTCCAAGTCAGCGGGCCAGCCGCAGGCTTGACCGTCATCGTCTACGAGATCATTCAAGAGCATGGCATGGAAAAGCTGGCCATCGTGGTCATGCTGGCCGGGATCATCCAAATGAAGTGGGCCTGGCTCCAGCTGGGACAATGGTTCCGCGCCGTTTCGCCTGCTGTGGTGCATGGCATGCTGGCCGGAATCGGCGTCCTCATTTTCGCCAGCCAATTCCATATCATGATCGACGATACGCCACGAGGATCCGGACTCGCCAATCTCCTCACCCTTCCCTCCGCGTTCTGGAAAGGGTTAGTCGCCGACGACTCCACGCCGCTGAATCATCACCTGGCCGGGAGGATCGGCCTACTCACGATCGTGGCCATCGTGTTGTGGAATCTCTATGCCCCCAGGATGCTCAAGGCCATTCCCTCAGTCCTCATCGGCGTCGCGCTCGCCACCGTGGCAGCCATGTCGTTGAATCTTGATATTGCCCATGTGAAGGTGCGTGACAACTTGCTCACGATCGTACAGTTGCCGTCTCTCCACTCACTGCAATTCCTCATGGATCCGGCCATCATCGGCGAAGCGCTGGCACTCGCATTGATCGCGAGCGTCGAAACCCTGCTCTCAGCCACCGCGGTAGATCAACTCCACACCGGTCCCCGCACGCGTTATAACAAGGAACTCTTCGCGCAGGGAGCGGGCAATGTGCTCTGCGGATTGCTGGGCGCCCTGCCTGTGACCGGCGTCATCGTGCGCAGCGCCGCCAATGTGGAGGCCGGCGCGAGATCCCGCGCCGCGACCCTCCTGCATGGTGGATGGCTGCTGCTCTTCGTCTTTTTCCTTCCGGCCATCTTGCGGATGATCCCCACCGCCGCGCTTGGCGCCGTGCTCGTCTTTACCGGGTACAAACTCATGAACGTGGGTGTGGTGAAGGAGTGGTCCACGTAGCCCAACTTGACCGTCTCGCCGATCTTGATCGCGCCGGTATCCGGCTTCTCTTTCCCGATGATCATGCGGAACATCGTCGTCTTGCCGGCTCCGTTCGGACCGATCACGCCGACAATCCCGCCCTTGGGAAGACTGAAGTTCACATTTTCATAGAGGACCTTATCCCCATAGGCTTTGCTGACGCCTTGGGCTTCGACGACCACATCGCCCAACCGAGGTCCCGGCGGGATGTAGATTTCCAGATCGGCGGCCTGCTCTTCCTGTTTCTGATTGACCAATTCTTCATAGCGGTTGAGCCGCGCTTTGCCCTTCGACTGACGGCCTTTCGGCGACATGCGGATCCATTCCAACTCATGTTCCAACGACTTGCGGCGCTTCGATTCGGTTTTTTCTTCTTTTTCCAGCCGCACCTGCTTCTGTTCCAACCAAGAGGTGTAGTTCCCCTGGAACGGAATGCCATGGCCGCGATCGAGTTCAAGGATCCAGCCGGCCACGTTGTCGAGGAAGTAGCGATCGTGCGTGACGGCGATGACCGTGCCTTTATATTGCTGAAGGTGCTGTTCGAGCCATTGCACAGACTCGGCATCCAAATGGTTGGTCGGTTCGTCGAGCAAGAGGATATCCGGCTCCTGGATCATCAAGCGGCAGAGCGCCACCCGGCGTTTCTCACCGCCCGAAAGCACGCCGACCTTCGCATCCGCCGGAGGACAGCGCAGCGCGTCCATGGCCACTTCCAGGACATTATCCAACTCCCACCCGTCTGCCGCTTCGATTTTTTCCTGGAGCTGAGCCTGCTTTTCCAGCAGTTTTTCCATCTCATCGGGCGTGGCCTCGCCCATCTTGTTGCTGACCGCGTCATACTCGCGCAACATGGCCACGAGTTCTTTCTTCCCCTCTTCGACGACTTCTTTCACCGTCTTCTCCGGATCGAGTTGCGGTTCCTGTTCCAGCAGGCCGACGCTGTACCCCTTCGAGCGGGTGATCTCGCCTGTATAGTTCGGGTCGGTCCCGGCGATGATCCTGAGCAGCGAACTCTTGCCCGATCCGTTGAGTCCCAACACACCGATCTTCGCGCCGTAGTAAAACCCGAGGTAGATCTCGCGCAGCACCTGCTTCTTCGGCGGATAGATCTTGCCGACATTGACGAGCGAGAAAATGACTTGTTTATCGTTTGTGGTCGCCATGCATTCCCCTACCTAGTGATGAACTGGTGAGTTGAAAAGAACCATCGTGCGGGATGCTCACAGGAACTTGTGCCAACCCCGACTACAGCGAATGCAGCACTTGGTGTCCTGCCTGTGCCTGAACGGCCAAGCCGGCAAGGCCGGCCCTGACTTCCGACGCGTTGCGTACGGGATTGGCAAAGGCCACCCGCCCACCCTGCATGCGGCCTGGCGTGGTGAGCCGAAGGTGAAAACCCAACCGGTCCAATGCCGTCACTGTCGCCTGCTGCGTCTCTGCATTGCCGAATACACGGGCCAGGAGCAGCAACGTCTCCGCATGCTCTGTGTTCAATTCACGAATGAGGTTCGAGGCCTCATCCGCAAGCGGGTCCACGGCCGCCCCCGCGTAGTCGCCCGGCATCACCCAACCCATCGACCCGAACCCTCCGACAAAATAGATATCCGCCAGTGCCATGCGGAAAAAACTGAAGTCCTCGAAGTCCACCCAGTAGGAGGCATTGGCATGGCGTGCCAGATAGAGCTCGCGAACCTGCCCGGCTTCCTCCCTCGGCACCCTGGTCACCGACCCCATCAATGTCACCCTGGCCGCACCCTGCGGATCGATGCGGCTCTCGGGCGGTGTCACCAGCAAGCTGGCCCGTGGATCGTCCAGGAGATTTTGCGTATGCATCGCCATCATGCTGATCAGAAAGACCGGTTGCCCCTCCTCGTCCAACCCGTAGGGCATCACCGATCCGAAGGGCCAGCCGGGCTGTTTACGCGAGAGCGTCGAGAGACTACCCGATGACTGTAAATACACCAGCGTCTTGGCCCGCTCGGCATGGGACAGCTCAGGAACGTCAGGACCCTCTGAATCCGGCCCGCTGCTATGTTGTCGTGATGAAGACATATCTGATCTCTTACTCCCTGCCATGAACCGGGTGACACCTTACCCTGGATCTGTCGAACATTTCCACTGAGGACGGGGTCGTGCCGGAGGATTCAGTTGGACGTAGGCCAACAGGCTCGATACCGGCGGCGCGAAAGCAATGACGTGACCATCTCTGTCATCGACGGCCATATGTGAGAGCGGCTACATTCCAATTTCTTGCGATACCCGGACTTCCGATTCGTCGTCGATTTCCTCTAGGCAACTAAAGCAGGTAAAGGGAAACCGGTCGACAGGGATCGCACAGGATTCGCCGATGGACGAATCGTCTATCGCAGGCCCACCGCATTCTTTATGGATTAAGACGAGCATAGTTGTGCCTCAGGTTGTACCGATGACGAGCCGACGAAACCGGTCGACATGTTCAGGGCTGCTCAGGCGATGGTCGCCCGGGATCAGGTTCAGTTCAATGGGAAAAGAGGGATCGCGAGCCAGCAATTGCTCGGCAAACTGATTGCTGCCCTGGGGCAGGATCACGGTATCCTGTAATCCATGGAGGATTGTCGTCTTCACTGGCCGCAGCCTATCGAAACTCCTGCCCCAATAGTCCCTGCTCTCTTCGACCCACTTCCAGGCGAGAGGATAGTCCCGATGCGCCGGCTCGTCGTCCCAGGGCATCCAGCCGGCTGTATGCCAGTCATGGCATCGCTCCGGTGCAATCGATTGCGCCCGCAGGCCCATCATATTGAACGCCGGTGCGATGAGCACCAACCGCTCGATGTCAGCATATTCCTGCGCCATCAGCCAGGCGATCCAGCCTCCGAGTGAATTGCCGACGATGGTGATCGGTGGACCGTCTTTGAGCCTATTCAGAACGAGCCGCGCGTCGGCGATCCAATCCGAGAGCGTATAGTCGATGAACTGTCCTTCCGAATCGCCAAAGCCCCGCACATCGTAGCAACAGAACCCCCAACCTTGTTCTGCGCACCATTGGGCGAGCGCTTTGCTCTTGTTGCCCCACCGTTTGGAAAGAAAACCGGTGATGAACAGAATCTGGCGATCTGTCCCCATCGAGCGATCCCCGCGGATCAGCTTGCCATCGGCGCCTGCGAGTTCGAACGAATGCAGGTCACTCATGGAAGAGTAACCGCCTTGGTAATGAACGTCCCCAGCCGCTGCAATACCGCTCTGGGGATCTCATGCCCACCGCGAAAACTATGCCAATCAACCGCGAGCCCCGCATGCATCAACGTGTCCCGCAGTTTTTCCGCTCCCACGTAGGGCAGGATCTCATCCTGCATCCCGTGACTTTGAAAGACCGGCAGGCCTTTGCGCTTGTGAAGTAACGGACCCCATTCCTGTGCGGCGAGGAGTGTGCCGGACATTTGGATCAGTCCCGCATAGGACTGCGTCGTTCTGAGCATCAGATCGCAGGCCAACATGGCGCCCTGGGAGAATCCCCCCAGGATGGTCTTGCGCGGCTCCGCGCCGAACTTCTGTTCGATTTCTTTGAGGAAGGTCAGCATCGTCTCGCGCGCCGGAGCCAGACCTTTGGGAATGTCTTGCGAGAGGTCGCGCACCCGTCCTGCTGCGCGATCCTGCGCAATACGCGCCATGTCGATGAGCCACCAGGCCCGCGCATCGCTCGGCCCGAAACTCAACGAGAGCGGGCCTTCGGGAAAGACGAACCTCGTGCCGGTCGGCACGTTCAAAACGTCGGCCAGCGAGACGAGATCGTCCCCCGGCGCGCCGAAGCCGTGGAGAAGAAGGACGAGGGGGCCGCGTCCTCCGCCCTTGCCATCTGTGCCGCCCGTGATACGTGTCCGCAATCCGCCGATCTGTTCTTCGCGCATAGGTATCCCGTTATTTCATATACAAATATTGCAGCAAGGCGACGATGCCGTAGAGCGACGACTCAATCACCGGCTGTTGATAGAGGGGCACGAAGGCCCCCTGTTCGTTCTCTTCCACTTCGTCGATCACGTACTGGATCTGTTTCACGCGGACATCGTGATCCTTGCCGGCGCCCAGAGCCTGGACCATCTGGCGGCTGAGCCCGGCCAGCATGGCCGCTTTCGCTTTGCTGGCCGACTGGTACAGCAAGTAGGCACCCATCAACGCCAGCACGACGTTCAAGGACCAGGAGAGGATCAGCAAGAGAGGATAATTCCAGATATCGAAGTAATCGTTCCGCGCGGCGATCATGATTAACAGTGCGATGAAGGGATAACGAATCAGGCGATTGACCACTCCCGTCCGTTGCGCAATGAGATCGACCACGGCCAGGTACTTCAGCTTTTCAAACTCGGCTTTCTGGGCCTGGCCCAGACCATATTCCCGGAGATATTCTGCTTGAACCTGATCGGACCAGCCACCGGTCGAGGCGGTCAACCAGCCGATCCACCGCCTGCACAGCATGACCGCGTCGAAGACTGCCAGATTGAGCAACACGACGAAACAGGCGCTGCTCAGTGCCATAATCGAATCGATGCCGCAACTCAGCCGGCCGCGGCAGGGATGAATCATTTCCTCGTTCAAGACCCAATGCTGCAAGGGCCACATGATCGAGAGGTACACCAGAAACAGGAGAATGGTCCGCATCACTCGCTGCGCAGGCTTACCGGCCTCCCGATACCAGGACCAGGCTTGATCCACCGTCGTCGCCGTCCTGGTCGCAGCCGGATGGTAGACCCGCTGCAAGTTAGTCCAGAAGGTCCGGGGTGATAATCGGCAACGGCCGGACTCATCCTGAAATAAAAAATCTTCGCCGATCGCGTCGCTGTTCTTGGCCAGATCGCGCAGGCCCTTCCCCAGCATGACTAGACAGAGAGTCACGACGAAGAGGCGGAGGAGTTCGCTTGGCCAGACGCTGACCCCGGCGGTCCAGGAGAAGGGCTCCCCTTCGTCATGATTGGCTAACAGCGCTTCTGACCCGCCGAAGGCGACAAAGGCCGCGAACGACGCCACCGCGACGAGGGCCGTGACCGTCAGCAGGCGAGGATGTCGCAATACCCACAACCAGAGCCGCTCATTGCTCCAGGCGATGACCATGGCGACCAGCAATGCAACGACCAGCGCCGCCGCGACCGCGGTGTTATCGAATCCGACTCCCTGTTTCAGGGCTCCCAATTCGTCCGTATGAGCCAGGTCCTGCCTGAGTGGATGGACCGTGCGCAGCCCCTCCTTGTCCACCGGGCTCAAGTCCACCGCCCCGTCGCGACTCACTTCAAAGATCCTGGGGTGAGATCCTGCATCGTAGATACGATCGTCCGGCGTCAAGTCGACATGGTATCCCGTCGTGCAGGGTCCGGCCGCGGATGGCTGATGGCCGGCCTGCCCACAAGCGACAAACTGCACCGCTTGCAGGGTGGCCAGGTAGGCCGACGTTTGATAACTGCTCCGGAACGGCGGGACGTCGCGTTGGAGTCCTCCCTCCAATTGCAGCCCGAACGGGGAGGCAATCACCATGTTGCGTGTCGATTTGTATTCGCTCGAATGGAGGTGGCGCGCATCGAGATCGACGGTGAAGAAAATCGCATGGGGGAACGCTGGCCTGAGGGCTTTGATGATGAGCAAAGCGTCGTAGGGGTCCGTGCCCAGGATGCCGATGGCCCTCGCACCTTCCCCTTCCTCGTAAATACGCGCGACCAAGGCCCGCACGTAGTCGAGCTGGCTCGTGCCTTCCGGACGGTCCCGCTGATCGTCTTTCGCGAGAACTTTGTCCGCGCGAGCGACTTTCCCCTTCTCTTCGCCCGGCACTTCCCCATCGAGGCCACTGAGGTAGCTATAACGAAAGACGTTGAGCGTGAGCGACTCGTAGTCGGCGGGACGTTGAATCTGCAAATCGATGGCCTTCGACAGGGTCGGACACCATTTCTTGATGTCCACCGGAACCTGAATCTGTCTCAAATCGGCTTCCGGAAAGGTGGCCACCTTCGCACAAGCTGCGGCGCGAAACTCGATCGGCAGAGTCCGCCCGTAAAACGAATCCCATTCCCCGATGAGGATCACCGCATCCCAGCCGAGACGGACTTGCCGGCGCTCCAATTCTTCAACCAGCGCGCCGAATAACCGATCGTCCGATCCGACATCGTACACGAGGCGAACGTTAGCAACAGCCAGCCGGCGGTGAAACTCCTGCTCGCACACCTCATAAGTCGTGCACGCGGTGCCTTTACCACCCTCTGTCTTGAGTCCGTAGGCGAGCAGACCCTTCATCGCGCTCGTCCAAGGCGAATAGAGCTCGATCGCGCCGTCGGCATTCGGCCAGACGCCGATTCCCTCATGCGGCTCGCCATACAGGTCCCCGGCTTCCTGCAAGAAACTGCGAAATTCCGACGAACTGCGCGGGCCCATGATTTTGAACGTGACCGCCTGTTGTACTGCCGGATTCAGACGGACGAGTTTTCGCTTGTCGTCGGTCAGGAGGCATTCATGTTTCTGTTTCGCCTCCTGGCAGACCAGGACTTGGGAAAGAGAGGTCAGGGTCGCCAAGAACCCTCGATTGAGGGCCTCTTCCGGTAGCCAGACGACCAGAACTGCGGAGGCACGCGAGGCCTCTTCTCCGCAGACGCGTGTTTTTCTCAGGCGATACCATTCATAGGGCAGAGCCTGAACGACCCCTTGCGGCTCCCATTCCACGAAGGAGAGATGGCCCTCGTCCTCCGGCACATAACAACCGACACCCAGCGCCGTGCCAATAGCATAGCGATCACGGATGCGCGACTCGGTGCCTTCGACGTAGGGCCCCCCGCTCGTGGTCACCAGGAGCACGGTGATGCGCTGTCCACTCCTGGTACGTTCGGCAATGGTCTGTCTCAGTGCGCCAAGCCGTTGCGAGAGGGTGGATTCCGCTCCGGCAGTCTTGCCGGTCGGTCCCGTTCCGCGCAGGCCCCGCTGCACGGCTGCCACCGGATCTTCCCACAAACGCGAGCGAACCAACTGTTCGCCGGTCGTCGGATTCATCTCCAGCCCCGTACCGACCGGCCGAGAGCTGCGCAGAGGCTCTTTCACCAGCAACACCCCGGCAATGGCCAGCACGAGTGTGAGGGCTCCCGCCACCGCTAGTTTCGAATCGCCGCGTCCTTTAGCCATAAAAAAGTCCGTTGTCTGTGATGCGCTGCGTGAAACAGCAGCCTATACAATTGTGAGACGGTCCTACGAACTACAACTCACGGAGAGATGTTTGCCCCAATTGGGAGGAGCAGCCGCGTAGGCCTCCATGCCAGGCTGATCGTGATAGGGAGTCTGCAGCAGTACGAGCAGCCGGTCGATTTCAGAGAAGTCCTTCTGCTGAGCCTTCTCGATGGCGGTCTGGGCCAGATAGTTGCGAAGGATGTACTTGGGATTGACGCAGTTCATCCGTGCTTGTCGATCCTCGTCCCGGCTCCCCTCTTCACGCAACCGCTCCTTGTACCGGCTGGCCCATTGGTCGAAGGCGGCACGATCCACGAAACAATCTCGCAGCGGCTCGTTCAACGAGGCGACTCCGCTCTGAAAGGAACCCAGCATCCGAAACACGTTTGTGTAATCGACATGGTGCAGATGCATGAGGGCCAGGAGGTCTTGAATCAACGAGGCATCCTCTTCCTTCGTCTCGATGAGTCCGAACTTGGCCCGCATCAACTCCATGTAGCGGCCTTCGCAGAGGGGAGTATAACGATCCAGCGAGGCTTTCAGGTCTTCCTTCTCCGCCAACGGGAGGAGCGCCTGCGCCAGACAACTCAGATTCCAGAGTCCGATATAGGGCTGTTGATTGAAGGCATAACGGCCGTTGTGGTCGGAATGGTTGCAGATGAAACCGGGGTCGTAGTCGTCGAGGAAACCGAAGGGGCCATAGTCGAGCGTGAGGCCCAGGATCGACATGTTGTCCGTGTTCATGACTCCGTGCGCCCAGCCGACGGCCTGCCATTGCGCGATCAGCCTCGCCGTGCGCTCCACCAGCTCGGCAAAGAAACGGGCATACTTGTCGGTCGCCGCCGCGAGATGCGGATAGTGCGTCGCAATCACATAGTCGGCCAAGAGTCTGAGCTGTTCATGTTGCTTTCGATAATAGAGGATCTCGAACGAGCCGAATCGCACATGCGAAGGCGCCATACGAAGCACGATCGCGCCGGTCTCGACCTGCTCACGATAGACCTTGTGGTCGCTACCCACGATGCACAACGCCCTCGTCGTGGGAATCCCCAAGCCATGCATCGCTTCGCTGCAGAGATATTCGCGGATGGTGGATCGCAACACGGCGCGCCCGTCGCCGTCGCGTGAAAAGGGCGTGGGGCCTGCGCCTTTGAGCTGCAAGTCCCATCGCTCGCCTCGCCCGTTCTGGACCTCGCCCAGAAGAATGGCGCGCCCGTCGCCGAGCTGCGGCACATAGACTCCGAATTGATGGCCGGAATAGAGCATCGCCAACGGTTCCATCCCCGGAACCAGCATGCTCCCGCCAAACACGCCGGCAAATTCCGGCCGCTTCGCTTGCTCCGGGTCAAGATCGATCAACTCAGCCGCCGCCCGATTGAAACTGATGAGGTAGGGCGGTTCTGAAAACGGCGTGGGATTCAGCTTGGCGTAGAGCGCCTCAGGCAGGCGGGCATAGGTATTATCGAACGACAATGTTTCCAATTGGTGTCTGCTCATGGATGGAGCATGGCAGGACTAGCTCGATGTTTTCAAGCGAGGCGCTGCGTCATCGAGAAGCGAGGTGAATTGTTCGGAGTCGAAGTCATAGACCCATACGTCGCCGGTCGAGATGGAATAGACCCACCCATGGAGATCCACCTTCTTCTGGCGCAGAAGCAGGGCGACGGACGGATGGGTACGCAGATGGTCGAGCTGGGACCGGACGTTTTCTTGCGTCGTCTTGACCAGACGATCGTCGCCCTCCAGATCGGTATAATGCTCGCGCATCAAGCGGCGAGTGGTTTCCGCCTGCCCGACCCATTCCCTGACTGCGGGCAAGTCATGGACCTCTTCGGGATTCAGCAGGGCCTTCATCACGCCGCAATCGGTATGGCCGCAGACGATGATGTGGGGAACCTTCAAGACCGCCATCGCATATTCGATGGTGGCCGTGCTGCCGCCTTGCATGGAGCCGTATGGCGGCACCATGTTGCCGGCGTTCCTGAGAATGAAGAGCTCGCCGGGATCGGTCTGTGTGAGGAGGGTGGGGTCCACTCGCGAATCGGAACAGGTAATGAAAAGCGCCCGGGGAGACTGATTGCCGGAAAGTCTCGTGAACAGCGCTTTCTTCTTCTCGAACACTTCAGTCCGAAACTTGAGAAAACCTTTGACGAGTTTTTCCATCGTGCGGGTGCCCCTCTATTGGCTTCCGTTCTGGATCTCGCGGTCGAGCGTGAACACGAACACCCGTTCACTGAGCTGGACGTCAATGTCGGTAAAGAGCGCGAGCGTTTTGGCGCCGGTGATCTCGCTCACTTGCTCGCACAGTTTGTCGCGGCCCTGCGCGATCAAATTCTGCCGCAATCGCTTCACCATGTCGATGCCTTCCACCGTCTTGGCCAGCTGACGTTCGGCCGGCGTCAGCACCCCCTTGAGCCGGACCACGACTAGATCACGCACGATGAATGCGCGCACCTCATCGGGGCCGCGTCCCATGAACTCCTGCTCGAACTTGATGACGGCGTTGCGAATCGCGTTTTCCACGGCGTGCCCTCTTCTGATCGACCCACGATCGCCCGGATGGGGATTTCCGTTCGCCCTCGGGGAGATTTACCGGCTAAGGTTTTCCAGATCCCGATCCACCGTGAACACGAAGACTTTCTCGCCGATCTGGGCATTGATATCGGTAAAGATGGCCAGCACCCTGGCCCCCGTGATGTTGCCCACCTGTTCGAAGAGCTGATCGCGGCCCTGGGCAATGAGGGTTTGCCGGATTCGTTTAACCATCTCCACACCTTCGGCGGTCTTGGCCAATTGTCGCTCGGCCGGCGTGAGCACGCCTTTGAGGCGAACGACGACGAGATCCCGCACGACGAACGCCCGCACATCCTCCGGGCCCCGTCCCATAAATTCCTGTTCGAACTTGATAATGGCGTTACGAATCGCCGATTCGATTTCACCTTTGGTCAGTCCTCTGTTCATCACACGACCCTTCCGATCAGTTTGTCACAGCCAAGTATAGAAGTCCCCCGGTGGAGGTCACAAGGACAAATCCGCGCCTCGTTGGGCCGAACGGCATGATGCCTGGGTCCGAAGGCCTAGGCCACCCAGGGCAATGTACCCGATGCCTTGACTCCCCGGGGACAGATACCGGATAAAGAGGCATGAATGCGTCCGATGGCGTTCCCTGTGGACCACGTTGACCTGGGAATAGGCGGAACCATCGCGTTGGATACGACAGAGGCGGTAGGGTGACCGGCTCGTTTCGGGTCGGACGCAGTACAAGCCAACCGTGCGGCGTCGACAGTTCGTCGAGGTGCGCGGTTGGCTTTTGTGTTCTCTGAGCCCATGAGGTGCCTGTGTATGCCTTACTGATCCCGCTGCTTCCCCTCCTGACGGCGCTGATTGTCGCCATGGGCGATGACGCGTCGCGTCGTGCACGGACACAGCTCGCCATTTTTCCGATTGGCGCGGCGTTTTGTGGCGCGGTCGCCACCCTCTACCTCGTGGCGACCCAGGGACCGATCAGCCTGCGCTTTTACGACCCTGCCTCGACGGCTTCGCTCACCTTTCCGATCGGTTTCTACATCGACCGGCTCAGCGCCGTCATGATGGTGCTGATCTCGGGAGTCGGGACAGTCATCTACGCCTATTCCATCGACCACATGTACCAGGATCCGCACGAACCGCGGTACCTAACCCTCATCGGTCTGGCGCTCTTCGTCCTGCTCTGCCTGGTCTCCAGTGCCAATCTCATGATGTTGTTTCTGTTCTGGCAGCTCTTGAGTTTTCTGCTCTATCTCCTGGCCCATAACCATACCCATGCGGGAACGCTGGAGGGCGCGTTCAAGACGTTCACACTGCTTCGAGTCGGCGACGTGACGTTTCTTGCCGGGATCGTCCTCGCCTATGCGCTCTACGGAACCCTGGAGTTTCCGGCGCTGTTTGCCAAAGCGGCCGAGTCGTCTGTGACGTTCTCCCTGCTGCCGGGACTGGATATCAGCGGCGCCACGGCGGTGACACTGCTCTTGTTCATCGGCGGGATGAGCAAGTCCGCGCAGTTCCCGTTCCACATCTGGCTCCCCCACTATCTCTATGCCCCGACGCCCGCGACGGCCTTGCTCCATGCCGGCATCATCAATGCCGGAGGATTTCTGATCAACCGCTTGGCCCCATTATTCGGACTGAGTTCGACGACGTTGCATGTGGCCTTCGTGGTGGGAACGCTGACCGCCCTGCTGGGCGCCACCATGATGCTGGCGCAGAACGACATCAAAAAGACCCTCGGCTTCTCGACAGTCGGTCAGATGGGCTACATGATCATGGAATGCGGCCTCGGCGCATTTTCACTCGCAGTCTTTCACCTGATCGCCCACGGGCTTTTCAAGGCCACGATGTTCCTGAACAGCGGCAACGTGATCCACAAAGCCCGACAGGAAGCACATTTCCCGCATGCCGACCGGCTGGAAGAGGACCAGGCGCTTTCCCCCCTCACCTGGTCGACTGGATTCGCGACGACCTTGATGATTCCCCTGCTAATCTTATTGGTCACCCACGGCGTACTACGCATTCCCTTGCTGGAATCCCAAGGCACCGTGATTTTTCTCTTTTTCATTTGGATCACGTCGTCACAAGCCATTCTGACGCTCACCCACCTGCGCGCGGTGCCCTCCTGGGAAGTGTCGGCCGCGATGTTATGTACTCTCCTGTTTGTGGTGTTCATGTATCTCTTCGCCGTCGAGTCCTTTACGGCCTTCTTGTATCCTGACCCGATCGAGGTCGCGTCGTATTTCAAGGCCGCCGCTCTTCCCAGCTGGCTCTTTGACCTCATCATCTTGGTATCCACGGTCATGACCGTCCTCAGCTGGTGTTATCTCTATCTGCGCGCCCATGGCCGAACCGTCTGGATGCCGGCCTGGGTCGAAGGCTTGCGGATCCGACTCTACGTCCTGTTCATGAACCGGCTGTACGTGGACGAGCTCTACGATCAATTCGGCCAGGCCATCGCACAGACCGCTCGTCGTCTCGACAACCGCACAGAACGATAAAGCTTTCGATTCCCGGAGGGTGCACCGTAGGAAGAACGCACTCGAAAGACGACAGGTCCGCCGAGGAGGATTCGAACCGACTCAGTGCTTGACGATAGGCTAGACAACATACTAATGATGGACTCCGCGAGGGCCTCTGAAGCGGTCTGTGACCGCCCGATACCGGGTCAGCGCGAAGAGTGAATAGAGATTCTCACGTTCCGGTTCATGGAGTGCCCGTGTCGTTCGTACTTCTCATCCCTTTGTTATTGCTCGCGGCTGCGCTGATCGTATTGATCGGTCCCGACGACACGCGCGGCCTTCGTGCGAAGATCGCCGCCTATCCGATCGGAGCGGCTTGTTGTGGCGCCATCGGGACACTCTACGTCGTCGCCGTGCAGGGGCCCATTTCCATTCGATTCTACGACCCGGGGTCGGTTGCCTCGCTCCTTTTCCCGATCGGTTTCTACATCGATCGGCTGAGCGCCATTATGATGACGTTGATCTCGGGCGTGAGCACCCTGATCTTTGTCTACTCGACCAGCTACATGTATCAGGATCGCCATATGCGCCGGTATCTGGCCCTGATCTGCTTCACGGATTTTGTGCTGATCTGCATGGTCTCCAGCGCCAATCTGATGATGCTATTTCTCTTTTGGCAAATCTTGAGCTATCTGCTCTATCTCCTCGCACACAATCATGAACATGCGGCAACACTCAAGGGAGCCTTCAACACCTTTACGCTGTTACGCGTCGCCGATGCCGCCTTTCTGTCTGGAATCGTCCTGGCGTATGGCGTCTACGGCACGCTGGAATTTCAAGAACTCTTCGCGCGGGCCACTGAGAGGCCGATCACGTTCTCGCTCTTCATCGCTCATCACTCACCGTTCAGCGTTTCCCTGCTGGCGGACTGTTTCAGCATCCTGTTAGAACAGGCGGGGGGATTCTTGATTCTCTAACTTCGCGCGAAGGTCGATCAGCTCTTGCTCGAGTGCTAAGAGGCGATCGCTGATGGGGTCAGGGAGGTTGATGTGGTCCATAGTGGCATCGGGTAACCGCTCGCCTTGCGTTTTAATCACACGGGCCGGCACACCAATAACAGTAGAATTCGCCGCGACGTTTTTCAGCACAACCGAGTTGGCGCCGATCTTCACATTGTCGCCGATCGTAATCCCACCGAGAATCTTGGCCCCGGCTCCGACGACGACATGATTCCCCACCGTCGGATGTCGCTTCCCACGCTCCTTGCCCGTTCCACCGAGTGTCACGCCCTGAAACAGGGTCACG
Organism: Nitrospira sp.; assembly: GCA_005116815.1. Taxonomy (GTDB): domain Bacteria; phylum Nitrospirota; class Nitrospiria; order Nitrospirales; family Nitrospiraceae; genus Palsa-1315. Next base: position 18,576 of record SWDR01000017.1, on the reverse strand, counting down.
TAGTCTCCGACCTCAGCCGTCTCGCCGATCACGACACCCATCCCATGATCGATGAAAAACCCGGTACCGATCTTGGCCGAGGGGTGAATTTCAATGCCGGTGAGCCAACGAGCCAACTGCGACAAGGCTCGCGGAACAAATGGCACGCCGTGAAGCTTCAACCAATGAGCGATGCGAAAGATGAGGAGGGCATGAAATCCGGCATAGGTAAAAATGACCTCAAGACGGCTCGTGGCCGCAGGGTCCCGATCGAATACGGCTTGCAGGTCCTGTCGAATGTCTTTCAGCATAGTGCGTCTATCCTACGACGATCACAAGGCCTCAATCAAACAGACGGCATGGGCCTGCATGCCCTCCTCGCGCCCCACGGCATCGAGCCCTTCGCCGCTTTTCACTTTGACGTTCACCAGATCGGGCTCAATCCCCATGACATGCGCCATCTGCTGTTGCATGGCAGCCAGAAACGCGCTCAACCGGGGAGCCTGTGCCACAATGATCGTATCGACATTCACGACCCGGTACCCCTTTTTCGCCAGCTTCCCCATCACATCTTCAAGCAGCTTCAGGCTGGAGATCCCCTTGTACTTCTGATCGGAACTCGGGTAATGCCGGCCCAGATCGCCTTCCCCCATCGCGCCGAGCAGGGCATCGCAGACCGCATGCACAAGCACGTCGGAATCGGAATGTCCCAACAAACCTTTCGAATGTGGGACTTCGACCCCGCCCAAAATTAACTTTCGCCCTGCACCAAGCGGGTGCACATCGTACCCGCACCCCACACGAATCTTCGTCATGCCAGTCCTCCAGATCGCACAGCAGCTCGGGACGCGAGAATGGCTTCGCCAATCACCAAGTCTTCCGGCCTCGTCACTTTGATGTTTTCCCCACTTCCCTCGACGATCACCACCGGGTGGCCCATCCACTCGAACAGAAATGCGTCGTCGGTGGCTGTCACCCCTTCCACCTTGGCCTTTCGGTGCGCCTCCCGCAGCCAATCCATTCGAAAGGCCTGCGGCGTCTGAGCCAGCCAGAGGGGTTGCCGATCAACCGTTCGCTGAATGAGACGGTCGGCCCCAACTTGCTTGACCGTATCCCGCATGGGAAGCGCAATAATGGCCCCCCCATGTTGACGGGCTGCCGCCACGACGTCCTCGATCATTGCCACCGTGACAAACGGACGAACCGCATCATGCACGAGCACGATCTCCGTCTCTTCAGGCACCTGCTCCAACCCAAGCCGAACCGAGTCCTGGCGCTCCTTGCCACCCGGCACGACCTTGGTGACCTTTGAGAATCCGTACCGGACCACGAGATCGTTGCGGCAATAGTCGAGATCGGCTGACGGCACGGCGAGAATAATGTCGTGGATACAGGCAGCAGATTGGAGCGCCCGAAGGGAATGCACCACGATGGGCTCACCGCCCAAGGAAAGAAACTGCTTGGGAACGGCGCCACCCATCCGCAGCCCTTTGCCGGCTGCAGGAACGACCGCCACAACGCGTTTATCCACGAGCGACTTGTAACTCCTCTCGCTCGGTGTCTTCCTTTAGGCGAGTAAAGATCATCCGCCCAGCCGTGGTTTGCAGCACGCTGGTCACGACGACATCCACATTCCGTCCAATCGAGCGCCTAGCATTATCGACGACGATCATCGTGCCGTCGTCCAGATAGGCCACTCCCTGGCCGGCTTCCTTTCCTTCCTTCAACACAAACACCCGGATAGTCTCTCCGGGCAAGACGGCAGGACGGAGTGCGTTGCAGAGCTCGTTGATATTCAGCACACGCACCCCTTGCAACTCCGCCACTTTATTCAAATTCAAATCATTGGTGATGATTTTCGCATTCATCTTTTTTGCCAGCACGACCAACTTGGCATCGACTTCTTTAATATGAGGAAAATCCTCGTCGATGATCCGGACATCGACGCCGACCATCTTTTGAATCTTGTTGAGGATATCGAGTCCGCGCCGCCCACGAGCGCGCTTCAGCGAATCGGACGAGTCGGCAATGTGCTGGAGTTCGTCCAGGATGAAATGCGGCACGAGAAAGGTACCTTCAAGAAATCCGGTTTCACAGAGGTCCGCCGCCCGCCCATCGATAATCACGCTGGTATCCAGCACTTTGGGACAGACGGTCGAACCAGATAATTCGAAGAACTTCTGTTCTGAGCTGGGAACTTCTCCTTCCCGAACCGCGCGCCGAGCACGAGCCCTAAATAGGGCAGCCCGAGAAGAAACACCAGCCCGCCGATATGAAACAGGAAGGTTTGGACATCGAAGATTTCACCACCAACCCATTCGACCAACCCGGTAAGCAAGAGCCCGACGGCTAAACCGCCTGTTCCTCCCACAATAATGCCGAATGACAGGTTGCGTAACGCATACTCTCCGGCAACGATGAGCCCTCCCGTGAGAACTCCGATGCCGACTCCGTACAACCAATAGGACTCATTGGCCGGCTCGGCTCTCAGAAACAACACCATCCCGGCCAAGGCACTGAGAAGGACGAATATGGCTCGCGATACCATACCTTCACCTCCCGGCACATGTCCTGCCTCTCACGAGGCAGGGTGGAACGGTCCTTAAGGCCGAAGCGTGAGATAAATGGATCGACCCTGTCGCTTCACTAATAAGAGGACCGCCTGATCTTTGGAAAGGCCTGACATGACCCGCTCATACACCTTCACCGAGGTCACAGCCTTTCGATTCACCTCCAGAATCATGTCACCTTCCCGCACGCCCATTTCTTCTGCCGTACTGCCGGGCTTCACGCGCGTCACCACGACGCCTCGCTCGGTCGACTTGATTCCATACCGACTGGTCAACTCCTCTGTCAGTTCATGCACCTCAAGATCCGACAGCACCCCTGTCGGCGCAATCGACTCAGCATTCTCCTCTGCACCAGACTGTGACATCGACTTCGGCTGCTCGACGATAGTCACCTCGAGGACCTTGGACTTCTTGTCTCGAATCAGCTTGATCGGCACCTTTTTCCCAAGAGGGGTTTGCGCCACAGCATTGCGCAAATGCGTGGGCGAATCCATCGGCTTCCCGTCGAACTCGACAATCACATCGGCCCGTTCAAATCCCGCCTTCTTGGCAGGACTGTCGTCCATCACATCGCTGACGAGCACACCCTTTGTTTCCGTGATGCCGAATTGTGCCGCCAACTCAGGCGACAAGTCTTGAATGGATACACCCAGCCAGCCACGCACGACTTTTCCGGTTCCGACCAGTTGATCCATGATGGAACGCGCCAAGTTGCTGGGCACGGCAAACCCGATCCCCATATTCCCGCCGCTCTGGCTGAAGATGGCGGTGTTGATACCGACCAACTCGCCACGGATGTTCACCAACGCCCCGCCTGAATTGCCGGGATTGATCGCGGCATCGGTCTGGATGAAGTCTTCATATTCGGCGATCCCCATACTGGCTCGCCCAACCGCACTGACAATGCCCATCGTCACCGTCTGCGTCAGGCCAAAGGGACTGCCCACCGCCAGCACAAACTCCCCGACTTCCAATTGATCGGAATCCGCCCAGGCGATCGGCGACAGCCCCGTGGCCTCGATCTTGATCACCGCAATGTCCGTCTTCGAATCCGTCCCGATAAGCTTGGCTTTAAACTCTCGTTTATCGGACAGCACCACGCGAATATCGTCGGCCTTGTTCACCACGTGATTATTGGTAATGATCACGCCGCTGGGATCCACAATGACCCCGGAGCCCTGTCCCCGTTCCTTCCGCTCCTTCGGAATGTCGCGTTTCAGTTCGTCGCCGAAGAACCGCCGGAAGAATGGATCGTCGAATGGCGAGGCTTGAGGGCTCTCTCCGGTTTTTCCCGTTCTCGTTGCCGCAATGTTGACGACCGCCGGCTTGACCGATTTTGCAATCTCAACGAAGTTTCTCCCGCTCCCTCCGGCCAGCGGCAACTGTGGCACCGTGGCCACCGGGCGAGCGAGAGGGGCTGAAGTCTGGTCTGGCCCGGCGGTGCTGCTCGGCAGCCATCCCATATCGGACGCCACCACCACTCCAATGAGGATCCCAACGGCAATCAAGATGAACGGAACGAGCCAGGGCCGACGTGACTTCATAGGTACCATGTATCCTTCACCTCAAGCGACAGACTGACGCGGCACGTGAAACCAAGCCGACTCTTCACTTACCCTCGCCGGAGTAAATCCCCATGATGGTATGGAGAAACTTGATCGCCTCCGGCTTGGGACGCTGGAACGAGTTCCGCCCGATAATGGAACCGAACCCACCGCCATCGCGAATCGCGCGTGCTTCATCGAACACATTCTTGTCCTCGCTCTTGGCCCCTCCGGAGAAAATCACGATTCGGCGGCCATCGAACGCACTCTGCACCACATGCTTCACTCGCTCAGCCAGCGTAGTGATCGGAATCTTCACCGACTCGTACACCTTCTTGGCCGCAGCCTGTTCAAGCTGCGCCGAGGGCAGTTTGACCTTAATGATATGGGCGCCAAGTTGAGCCGCAATCTGCGCCGCATAGGCCACCACATCGATGGCGGTCTCTCCGTCCTTACTCAGTCCTGACCCACGGGGGTACGACCACACAACGACGGCTAACCCACAGTCCTTGGCATCCGCGGCAATCTCGCGCAACTGCTCATACATGGCGTTGCAGTGCGAAGACCCTGGGTAGATCGTGAACCCCACCGCCACGCAACCAAGTCGCAAAGCATCCGAGACGCTTCCGGTGACTGACGGCATCGGATCCTTGTCGTCATGCAACGAATCGTGGCTATTGAGCTTCAGAATGAGCGGGATTTGTCCCGCGTACTGGCTCGCCCCGGCCTCGAGAAACCCCAGTGGCGCAGCGTAGGCATTACAGCCCGCATCGATCCCCAACTGAAAGTGATAGAGGGGATTATACCCGCCAGGATTGACCGCGAAGCTCCGGGCCGGGCCATGCTCGAACCCTTGATCCACAGGCAGAATGACCAGCTTGCCTGTCCCCGCCAATTTGCCATGACGCAGCAGCCGGGCAATATTGGTTTGTGTGCCCGCGTTGTCGCTGCTGTACCAGCTCAAAATCTCTTGTACGCGATCAGCCATGTCTGTCCTCCAGTGGATTCATGAAACGGTATCCGCTAATAGCTATTCAGGTTGAAGGCTTGTAGGCTGAAGGACGGAACTCCGAACACTTCAGCCTGAACACCTTCAGCCTATCTACCTGAGTCGTTACATTCGTCTGCCTTGGATAAATGCCTCTGCGTCGTCCACATCGCTCGGACTTCCGATGATCAATGGCACCCGCTGATGCAATTGCTTGGCCTCGACATCGAGGATACGCATAGTGCCGGTGCTGGCTTTCCCCCCTGCCTGTTCCACAACCCATGACAAGGGATTGGCTTCGTACAATAATCGGAGCTTTCCCTCCGGCTTGTCCAGCTCACCCGGGTAAAGATAGATGCCACCACCGAGGAGGATCCTGTGTACGTCGGCCACCAGACAGGCGGAATACCGTACGCTGTAGGGCCGCCCCGTGGCTTTATCCTGCACCTTCACATGGTCCAGATACTTCTTCGTCCCCGTCGTCCACTTTTGATAATTGCCTTCGTTTGCGCCATAAACCTTGCCTCGAGCAGGGATACGAATCTGTTCGTGAGATAACAGATACTCGCCGATGCCGGGCTCTAATGTAAACCCGTGAACCCCTTGTCCAACCGTATAGACCAACATGGTACTTGAGCCGAACAGGAGATAGCCGGCTGCCACCTGTTCTGTACCCTTGCGGACGAGGTCATCCTCCGTCGGCATCCGGTCTTTGCCTGCACATTTCACGATCGAAAAAATCGCCCCCATCGGCATGTTGCAGTCTGTATTCGATGAGCCATCGAGCGGGTCGAACAGCACCATATACTGGGCCTGCGGCCAATTTTCAGGGAGCAGGACTGGTTTCTCCATCTCCTCCGACGCCAACGCACAGACAAGATCGCTCTGGCGAAAGGCCTGCAGAAATGTCTCGTTCGCAATTTCATCCAGTTTCTTGACCGTCTCCCCTTGCACATTCACTTCGCCGGTCGTTCCCAGGATATTGATCAGCCCTGCACGTCGAAGATCTCGGGCAATCATTTTTCCCACCAGGCCGATCTGGCCCAGGAGACAGGAGAAATCTCCGATAGACCCAGAAGGCCCGACCGGTTGCTGACTGATAAAGCTGCTTAAAGTAAGAGGAAACTGTCCCATAGTAGAGGCGAGTATAACCGTTTTGAAGAGGGCGGGCAACGAAAGGCTGGTTCTCTTATGGGGCTGCTGTAGAGGCCTGCCATCCACTGACGAGATCCGCCACAATCGATCCAATGACGACTTTGGCCTTCATTCGAACCGGAATGCGCCGTTCGTCGTTGGTCAACCAGACCCGTATGTTGCCCTGGTTGAGAAAGAGGCCTTGGAACGGCATGACGACTAACAGGCGAGCCGTTTCAACCGTACCCCAGGGTCCGCTGATTGTTTCGATCTCCTCAACCCGTACGTCCAACTTCCGGTTCTTCTTATCGTGATAGACATTCATCGTCAGCGCTGCACCAGGCTGGAGCGACAATGCGCTACGCGCATAGTAGAGGCAGGAGATGACGTCTTGGGTGCCAGGAGGCATGTCCAAGATTTCGGTCGTCCCCCCTTTGAGAACCGTCACCTTCCCCTCTTTCTGCTGAAAGGCATACTCGATGTCTTCTTTCTTTTTTCCTTCTCGCCGCTTAAACGTCAGATGCTCAGGCAATAGCGTGGCAGGGTCCAGTAATGACTCCACCCGATTGTCTACCGGAAAGAACTTGGTGATCGCCGGCCTCGACTGAGCCGTGGTGACCAGTTTCACCAGCGATTGACCCCCTTCCGTGCCGGGACCACTGACTGCCATCACGGCTGTACCAGCGGTGATATTCAGCCAAGAAATATCGAAGGTGAGCTGTTCTCCGACTTGGAAGGGTCGTGCTGTAGTCAGATCGCCAGCCCCAGCCCAGGAGACTGAACTGCTCAAAGCACCCAGGATCAGGCAACCCAGTATGAGCCACATGCGTACCAAAAGAGCATGGAGCAATAAGCCCCCTCGCTGATGAGACTGAATAGGCGGGCAAAAAGTCATTGGGGGGAAGTCTCGGGAAAGGTTACGGTACAGATGAGCACACATCTCACAGGATGCTCAAAAAGTTCGTCCAGCGAGGCCGCAGGCGAATCGAAACCGGAGGCGTACCCTCAGGGGCGCACGGTGCGACGAATAAGGAGCACCACGTCTGTGCGCGCCGCCGAGTGGTGAGGCGGCCGGGTCCCCGTTGAGGATTTCGATGAGCCGAGAACGAAGCTGGCGGGCTTTCCCAGCATCCTGTCAGCAGCCAAGAGCTTGCTTGGCCACCTTGAGTTCGCCTTCGATAACTGCGCGGATCGTGGTCAACCGCTCCGGTGACGTGGCTTCGAAGCGCAGCACGAGGGCCGGCTGAGTATTCGAGGCTCGAATCAACCCCCATCCATCCTCGAATATGGCACGGACCCCATCGATGGTCACCACCTCGCGGATCACCAACTTGGCAGGTCCAAGCGGCTCACGGCTCTTCATACAGGATGCCAAGCGATCTTGCACATGTTTGACCAACTGGAACTTAATGGAATCGGACACGTCATCGCGAATCTCCGGCGTGACCGACGTCTTCGGAAGATCCGCAACCAAGGCAGAGAGTGGCTGAGTCGTCTTGGCCAAAATCTCCACCAGCCGGCAGGAGGCGTAAATCGCGTCGTCATAGCCAAAATACCGATCGGCAAAAAACATGTGCCCGGACATTTCACCGGCCAAGACGGCCTTCTCGCTTTTCATTTTCGCCTTGATCAAAGAGTGGCCAGTTTTCCACATGATCGGGCGGCCCCCCCGCTTCGCGATATCGTCATAGAGGCTCTGCGACGATTTGACCTCGGAGATGATCGTGCTCCCTGGTTTCTCAGCCAGAATATCGCGCGAGTAGACCACCATCAGGCGATCGCCCCATAACACGTTCCCCTGCTCATCGATGGTCCCGATACGATCGGCATCTCCATCGTAGCCGATCCCGACATCGGCCTTGTGCTGTTTGACCGCCTGAATCAGATCGTCAAGATTCTCTAAGACCGTGGGATCGGGATGGTGATTCGGAAATCTCCCATCAAGATCGCAATAGAGCCCGGTGACGCGGCAGCCCAAGAGCTCCAATGCCTCCTTGGCTACCAACGCGGCGACACCGTTTCCGCAGTCGATGACGACATGCAGGCGCTTGGCGTTGACGTGCGCGAAACTCTTCTTGAGATAGGCCAGATAGTCGGGAATGATGGCATGTTCTGACAAGGTCCCAGCGCCTGAGACAAACGCGCCGGCCTCCATCACCGCTCGCAGGGCCTGGATTTCTTCTCCATGAATCGCTTCTTTCCCGACGCAGATCTTGAATCCGTTGTATTCAGCCGCGTTGTGGCTCCCGGTGATCATGATACCGCCGTCAACCGGCAGCTGAAACAGCGAGAAATACACCAGAGGCGAGGGGCAAATACCAATATCGACGACGTTCAAGCCACCGGCGAGGAGCCCGCGCACAAGAGATGCGAAGAGACCTGGCGAACTGAGTCGACCATCCCGCCCGACTGAAATCGTCTTGACCCCACGGTCTTTGACATAAGTGCAGTAGGCGCGCCCCACTTGCTCCGCAATCGCATCGGTGAGCTCCTGCCCCACGATGCCACGCAAATCATATTCGCGAAAGAGTCCCATAGATACCCCTGTGATATGTGATCAGTGATGGGTGATCATCAGAAGCAATACGCGACACCGACTCTCCACGCATCACTATTTTGGCGTCCGCCCATAATCATCCTGAAACCGGACAATGTCGTCTTCCCCAAGGTAGGGTCCGTTCTGCACTTCAATGATATGCAGGGTCTCTTGACCGGGGTTTTCCAAGCTCATTGATGAAGGAGTGAAGAGCGCGATCGACCAGCGTTATATCGGCTTGATCGATGCTGGGGTGAAGATGTCTGTCTGCGCCTATGGTTGTCAGCAACATGGCGTCCCGACAGCCTCGGTCGATTCGAGGGTCTCGTTGTCCGGGTTAGTCGTGTTGTCAGGAATTATCGATGGGTGCGATCGCTTTCTCGCGTTTACATAGTCTTCACTGCTGTCTGATGTTTTATGTCTAAACGCATCGCTGTCGTCATTTCAGAAGATCCTTGTGTGACTGCTCGTCCTGTTGAGGCTCTTCGTATTGCCTTGGGACTCTGTGCCGGGGATCATGAGACGACCGTCGTGCTGCTTGGGCAGGCTCCCAAGCTTCTGAGGGAGGATACTGATGAGATCATCGATGTCGATATCCTTGAAAAGTATCTTCCTTCGTTTACACATCTCTCTGTTCCATTTATCGTCGAGTCCGAAACGGCAATGGATAGCTGGTCCGATAGTTTCTCCGTGACAACTCGTACGGCAGATGAAATTAGGCAGTTGATTCAAACCGTTGATAGAAGTCTCATTTTTTAGATAGTTTGAGTGTTCTTCTATGGGTATGACGCTCTATCTTCTTCGACAACAGCCAGCCGGTATTTCTACATCGCTCTTTCACCCTGGCGATGCAGATATGGATATCGTGTTTGTCGAGCAGGCCATCTCGACAGTCCCTTCTTCTGTAAAAGGAGTAGCTGTGACCGTTGAGAAAGGCGTTGTCGGCTCTTCATCTCCGACCATCACCTATGACGATCTTATTGAACGCATTTTCTCATCGGAACATGTCATTGTGGTCTAGGTTGTTCCTGCACTCTTCTCCGAAGTTATGTGTGTCGTAATAAGAGTTCGTCGTAGTAGTAGGAGTAAGAGTAGTCTCTGTGGATATTGTGGACGGCGATCAAGTTGTTGATTCGTTAGATTTTCTCGCACGCGATCTGTGTGGAGAGACTTGGGGATTGACTCTGAGTAACCCCTGGATGCACAGTCAGCAACCTGTGTCGGCTTGAGTGATAGGTCTTGGCTGGAATCGTCCGCGTGATGAAAAAAATAGAAAACACGCAAGAAACCACTGCGAAGAACCAGGTTATCCACAGGTGTGAATAAGTCTGTGTATGAAGAATGATACAGAAATTATGACTCTTGTGAATGTGTGGCAAGACGCCTTGGCTTCTATTCAAGGGAAAGTGCCAAAACAGGTGTACGATACCTGGTTTACGCCGATTCACCTCGAGCATATTGAAGATTCTACTGCGCAACTTGGCGTTCCCAATAAGTTTTTTGGTGATTGGTTAAGCCAGCACTACGGACCCCTCCTGGTTGAGGCACTCTCGGCCGCCCGAGGTGGGGAAGAAACGGCGATCACCTTCTCCATCTTTCATAAACCGGTGGCAAAGCTGCCTGAAAACGGGACTACGCCGACGCCTAGTCGTCAAAGTACCGTAACCAGGCCGAAACGGGGTATCCAGCTTAATCCCAAGTACACATTCAAGAATTTCGTCGTGGGTGCCGGAAATCAGTTTGCCCATGCCGCTTGTATGGCGGTCGCCGAACAGCCGGCCAAAGCCTACAACCCCTTGTTTATCTACGGCGAGACCGGGCTTGGGAAAACCCACCTCTTGAATGCCATTGGAAATTATGTGGCGGAGCGGACCGATCTTCGCATTGCCTATTTGACGACCGAGCAGTTTACGAACGAGGTCATCAACTCCATTCGATACGACAAGATGATGGACCTGCGGAAGCGGTATCGTCATATCGATATGTTGATGATCGACGACATTCAGTTCCTGGCGGGCAAGGAACGGACGCAGGAGGAATTCTTCCATACGTTCAATGCCCTCTACGAAGCGCATAAGCAGTTGGTCCTTTCGAGCGACCGTTTTCCGAAAGACATGCCCGATATCGAAGAACGGCTGCGGTCGCGCTTTGAATGGGGCCTGATCGCGGATCTTCAGCCGCCGGATGTGGAGACGCGCATTGCCATCTTGCGGAAAAAGTCCGAGGACGACGGCGTGTCGTTGCCGGAAGATGTCGTCCAGTTTCTCGCGACCACGATGAAGAGCAATATTCGCGAGCTGGAAGGTTCACTGGTGCGCCTCGGCGCCTATGCGTCGCTCACCGGCCAAACGATCACGCTGGAGATGGCAAAGACGGTGCTTCGGGATCTGATCGGCACCAAGAAAAAGATCGTGTCGATGGACGATATTCAGGAAACGGTGGGCGCGCGCTTCCATGTGAAGATCTCCGACCTGAAGTCCCGTCGCCGGAGTAAAACGTTGGTCCACCCAAGGCAGATTGCCATGTATCTCTGTCGGGAACTCACGGACTCCTCCTATCCCGAGATCGGGCGGCAGTTCGGAGGCAAAGACCATACGACGATCATTCATGCCTGCAAACAGGTTATCAAAGCCAAAGACCTCGACAGTGCATTGAGCGCCACGTTGGACAGCTTGAAGGAACAGATTCTACGAGCATGAGCGGTTGGGTGAGGGAGAAGAGACTATGAAATTACGTATGGGACGAGTGGAACTCTTGACGGGCCTCCAGCGGGTCCAAGGTGTTGTCGAGAAGCGCAACACGATGCCGATCCTCTCGAACATTTTGATCGAGGCGAAGCAGGAGGGGGTGGAGATCGTCGCCACCGACCTCGAGATCGGCATGCGCGGGCTCTATAAGGCCACCGTCGAGAAGCCCGGAGGGGTCACGGTCTCTGCCCGGAAGCTCTATGAGATCATCAAGGAGCTGAACGTCAGCGACATCGATATCACCTCCGGTGACAATAACTGGACGACGATTCAGGCAGGCAAGAGCCAATTCAAGATTGTCGGCCTCCCCAGCACCGACTATCCCGCGTTGCCCACGATCGAACGGGAAGGGCTCATTCCTCTCGCCGGGGCCGGCTTCTTAGAGCTGATTCGCAAGACCCTCTTTGCGGCCGGAGACAATGACGCGCGCTACATCCTCAACGGGCTGTTGGTGACCCTCATCACGTCGGAGAAGAAAACGATCTTGCGCCTGGTCGGCACCGATGGACACCGGTTGGCGGTAGCCGAACAGGAAGTTGGCATGCCGGGGGCCAAGGGCGCTCCGCAAGAGATCAAAGCCATCATTCCGAAGAAAGCCGCGCATGAGATGCAGCGTCTTCTGGAGGAAGGCGGCGAAGGCGAGCCCTTGATCGGGTTCACCAAAAACCTCATGATCTTCCGGAAGAGCGGACTGCTGCTGACCTCGCGGCTGATGGAGGGGAACTACCCGAACTATCAGCAAGTGGTCCCAAAAGAGAGTGGCAGGAAGATCGGGGTCAACCGCAACGAGTTGGAAAGTGCGCTCCGGCGTGTCTCCGTCTTGTCGCGCGATAAGGCGAACGCGGTGAAGGTCTCGTTTGTCTCCGGACAGATGACGCTGTTCTCCAGCAATCCAGATTTTGGAGAAGCGACCGAAGAGCTGGCGGCACAGTATGAGGGGGAAGCGTTGAACACCGGGTTCAATGCCCGCTACTTGTTGGATGTGCTTGGAGTCATGGACGGAGAGACGATTTCTCTGCAAATGGACAATCCGCTGAGCCCCTGTTTGATCCAGGAGTCAGACAGTCCCGGCTTCAAGTGCGTCGTGATGCCAATTAAAATCTAGCTGAGCCCTAGCCATCAGCGATCAGCCGTCAGGTCGGTCGCTGAGCGCAGAGAGCCAAGGGCTGTATTGAAACGGGAGACTGATGGCCAGTAACGAGAACGAGACCACACCGAAATCCGAGAGTTACGGCGCGGACCAAATCAAAGTGCTGGAAGGCCTGGATGCCGTGCGGAAGCGTCCGGCGATGTACATCGGCAGTACCGGTGCGGACGGCCTCCATCACCTCGTCTATGAAGTTGTCGACAACAGCGTCGATGAACATATGGCGGGATTCGGCGAGACGATCGAGGTGACGATCCATATCGATGGGAGCGTCACGGTCGTGGATAACGGCCGCGGCATTCCGACCGGGATGCATTCCACGCAAAAAAAGTCCGCTGCCGAAGTCGCGCTGACGGTGTTGCATGCTGGCGGCAAATTCGAGCAGGGCGCCTACACGGTCTCCGGCGGACTCCACGGCGTTGGCGTTTCGGTGGTGAACGCGCTCAGCGAATGGCTCGATCTGCGCATCTGGCGCGCCGGCGAAGAGCATTACATGCGCTTCCTGATGGTTCAAGCTGTAAACGATTATCAAGCAGGCAAGATGGGGCATCTGTCATGAGCGATCGGACCCTCATGATCGAGGTCTATTCCGATGTCGTCTGTCCCTGGTGTTATGTGGGGAAACGTCGGTTGGAGCGGGCACTGAGTGACTCGAAGGATCTGGTACAGCCGGCGATCACCTGGCGGCCGTTTCAACTGAATCCGACGATGCCGAAAGAAGGCCTTGAACGTACGGCCTATCTCGAAGCGAAGTTCGGAAGCTTGGACGCGTTTCGCCAGATGGAAGAACATGTGCTCGCGGCCGGCGCTGAGGAGCAGATTGCCTTTGCGTTCGGCAAGATTGTGCGGACGCCCAATACCTTCCTGGCCCATCGGCTGATTTGGTATGCGGGACAAGAGGGATGCCAAAACGCCATAGTTGACTCGCTCTTCAAGGGCTACTTCGAAGAGGGTGTGGATATCGGCTCGCTCTCCGTCCTTGCACAGTTGGCTGAACGTGCCGGGCTTAAGGCCGAGCCGTTTTTCGAAGGTCAGGATGGAACGGCAGAGGTGAAGGCTGAGGAATCGGCGGGACATCGGCTTGGTATTCGCAGCGTCCCATATTTCCTGCTGAACGGGACCTATGCGTTATCCGGCGCGCAGCCCCCGGATCGATTCGTCGCAGCCTTCAAGAAGGTCGAAGTGGATCAGCTGACAAGAAAGGCAGGTGCGTAGTGGCAGTCCAAGTTTATGGCTGTAACCATATCGTGATCGAAGTGACCGATGCCAAGAAGGCGGTGCAGTTTTATGCCGATGTCTTTGGTTTGACGATGCTCACCGGTGGCGAAGGCGCAGCCTGGTGCAAGCTGGGTGAGCATCAATTCATGGCGATCTTTGAAGTAGAGACATTGCAGCCGGACCGTGTGAAACATTTCGGTCTGATGGTCCGGGATGCCAAGCAGATCAAAGAAGTCCGGCGTAAGTTGATGAGCAAATATAAACTGAAGATGCGGCCGGGTTTTCGGTGCGACTTCCGCGATCCCTGGGGAAACCGTATTCAGGTTGGCGATCTCAGCGACGAATCGCTGGTCTGGCTCCTCCCCTATCAGGAAGTGCAGAAGGCCGGGATTACATTCACGAGCAAACCTCGAAAGGAGAAACAATCATGAGCACAGCGAATCTACAACAGCGGCTGAGCGATCTGTTGGGCTACATCCGTCAGGGCAAGATCATCGAAGCAGTCACGGAGTTTTATGATAAGGACGTAAAGATGCAGGAGAACGCCAATCCTCCAACGATAGGTCAGACGGCAAATATCGAGCGGGAAAAGCAGTTCATGAGCGGCGTCAAGGAGTGGAAAGGATTCAACGTGACGGCTCAGGCTGTGGGTGATGACGCAACCTTCTACGAATGCAATATGGACTTCATTGCGACCAGCGGCCAGCCGGTCCATATGGAGCAAGTGGTGGTGGCGAAGTGGAAGAACGGCAAGATCATCCACGAGCGGTTCTATTACGATAGTGGTGCGAGCAAGTAAGGCACTGAGATCTCATCACCGAGGGAGCCTGTGATGCCGGACAGACAATGGACAGACATTGGAAGCGTTGAAGAGCTGAAGAAGAAGCCTCTGCAAGAAGTCTCTTCAGGGAAGACGACCATCGCGTTGACCTATAAAGACGGTTCCTTTGCCGCGATTTCCGGGGTCTGCAATCATGTCGGTGGGCCATTGGGTGAGGGCACGGTCGACGGCGACTATGTGGTCTGCCCCTGGCACTACTGGAAGTTTCATCGCAAGACCGGTCAAGGAGAACCGGGGTACGAACAGGATCAGGTTCCAGCTTATGCGACCAAAGTGGAGAACGGCCGGCTCTATGTGGATCTCGCTTCGGCGACGAAACGCAAGAAACAGAAGCACGAGCCCCATCCGCTCGCACGTCCCGTGGTGCGCCAGGCAGGTCCGATCCGCGTCGTGGGGATCTCGACGACGGCGATGACAACGGAGCATCCCCGGTACAGCACCTCCGACGCGATGCTGGAGGTGGCGCTGGATCATGCCCGGACCGTGCTGAAGCTGGAGACGCAATGTATTAAGCTCCGCGAGTTGAACTTTCGCCCGTGCGAAGGCTTCTATTCCAAATCGGCCCAGGCCTGTACCTGGCCCTGTTCGATCACGCAGATGGATCCGACGGACCAGCTCGACCGTGTGTACGAAGCGATCGTGCATTGGGCCGATGTGATTTTGATATCCACTCCGATCCGCTGGGGCAACGCGAGCAGCCTCTATTACAAGATGGTCGAGCGGATGAACTGCATCCAGAATCAGGAGACCATCGCGAATACACACTTGTTGAAGAACAAGGTGGCAGCATTCATCATCATGGGCGGGCAAGATAACGTCCAGGGGGTGGCCGGGCAACTCATGACCTTTTTTGCCGAAGTCGGCTGCCAGTTTCCGCAGTTCCCGTTCATCGCGCATTCCCGTGGTTGGAGCGCGGAGGACATGGAACGGAACGTCAAAGAAGTACAGAACAGCCAGGAACTTCGAAAAGGGGCACAAGAACTCGTTGTCCGCGCTGCGGATTTGGCCAAGCTCATGATCGGCGGTCAGCTTCCTGAACATCCGCTCGCCCGTGGCGGGCGGAAGGCCCATCAGCTCGATAGTGAGCCGACCGGGTAAGTCATCGGCATAGACAGATTATATGTTACGAATCGCGTCTCCTATCTGTGGGGTATAGGAATGAGGGCTCACTATCTCGGCCATGTCGTGTTCTACGTGACAGATCTGCAGCAGTCCCTCGCCTTCTATCGGGATCTGTTGGGTTTCAAGGAGGTTGGGCGGATTTTCAACGGGGCGGCGGCAGCGCTGACCTCCGGACGGACCCATCATGAACTGCTGCTGATTCAGGTCGGTGCTGCGCCTGGTCCGCTGGAAGGACGCCGGCGCGGGCTCTATCACATCGGGATCAAAGTCGGCGACAGTCTCGACGAGTTGCGCGCGGCGAAGCACGAGCTGGAGCAGGCCGGGATCACGATCGACGGCATGAGCGATCATACGGTGAGCCAAAGCCTCTACCTGCGCGATCCGGACGGGAATGAGATCGAGTTGTATGTGGACGCAGATGAATCGATCTGGAAGAACGATCCGGCGGCGGTGCTGTCGCCGATCAAGCCCCTTGTGCTCTGATCGTAGGTGGGATGTAGAGAACTCTGTGCATAAAGAGGTAGACTGAGCGCCTCCTATACAATGGAATCGGTTTGATCATGGTAACAAAACATACGGCTCCACATATCGTGTCCTATGGGCTTGCGGCTGTTTTGTTGGCTGTGCCCGTTGGCTGTAAACAAGATGCGGGATCCGCCCCGGCTCCTCAGGTCTCGCAAGTCGAGGTGATGACGGTGGTTCGTCAGACGATCCCGGACGAACCGGAATTTATCGGGCAAGCCGAGGCCTCGCGTCCGGTGGAGATCCGTTCGCAAGTAACCGGCCTGTTGAAGGCCGTGCTCTATCAGGAAGGGCGTGACGTCAAGAAGGGCGACCGCCTCTATCAAATCGATCCCGTTCCGTTCCAAGCCGCCGTGGCGATCGCGAAAGCCAAGATTGCCGAGGCGGACGCGAGGCTGGTGCAGGCGAGACAGGATCTGGCGCGTGTGAAACCGCTTCTGGCAGAACAGGCGGTGAGTCAGAAAGATGTCGACGATGCTGTGGCCGGCGACCTCACCGCCAAAGCGCTGCTGCAAGGGGCGAAGGCGGAATTGACCAAGGCGCAGTTTGATCTCGACAATACGCTGATTACGGCTCCCATTACGGGATTGATCGAGCGGAGCCGCTACTACGAAGGGCGCCTGGTTTCTGCGCAAACGGATTTATTGACGGTGGTCCATCGCGTCGACCCGATGTATGTGGTCGTGAGTGTGCCGGAGACGTTTATCCTCAAGCGGCGGCGGGACATCGAGTCGAAGAAAATCACCCATCCGGGGGTCTACCAGTTACGAGGCCAGCTCACACTGATGGATGGCTCGGCGTATGCGCATGAAGGGGTGCTCGATCTCCTGGAGCCAGGCTTGCGAACGGAGACCGGCTCGCGCCAAACGAGAATCACCTTTCCCAACCCCCAGCGCAGTCTTCTCCCGGGGCAATTTGTGAAGGTGCGATTTACCGGCGATACGAAGACGGATGCGATCCTCATTCCTCAACGCGCTGTGTTACAGGGGCCGCAGGGTCCTTTTGTCTATGTGGTGAATCAAGACGAGAAGATCGCCATTCGCGACGTCGCCGCGTCCGACTGGAAAGGGGACCAGTGGCTCATCGACAGCGGCCTTAGCCAGGGCGATCGCGTGGTGGTGAATGGGCTGATGAAGATCGGTCCCGGCGCTCCGGTGAAGGCCATTCCCTGGGGAGGGACGAATGTCCCGGCCACGGACGTCACTCCTCCCACCTCTCAATAAGGATAGATAGCTTGTGACGTCGCACGTCTTTATCGACAGGCCTATTCTTGCGTCGGTGGTCTCCATTGTCATTGTGGTGATGGGCCTGCTTGCGCTGCAGTTCCTGCCGGTCGCCCAGTTTCCGGAGATTACCCCGCCGGTCGTGCAGATCGATGCGGATTACCCCGGCGCCAGCGCGGAAGTCGCCGCCGAATCGGTCGCTCGGCCGATCGAGGTGACACTTCCAGGTATCGACAACCTCCTCTATTTCGATTCCACCAGCAGCAACGACGGCCACGTCACGATCAAGCTGACGTTTGAGATCGGCACCGATCCTGACATCGCTCAGGTCCAAACCCAGAACCGTGAAAAGCTCGCTGAGCCGCAATTGCCGACGGAAGTCATCCGGCAGGGTGTCACCGTTAAGAAGGTGTCCCCGGACCTCGTCGCAGTCATGGTCCTGAAGTCCACGGATCCCCGCCATGATGCGGTCTTCCTCTCGAACTATGCCACGCTTCGGTTGGTCGACGATCTGAAGCGCGTCAAGGGCGTGGGGGATGCGCTGGTATTCGGACAGCAGAATTACAGCATGCGGATCATCCTCAATCCCTTGCACATGGCGAAGCTGGGTCTCGTGCCGACCGACATCGCGGCCATCATTCGAGAGCAGAATCGAGATTATCCGGCCGGGACCATCGGGCGGGAACCGGCGCCGAAGGGCACCGAGCTGACGATTCCGATCATCACGAAGGGCCGACTGACCGATGTAAAGGATTTCGAGGAACTGATCGTGCGTGCATTGCCGGACGGCTCCACGGTTCGGCTGAAGGACGTGGCCCGCATCGAACTGGGTGCCCAGTCCTATGCCCTTGAGGGGCGCTGGAACAGCAAGCCCACGACGTTTATTTTGACGTTTCTTTCTCCCGGGGCGAACGCGCTGGACACGATCCGTCGCGCACGCGCGCAGATGGATGAGCTGGCCAAGAACTTCCCTCCCGGGGTGTCCTACGATATTCCCTACGACAC
>SWDR01000016.1 GCA_005116815.1 Nitrospira sp. | reverse complement strand
CCGGTGGATTTTCCGATCGGGTGGCAGTGGTGGATCGTGACCTCAACGTGATCTACGCGAACGAATCGGCATGGTCTGAAGACACATCAACGTCATCGGGCCGTTCAGCCAAGTGTTATCAGGCCTTTGCTCACCGGAGCGATCCCTGTGGCACCTGCCCGGCGACCACGATGTATGAATCGCCCGAGGTCCGGTCCGTGGCCTGTGCGTCCGGCGGGGACGGCACGGCCTGTGGGATGCATCAGGCTTTTCCGCTTGTTTCAAGTCGCGGCGAGGTCGAGTCGGTACTGGTGCTGTTCAAGGCCTTGCCGAAAGCCGAGATGCAGACGAGCGGTGCGCATGCGGTCGTAAAGCAGGAGGCGAAGCTGGGCGAGTTGATCGGCTCGAGCGCACCGATGCGAGAAGTGCTCGACATGATTCGCCTCGTTGCCGACAGTTGCGCGACTGTATTGATTCAGGGGGAAAGCGGCACCGGGAAGGAACTGGTGGCGAAAACGATTCATCAGACCAGCTATCGGAGGGACAAACCGTTCGTCGTCGTCGATTGCGGTTCGTTGCCGGAAACGCTATTGGAGAGTGAGCTGTTCGGACATGTGAAGGGCTCCTTCACCGGCGCACATGCGACCAAACGGGGGCTTTTCGAAGAGGCGGATGGCGGGACGATCTTCCTGGACGAAATCGCCGATACGACGGCGACCTTTCAATCCAAGTTGCTGCGGGTGCTTCAGGAGGGGGAGATCAAGCGGGTCGGAGGCAATCAGCCGATCAAGATCGATGTGCGGGTCGTGTCGGCGACGAACAGAGATCTTGTCGAGCTCGTCAAGGCCAAGAGCTTTCGGCAAGACCTCTACTATCGGCTGGCGGTGCTGCCGTTGTCTCTTCCCCCGCTCCGTCACCGGCGAGAAGATATCCCGCTCCTTGTGCAGCATTTCGTAGCGGCGTCCTGCAAGCGCCACCGGCAGCCAGTCCGGCAGGTCTCGCCGGATGTGATGCAGGCGCTCACTCAGGCCACATGGCCTGGCAACGTGCGGGAACTTCAGCACTATATAGAGCGGGCCGTCGTGACCACCACTGGTTCCACGTTGAATTGCAAGGACATCGTGGCAATGGGATCGAAACCGGTTGAGCACGATCTCCGTACCGTTGCCCGCGGGGCGACCCGCCAGGCAGAGCATGCACGGATTCTTCAAGCGCTCCAGCAAACAGGGAATAATCGTGCGCAAGCCGCTAAGCTCCTCAAGATCAGTCGGGCGAGCCTCTATAACAAGCTCCGTAGTTATGGAGTGGGTGAGGCCTGACGTGAGGGAGATGGCCCCTTCGACTACATTCCAGTCTCCGCCTGTTGCTGCTCCTCGCTCCAGCTGCCGCTGATCCAGTCAGCAGCCCTTCTTGTGCCGCCGATCCGTTTGTTCGTACCCCATTTCTTTTTCGCAGGGCTCTAGTAGCTGCCCGTTTCCGCCCCAGATTTCCTTAATAGCTGTCCAATGGATTGGACAGTCCATCTATTTGAATTTACTGCAATTGCAATTGCTCCACGACGAGACTGTCTAGTTTCGTGGAAGATTCTCCGGTTGACGGGTCGCGTTTCACAGAGCCGTCCTGTGCGAATCGTAAGGACTGGAGCGGATTTGCTGCTCATTCTTCACGGTTTCTCTATCGAGGCACGCAAGCTGCGTATACGTAGCGTTGCTGGTGGAGGTCTGGGTGATTAGGACCGGCCTCCGAATGACCCTCTCCTCCGTAAGGAGGACCCTTCACCAGCACCTAACGAAGGCCAAGGGATGCAAAGTAGGGAAGAGATCAGCCGTCAGCAATCAGCTTGCAAGTGAAGGTCGAACACTGAAGCTGATCGCTCACAGCTGATAGCGATCGTAAGTTGGATTCAACCATCCGCCAGGTAAGGCGGACATAACAGGGGGAGGCCGTACTATGAGGGGTGATGTGTTTCAACCAACGCGCAAGCGGCGCCGTACGGGGTTGGCGCTGATGCTGCAAAGCGTCTTGCTGGCCGGCAGTCTGGTGGCAACACCGGGGCTGTTTGCGGCGGGAGCAGGAGAGGAGTCCCATCAGGGGCATGCCACTCCGGTCGCCATGCCGGGATGGACTCAGCAGTTGAAGGGCCAGACGGTGGTGGAAAACGCCATCGAGGGCCGTTCGGGCAATGCAGAAAAGATGGAGATGCAGCACCATCGCCTGATGGAGAAGCTCGAACAGCAGGCGCAGAAAGATGCTAAGGCGCAACAGACGTCCGGTGCCTTCAACGAGATGTCGATGATGCACCAGTACATGGGCCAGGACGGCAGCAGCTTCTTGCTGATGTCGGATGGGACCAAGGGCGAGCCGGTGATGACGTCGGGCGGGAAGTGCCCGGCCGGTGTGCCGGTGAAGAAGTACGACGTGTCGATGATCAACGTCGAGATCACGTTGAACCGTTGGCTCGATTTCTATCCAGGCTATATGTACGTGTTGGCCCAGGATATCGACAAGGTGCGGGCCGAAGAAGCCAAGAACAAAGCCGCGCGCGACAAGGATGGCTTCGATCCAGGTGCGGTGACCACCGGGTTGCAGGGCGACATGATTCAGCCTCTGGTGCTTCGCGTCAACCAGGGCGATTGCATGAAAATGACCCTCCGCAACCAGATGGAAGGCGAGGACGGCAGTCTGTTCGTCAGCGCCTCCAGCATGATCGTCAGCGCGACCGGGAAGCCGGCCACGACGACGAATCCTGAGTCCATCGTGGCTCCTGGCAAGTCGCAGGAGTTCGAGTGGTACATCCATCCCCAGATGCAGGAGGGTGTGCGGCAGTTTCACTCCTACAGCCACGACCGTGAGTTGACCGTGTTGGGCCTCTTCGGTGCCCTCATTGTGGAGCCGAAGGGATCGACGTATGTCGATTCGTTGGGGACTGGCCCTGATAAGCAGGTCACGAGCGGCTGGCAAGTGAACATCGACAACGGGTCCGGACCGGACTTCCGCGAGTTCGTGTTGTTCTATCACGAGATCGGCGATGAAGCCTTCCGTCCGTTGAACAAGAAGGGCGACTTCCTTCCGCAGCGCGATCCGCTGACGGATGCCTATCGTCCGGGTGGCCGTGCGATCAACTATCGCAGCGAGCCCTTCGGTATCGATGAAATGCATCTGCAGCATGAGTATTTCGGTTTCGAAGATGAGTCGATGGCCTATAGCGCCTATACGTTCGGCGATACGCCGACCACGATCGCCCGCGGCTATCTGGGCGATCCGGTCAAGTGGCGGTTGGTGCATGGTGGATCGGAAGTGTTCCATTCCCACCACCCGCACAGCGGAACGATCCGCTGGCAGCGCAGTCCGCGTGCCGATCAGGAAGAACATTGGTACAAGGGTCAGGATGGTCCAGTGAAGTATCCGGTCGTCCGGACCAAGTCTGATCGCGTGGACGTGGAAGTCATTGGGCCGTCAGAAGCCTTGGACCTCGAACCAGAATGCGGTGGCGGTGGCTGCCAGCATCTGGCCGGTGAATTCCTGTATCACTGCCATGTCGCGCACCATTATGTGGCGGGCATGTGGGGGTACGGCCGTTTCTACAATACGTTGCAAGTCGGCGCGGCCCACACGGACACGATGCCTGACTTGGCGGAATTGCCGGACCGGAAGGGCCGGATGAAGCAGGGCGTGTCGTCCGATAAGCTGATCGGGACGACCGTCGATTGGTTCGGGAAGGTCTTCAAGATTGTCGACAAGAGCCAGAAGACCAACTGGAAGTCCGATCCCGTCATTGTGAACATCAAGGATTGGGTTGAAATGTTTGTGCCGGCCGCTGGTCAGCCAGGCCACACGAACGATGAGAAGGCTCAGATCATCTCCTACGATTCCACCGTGTGGGATTGGAAGTGGGATGGCAATATCGCCAGGGGCGAGCGTGAAAGCACCGCCAAGAATCCGAAGTATCCGGCGGCAGCCAAGTGGGATGACAGCACCAGACCGGCCATCCTGTTTGACCCGACGACGGCCAAAATGGCGTGGCCGTTGTTCAAGCCGCACTTCGGCAAGCGAGTGCCGTTCTCTGCCAACCACAGCGGTGCGCCATGGCTGGAACCGATTCACCAGGACGCCAATGGTGAGCGGACGTCCGAGCCGGCACAGCCGGGCGAGCAGGGCCGTTGGAGCCTCTGCCCCGACAATGCCAATCGTAAGCATTACAACATCCATTTCGTCCGTATGCCGATTACTCTAGCCAAGAAGCAGGGCAAAGAGCCGGCGATGGTCGATAAGGACGGTCTGATCTACGTGCTCCATGAAGAGGAGAACCTGACCAGAGCGAACGACGACCTCAAGCTTCCGGCGGTCATTCGCGCCAACGTGTATGACTGCGTGGACTTGTTGTTGACGAGCGAGTGGGACGACGACGATTACACGAATTTCCAGTCGTCCAAGATCAACATCCATCCCCACTTCTTCCAGTTCGACACGGGGAATTCGGATGGTGTCATCTCCGGGTTCGAGTATGAAATGTCGGTCCGTCCATTCACCATGTGGGGCAAGAAGACCAAGCATGGGTTGCCGGCCCCGATGGTCGGTAAGCTGACGGGTGCCGTGAAGGCTGGCTCTGCGTCCATGAAGATTCAGATGGCGCCGGGTGCCACGCCGTTCCATGTGAACACCGAAGTGATGGTGGGCATGGATTGTTTGGAGAAGGGCCACGATGCCACGGCGTCATTGCCGCGGGACAAGAGCTGTCAGGAAGTCGCCCGGATCAAGGAGATCAAGGGCGAGAACGTGACGTTCTTCAAGCCACTGAAGCAGAACCATCCGGCGGGCGATCTCGTGTCGCCGGAGTTCGTGCGGTACCGGTGGTGGGTGGACGTCGATATGGGGACCGTGTTCTGGCACGACCACGCGTTCGGCGCGACGACCTGGCCGCATGGCGGGTTCGGCGTGACGATCGTGGAGCCGTTCGGGTCCACCTATCACGATCCGAAGAACGGCAAGCTGGTGTATAGCGGTCCGATTGCCGATATTCACAGCAACGAGCCGATCGGTGCCGGTGTGAGTGGCAGCTTCCGTGAGTTGATGGTGTCGATCCATGACACTGTTCCGCACACGGTGAACACCATTGAGGCGGGCAATCCTCCGGGACAGCCCATCGAAGTGGCGTTGGAAGCAGGCAAGACCATTTCGTTCCAGATGCCGGATAAGATTCTGGCTTCTCCGAACAAGTACATCAACGGCGGTACGCATACGACCGGCAGCGGGTTCAACTTCCGCGCGGCTCCGTTTGCACAACGTCTGTCCAACAATCCGGATACGTCCAAGCTGTTCAACAGCGCGATCCATGGCGATCCTGGCACGCCGCTCTTGCGGGCGTACACAGGGGACACCATGGTGTTCCGTCTGTTGCACCAGCTCATGAACGAATCCCACGTCTGGACCATTTCCGGCCATACCTTCCTCACGGAACGGTATGCGGCGGATGCCAATCGGAAGAACTCGATTCACGTCGGGATCGCCGAGCGGTATGACCTCGTGAGCAAAGCGGGCGGATTCCAGGGCATGCCGGGCGACTACATCCACTTCAACGGCAGAACGTCACACTTTGCCGAAGGTGGATGGGGTATCGTGCGCGTGCTCGATAAGGAAGTGGCGGACCTGAAGCCATTGCCCAGAGGAACCAATCCTCTCGGGATTCCGGCCACGCCGAGTTCCGTCTGTCCGTCCGATGCCCCGGTGAAGAACTTCAACGTCGTGTCCTTGGACCGTCCGTTGAGGCTCCACCCGAAGGCGCCGGATGTGATCGAAGTCGACTTCGAGCGCAAGATTGAAATGACCGTGCCGGAAGGCAAGATCTTCGCGCTGGAAGAAGAAGCGACCACGGTGGCGGGCAATGTGATGCCGAATCCGCTCACGTTGCGTGCCAATCTTGGCGACTGCATCAAGGTCCATCTGAAGAACAAGATGAAGGCGAGCCGGGCGTCATTCTTTGCGCCGGGCCTGGCCTTCGATCCGAGAGACAGCCAGGGCCTGAACGTCGGGAACAATCCTGGCGATCAGACGATTGCCCCAGGCGAGAGTCGCACCTACACCTACTACGCGCATCCTTCCAACAAGGAAACGACGTCGCTGGTGTGGGACGGTGGCAACATCGTCGTCAATCCGCGCAACGGATTGTACGGCGCGGTGGTCATTGGGCCGAAGGGCTCCCAGTATCGTGACCCTGTCACTGGGGCCGATATCTCGCAGAAGAATTCATGGAGAGCTGACGTCATTGTGGACGCCAGCCTGCCAGAGAACGTCGGCAAGCGGAACTACCGTGACGTGGCCCTCTTCTTCCAAGATGAGGACAACATCATCGGCACCGCGTTCATGCCCTATGTGCAAAACGTCGCCGGGTTGACGTCGGTCAACTATCGCGCGGAACCCTATAAGTTCCGTGAGGAGCAAGGCTGCTCGCTGGGCAAGATTTTCCAGCCCTGCGTGGTGGACAAGCCCGAAGATCCGATCACGCCTCTGATCGAGGCGCATGCCGGTGACGCGATTCGCATCCATGTGATCGGCGCGAACAGCGAACAGAACGGGATGTTTGCGGTCGAAGGCCATGAATGGCCGATCGAGCCCTACATGCCCGGTGCCGACATGATCAGCGTGGTGGAGTATGCCGGGTCCGAGATCCTCGATGTGTTCCTCCGCGGCGGTGCGGGCGGCCCGTATCGTCAGGTGGGAGACTTCGTATGGTCCAATGCGCGGCTGCCCTACACGCAGTCCGGACAATGGGGCTACCTCCGTGTGTTGCCGGCCGGTGACTCACGGATCCAACCGCTGGGCGCGCAGGGAGCTGGCGCCAAGCATGCGGATGTGCAGCCAGAGCCTCGTGCGATTCCGACGGCGATGAAGTAGTCGCGAGCGGAATAGTCTCGGTCAAGACGGGGGAGCTGCGCGTACAGTGTGGCTCCCCCGTTTTCTTAGAACGAGTGTATCGGCGCACTGAGCGGGACGGTTGAAGAGCCGTCGTTCGCAGGGACGATGGGGAAGGATCCAGATGCCGGTCACGTATGTCGTGCTGAATCAGGGATCGCTGGTGCTGGAGTTGTGGATGGGGGCGATCTCCCACGAGGAAGTCCTTACCCATGAGCGCCAGCATTTGAGCGATGCCTCCATCGCGCGCGGTGCATCCGTTCTCATCGATGCCACAGGCGCGTCGTTCGAGACAGCTACGGAAGCGATTCACGAGGTCACCGATCTCTATCGACGATCGACAGAGAAACTAAGAGTGGGGAAAGCGGCGCTTCTGGTAAATGCATCCACCTACGATCGTGCACAAGTATATGAGAAGCAAGCAACAGACCTTGGCCTGAGGGTCATCCTCTTCAACTCACTTGATGTGGCCTCTGCATGGTTGGGGGTTGACGTTACAAGGGCGCGTGAAGCATTCGAAAAGCTCCGATCCTGCGTCTCTGTAGAGGGAGCCGTTTCTAAGTCAACGTAAACGGTGAGAGAGGCCGGTTTGCTGATGAGGGATGAGGCGAGAGGGATGAGGCGATGGGGCGACATCTGTAAGACATGGGGCAGGAGCGTCCTGTTGGTGTTCGCTGCGTGCCTCTTGCCTCTCGCCTCTTGCCCGGGGGTTGCCTCCGCCGATCATTTGTCTCCCAAGCATGATCCCTGGGCGCAACCCTGGGAGCTGGAACGGTTGGCGCTGCTGGAGGTTCCCGAGGGGATGGTGCCTGTGCCGGGAGGACCGTTTTTGATGGGCAGCGATCCCAAGGTGGATCGGGCGGCTGGACCTCAGGAACAGCCGCAACGGCCCGTCTCCCTTGATGCTTTCGAGATCGACCGGTATGAAGTCACCAATGTGCATTACCTACGATTCGTGTTGGCGACAGGGGCGGCCTGGCCGGAGTTTTGGATGCAGGATCCCTTTCTCGAAAAAATGGCCGCGCATCCGGTGATTGGGGTGAGTTGGGGCGAGGCCACGGCCTATTGCCGGTGGGTGGGGAAACGCCTGCCGACAGAAGCCGAATGGGAAAAGGCCGCGCGCGGTGAGGACGGTCGCATGTTTCCATGGGGGAACGAACCGGCCGGGTGGATGAAAAGTAATATCGCCCATTCGGGGTCGAAACGCGGGTTCAAATATCCACCGCTGGCCAATGTGAACCGGTATGACAAGGGTGTCAGCCCCTACGGTGTCCATCAAATGGCCGGTAACGTCAGTGAGTGGGTGTCGGATTGGTTCGACCCCGAGTACTACCGGAGCAGCCTGCCGGACAATCCGACGGGACCGGCGACCGGCGAACTCAAAGTGTTCCGTGGCGGCTCCTGGAACGAAGATCCGGAGGTCGCGCGATCCGCCGGGAGGAATGGCGGCACGCCGGACCGCAGAAGTTATTTGACGGGATTGCGATGTGCGAAATCAGCATTGGGCGAGGGGCACGAGGCGAGGGGCGAGCGGGAAGAAACCGTACACCCCTTGCCCCTTGCCTCTCGCCGCTAGCCTGTAAAAAGAAGGAGGCCGGTTATGAGTGAGGTGCACGTGGAAAAATTGGTGACGGTCAATCGGGTGGTGAACGCGATCATTGCCGCGGCCGTGGCCCTGGTGATTGCGAACGTCGCCTGGGGGCTCGATACGCAGGACGTGACGATGGAGTGGACCGAGGCAGGCAAAAAGATCGCCGCAGAACGGGTGGCCAAATGGAAAGCCAAGGATGACATGGTCCTCGTGCCGGCCGGTGAGTTTATCATGGGCAGCGACAAGAAGACGGACCGGCTTGCCTATCGCGGTGAGATTCCGCAGCGGCGCATCTATCTGGATGCCTTCGAGATCGGCAAGTACGAAGTAACGGCGCTGGAGTATCTCAAGTTCGTGCTCGCCACGAACCGTCCTCCACAAGTGGATTGGCGGTATGAGGGTGGAAATTTCCAGGAAGCGATGGCGCACCATCCCATCATGCATGTGTCCTGGTATGACGCCGATGCCTTCTGCAGGTGGGACGGGAAGCGGCTGCCGACCGAAGCGGAATGGGAGAAAGCAGCGCGGGGAGTGGATGGGCGTCTCTTTCCCTGGGGCAAGGAATATGCGGGACCGAGCCGGGCGAATTTCGGGAGAACCGGCCTCTCAGGTCCGGTGCGGGATCGTCCAGAGCGGTTGTTGCTGTACCCCCCGATTATTTCGGTCGATAAATATGAAAATGCCGTGAGTCCCTTCGGCCTCTATCAGACGATCGGGAACGTGTCCGAATGGGTGTCCGATTGGTACGACCAGGACTATTACGCCACGGCGCCGGATCGGAACCCCAAAGGCCCTGAGGCCGGTACGCAAAAAGCCTTCCGTGGTGGTGGATGGATGGACAGCACCACGACGATGCGCGTGGCGATGCGGAACGGGACCGATCCTAATACGAAGATCAATTGGATGGGATTCCGCTGCGCCAAGTCGGTCAGTGAAAGCCAACAGCTTTCAGCGATCAGCCGTCAGCATAAGAACTCTTGAAAGCTGACTGCTGATGGCTGTCGGCTGACAGCTATAACCGTGACGAAGAGTTGTCGAGATGATCCGTTTAATCACCAGGCTGATGTCTCGGGCCGGCGAGTGCAAGTCAGCGCAACTATCGGAGGACAAGGACTGTCCTCCGACGATCGCCCAGGGAGGGAGACATCATGCAGGTTCGGAAGGGAAACAGGAACAGTGGAGTCAGGTCTGCCGTAGTTGCGATCATGCTGGGGCTCGCTGTCTGTGGTGCATTGCCGGCTTCGGCTGAAGAACAGACGGCAACAGGGAATCGAGTGTTTTTTCGCGGCGGTTTCGCGGTGCCGAACAGCGGTCGCGGCGGCGAGCTATTCACCGACGGGCATAATACGGCGGGCCAGAACGGTGGGACCGGCGGCTACTATGTCGGAGCCGGCGAGGACATCATGCTGACAAAAGACCTATGGGGCATGATGAAAAGCATCGCAGTCGTGGGCGAGATCGGCGTGGAGTACAAGAGATTCAATTCACAAACCGTTGCAAACTCGGACACCAGGACAGTCACGGGGGTGAGTAACGGCGGTCTGAGTAAGGTGCAGATCACCATGCTGACGGTGGACGTGGCGCCCAAGGTGAAGTTCATGCAGGGGACCGATTTCCAGCCCTGGATCATTCCTGTCGGCTTGGATTTTCACGTGATCAGCCCCCCCTCGAACCAGACGACCGTACTCGATATCGGTGTGCAATTTGGAGGTGGAGCGGAATATCGAGTCTGGAAAGAACTGTGGCTCGGCGTGGATGCTCGATACCATTTGGCTGCCAATCAAACCAACAGCGTGAACAATTACGGCACGGTTGGGGCCTATGTGGGAATCGGATTCTGATCGGCGACGATGGCGTTCTGAGATGCGCATTCTGTGAGCACTAGAGGAATTCGGAGTCATGATGCAACTCGTCGTCCACATTCCGTATCTGGTCGACGAGGATAGCGCAAGGGCGTTGAGCTTGGCCCAGCAGGCTCCGAGCTTCACGATGAAATGGGTCGATGCCCGGAAGGTGGCGATTGGGACGTTCCCGTCGCTGCCGTCCGGCATCGACCTGGCGGTTCAGCTCGTGGGCGAAACGGTCAGATTGTCCGGAGCCTGGGCGAGCATGAACTCCGAGCGAGTGTCGAGTTTAACCAAGCTTTGGCAGCGACTGAACTGTTATCGTGACAGCCTGAACGCGCAGGATCGCGAGCGATATTGTCTGCAGAAAACCGCTTTCTTCAATACCCTGGTAGGGTGCGAAGGGCATCGGTGTCCTGTCCCCTGCCAGTTTATTTGCACACCCTGTATGCGCATGACCCAGGACCAGTCCTCTGTCGATGGAGAGGATCGATTCACGGTCGCAACGGAGCTGGCAGAAATTTCTTGGTGCCCGAACCTCAGCCTGTCTGGGCCTAACAGTCAGGCCGGACGCCCACTTCTTACCATCGACCCTAGATCGACGAAGGGGTGATCGGTGAAGTGGTTGCGGCAATGACCGTTCTCCTGGTCTGGCTCCATGTGCTGGCGGCGGTCGCGTGGATCGGCGGGACGATCTTCTTGTCGGTGGTGCTGGCTCCTCTTGTCAGAAGTCATAAGGCGGCGCCTGAATTCATGGCGCTGTTTCGCTTGGCAGCCAGGCGATTCCGAGTCGTCGTCTGGAGTGCCGTCGCCCTTCTCCTCGCCACGGGCCCCGTGCTTCTTCATCAAAGGGGCTTGTCTGTTCTCTCTCCAATCGGATGGCCTCAAGTATTGCGGATCAAGCTAGGTCTGGTCGCAGTGCTCCTCCTGTTGACCGTAGCGCACGATCTCCTGCTCGGACCAGCGGTGAGAAGGATCAGTGCTCTTTCAGTAGGTGCCAGGACGCGATGGGAACAGACACTTGTTTGCCTTGCCTCCTGGGTGCCTCGCGTCGGCGTCCTGCTTGCGCTTGGAGTGCTCTTCGCGGCGGTCATGCTCGCTCGGTCCTAGCACCTGTCACTGTCGCGTTCTGCGACAGAAGGCCCTCACGGGGATGTCGCAAGACTCCCCGTTCAATACTGTGATGTGAATTCCTGACGCTCCAACCTCTTAATATTGCTACGAGTAGGATTCATCCTAGGTGATATGCAGCGAGGTCTCGTCTTTGCATTTTCTGCAAAATGGTGGGTTGCGCTGACTCCTTACGTTGGCCGGGGCGGAGGGCATGCGAGTTCCTTACTCTAATTCGGCGGAGATGATTCTGCTCTTGCTTGTCCCAATCCTCTCTAGGGCGGAACGTTGGCTGCAGGATTCGCCCGAACTTCGTTTCCGTCTTCACGGTGACATTCAGTCGGTGACCAACAACATTGCGAATGTGTATTCCTCCCGACAGCGCATTGTTGCAGCACAGCAATCCCGTGTCTTTCCGGATCAGCCCTTCGATGCCACGATCCGTGTCATCACCTCGAAAGCTGGATTCAATCTAAAGAAATCTAAAGCTCCTGATGTGTGAGTTGGCCCCTTGGCATCTACCATGGGTGATAACGAGAAGGTTCGAGGAGCCGTTTTTTCGCGTCACCTGTCATGAATACATTGGCATCACATACCGCTTAAAGCTTCACTGAAGGAGAAGTATTATGCTCGAGACAATTGCGATCGTGTTGGTGGTCCTCTGGATTCTGGGTCTTGTCAGCTCGTACACCATGGGCGGATTCATTCATGCCCTCTTGGTCATTGCGATCGTGGTGATTCTGGTCCGTGTCATTCAAGGTCGGCGCGTATAGGGCTCCTTAAGGATTAATTGTGACAACAACTATCGTGGGGTTTGCGCAAGTGGCTCGAATGAAGGGGGAGATAACAGTGGGGGGCTTTGTACGATTCGAGCCATTCAGGTGAAGGTCTGTTTGATGTTGGTGATGGGAGCCCTGGTACGAGTGAGCAGGAAGGCTGAGGGGGTTCTATGGGCAGAAGGTCGAAAGTGTCGGTGTCGGTATCTATCTGACCTTCTGAATTGTTGTGTGAAGGTACAGGTATCGCAGACTTCGCGGTATCAATGGCTTGTAATTTGAGAGACACTGTACGTCATGGCTGATCCCATCAATAAGAAGATCTCCTTTTCGATCTGGTACGTCTTTGTCGCTATATGGGCGGTCATCCTTGTGCACGATTTCATCCATGCCATGCAGAAGCTTGAAGAGCTCCCATACAGCGAGTTCAGGACGCTCGTCGCAGCAGGCAAAGTGGAGGAGGTCACGGTCACGCACCAGGCATTGACCGGGAAGCTGAAGCAGGAAGACGGGGCCAAAGAGCAGAAATCGTTTACGACGATTCGCGTCGAGGATCCGGACCTTGTCAAAGAGTTGGATGCACATCACGTGAAATTTACCGGTGTGATTGAGAGCACCTTCCTGAAAGATGTGATCTCTTGGCTGTTGCCGACGCTGGTCTTCGTGGGCATCTGGTTTTTCGTCTTCCGTCGCTTAGGGCAGGGCCAGGGCGGGTTTATGACGGTGGGGCAGTCGAAGGCGAAGATCTATGCGGAGAAAGACACGAAGGTCACGTTTGCGGATGTGGCCGGTGTGGACGAGGCGAAAGAAGAGCTGCGCGAGGTGATCGAATTTCTCAAGACGCCGGAAAAGTTCACACGGCTCGGAGGAAAGATTCCGAAAGGCATTTTGCTCGTCGGCCCGCCAGGCACCGGCAAGACGCTCCTGGCCCGCGCCGTGGCCGGAGAGGCCGGCGTGACTTTTTTCAGCATCAGCGGCTCCGAGTTCGTGGAAATGTTTGTGGGGGTCGGAGCGGCTCGCGTGCGGGATCTCTTCGAGCAGGCGAAGGTCAAAGCCCCCTGCATCATCTTCATCGATGAACTGGATGCGATCGGAAAAGCCCGCGGGATGGGACCGATGGCGCATGAGGAGCGCGAGCAGACCTTGAACCAGTTGCTGGTCGAGATGGATGGCTTCGATCCCCGCATCGGCGTCATTCTGATGGCGGCGACCAACAGGCCGGAGATTCTGGATCCCGCATTGTTGCGGGCCGGCCGCTTCGATCGTCAAGTATTGGTCGATCGTGCGGACAAGATCGGCCGCCTGGCTATCTTGCGTGTCCATGCGAAGCAGGTGGTCATGGGCCCCGATGCGGACCTTGAGGTCATCGCTGCGATGACCCCCGGTTTCTCGGGCGCCGATCTCGCCAATATCATCAACGAGGCGACACTCTTGACTGTGCGCCGTGGC
The DNA here is from genome assembly GCA_005116815.1 of Nitrospira sp. Classification (GTDB taxonomy): domain Bacteria; phylum Nitrospirota; class Nitrospiria; order Nitrospirales; family Nitrospiraceae; genus Palsa-1315. Next base: position 7,787 of record SWDR01000016.1, on the reverse strand, counting down.
AAGGAGCAGGTCGGTCTCTCAGAATTGCAAGAAGCGGTGGAGCGGGTCGTGGCCGGGTTGGAGAAGAGGAACCGTGTCCTCAACAAGATGGAGAAGGAACGGGTCGCCTACCATGAAGTGGGCCATGCGTTGGTGGCCCTGTCGTTTCCTGGGGCAGACCCGATCCAGAAGATCTCGATCATTCCTCGCGGGATTGCCGCGTTGGGCTACACACTTCAGCTCCCGACCGAGGATCGCTTTCTCATGACGAAGACGGAGTTGGAGAACAAGGTCGCCGTGTTACTGGGAGGACGGATTGCGGAAGAGTTGATCTTTGGCGAGGCCTCCACTGGCGCGCAGAACGATTTGGTCAAGGCCACGGACATTGCCAAGAGCATGGTCAAGTCCTACGGGATGAGCGGACCGCGCGCGAGATCGACTGTGAAGTCCGCCGTATCATCGATGAGCAGTACGAGGTGGTGAAGCGGCTGCTGGCGGAGCAGAAGGCCGCGCTTCTCGAAGGAGCGAAGAGGTTGCTCGAACAAGAGGTGATCAGCGGGGCGGAACTCAAAGCGATTATGGACAAGTAGGAACGTGACGTCTATGTCGACGGCTGCTCAATTGGAACGAGTGGGCATCACGATTGGTCATGACCAGGTCGTGCATTGTGCCGGCCCCTGGACACTCGATCACCTATTGGATCTTGAACGAGAACTGGTGAGCCTGTCGTGGCCCCGGTCGCGAGAACTGGTGTGCGAAGCGGGTCACGTCACCTCGATGGATACTGGTGGAGCGGTGCTGCTATACCGGGCGGTGATGCAACTCCGCGGGCAAGGACGGCAGGTGTCGGTCGAAGGGTTGCGTGCGGAGTTTGCCGAGCTGCTTCGCATGGTGTCCACCAATTGGGATCGCATCGAGGCGGCTCCGTCGCCAACACCTGGCTGGCAGGAGCGGCTGAGCCGATTCATGGTGGATCGCGCCCGGCACGTCGTGACGGCGCTTGGATTTATCGGTGAGAGCACAGTCGCGGTCTGGCGGTCCCTGAAGAGGCCGTCGTTCATTCGTTGGCAGGCTCTGTTCAGAAGTCTCGAACTGGATGGATTCAATGCCCTGCCCATCACGGGCCTTCTCGCCTTCTTGATCGGAGTGGTGATCTCCTATCAGGGGGCGGAGCAGTTACGGAAGTTCGGCACCAATATTTTCGTGGTGGATCTGGTCGGGATTTCGTTATTGCGCGAGATCTCTCCTCTGATCGTCGCCATTTTGATCGCCGGCCGTTCCGGCTCGGCCTATGCCGCGGAGATCGGCACGATGAAGGTGACGGAGGAGCTGGACGCGGTCCAAACGTTAGGCCTCTCGCCGATGCAGTTGCTGGTATTGCCCAGGGTCTTCGCGCTGATGATTGCCTTGCCGTTGCTGACGGTCTATGCGGATGGGTTGGGCGTGTTCGGCGGCATGTTGATCGCGTCGAATTTGCTCAATGTCAGTTTTACTGAGTTCGTCTCACGCTTTGAAGAGGCAGTGGCGGTGCGTCACTTTCTCATTGGAATTGTGAAGGCGCCTTTCTTCGCGATGATCATTGCACTGGTGGGCTGTTATCAGGGATTTCAGATTCGAGGGGGCGTGGATGATGTGGGGCGGCACACGACCACCAGTGTTGTGCAGAGTAGCTTCTTGGTCATTGTGTTCGATGCGTTGTGCAGTATCTTATTGAATTGGTGGGATTTGTGACGGGATGTTGAAAATGGCTTCCTTCCAGGAAACGATGAACGGTGAGCGATGAGCAAAGAAACCCCTCTCACTTCAGCGTTCCGCGTTCATCGTTCTGAGTTCGCTTAGTGCGGCCTTGCTGGAAATCCATTTTGAACATCCCTTGGAGTCGGCAAGGGATCTGTAGGTAATGGCTATCGTGGCGAGCGAGCGTTACTGGGGCTCACGGTGGTGATGGTGACTCACGATCTCGATTCGCTCTGGCGCATTTCAGATCGTGTGGCCGTGCTGGGCAACGGGACGGTCTTGGGGATCGGCACCATGCAGGAATTGTCGCGCTCGGCCGATCCCGTGATTCACGAATACTTTCACGGTCCGCGCGGCCGCGCGGCGAGGGAGCAAGCCGTGAAGGGTTGAGTTGGTTGCTCTGGTCTATTCTGTCTATCTGGTTTATCTGGTTAGTCGATCCGGATTAACGAGATAGACCAGACAGACCAGATGAACCAGACAAACCCCGCGTCACGTGTGACGAGGAACGAATTATGGATAACAAGGTCAATTATGTCATCGTCGGAGCATTTGTCGCGGTCTTAGGGGCGGCGATTCTGCTGGTCGTCCTCTGGCTGGGGAAGTCCGATTACCGCGGGGTCTATGACCGGTACTACACCTACATGCAGGAATCTGTGGCCGGGTTGAGCGTCAACTCCACGGTGAAATACCGGGGAGTGGAGGTCGGGCGCGTGAAGGACATCCAGTTGAATCCGGAGAATCCTGAAGAGGTTCGGCTCACTCTCGACATTCTTCATGCCACGCAGATCAAGACCGATACGGTGGCCGTGCTCGAAACGCAGGGGCTGACAGGACTGGCCACAGTCAATCTGAACGGGGGCAGTCGAGAGGCGCCGGCGTTGGCGATTGCGCCGGGCCAGGAATATCCGGTCATCAAGACCGGCCCTTCGCTGTTCTTTCGCCTCGATATGGCCATTTCGCGCTTGCTCTCAGATCAGGGGCTGACGAAGCTGCTCGCCAACGTGAATCTGCTCAGTCAGAATGCGACGGCGGTCGTGGATGAAGAAAATCGCGCATCCATCAAACAGATTCTCAAAGACCTGTCGGACATCACGCGCACCATCGCGGATCATAGTGAGCGAGTGGACAGTGGCTTGGTCAGCGCCTCGAACGCGGCGCAGAACGTCGCAAAGATGACCGAGACCATGAGCAAACAGGTGCCGGTCTTATTGGAACGAGTCAACAAGAGTGCGGCGGCGCTCCAAACCATGACTGAAGAATTGGCTCACACGGGAAGATCCGTGCGGTCGGCTGTGCAAGAGAGCCGACCGGATATTGAACAGTTCACCCGACAGACATTGAGTGAGACCGGTGCGTTAGTGACAGAGCTGCGCCAACTCACGGGGACGATGCAGCGAGTGGCTCGTCAACTGGAGCAGGAGCCGAGTTCGCTCGTGCTGGGAAAGAAGTCTCAACAACGAGGACCGGGAGAGTAGCTGATGGGGATGCTGCCGGTACGGCTCGGTACAGCAATGGGAATCGGGGTCGTCGCGCTGGCGCTGGCCGGCTGCCTGTCTCTTCCGCGTGACGAGCAGCAGACCCAAACCTTCTTCTTGAGTCTGGACCGGTCGGCTGGAGGGGCTTCGATCGTTGAGGCGAAACCGAAGGCCAGTATTCTCGTCGTCAATGTGCCGGTGGCGCAGCCGGGGTTCGATACGCCTCGGATGGCCTATACGCAACGGCCCTATGAAGTGAGCTATTACGCGACCCATCAATGGGCAGACTCCCCTGCCAGGATGTTGACTCCTTTACTGATTCAGGCTTTGGAACAGACGGGTTCTTGGCGAGCCATTGTCCCGATGCCGACCTCCGTTCGTGGTGACCATCGCGTGGAGATCGACCAGTTGGCACTCGTACAGGACTTTCTCCAGAAGCCGAGTCAGATCCACCTCACGCTTCGTGTGCAGCTGATCAAGTTGCCGGAACATCTGGTGCTCGGCACCCGCCTATTCGATGTGGTCGAAGGGACGTCCACTGACGATGCCTATGGTGGGGCAGTTGCCGCGAATCGGGCGGCCGACAAGCTCTTACGGGAGGTCGCAGTCTGGCTCAGCGGTTGTGTGGCGGGCAGCCAGGGAATCGGCTGCTCACGATGAAGCAATCGCTCAAGACCGGTTTCAGCTTTGGGTTGACCTCGGGGGTGATCACGACGCTCGGCCTTATGGTCGGATTGAATGCAGGGACCCATTCTCGGCTCGCGGTCATCGGCGGCATTGTGACGATCGCGGTGGCCGATGCCCTCTCCGATGCGTTGGGGATGCATATTGCCGAGGAGTCCAAGAATAATGGGAACGCCTCGGAGATCTGGGAGTCGACCATCGCCACCTTTGTGGCTAAGTTCATGATCGCGTTGACCTTTGTCGTGCCGGTGCTCATGTTGCCGCTAGAGGAGGCGATGATGGTGAGCGTGGGATGGGGCCTTACGTTACTTGCGGTGCTGAGCTATTTCTTGGCGCGGGCTCAGCAGATCCCGGCCTGGAATGTGATCGCGGAGCATCTAGTCATCGGCGTCAGCGTGATCGCGATCACCCATGTCTTGGGTGATTGGATCCACTCGCATTTGAGTTAATCTGCAAAAGAATGAGGATGTCACTGGGGGGACCATCGATGGTGCAGCCACCGCTCGTCGCATACTTCTCCATGGAGATCGGCCTGGAGTCCGGGATGCCGACCTATTCGGGAGGGCTCGGTGTGCTCGCCGGCGACACGATTCGCTCGGCTGCGGATCTCGATGTGCCGATGGCGGCGGTGTCGTTGCTGCACCGGCGAGGATATTTTTTTCAGCGCCTGGACGTGCAGGGTCATCAAACCGAGGAACCCGTCGCCTGGCCGGTCAACGACTTTGCGGAACTGATCGATGAGCGGGTTACGGTCGACATCGAAGGTCGCACGGTCCATGTCAGGGCCTGGCGCTATCGCGTCATCGGTGAGTCCGGACATGTCGTCCCGGTGTATCCGTTGAGGGAGTGCAGGAAGGGCGGAGGACGTTCGCCAATACATTGAAGTACGTCTTTATGGCGACCAGCGCGAACTTCGGCAACATGTTCAGCATGGCGGGGGCCTCGCTCTTTCTGTCCTTTCTGCCCCTGCTGCCCAAGCAAATTCTATTGACGAATCTCCTGACCGACATTCCGGAAATGACCATTGCCGGTGACCGCGTGGACGAGGAACTCATCGATCGTCCCAGGCGGTGGAATATCGCGTTCATCAGAAAGTTCATGCTGACGTTCGGCCTGGTGAGTTCCATCTTCGACTATCTGACGTTCGGCGTGCTGCTGTGGTTTCTTCAAGCCGGCGTCGAGGAATTCAGGACCGGATGGTTTGTTGAGTCGGTGATTTCCGCGTCGGTCATTGTGTTGGTCGTGCGGAGTCGTCGGCCGTTCATGCGCAGCCGGCCAAGCCGTGGTCTGCTGATGGCGACGCTGGCGGTGGTGGGATTGACGCTGCTCTTGCCCTATACGCCGCTGCGCGGGCCGCTGGGGTTCGTGCCGTTACCGGCATCGTTCCTGGTTGCCTTGCTCTGCATCGTGATCGCCTATGTGGGAGCAGCCGAGTTCGCTAAGAAGATTTTTTACCGGCATGTGGTCTATTGAAGCGGGACTGTCAGGCGAGTCTCACTCGATGGTGAGGAGGCTATGGATCCGGTCGTACGCATCGTCCGACAGAATGTGCCTCTCTCGCAGATCTGTCTTGTCGCGATAGGGCCGACCCGCAATGATCTGCTGGGCGAGAGCGGCGTTGATGCCGGGTAGCGCAACGAGTTGCTCGATCGATGCCGTATTCAGGTTGATCGGTTGTGTGGGAGCGGGAGGCGTCCGCCGTGGGCGCTCCAGCCGCTCAGACGGAATGTCCAGCGGACGCTGAAGCTGGAACTGAGCATGAATCAGCGGCCTGGCCTGGTCGGCAGCGAGAGCAATGGAGGCCATACCCGGGAGACCGAGCATCAGGAGGAAAGAGGCGAAACGGCAGAGGTATCCGGCAGGGGACAGGGGGAGATGGAGGCTGTGTAATCGACGCATGGTGCCCTTCGTCTGATCGGTTCTACCTGTTAGACGGGATAAATGGCCAGGCGTTACCGCTGCAGGGGAAAATTATTGTGGCGGGGCCTCTCATATCAGGTACATTCGGGAGAATTCTGCTGAGAATGCCGAGTATGTATAAGGGGGCGAAATTATTGCGGGCCATGGATTGTACGACCGCTGAATCCTTTCTTGCGCTCATCGATCATACAGGTAGCGTAAACCGGGAGGTGATTCGATGAAACTGAATGAATGGTTGCGGCTGATTGCCGGGCTTTTTGTGCTGCTGGCGATTGTCCTCGGGGCCACCGTCCATCCCTATTGGAATTATGCGGCGGTGTTTGTGGCGGTCAACCAGATCCAGTCGGCCTTCACCGGCTGGTGTCCGATGATGGCCTTCTTACGTTGGCTGGGTGTGCAGGAGTAATTCGTATGCGGGTCATTGGAATGGATGTCGTGACTAGAGAGGGAGAGAATCTGCTCATGCACCGGTTCGTGCTTGCCGTCATGATGGTTGTTTCGATGACAGCCTGTAATTCCCGGGAGGAGCCGGTCCAACCGGCGCGGACTTCCACAGCCTCTGCCCCGATCCAGGCTGCGGTGACAGAGGTGCAGACGGTTCAAGTTCCGTTGCGTGTCGAAGTCACGGGGCAGATCACCGCGCTGGTACAGGCGACGTTGTCGAGCCAAGTCCAATCCACGGTGGACAAGCTCTTAGTTCGAGAGGGCACGATTGTCAAGAAGGGCCAGACGTTGGTGGTCCTTGACAGCCGCGACCTTCGTGAGGAGCTCGCCCGGGCGCAAGCAGAGTCTGAGAATGCTCGCGCGCATCTCGATCGCATGAAGCAACTCTATGGTGAAGATGCGGTCTCGAAGCAGGAGAAGGAGAATGCCGATCGCACGTTCAAAGTGGCCGAGGCCAGCCGGCGGGCCGCTCTCACGAAGGTGAGCTATACCATCGTTACGGCGCCGTTCGACGGGGTCATCACGGAGAAAAAGATCGAGGCTGGCGAGATGGCCTCTCCTGGACAGCCGCTCCTGAAAATGGAAGACCCTCAGCGATTACGTCTGGAAGCGACGGTGGCGGAAGGAGATCTTCAGGCGCTCTCGCGTGGCGCGACGATTCCGGTCATGATCGATGCGCTCGGTTCCAAGACGGTGCCCGGCACGGTGGCGCAGATTCTCCCAGCGGGAGACGCAGCGACCCATACGTTTCTGGTCAAGGTGGAGCTGCCTCTGACGCCCGGGCTCAAGACCGGGATGTTCGGGCGCATGTTGGTGGATAAGGGAACCGGCCAGACGCTGGTTGTTCCGAGGGCCGCTGTCATCGAGCGAGGCGAGCTCACGGGGCTCTATATCGTGGGGCCCGATTCGTTGGCCCGCCTGCGCTGGGTCAAGTTGGGCCGCACGGTGGGTGAGTCGATCGAGATCCTGTCCGGAGTCACCGCTGGAGAACGGCTGCTTGCGGACGCCACGACCGGCATCGAGGGGGCCAGGATCGAAGCCCTGACGCGGTAACGTGTTTCGCCGCTCTCGGATTCGGGCTTGGAGTTTCTGGTTTCTAGTTCCGGGTTTCAGGTTGTCAGGGTATAGCCTCCGAAAACTCGAAACTCGAAACTCTTAAACGAGATACAGTTCACGCTTCACGAGTAACCTCATGTCGATTCACGTCGGTCTCTCAGGACGTCTCGCCGGTTTGTTCATCGGGAGCAAGCTCACGCCTCTGATCTTAATCGGGGCGCTGTTGCTCGGCCTGTTCGCCGTCGTTGTCACTCCGCGGGAAGAAGAGCCGCAAATCGTCGTGCCGATGGCCGACGTCTTCCTCTCGTTCCCCGGCGCCTCCGCGAAGGTCGTTGAGGAACAACTCACCAAACCCTTCGAGCGCAAGATCTCCGAGATTCGCGGGGTCGAATATGTCTATTCGATCTCCCGGCCCAGTGGTGTCCTGATCATTGTGCGGTTCTACGTCGGTGAGCCGATGGAACAGAGCCTCGTCGACCTCTACGACAA
>SWDR01000015.1:72788-81725 GCA_005116815.1 Nitrospira sp. | reverse complement strand
TTGTAGAAGCATCACGGCCTGTCTCGCGGTGGGGTTGGAGACCTTGAGGACATGCTCAGCCCGTGAGACAGACATATACGGGTTCAGAAAGAGTTCATCCAATAACGCCAACGCTTTTGCTTTGTCGCGAAGGCGAGCACGGAACTTTTCACGAAGATCCATAAGGCGGCCAGCCTGTCCCACTGCTTCAAGCGCAATTTCTGTGACGCCGGCAATGAAGAATCGCAGCCAGCTTATCCAGTCTCCGTGAGTTCTAACTCGTTGCAGAAGATCATAGTAGTCTTGGCGATGGGCCTCTATATAAGAGGATAGGTAGAGCAGGGGTTGCGGCAGCCGACCCCGCTCGATGAGAAAGAGTGTGATCAAGAGCCTTCCCAGTCGACCATTTCCATCCAGAAACGGGTGAATCGCTTCAAACTGCTCATGCATGATGGCGCACTGGATGAGATCGGGGAGCGTATTCCGCTCGTGGAGAAAGCGTTCCCAATCTCCCAACAGGTCGTCCAAGTATTCCGGTGGCGGAGGGACATAGGGAGCTGTTTCGATGGTGCTTCCTGATGGGCCAATCCAGTTTTGACTGCGGCGAAACTCTCCGGGCGTCGCTCGCTCGCCTCGTACTCCCTTCATCAGTCGCCCGTGCATCTCTCGCACGAGCCTGAGCGAAAGAGGGAGCTTCTGTAACCGTTCGAGACCATGTTCCATCGCCGCGACATAATTCCGTACTTCCTGAACGTCATGATCTTCGGTGCGCTGTTTTGGCTCTTCCATCTCATCTATTAACAGATCGGACAAGCTGGCTCTCGTCCCCTCGATACGGGAGGACAAGACCGCTTCGCGTCGGACGTAAGGGGCGATCAGGAGGTGAGGGTTGGGGAGATGTCGGCCTAGTCCTGAAAGTTCACTGAGGGCGGCATCGGCCCGAGACAGCGATAGCACAAACTGGGCATCGTATGTGAGTGCGGGTGGCAGCTTGGCCGGAATGAAGGCCGTATAGCCGGTGGGTGTCCGGATAACTTTTCCCGCGCTCGGAGCTCGGAAGTCTTTTGGATTCATAGCCTGGGAATCCTGAATGTAAGGCGACTTGCAAAGCGCTTTTAGCTTTGAAAGAAATATAGGTTATTCTTTCAAAGAAAGAGAGGCTTTGCAAGGACTCTTTCAGACAGGGTGAATCTTGAGGGAGAGGGGTCAGAGCTTCAACGGCAGAAAAATAATTCACTCCCATCCGTCTACACGGTGTCTACACCGGCGACTTGGAAGAGGATTGCGGCTTGTACGTGGTTGATTTTGGTGGGCCGTGTAGGGGTTGAACCTACGGCCCGCTGATTAAGAGTCAGCTGCTCTACCAACTGAGCTAACGGCCCACCGGGTATGTACGTGGCGGATATCTATGTGCGGCGACTGTCCCTTGCCTGTTTGCTGGTGCGCCTGACAGGATTTGAACCTGTGGCCCTCAGCTCCGGAGGCTGATGCTCTATCCAGCTGAGCTACAGGCGCTCCCGCAACCAAGGTTTGAGACATTAGCACAGGGTTTTATCCTCTGTCTAGCAGTAGTCTTACGAACCGTCTTGTCTCTGTCCGGCTAAGAACCCGTAGGGCAGGAGCACTTCTTCCCCTGCTGATCCTGTCGCGAGACGAAGGGCCTCCAATGCGAGGGTTTCCTCCTGCAGCAAGCGATTCTCTTCCTCTCGGAATGAGGAGGGGAGTCGCACAATCGGGATGAATGTTTGGACTTCGCAGGCGCCATGGGCTAGGCCGCGACTTTCTGTCGGGATGCCCATGGATCGGCAAACCAGGGGGCGGTATTGATAGATGCCACAACGACCGTCCGGTTCGAGAGCCGGACAGGGATAGTGGTGAAACTCTGTGACCAGTCGGTCGATTTCAAGGTCGGACCAATTGTCGAGCAGCTCGCTTTGGGTCAGTTGTGGGAAGGCGGCCCCCATTGCGGCAGTCTGTTCGATGGCCCGCTGCTCGATACGCAGGCGCTGATCCTGCGAGAGGCTGGGCAGTCCCTGTTGGATGGTTTGGACGTCGAGGAGAGTAATGGGAAATGGACCGATGCAACAATTGGTGCAGCCGAGTCGGCAGGGCACTTCACCGAGCAGGGCGGTAGTGGCCCGGTCGAACCAATGGGCCGTGTGTTGGTACAGAGGAGCAGGGTTGGGCGGAGTTGGACCTGCCACGGCGGCTTATTCCACTTTAACGGAGAGATCGAGGATCAGGTCGCCTTTGGGGGAGTAAAAGCCTTGGTTATCGATCTGGACGATGCCGTTACATTGCTCTTGGTAGAACTCTAAAATCCACCCGTTGAAGTCATAGCCTTCATCGGTGATGTCGTTTTGAACAAATCGAGTGGTGAGGATGAATCGCGCGCGCTCGATGTATTCGCGTACGAGGCCTGCCTCGATATCATCGTGAGCGGAGACGAGGTCCAGGAACTGGGCTTTCTCTTTGTCGAAGACGTCTTGATAGGTGCCTCGATCCCTGACGCAGAGGACTTGAATCGGCTTGCGGTCGCGATCGTATCCGAGCGTCACTTGGACCCAGGCCCATTCATCCAGCATGGTGTCGTCCATGTCCGGCGGCGCAATCGGCGTCTGACCTCGGGACTTGAGAAATTCCATGAGCAGGCGAAGGGGGGGAGAGTTTTCTTTTTGACAAAATACTCGGGAATACTGGAACGACTCCGCCTGTGCTTCGTCCGCCGGTTGGACCGTCGAAGGCAGAATAGGTAGTTCTTTTGCCATGCTAGCAACTCCGAAGGTGCGGGGAATATTGAGACGTCAATGCTATCCAGTTTTGCACTTTACGCTGGCTGGTCTTGAAACTGCAAGAGGCGGTGAAGGCGTTTCCCTACGCCTGGCCTGTGTTTTTCCGGTTGACAGCTTCCGAGCGCTTGGATAGACTCCCGCTGGTTTTCATTGCAGCGCATATCACGACTGTTTGTTTACGAATGTGTATCGAGTCTGAGTGGGGTCAAGATAGGGGCGAGTTTGTTGTTGTTCACCATCTTGTTTTTTTAAGGAGGTTGGTTGCATGGCTAAATCAATGACCAAGTCGCAGATTGCTGAACATATGGCCCAGAAGACCGGGCTGACCAAGAAAGCGTCCGTCCAGCTCATGGATGACTTTGCTGCCTTGGCCTACAAGGAAGCGAAGAACATTTTCGTGATTCCTGGGATCGGGAAGCTCGTGTTGGCGAATCGCAAGGCCCGCATGGGACGGAACCCACAGACCGGCGAGCCAATCAAGATTCCGGCCAAGCGTGTGGTCAAGTTCCGCGTGGCCAAGGCCGCCAAGGACGCGATCCTCGGCAAGAAGTAAGCGGAGACCGTCCGGTGTAGATCGGACGTCCGCGCCTTCTGTCAGCTTCTATCGTGCTGCATGAAGAATCGCAGGGCCGACTCCCCGAAAGGGGCGTCGGCTCTGTAGTTTGTGGCCTCGTTACAACGAGGGGCCGAGTCCGGTCCCACCCATCCCATCGTGTCCCACCAGCCTGACAGCATCGCCGTCCTGAACGAGTGAGTCGTCGCTCGCGATTTTTTTATTGATGGTCACCAGCACTTTCTTCTCGCGGATGAGTTGGAGCAGATGGCGTAACTGAATGCCCTGCCGCTGGATCACCTGGCGGACAGACATCGGTGATGGAACCTCACAGGCGAGGTCCCGTTCCCCATCGGCGGTCTGTAGCTGGCCCATCAGTGAAATCGTAACCATGGTCGGATGCTCCTCATCTTCAGTCGTGATAGCTGCCTATGGGTGGGGGCCTTGTGCCCGTTGACTCCATGCCGGTTGCCATCGATAATGCTGCGCGATGCCATCATTGGATATCCATAATCCCGGGATGCCGGATCTGCAATTCGTCCTGTTTGTGTCGGCCCTCTGTACGGCTGATCTCACGACGCTGAATGTGTCAGCTGACCTTCGTGTCGAGATTTTCGACCGTTGTTGGTCGCTCATCCATACGGAGGTGCCACCGACCGATCGTCGGGAGCGTGTGCTCGATCTCCGCGGAGGCACAGAATTGACGCTGGAAGCTTGCCTGTCTACGATCCGTTCATTATTGGCGGACGCCAATATTCGTATCCTCACCTGGGATCATCCGGTGAGTGAGCCGACCCGCGAAAGTACACCAGCCGCGAAGCCGCTCATTGATCGGCTCGGTCGATTGTACCCTGATCCTCCTGAGATCGTCGATCCCGAAAATCCGGCGTCGGGCTAGTTGCGCGAGTGAGGCGAGGGTTCAAAGTTCGAGGTTTTCTGAACTTCGAACCAGGAACTTCGGACTCGGGGCGCGCTCGTCTTGCACAAAAGAGACGGATAGTAAGATAAAAGGAGCATCGTGCGGGTCACAAAAACGGATCTTTCTGGGGTATTGCTCATTGAACCGGATATCTTCCGCGATCCTCGTGGGCTTTTTCTTGAAACGTACCATGCACGTCGGTACGCAGACGCCGGCATTCCCGGCCCCTTTGTCCAGGATAACTATTCACAGTCTATGCGGGGCACATTACGCGGGCTCCACTATCAAGAGCCCCATGCTCAGGGCAAGCTGGTGATGGTGACGGAAGGATCTGTGTACGATGTTGTCGTGGACATCCGAAAGGGGTCGCCAAGCTTTGGCCGGTGGTATGGGGTCGAGCTTTCGGCGGAGAATCGGCGCCAGCTCTATGTGCCGCCCGGTTGTGCCCATGGGTTCTGCGTGAGCAGCGACCGTGCCTCGTTTCTCTATAAGTGCACGGACTATTATGCCCCGGGCGACGAGCGAGGCATCATCTGGAACGATCCAGCGCTCGCGATTTCCTGGCCGGTAATCTCCCCGATCTTGTCTGCCAAGGATCAGACGTATAAGTCCTTAGCTGAGATGGAGTCGGCCTTGCCATGGTTTCAATCGGTCGGATGAGAAACTGCTGTGGCCCATTGATCCTGCGAGGATCGCTATGTTATTCAGCGAGGAGAGAGTGGTACGATTGCGGTGACGGTTCGATTTCTTAGACTATGGAGGAGGACGCGATGGGGAAAAGTTTGAAGGGAACGAAGAGCCACGACAATCTCAAGGGAGCCTTTGCCGGTGAATCGCAGGCCAATCGGCGCTATCTCTATTTCGCCCGGCGGGCGGACATCGAGGGCTTTCCTGACATCGGAGGTTTGTTCCGCGATACGTCAGAAGCGGAAACGGGCCATGCCTTTGGGCATCTGGACTTCTTGAAGGAAGTCGGAGATCCGGCGACCGGGGTGCCGATCGGCAACACCGAAGCCAATCTGAAGTCGGCGATCGAGGGCGAGACCTACGAGTATACCCAGATGTATCCCGGTATGGCCAAAACGGCTCGGGATGAGGGATTCCCTGAACTGGCCGAATGGTTCGAGACCCTCGCCAAAGCGGAGCGGTCCCATGCGAATCGTTTCACGAAGGGCCTCGAGAGTCTGAAGCAGCTCTAGAATTTTTCGATGTGCGACACAGGGGGGTGGGCTGGAACTATTCCAGCTCACCCTTTGTGTTTTCCGATCTTGTAATTCAAAGACGTCACAGGAGACAATGGACACGTGAATGGCCTGAGCCTGCTCAACCCCATCGATCCTGCACAGCTCCAGAAAGACACGCAGCGTATTTACGAAGTCTGCGATGGCTGCCGGCGCTGTTTCAATCTCTGCCCTTCCTTCAACACGCTGCTGGACGGCATCGACCGGTATGAGGGCGACGTCGCCAAGTTGACGTCCACGGATCATCACCGGATTGTCGACGAATGTTATTACTGTAAGCTCTGTTATAACCACTGCCCGTATACGCCGCCGCATCAGTATGGACTCGACTTTCCCCGCTTGATGATTGCCTGGAAGAAGCATCTGGCCGCGACGCGCGGGGTGAGCTGGCGCGATTGGTTCTTGATCAAGACGGATCTCATCGGCACCCTTGGGAGTCTGCTGGCGCCGATTGTCAATTGGCTGTTGGGTCTTCGATTGTTTCGAAAAGTCACGGAGCCGATGGTCGGTGTGCATCGGGATCGGCAGGTCCTGCCCTTTGCTGCGGAGACCTTTACCCATTGGTGGAAGCGCCGAGGAGCGGCACAGGTTCCTGCCTCCGCGCCGCGGAAGGTCGCGCTCTTTGGGAGCTGTCTGGTCAACTATCAAGCGACCGACGTCGGGAAAGCGACGATTCAAGTCCTCGAAAAAAACGGTGTCCATGTCGTGATTCCCGAACAGCGTTGTTGCGGCATGCCCTCGTTCGATATCGGCGATACGGCTGCGATTCAGCAGGCCGCTTCGGCGAATGTCGCCTCGTTTCTGCCATGGGTCGAGAAAGGGTACGAGATTGTCGTGCCAGTGCCCAGTTGCAGTCTGATGTGGAAGCGGGAATATCCGGAGATCGTCGGTGGTCCTGACGTGCGGCTTGTGGCGGAACGGACGTTCGATGTCTGCGAATACCTCATGAAGATGAAGCGGGAGGGCGCATTGGCCACCGACTTTCAGGAGAAGCCCGGGCGAGTCGCCTACCAAATACCGTGCCATTTGCGGGATCAAAACATCGGATTCAAATCCAAGGAACTGATGGAATGTGCCGGTGCGCAGGTCGAGGTAATTGAGAAATGTTCCGGCCACGATGGTTCCTGGTCCGCCAAGACGGAGTTTTTCCCCCTATCGATGCTCATTGCGAAGAAGGCGGTTCGTGTGATTGAGGAGGCTCCGGCAGATCTGGTCGCGACTGATTGCCCGCTGGCGGGGCTGCAGTTGGATCAAGCAGGCGCAATGGCCCATGCCGGCGGCAGGTCGACCAAACATCCGATCCAAATCGTGCGCGATGCCTATGGGTTGAAATCATGAACTTCTTAACGTCCCAAGATCTCTTGCCTGTCGCGGCCTATGAGCAGCAGCGGGAACCCTTTCGTTCGCAGATCATCGCGCTCAAGCAGCGGCGCAGGATCTCTGTCGGGCCGCTCATCACACTCGTCTTCGAGAATCGCGAGACCTTACGGTTTCAGACTCAGGAAATGATTCGAGTCGAACAGATCCTTGATCCCTACAAAGTCCAAGAAGAATTGGACGTCTATAATGCCCTCATGCCTGGAGCCGGCGAGTTGAGCGCGACGCTCATGATCGAAATTACGGAGCCGGATCGGATGAAGGAATGGCTCGACATGTTCATGGGGCTCGATCACGGTCAAAAAATCGCGATTCGCACCGGGACTGAGCAAGTCTTCGGGGAGTTTGAGGGGGGACACAGCCATGAAACGAAAATCAGCGCCGTGCATTTCGTGCGGTTTAGGCCGACCGCATCGATGATCGCGTCGTTTTCCGATCTACATGTGCCGGTCACCATGACGGTGCATCATCGTGAGTATCATGCCGAGGCGCCTGTTCCTGGCAGCATGCGCGAAGAGTGGCTGAAGGACCTGAGGTAATATGGCATCTGTCTTATTGACGAAACGCATCGAATTCGCGGCGGCGCATCGCTATATCAAGCCTGAATGGGATGAGGCCAAGAACCGTGCGGTATTTGGCCTGTGTTACAACCCGCCTGCGCATGGACATAACTATATGGTCGAGGTGACGGTCTTGGGTGAGGTGGATCCGAAGACCGGCATGGTGGTGAATCTCTTCGACTTGAAGCGGGTCTTGCTCGATGTGCTGGAGGAGTTCGACCATAAGAACCTGAATCTGGACATGTCGTATTTTACGGACCGGATTCCCACGTCAGAAAACCTAGCTCGCCTTTTGTGGGCCAAATTGGAATTGCAGAAGGACATTGGCACACTCCACACGATTCGATTATACGAGGACGAAGACCTCTATGCCGAGGTGACTGCCGTGGCCGGGCTCGACGTCGCCACTGTGACCAGGCGGTATTCGTTTACATCGGTGCAGGATGGCAACCAGGGACGTGAGTGGGACTGTTTTGTATCGGTTCATGGTCCCATCGATCCTGTGACCGGCATGGTGACCGACATCGGGGCGCTCAACCGGTTGAGCAACTGGTCGAGCATATCTGGAAGCAACTGGCCTTTTCTTTTTCAGCTGGCAGACTCTCGAACGTGCGTCTCGTGCAGTCTCGGGACTTGTTCTTCGAATTTGCAGGGTGACGGGGCTGCGTTCGTTCGATTGGGGTGTTCTATGAAGACCGGTCTGATCTTTGGGCTGTTGATGCTGTGCCTCTTGTGGCCGGCGGTCGCCAGGTCTGCCGAAGACGGGGAGGCGATCGAGAGGACCGTCAAGGATGCCGCCATGGCGGCGGCGACGTTCTCGGAAGCTAGAGACAAGCAATCCGTTTTGAAGCTTTATACCAAGGACTACGTCGGTATTCAGGATGGCGAGACGGAGGGCCGCGACTCCATCGAAAAGTGGCTGTCTGACTACGAGTCCGAACTTGATAAAGGCAGCACCCTGCGGTTTATCGGTGCGGTATCGAATTTACAGGTTCGACTGACAGGCTCGACAGCCTGGGCGACGTATGACTATGTGTTTCAGGCGATCAGGAAAGGCGACTTCGAAGCACAGGACTCCGGACAATGCACCGCACTCTTGCGCAAGGAGGGCCCCCTGTGGCTCATCTTCCACGAACATTGCTCGAAGACACGGTCTGGATTCGGGAAGTGATGAGCCGGCGTGTAGGGGAGGGGCCACTGCGTTCACGTGTCATGCGGTGGTCAGGCGATCAGCGAGGCTGAGCCGTCTGCAGAAGTTCTCGAACTTTCTCGATGAGCGTGGTGGGGAGGAAGGGCTTGGGCAGGAAGGGCATGTCGTCCTGTACTCCGTTGGCCTGGAGGGTGTCGCCTGCGTAGCCGGACATGTAGAGCACCTTGGTCTCTGGCCGCATGGCATGGACCCCTTCAATAAACGTGGAGCTTTTCATCCGAGGCATGATGACGTCGGTAATGACGAGAGAACATTGTCCTTTGAGCATTTGCAGGCCCTGTAAGGCTTGAATCCCATCGCTTGCTG
>SWDR01000015.1:55676-72688 GCA_005116815.1 Nitrospira sp. | reverse complement strand
CATTGTCCTTTGAGCACTTGCAGGCCCTGTAAGGCTTGAATCCCATCACCTGCTGCCAGCACCTGGTAGCCGTGATCCTGCAGCACCGTCGTAATTAAACTTCTGATACCCTCTTCATCCTCTACAACGAGAATCGTATCTTGCGGCGCGGCAGTTGGTTTCCCTGCCTGGGGCGTCTCAGGCTCGACGACCGGCTGTCCTACACGCGGGAGGTATACGGTAAAGCGCGAGCCTCGCCCTGGTTCACTCGTGACGTCGATATAGCCCTGGCTTTGTTTGACGATGCCATAGACAGTGGCCAGCCCCAGGCCGGTGCCCTTCTCGGGGCCTTTTGTCGTGAAAAATGGTTCGAAAATATGGGTCAATGTTTCCTTATCCATTCCGCATCCCGCATCTCGCACCATAATCTTGATGTAGGGTCCAGGTGTGGAGCCTGGGTGCGAGTTCGAGAATTGCTCGTCTAAGTCGATATTATCTGTCTCGATATTGATGAGGCCCCCATCCGGCATGGCATCGCGGGCGTTCAAGACGAGATTCATGATCACTTGCTCGAGCTGCACGGGATCGACCAGCGCATGACCGGTCCGGGGGTGGAGCACGACGACCATCTGAATTTGTTCCCCGACCAGCCGCTGAAGAATATCTTCCAATTCGCGGATGGCTTGATTCACCGGCAATTCTTTCGGCTCGAACACTTGTCTTCTGCTAAACGTCAGCAGCTTCTTGGTCAGGGCTGCAGCTCGCAGTCCTGCCTGGCTGATCATTTCTAGCTCCTGACGGGCCGGGTGGGTCCCCAGTTGCTGCAGCAACCGTTGGGCATGTCCGATCACGACCATCATCAGGTTGTTGAAGTCGTGCGCAATGCCGCCCGCCAATCGTCCCACCGCTTCCATCTTCTGCGCTTGGTGGAGCGCGGCGGCCGTTCGTTTGTGCTCGGTGATGTCGACGATCGTTTCTATCACGTGGGTCTGCCCGCCGGCGGTGGAGGCTTTAGACCAATGGACAAGGAGAAACTTATCCCCAGGGAGCGGGATTTCGCTTGAAATAACGGCGTTCGAGGTCAGGGCTTCCGGCATGCGGCAGAAGGAACAGGGGGAGGGACAACCGATAAGTTTGTCATGGCAGGAGGCTCCAGCGAGATCGCCATATTTCTTGAGGCCGGTGTCATTTTGGAACTGGATCAGGTGATTCGAGGGGTCGATGACCGTCACGATCACCGGTTGGGAGTTCAGCAGGACTTGCGGGTCGTAGCGCGGACGATCGGTCGTCTGTGATGGAGTTTCCATGCGCGCTGCCTCGAAACAAGCTGTGATGCGGGCGATCCATGCCTCATGTCACCACGGCCTCTCGACCTTACTACAAGTCCTGAATCAGTCAAGAAGATCGGCTGTTTTGGGACGGTGTGAGTTGAATCCCATGCAGGGACGGTGCGGCTACTTGAGCAGGTGGTCTGAAATCAACGAGGCGAGTTCTGCTGGCTCGACGACACCTTCGCGGGTAAGGAGCAGTTTGCCATGTGCAAAGAAGTGCGTGGTGGGGTAGGTCTCGAAGGTATGGCTCTTTTTAATCTCTCGGCAGCGGCCCGGGACATGCATCTTCGCTTTACCGACTTTCACGCTGGGAAACTTCGCGGCGGTTTCTTCCAGAATGGGGTCGTAGGTCTGGCAGGGCTCACAGGTCGCAAGGCCATAGGCGACGATCGCGGCTGGTGCGTCGGTGAATTCCTTGTAGTTTTCGTCTCTGACGTCTTCGATTGTTCCAGGCATATTTACAATACTCAGTGCTGAGTTCTGAGTGCTGAGTCAGCCGAACTCTCGGCCCTCAGCACTCAGGACTATTCGAATTAGCTCAGTTTCGCGAGGGCCGCGAGGATATCCTTGTCTTCACGCGCCACTTTGATCTCCTGCACCTTCGCGTAGGCGACCTTGCCGTTCTTGTCCACGATAACGGTTGCACGCTTTGAGCAGTTCAACGGCTCAAAGTAGAGGCCATAGGCCTTCGCCGTGGTCCGGTGCACGTCCGACAAGAGGCGGTGCTTGAGGTCCATGGAATCAGCCCAGGCCTTGTGCGAGAAGAAGCTGTCGCAGCTGATGCCGAACAATTCTGCATTCGCTGATTGGAACTTGGGGAAATCGTCGGTCAGGCACTTGTTCTCGCCCTGACAGACCGGGCTCCAATCCAGAGGATAGAAGCAGAGGACGACATTCTTCTTGCCGCGGTAGTCGCTCAGCTTCACGTCCTTCTGGTCCTGATCCTTTAAGTCAAAATCCGGTGCGGTATCGCCAACCTTAATTTCTGCTGCTACGTCGCTCATCTGGATGCCTCCTTCACTGGGTTTAGTCCGGCCTCTGCCACATTCGTCTGTATTTTTGTACCGTGTGGCGTGAAACCTTGTCAACGGTCCTGAAGGCCTATGGCTGGCCAGGACGATCTGTAAGTGCCCGATAAAAGTGAGAAACTATAACGAGGTTTTGATTTCTCGAAAGCTGAGCATACGACCGGCTGGTGCCGCGGTACGGTGGTTGGCAATTTCAATATTTTGACCCGATGGCCCTACACGGATGCGGCTTCCGACTTTGGGAGACTGTCCGGTCCTGGTCAATTCGTCTGCCGTTTCTCGGAGGAGGTCACGGATAGGCTGGTCCGGGAGACCGGGGGAGAGAAACATTTCAAGTTCATCCACACCGAACTTGCTGAGACCGAGGGTATAACACCGGCTCCGATGGCTCGGCTCATGGTCTTCTTGTAAGACCGGGATATGATCGTTCACGTCGAAGTGGGTGAGGGGACGATTCTGCCAGTCAGACGGGTTCACATACTGGTTCGTGGTGATGTCATGGGCTGTGCCTTGCGTGAGGAGCGTGAGGCCCCTGGCCAGTCGCGCGGCAAAGAGAATCATGTCCGGCATGTCTCGCGGCGGTGCGAGGGAGGGCGCAACTGCGCCCATCACGTCATGTTCCCAGGCCAGCTGCTTCATCACGTCGGCGACGTGGCTCATCGGCAGCGGCATGACGACATGGGCCGACCAGGGGCCGTGAGTCGCATGCCATGATTCTGCTGAGCCCGCCTCATGGCGAATGGTCAGCGGTCCACCATATTCCCGGTCGTACCAGATCTTCAGTTCGTCGGTGGCCGGTGCCGCTCCCCGATAGCCGATGAAGTAGAGCGGAGGGCGGCGAGCAGAGGGTTTGGGTGTTTTCTTTTTGATCCTCATCGTGGCGCTGAGGCTATTTGCTGGACTTCTTCGCCCGACGGCGTTCATCCGAGTTGAGGATCTTCTTGCGAATACGCAGGCTCTTCGGCGTCACCTCAATCAGTTCGTCCGGGCCGATATATTCGAGTGCGAACTCTAAGCCCATTTCCCGTGGCGGCGTGAGGACCAAGGCCTCATCGGTTCCCGACGCACGCATGTTGGAGAGCTGCTTTTCTTTGCAAACGTTCACGTCCATGTCTTCGTCCCGGCTGTTTTCGCCGACGACCATTCCGCGATAGACATCCACGACAGGGCCGATGAACATGGTTCCACGATCTTGGGTCATGAAGATGGCATACCCTGAGCTTGTGCCGTCTTCGCAGGCGACAAGTGATCCATGTGTCGCCACCGCGAGGTCGCGCTGTTCCAGCGGTTCGTAGGCGACAAAGACATGGTGCATGATGATGGTGCCGCGCGTCTTGGCAACCAGGAGGTTCTTGAGTCCCATAATCCCACGGGTGGGAATGTGGTATTCCAGATGCATTTCGCTTGTCCCGACGTCGGAGTGGATGAGCCGCATATGGCGTAACTCGCCACGGCGTTTGCCCAGCTCTTCGATCACGGCGCCTTGATAGGTTTCTGGCACCTGGATCGTCAGTTCCTCATAGGGTTCGAGGACTTTGTCTCCGTCTCGATGGACGATGACTTCCGGTTGCGAGACTTGTAGTTCGTATCCTTCCCGGCGCATCGCTTCGATCAAGACGCCGAGATGCAGTTCGCCGCGGCCTGCCACGAGGAACTTATCCGCACTATCCGTTTCCTGGACGCGCAAGGACACGTTGGTTTCGAGTTCTCTGAAGAGTCGATCGCGCAAGTGCCGCGAGGTCAGGTACTTCCCTTCCCGTCCGGCGAACGGACTATTGTTCACGGAAAAGGTCATTTGGACGGTTGGTTCGTCGACTGTCACGCGAGTCAATGCAACGGGGTTCTCCGCGTCGGCGATCGTATCGCCGATGCTCACTTCGTCCAGACCTGCCACTGCGACGATTTCACCAGCTTCCGCTCGCTCAACATCCGTCCGGTCAAGGCCGGAGTAGACCGCGAGGTCGGACACTTTTCCTGGGAATTTGGCGCCATCCTTCCCTAGGACCACCACATTTTGTCGGCGGGCGATCGAGCCGGATTGAATCTTTCCCACTCCCATCTTGCCCTTGTAGAGGTCCTGGATCAGGGAAAGAATCAGGATTTGCAATGGTGCCTCGGCGTTGATCGCCGGTGCTGGGATCTTCTCCAGGACGGTGTCGAGGAGGGGCGAAATATCCGTGCCGGGCTTCGCGAGATCGTTGGTTGCAGTGCCCTTGATCGCGGCGGTATAGACAATGGGGAAATCCAGTTGCTCGTCGGTCGCTCCGAGATGGACGAATAAGTCGAAGATTCGATTCACCACATCGTCGATGACGGCATCAGGCCGGTCGATTTTGTTGATGACGACGATGGCTTTGTGTCCGAGCGCGAGGGCCTTCCGCAAGACGAAGGTCGTTTGCGGCATAGGGCCTTCTTTTGCGTCGATCAGGATGAGGACGCCGTCCACCATGCGTAGGGTCCGCTCGACTTCACCGCCGAAGTCGGCATGGCCCGGGGTGTCGACGATATTGATTTTGACGCCCTTGTAGATGACGCTGGCGTTTTTGGCCCGGATCGTGATGCCTCGCTCGCGTTCCTGGTCCATCGAGTCCATGATCCGCTCGCCCATGTCGTCGATCTTGCGATGGACGTGGGTCTGCCGGAGCACCGCGTCAACCAAGGTCGTTTTGCCATGGTCGACGTGGGCAATAATGGCGATATTTCGAATGTCGCTACGACGCCCCTTAGGAGCGATTTCGGCTGCGACGGGAGACTCTGTTGGGGCTGTCTGATCCATAGATATTGCTGCATGCTCCAAAAAAAAGCGCCCGGGAATCCAGGCGCCGTTCGATAGTATACCCGAAGCATGCTGTCCGGTACAAGCGATGCAGGGCAGAAGATGCCTGGGAGTGGTGGGGCCGTCGCAGGCTTGAGTTTTGAGGGGCCCCACGGTATGGTGACTTCGGCCTCCTTCCCAGGGAGGCGAATGTTTTCACAAGATAACCCCGCGTAATTATGATGGATCGTCAGGTTCCTAGTCAGTATGAGCCCCGTCACTCAGCGCCACGTCGGTCATGGCGGTGGTGGCAGATCGCACTGCTCAGTGTAGGGACGGTGGCCGTGATGGGGGGCTTAGCCGTCGGCGGTTTCGTGTGGCACCTGGCAAATGACCTCCCCCCATTGGATCAGCTGGAGACCTATCAACCCAGTCTGGTCACGCAGGTTTATTCGAGCGATCAACAGCGCATCGGCCAATTTTTCATTGAGCGGCGCATCCAGACCCCTCTGTCGGGAATTCCTGAAGGGTTTCGTCATGCCGTCATCGCCGTCGAGGATGTCCGGTTTTTTGAACATCCGGGACTCGACTACATCGGCATGCTCCGTGCGGCCTGGACGAACCTCCGTCGAGGGAGCAAGGTCGAGGGGGCCAGCACGATTACCCAGCAGTTGGCGCGCTCCCTGTTTCTTTCATCCGAGCGCACTTTCGATCGCAAAGTGCGTGAATTGATTCTGGCGTACAAGATGGAGTTGGTCCTGACGAAGGATAAAATTCTCGAACTGTATCTGAATCAGATTTACTTCGGGCAGGGCGCTTACGGTATTGCCTCGGCGGCCCAAACCTATTTCGGAAAAGATCTCTCAGCCCTCACGATTGCGGAGACCGCCTTTCTGGCAGGTCTCCCGAAATCTCCCAACCATTACTCGCCGTTCAAAGCCTATGACCGAGCGAAAAAGCGACAAGAGCATGTTTTGGCGCGGATGGAAGAGGCGGGGTTCTTGACCACGGCAGAGCGTGAAGCGGCGGTGGCAGAAACGCTGAACTTTCGTCGCCCTGGCGGTGAACAGGCGGCGCCCTACTTTGTGGAATATGTCAGGCAGATATTGATCGCCAAGTATGGTGAGGCGCTGGTGTACAAGGGCGGGCTGAAAGTCTTTACGACCTTGAACATGGAAATGCAGAAGGCAGCAGAAGTGGCATTTGCGGCTGGTATGCGTGAACTGGATAAGCGGCAGGGGTGGCGGGG
The DNA here is from genome assembly GCA_005116815.1 of Nitrospira sp. Classification (GTDB taxonomy): domain Bacteria; phylum Nitrospirota; class Nitrospiria; order Nitrospirales; family Nitrospiraceae; genus Palsa-1315. The sequence goes on along the minus strand of SWDR01000015.1, from coordinate 66,346 downwards.
CCCGTTTCGAACGGTGGACCTGGATGCCCCGGTTACACCCGCTGCGGCTGCGGCCGCCGGTCAGATTCTCAAGGCAGGGGATTACCGTGAGGGGTTCGTCACGAAAGTGGCGAAGGATTATTTTGTGGTGCAGGTCGGATCAACGGTGGCGAGGCTTCTGTTCGACGATATGGCCTGGGCGAAGCGCCGTCTGACCGGACCGGATACGGCGAAAGATGTCGTCGTCAATCCAAACCTCAAGCAGGTATTGAAGCCCGGCGACGTCATCGAGGTGATGGTGAAAAAGCTGGAGCGGGACCTCGTCTACGTCCAGCTGGAGCAGACACCCCTGGTCGAGGGAGGGTTGATCGCGCTTGATCCGGCAAAGGGTGCCATTCGGGTGATGGTCGGCGGGTACGACTTTGGGCGCAGTGAATATAATCGTGCCGTCCAGGCCCATCGTCAGCCGGGGTCGGCCTTCAAGCCGATCATCTATGCGGCGGCCCTGAATCATGGGATGAGCCCTGCGTCGGTCATTCTCGATGCACCGGTTGTCTATGAGCAGGAGCTGGAGGAGAAGACGTGGAAGCCTGAGAACTACGGGAAGAAGTTCCATGGCATGGTGAGTTTGCGGGATGCGCTGGCTCATTCCTACAATCTCGCGACAGTCCGGTTGTTGGACAAGGTGGGGATCAGGAATGTCATCGAGTTTGCCAAGACAGTCGGAGTTACCAGTCCTCTCGCCGCAGATTTGTCGCTCGGATTAGGATCGTCCTCTGTGGGGCTCATGGAACTGACGTCCGTGTATGCGGTGTTACTCAATGAGGGGAGCCGATTGGAGCCCTTCGCGATCGTGTCGGTGGAGGATAGTGCGGGAAAGGTGCTTGAGTTGGCAGAGTCGCAAGCCCTGAGGGTGATCTCCAAGGAAACTGCCTATGGGATTACCAACATGATGGAAGATGTGATTCAGAAGGGGACTGGACAGGCGGCCAAATCGATTGGTCGGCCGCTTGCCGGGAAGACTGGAACGACCAATGATTTCATTAACGCATGGTTTATCGGTGGCGCTCCAAACTTGGTGGCCGGCATCTATGTGGGCTTTGACGATCGCCGTTCGCTTGGCGAGACAGAATCGGGGGCGCATGCCGCACTACCCATTTGGATCAATTTCATGAAGGAGGCGCTCAAGCCGCTACCGGTGGCGTTCTTCAGCATTCCGGAAGGCGTGACCTTCGTGAATGTCGATCCAGCCACGGGATTACTCGATGGCGAGCAGGAGGGCCAGGCCGGCACGGTCGATATCTTTATTAAGGGTAGCGAGCCAACCCAAGCGCCTCAGCGCCGATTGGACCCGATTGATTTTTATAAGCTGGATCAAATTCCCGAGGGGGCTCTGTAGCAGAGCAATTCCGTAGAATAGCCGAGCGAGACTGTCGGGACGGGCGAGACAAGGTAGGAGTTTAATCTGTTCACGTCGCGCGTTTCTCGCAAGTCTCGCGCGTCACGCTCAGCAGATCAGGACTTCGAGTCCTGATATTCTTCGTGCCAGGCCATCTGAATCGCTTCCAAAATCTTCTCGTTCGACTTTTTCACATCGTCTTTGAAATCCGGGAGTGCCACGATCCAGGCATGCATATCGGTGAATCGAACGGTGAGGGGGTCAGTTTCCGGATGTTCTTCTACCAGACGAATCGCGATATCTTCAGTATCGTTCCACTTTAAATCCATGGGATTCTCCCTGGCTCGAGGCCAGAGGGGCATGTGCATCCCCTTGCCCCTCGCCGCTAGCCTGTTCAGGTGATGTCTGAGACCTTCTTGCCTTGGAGTCCTCGCTTGAGCGAGTCGTTCAACATCGCGACGGTCAGTCGTTGCGCGGATTGTTCGAGGTCGGCGATGCGCGCGCGGATGGCTCGAGGGTCGTTGCCCTCCTGCGCGGTTGCCAGGGCCGACAGCGCTGCTCGAATGGCTGCAACATCTTCTTCGGCGATAAGGTGCAGGCCATCCCCCAGTGATTTCTCCGTCGTCGTGATCAAGGCGCCGGCGTCGAGCCGCGTCTCAATCAGTTTTCTGGCATTGACGTCATCTTTTGCGAACTTGAACGAGTCCTCGATCATCTGCTCCACTTCATGATCGGATAAACCGTACGACGGCTTTACCTCGATGGACTGGCTCAGTCCGGTTCGCATATCGCTGGCCTTCACGCTCAAGATTCCATTGGCGTCGATGAGAAACGTCACTTCGATGCGAGGGACCCCCGCCGGGAGCGGAGGAACCTTCAGCCGGAATTTTGCTAGGCTGCGATTGTCTTTCGCCAGCTCGCGTTCGCCCTGGAGGATGTGAATGTCTACGCCGGTCTGCCCGTCGACATAGGTGGTGAACATCTCCTTGGCACTGGCCGGGATCGTCGTATTTCTTCGAATCAGGCTGCTCATGACTCCGCCCATGGTTTCGATGCCCAGGGAGAGCGGTGTGACGTCGAGCAACAGCATATCGGTCGTGCCGCCGCTGAGAATGTCCGCTTGCACGGCTGCGCCGAGGGCCACGACCTCGTCGGGATTGATCTCGCAGTGCGGGGTCTTTCCGAACAGTTCCTGAACACGTTGTCGGACGATCGGCATGCGGGTGGAGCCACCGACCAGCACGACTTCGTCGATCGCGTCCGGGGAGAGCCCCGCGTCTTTCAAGGCCATCCGGCAGGGAGTCAGGGTCCGTTCGATGATCTCCATGATCAGGGATTCGAGCTGGTCCCGCGTCAGCTCTCGCGTGAAGTGTCCCTTGTTGTCTGGAAGCTCGATCGACACCTGTATCTTGAGTGCGTCGGACAGACCGATCTTGGCCCGTTCTGCTTCGAGCCGGATCGTTTGCATGTGGTCCGGGTGACTGCTGAGATCGACTCCATGCCGGCTACGGATTTCGGTAAGGAAGAGGTCGGCAATCCGGCGGTCGATATCGTCTCCGCCCAAGTGGGTGTCGCCGTTGGTGGCCAACACTTCGAAGATGCCATTTTTGAGCTTGAGGATGGAGATATCGAAGGTGCCTCCGCCGAAATCGTACACCGCGATCGTGCCTTGCGTCTTTTCTTGGAGTCCGTAGGCAAGCGAGGCGGCGGTCGGTTCGTTGATGATTCGAAGGACTTCCAGCCCGGCGATCATGCCGGCGTCTTTGGTGGCTTGCCTCTGGCTATCGTTGAAGTAGGCGGGGACCGTGATGACGGCTTTGGTGATGCTTTCACCGAGGTGCGCTTCGGCCCGCTGTTTCAGTTCTTTTAAAATCATTGCGGAGATTTGCGGGGGCGAATAGGTCTTCTCGCCGAGCTTGATGCGGATGACGCCGCCTTGCTCGGTGAGCGAGTAGGGGAAGTAGGCCAGCTCGCCCTGCACGTCCGCGAGTCCTTTTCCCATGAACCGTTTCACGGAGTAGACCGTCCGCTCCGGATTGCGCGTCAAGTGTTCCTTCGCGGCATCGCCCACGATGAGCCCATTGTCAGTCATGGCCACGACTGAGGGCACGATTGCCCGTTCATTCCGACCGGGGATGACGCGCGGGCGTCCGTTCTCCATGTAGGCGACGAGCGAGTTGGTGGTGCCGAGATCGATGCCGACGATGCGTGCCATGATGGTTATCCGATGGTTGCAACGAGATCGTTGATGATACTTTTGACGTAGGTCCGGTTGGAAAGAGTTTCCCGCATCTGCTTCAGCAGACGGTCTCGTTCTGATCGGGCTTGGCTGGTTGCTTCACCCCGATCTTGAAGCAGGTCCCAGTCGGTGAAGAGCTGCTGGAGTTGGGTCTCCATATCCCGTTTGCGTTCTTCCAGCGTCTGTTGTTCAGCTTGGAGTGTTGTGCGGAGCTGCTGTCCCGCATCCGATGCGCGATCGGAGGCACGGTATTCATCGAGCGTGTCCTGCAGTTCGAGGATCTCTTCGAAGAGATCGGCAGGAGGCGAATTTCTGATCTCCTTTACGGAGCCAGCTTCCAGATCGAGTAGATATTCGACACGCTGGATCGGATCGCGGAGTGTACGATAAGCTGAATTGAGCGTGGCGGCATTGCCGAAGCTGATGCTTTGTTCCGTTTCGCTCTTGTTCTGATAGAAGTCAGGGTGAAACGCACGGCTGAGTTCGTAGAACTTCGCTTCCAATTTGCCCGGGTCGATGGTCAGCCGCCTCGGGAATCCGAAGCAGGTGAAGTAATCGGTCTCTTTCGACACCGGCTGGACTTTGACGCAGCGATCGCAGAAGTATTCACCGGACACTTCGGACTGACAGTGCCAACACATGCTCCTGGCCATCTGGAGTTCGCGAGGGTTTGAGCTGTGGGTATGTTGATGGTCCATCCGCGACCTCTTCTGACAAGACAGGCATGGCGGCCTGCCATGCCTGTGTGAGATTTTCTCGCCGACTATCGCAGACGTTATGCGGAGAAGGATTCCCCACAGCCGCAAGTTTTGTCGGCATTCGGATTGACGAATTTGAAGTTTCCGCCCAGCAAGTCTTTCTGGAAGTCCAGCTGCGTGCCTTGGAGATAAATGGCGCTCTTGGCGTCAACAATCACTTTTACGCCATCAATGTCATGGACTTGGTCATGCGGACCGATCTTTTCGTCGAAATTGATCGTGTAGCTCAGGCCTGAGCAGCCGCCGCCTTTTACACCGAGGCGGAGCCCGCCTTCCGTGAGGCCTTGCACGTTGATGAGGCGTTTGACTTCCTTCATGGCCGCCTCGCTGAGCGTAATCACCGGAGCCTGGGTTTCTGCATTTGTCGTATCCATTGCGCGCTCCCTTTGTGAGGTTACTTCGCGGCAGACGTGGTGCCGTCGGCTTTCTTTTGGTAGTCCGCGAGGGCGGCCTTGATGGCGTCCTCAGCCAGTACGGAACAATGGATCTTCACGGGCGGCAAGTTCAGCTCCTGCACGATGTCGGTGTTCTTGATTTTCTGCGCTTCCTCGATCGTCTTGCCCTTGAGCCACTCCGTGGCGAGGCTTGAACTGGCGATCGCGGATCCGCAGCCGAAGGTCTTGAACTTTGCGTCCACGATCATGTCGTTCTGCACCTTGATCTGGAGCTTCATCACGTCACCGCACTCCGGGGCTCCGACCATACCGGTGCCGACCCCTTCTTCGTCTTTCTTGAAAGACCCCATGTTACGGGGGTTATTGAAATGATCGACGACTTTGTCACTGTAGGCCATGGTTCATCCTCCTCTTAACTATCCTGGTCAGTGGGCAGCCCATTGAACTGATTTCAAATCGACGCCTTCTTTTGCCATCTCATAGAGTGGGGACATTTCGCGCAACTTGGTAACGATTTCGACCACTTTTTTGATCGTATAATCGATCTCGTCATCCGTGTTGAAGCGACCCAGGCCGAAACGGATAGAGGAATGCGCCAGCTCTGTTCCAACTCCTAATGCGCGGAGCACGTAGGAGGGCTCCAATGTCGCCGAGGTACAGGCCGATCCGGATGAAAGGGCAATGTCTTTCATCCCCATCAGTAACGATTCACCCTCCACATAGGCAAAAGAGATATTAAGGTTGCCGGGGAGCCGGTTGGTTGGGTGACCGTTCAGATAACTTTCTTCGAGGGCCTTCATGATACTGGCCTCCAGCCGGTCGCGCATCGCAATCCTCGCAGAACCGGTCCAACTCGGCTCTGGACTCGCTCTCCGTCGGCTCGATCATAAGTGTTCCGGCAACCGGGAACGAGACCGTGGGAGCATGGAACCCGTAATCCATCAATCGCTTCGCCACATCCATCGCTTCGACTCCCGCAGTGTCTTTGAACTGACGAAGGTCGAGAATGAACTCGTGCGCGACGAACCCGGACGTTCCCCTATACAAGATGGGGTAGTATTTCTCCAGTCGCTTGGCCATGTAGTTCGCGTTCAAGATGGCCACCTGCGTCGCCTTGGTCAATCCGTCACGGCCCATCAGTGCGATGTAGACCCAGGAAATCGTGACGATGCTGGGACTGCCATAGGGCGCAGCCGACACCGGTCCGATGGATTCTTGCCCACCTAACTTCGTGACCGGATGGCCGGGAAGAAATGGCGCCAGATGGCGAGCCACACCGATCGGTCCCATCCCGGGACCACCCCCTCCATGGGGAATACAGAAGGTCTTATGCAGATTGAGATGGCATACATCCGCGCCGATGTCGCCCGGGCGGCAGAGTCCCACCTGGGCATTCATGTTGGCGCCATCCATATAGACTTGCCCGCCATGGGTATGCACGATCTGGCAGATGCGCCGCACGCCTGCTTCAAAGACGCCATGGGTCGAAGGATAGGTCAACATGAGGGCCGAGAGACGATCTCGATACTGGGCAGCTTTTGCCTCAAGATCGGCTAAATCAACATTGCCTTGACGATCGCAGGCGACGACGACCACCGTCATGCCAGCCATGGCTGCACTGGCCGGATTCGTGCCGTGCGCGGATACGGGAATCAGGCAGACGTCTCGATGTGTTTCACCCTGGCTCCGGTGATAGGCCCGGATCACCATCAGCCCTGCATATTCGCCCTGAGAACCTGCGTTCGGCTGCAAGGAGACGGCGGAAAATCCCGTGATCTCCACCAACCAGGACTCTAATTGACGGAACAGTTCCTGATACCCCTTGGTCTGGTCAGCCGGGGCAAAGGGATGAAGCCGTGAAAACTCCGGCCAGGTCACCGGTAACATTTCGGACGTGGCATTCAGCTTCATGGTGCAGGATCCCAACGGGATCATCGAATGGACGAGCGACAGATCTTTCGCTGCAAGGCGATGGATGTATCGCAGCATCTCATGCTCGGTGTGATAGCGATTGAAGACGTCATGGGTTAGGTACGTGCTGGTGCGGGCAAGATGCGCCGGGAAACCGGTGGTGACGTTCTGGCACAAGTCTCTTACCTGAAACGGAAGGCGATCATGGCCGACGAAGATTTCCATCAGGAGCCTGATTTCGTCCTCTGAGCTCAGTTCATCCAGGGCAATCCCGATCGAGTGGTCCTCATACCGGCGAAGATTGATGCCGGCTTCGTTGGCCCTGAGCAAAATGGATTCAGACTGCATTTTGCTCAGTCGAACCCGAACCGTATCGAAGTACTCTTCCGTTCCGACATCGAATCCGAGCTGACGCAGCCCTGCTGACAGGAGTACGGCCAAGCCATGCACGCGTTCGGCAATCCGCCGCAAGCCCTCCGGACCATGGTAGACCGCATACATACTGGCCATGATGGCCAAGAGGACCTGCGCCGTACAAATGTTGCTCGTCGCCTTCTCACGCCGGATATGCTGTTCGCGGGTCTGTAGCGAGAGTCGTGCGGCCGGTTTTCCGGTGACGTCCTTGGAGACTCCGACGATGCGTCCAGGCATCTGCCGTTTGAATGTCTCAGCCGTTGACAGGAATGCGGCATGGGGGCCGCCAAATCCGATCGGGACTCCAAATCGCTGGCTGGAGCCGATGGCGATATCGGCTCCGAATTCTCCCGGTGCCTTCAACAGGGTTAAGGCCAGCAGATCGGTGGCCACGACCACCAGCACTCCGGCCGCGTGGGCCTGTGATATGAGCGCACTGTAGTCTCCAACATAGCCGTCGGTGGCCGGGTACTGGAGCAGGATGCCGGCCAGCTGAGGATTGGAGAAGTCGATGGCCTGTGTCCGCCCTATCTGCAGCGTCATACCGAGGGGCTCCGCCCGCGTCTGCATCACCGCAATAGTTTGCGGATGACAATCCTGTGAGGCGAAGAACTCTGTCCGCTCGAGGCCGGACGAACGGGAGACGGCGAGACACATCGCCATGGCCTCTGCCGCAGCCGTGGCTTCGTCCAGGAGCGACGCATTGGCCAAGGGCAAGCCGGTGAGGTCAGCCACCACGGTTTGAAAATTCACGAGAGCTTCTAAGCGGCCCTGGGCGATCTCCGCCTGGTAGGGCGTGTACTGGGTGTACCAGGCAGGGTTCTCGAAAATGTTGCGTTGGATGACGCCGGGCGTGAGGCAGTCGTGATAACCCATGCCGATCAACGATCGGTAGAGCTGGTTTTTTTCGGCGATGGAGCGGATGTCTTGCAGAACGGCCTGTTCGCCGCGGTGCAGCGGCAGGTCCAATTCGTTCCGTAGCCGAATATCCTCCGGCACAATGGCCTCGCTCAGCTCCTCCAGCGACTGCAGGCCGAGCGTCGCCAGCATATGATGGACCTCTGCGTCGGTGGAACCGAGATGGCGTCGGGTGAAGGTGTCGGTTGGGCTCAGAAAGTCCGGTGTGGCCATGCTCGCGTACCGTGCCGGTGCCCCCTTGGCGGATATGGAATTTGTCCAATTCCATCCCACCACCCTGAAGGGAACGGGCATCCTCATCACCGAAGGGGCTCGCGGAGAAGGTGGTTATCTCCTGAATACCCTGGGCGAACGGTTCATGAAAGTCTATGCCCCGCAGCAGATGGAATTAGCGACTCGCTCCACCGTCTCGTTGGCGATCGGGCAAGAAATCCTCGAAGGCCGCGGGGTCGACGGCTGCGTGTTATTGGACTTACGGCACCTGGGCCGTCAGCGTATTCTCGAACGGCTCCCTCAGATCAGGGCACTTGCCATGGAATTCGCCGGCCTCGATCCGATCGAGACCCCCATTCCCGTTCGCCCCGGTGCGCATTATCAGATGGGTGGCGTCCGAACCAACCAATGGACCGAAACGGGCATCCCCGGCCTCTACGCGGCCGGCGAATGTGCCTGTGTCAGTGTGCACGGCGCTAATCGGCTCGGAGGCAACTCGCTCCTTGAAACGATTGTGTTCGGTCGGCGCGCTGGGATTCGAGCCGGAGAGTATGTCCGCACCGTAGCGCCACAGGCACTGAGAAATGACCAGCTCACGATTGAGCAGACTCGTGTCCAGCGTCTGCGGGCGCAGGAGGGATCGGTCCGAGCCTGGCAGCTTCGCGAGGAACTCGGTCAGACGATGAGCCTCAATCTGGGTCTCGTCAGGACCCAGGAGTCCATGTCTGCCGCGCTCTCGGCTATCTCGGCATTGACCCAGCGCGCCGCCTCCCTGACGGTGCAAGACAAAGGGCAGGTGTTTAATACGGATCTTGTGCAGGCCTTGGAACTCGAATGCCTGCTCGACGTCGCGGAGACCATCGTCACCAGTGCGCTCGCGAGGCAGGAAAGCCGTGGCGCCCATTACCGGTCGGACTATCCCGTCCGCAACGATCGACAGTGGTTGAAGCATAGCCTCATCCGCCGGACCCCAGGGGGAACGGCGCTGACCCACGAACCTGTGACTGTCACGCGCTTTCCGCCGGCGTAAGCTGCAGGCGATTCGTCGGACGAGCTCTGGTATAATCACGCGGCGAAAACTATGCGTATCCTCGTTATTGAAGACGAAACGAAAGTCGGCTGCTTCATCAAGCGCGCGCTTGAAGAAGAGAGTTACGCCGTCGATCTCTGTGAAGATGGGGCGAAGGGCCTTCAGATGGCCTTTGCCACGAACTACGACCTTCTGATCGTCGACTTGATGCTGCCGTCATTGCCAGGACTGGATGTGCTGAAGGGAGTCCGTCAGGCCAAGATTCAAACCCCCATTCTGATTCTGACCGCCCAATCCCAAGTCGATCAGCGAGTCAAGGGTCTTGACGCCGGCGCAGACGATTACCTCACCAAGCCCTTTGCCATCGACGAACTGCTCGCCCGTATTCGCGCCCTGCTACGCCGCGGTGCGACCGAGGGATCCGGCGTTCTCCAGATCGACGATCTGGTCTTGAACCCGGCCACGCGAGAAGTGACCAGAGACGGCCAGCGGATCGACCTCACGTCGAAGGAGTATGCGCTGCTCGAATATCTGATGCGTCACACGGGGCGTGTCTTGACCCGTCCCATGATTTCAGAACATGTGTGGAATCAGGACTTCGACACGTTTACCAATGTCATCGATGTCTACGTGAATTATCTCCGGAACAAGATCGACCGGGGACGCTCGAAGAAGCTGATTCATACGATTCGCGGAAGCGGATATATGCTGAAGGCCGACTGATGCCGCTTCGCGTCCGTCTCACGCTGTGGTATGGCACCGCCCTCGCGCTCATCCTCATCATCTTTTCGTCCGTCTTGTATGTCATTACCGCGCGAAGCCTTCGTGACGCAGTCGATCAATCGCTGGAGGAAACTGCCGCGGTGGCGGTGCGGTCGTTAGAAGAACGCGGGTTTCTCCCGCTCATCGACGAAACCGAACTGATGTCTCAGTTTCCCGAACTGGCGCGCATCGACAAGTTCTTTCAGATCTTCAGTCCTTCCGGCACCATCACCATTCGCTCGCCGAACGTCAAACAACATGAGATGCCGTTGAGCCGCCAGGCATTGGAAGTGGCCTCCTCGGGCCGCACGTTGTTCGAGTCCGCGAAGTACCCCAAGGAGCCACCCTTACGCCTCATCTCGGTTCCCATCATCTATCGGGGGAGTCTGCTCTATATTGTCCAGGTCGGCACCACGATGGATTCGGTCGAACACACGTTGAACCGCCTCCTGCTCGTGTTGTTGGTGAGCATGCCCGTCGCGCTGGCCGTGTCGCTCGCCGGCGGCTGGTTCATGGCGGGCCGGGCCCTTCGTCCCGTCGATGCCATTACGCTGGCTGCGCAACGCATTGCCGGAGGCGACCTGACTCAACGGCTGACGGCTCCGGCCTCCGCCGATGAGATCGGCCGTCTGACGAATACATTCAATGACAT
>SWDR01000015.1:24556-55576 GCA_005116815.1 Nitrospira sp. | reverse complement strand
CGATGCCTCGCACGAACTGCGCACACCGCTGACGGTCATGCGAGGAGAAACGGAGCTTGCCCTTCGACGCCCCCGCGAAACGGACGACTACAAAATCGTTCTGGAGAGTAACCTCGAAGAGATCGACCGCATGACGCGGATTGTAGATGAGTTGCTCTTTCTCTCCCGGGCCGACATGGGCGAAGTGAAGATGGAGCATCTGCCGGTTCAATTGGATCTGCTCATCGAAGATGTCCATCGGCAAGCTTCCTTGTTAGGGCAGGAACGGGACATTCAGGTCGTGCTCAGCGCTACGACGTCAGTCGTGGTCTTGGGAGACGAACTCCGTTTGCGCGAGCTGTTCCTGAATCTGCTCGATAATGCCGTCAAGTACTCTCGTCCCAGCGGCACCGTCGATATTGCGTTGACGATCTACCAAGGACAGGCGCGAGTATCGGTGGCCGATCACGGGATTGGGATTGCACAGGAAGATCAGCCCCAGATCTTCGACCGGTTCTATCGCACCGATATCGCGCGCGCCCATACGAAGAAGGGCACAGGCCTTGGATTGGCGATTTGCACGTGGATTGCCGAATCCCATCGAGGTCAGATCGAGGTCCAGAGCCAAGTTGGCGAAGGTTCGACCTTTACCGTAATGCTCCCTCTGGTTTCTCCATTGGCTTAACCACTTCTAATCCCCTCCTAATCGTCCTCTCATCGCTGACTGATACGGTGTTCAGAGTAATGAACATCGTCATCGGTCTTTATCCCGGTCGATCAATCGCAAGGAGGGTATTATGAGACAGTCTGTTCGGCAGACCCTTGGAACCGCTGCAGCGGTCGCAACATTGAGCGCTCTGTTGATCTGGGGGGGCCAATCGCTCGCTCCTTCCCATGCATCGAGTCCCGCTGTGTCGACGGCGACGCCGGTGGCTCTCCCGATGAGCCCTGCGCCATCAAATGGATTTACCGAAGTGGCGAAGGCGGTGACACCAGCAGTCGTGAACATTACAACCGTCACCGTTGAGAAGGTGTCGGATAGTCGAGGTATGCCAGACGAATTGCGGGAACGCATGGAAGAGTTCTTTGGCGGACCGGGGGGACCGTCCGGTCCTCGTGGATTCCGTGGGCCGCAAGGTCCTGGTCCTGGTGAACCACGGGAGCATCGGGGTGGTGGGCAGGGGTCCGGTGTCATCGTCTCACCGGACGGATACATTCTCACCAATAACCATGTGATTGATGGAGCACGGACCGTCACGATCACGTTGCCGGACAAGAGGGAATTCACGGGAAAGATTATTGGAGCCGACCCCAAAACGGATCTGGCCGTCGTGAAGATCGAGGGACAGAACCTTCCTACGGTCTCGTGGGGCGATGCAACGAAACTGCAGGTTGGTGAATATGTACTGGCAGTCGGAAATCCCTTCGGGCTGAATTCGACCGTGACGCTCGGGATTGTGAGCGCGTTGGGTCGCGGTCGTATGGGCATTACTCAGTATGAAGACTTCATCCAAACCGATGCAGCCATCAATCCTGGAAATTCTGGAGGCGCCTTGGTGAATACCAGGGGTGAACTGGTGGGCATCAATACCGCCATCTTCTCTCAGACCGGTGGGTATCAGGGCGTAGGCTTTGCTGTCCCAACCAGTATGAGCAAGCCGATCTATGACAGCCTGGTGAAGAATGGGAAGGTGGTACGAGGATTCCTGGGAGTCTCCATTCAGGATCTCAACCAGGAACTGGCCAAATCGTTCAGTCTCAAAGACGCGAAAGGGGCCCTCGTCAGCGACGTGAAGGACGACGGCCCTGCAGGGCAAGCAGGCCTCAAGCAAGGCGATATCATTACAACGTATCAAGGTGTGCCTGTGGAAGATGCGGTATCGCTCCAACGGCAGGTGACCAAATCAGCGGTCGGCACGAAAGTCACTATCCGGGTGATCCGTGATGGCCATGAGAAAGACCTCACGGTGACGATCGGCGAGCAACCGGACAGCACAAAAGTCGCCAAGGTTGAGAGCGGCGAGACCGACTATGCTTTTGCTGGAGTGGCTGTGCAAGATCTCGATCGGGAAACAGCGAAGGAGCTCGGCGTGAAGGGAAAGGCCCAGGGGGTCGTCGTCACAGCGGTTGAACCGGAGAGCAGCGCAGAAAAGGCCGGGGTGATGCGGGGTGATGTGATTCGTGAAATCAACCGGCAGCCAGTGAAGTCGGTGAAGGAATTTGAGAAAGTTTCGTTAGGGCTGAAGAAGGGCGAGAATGTCTTGATCCTGATCGACCGGCGGGGCAACGCCTTGTTCCTCAGCGCAAAAATCTAGCAATCATGACAGCGATGGGGCGGCAGTACTGCTGCCCCATTGCTGTTAGTCGAATACCACCGTCTTTCTCCCATACACCAACACTCGCCGTTCCACGTGGCGGCGCACCGCGCGGGCCAGCACAATCTCCTCCAGATCCCGTCCCTTCCTCACCAGGTCGTCAACGGTGTCCCTGTGCCCCACATGCATGACGTCTTGTTCGATGATCGGACCTTCATCCAGATCTTCCGTCGCATAGTGCGCCGTGGCCCCGATGATTTTCACGCCCCGGTCATAGGCCTGCCGATAGGGGTTTGCGCCCATAAACGCAGGCAGGAAGGAGTGATGGATATTGATGACCGGGCAGCCGACCTGTGCAAGAAAGCTGGCGCTGAGGATTTGCATGTAGCGGGCCATGACCACGAGCTCGATATGATGGTCCTTCAGGAGTGAGAGTACGGCTTGTTCCTGCTGGGGTTTCGTCTCCTTGGTCACAGGACAGACAGAGAAAGGAATCTTGAAGAGTTCAGCCCAGCTTGCGCAAGTGTCATGATTGGAGATAATCACGGGGACATCGATGTGCAACTCGTCGCGTTTGTGCCGCTGGAGCAAGTCCGCCAGGCAGTGATCCTGTTTCGAGACCAGCATCGCGACTCTCGTTCGGTGGCTTGAGGGACGAACCTCGTAGCGCATCTCGAAGGTCTTCGCGACCGGAGCGAACGCGGTTGCGATTTCATCGGGCGGAATCTGCAGGCCCTCGGTGGCAAACTCCATGCGCATGAGAAACTCGTTGGTCTCTTCATCGGTATGGTGCTCCGAGTCGAGGATATTCCCGCCGAAGTCGTGAATGAAACCAGAGACCCTGGCCACAATGCCCCTTCGATCCTTGCAATGAATCAGAAGAACAACAGATTCTTTTCGCTGTGCCATCGTTGACCTATATCCGATGAAAGGAACTATCGAGTTGTAGCAGAGAGGCAGCGATCTTGGTGCCTCATGACGTTAGAGGGCTGCTCAAAAAGACCGTCAGCAAGGCCGCAGCGAGGGAAGGCCTGAAGCGTACCCGGAGGGTACGTTGAAGGCCTGAACGATGCGAGAACGATGCTGGCGGTTTTTTTCAGCAGCCCGTTATGGGACGATGTGGCCGACCAGGTCATACATCGCCGCATCGGTGATCTCGACCTTGACGACGTCCCCTGCCATGGCTGACCCATCATTGATATAGACGACGCCGTCGATCTCCGGAGCCAGACCTTCATGGCGGCCTTCGAGCAACAGTTCCGTCTCTTCCGAAACCCCTTCGACCAGAACCTCCATGACGGAGCCGATCAGGGCCTGGCCTCGGGCCGCCGCAATCTCTTCTTGCACAGCCAGAAGTTCATTCCGCCGTTCGTCCATGACCGACCGTTCGATCTTGTCGTCCAATCCAAGGGCCGGCGTATCTTCTTCATCCGAATACAAAAACACCGCCACGCGATCGAACTCGGCCTCTGCCACGTAGTTTCGCAGTTCGTCGAAGGCCTGCTCCGTCTCCCCTGGAAACCCCACGATGAAGGCTGTGCGAAACGTCACTCCGGGAATGCGCGTCCGGATTCGCTCAACGAGAGAGGTGATGGTCTTCCGATCGCCAAGCCGGTGCATTCGCTTGAGCATGCGATCGTTGATGTGCTGCAGCGGCATGTCGATGTACTTGGTGATCTTTTCTTCTCCCGCGTAGAGATCCAACAAGTCGTCCGATACTTGTTGCGGGTAGAGATAGAACGGCCTGATCCAATGGAGGTCTTTTACCTTCACCAACTCGCGAAGCAGCGTGGTGAGGCCTTGGCGTAAGCCAAGATCGACGCCGTAATTCACGGTGTCCTGGGAAATGAGGTTGATTTCCTTCACGCCTTCCGCTGCGAGACGCGTGGCTTCGGCGACGATCGATTCTACGGTGCGGCTTCGCTGTTTGCCCCTCATCAAGGGAATCGCGCAGAACGCACAATTCCGGTTACAGCCTTCGGCGATTTTCACATAGGCGCTATGAGCTTTCCCGAGACGGAGCCGTGGCGCATCTGCGTCGTAGAGATAGGGAGGCTCGCTGATCCAGAGCCGTTGTTGCCGTTTTTTCGGCGCCAAGAGATCCCGGCAAATTTCTGCGATCTTCCCGAACTCACCGGTTCCCACCACTCCATCGAGTTCCGGTAATTGCTTGAGGAGATCTCCCTGATACCTCTGTGCCAGGCAGCCAGCGGCAATCAACACGCGACAGGATCCATTGTCTTTGAGTTTGCCGTGCGCAATGATCGTATCGATCGACTCCTGCTTTGCTTCTTCGATGAAGCCACAGGTATTAATGATGACCACTTCGGCTTTCTTCGGATCGGCGGTCAGGGCAAACCCGTCTGCCACCAGGGTGCCTAACATGACTTCTGAATCTACCTGGTTCTTCGAACAACCCAGGTTGACGAAGCCAATGGTGGTTTTCTTTTTGCTCGGGCGAGAGGGTGTGATCAATCGTGTAGCCATGGAGGCTAGTCTACGGGACGTTTGAAAAGCCTGTCAATCAACCGCCTCTTGCAGGTCAGGGGACGATTCCCCTACAGTAGGCCCATGATCCGTACTTTTCAGGGCATCAAACCCACAGTCCCGACCTCCTGTTTTATCGAAGAGACCGGGATTGTCATCGGGGATGTCGTATTAGGTGAACAATGCAGTGTCTGGTTCCATGCCGTGATTCGAGGGGATGTGCATTATATCCGGATTGGCGACAGGACCAACGTGCAGGACCTCTGCATGTTGCACGTTTCCCACGGCACCCACCCGCTCATCATCGGCAATGAGGTGACCATCGGCCATGGCGTGATCCTCCACGGTTGCACGATTCACGATCGCGTATTGATCGGCATGGGCGCCATCATTATGGATGGGGCCGTGATCGGAGAAGATTCTGTCGTCGGGGCTGGCGCCTTGATCACGGAACAGACTATCGTTCCACCCAACAGCCTCATCCTTGGATCACCGGCAAAGGTCAAACGGCCGGTCACAGCGGAAGAGCTTGCCTGGATTAAGTCGTCAGCGGGGAACTACGTGAAGTACGCCGGCCAGTATTTAGACAATACGTCAAAATCAAAACCAGGCTTCAGAGTTTAGCAGCCGCTAGTTTTTCTTGCCGATTTGCATAAAACAGATCGGATCTCCTACCAGCGCAGTCGGATAGTAGCGCTTCCCAACGGTATAGGGAATTCGGTGCTTGTGGCACCATTCGGCGATCCAGATCACTTCTTCTGTGGTCGTCGTGACCAAGCCCGGGAGTGCGAGCTTGCCCATACAGAGGGAAACCAAAGCCCGTACGATGCGTCGCTCTTTCTCGAATTTCACAGGGTCGAGGGTGAGCGCATCGCCTCGTCCATAGGAGAGAGGCGATAGATTGGGGAATCGCTCAGGGTCGTTCAAGACGCTGACCATCCAGAGATGATCGAATCGGCCCTTCGCTTTCGCGGCATCGACCGCACGGAATGCCAGGGGAATCGAGTGGCAGGCAGGGTTGAGGGCCGAGACCTCGGCTCTCCGGAGATTGTAGGGTTCTACGGTTCGATCCAGCTCCAGCACTTCCATCATCAATGCAGGAAGTTCCGCCACTCCGGCTCCAACATAGAGGCTGCGGCCGCCCCGTCTCAGTTTTCGCCTCAAGACCACGGCGACGCGACTCCCGAGACGTTCACAGGGCCCCCGCTTTGCCAGCCAAAACTCATCTCCGCCTTCATAACAATAGACCGGTCCCAGTGCGCCATAGTCGAGACGATGATAGACCTCGGTCACAAGACGACGAGTCGTGGAGGCTAGTTTGGTTCGGCTGGTCTTCATGGTCGCGCTCCAGCGATGTGAAGGATCGTGGCGGTGACGGTTGCTGCCACGCTAGAGAGAAATTTAAAATTTAATGTGTCCATGGTATCGGTCTCACGATGGTAATGCGGATTTCTAAAATTTGCCGTATCGGTCAACATGACGGCTGGATAGCCTGCATCCCAGAACGAGGCATGGTCGCTGCGTCTTGTGTGAGGTATAGCCTCTCCTCGCCCCGGCACCACCAATGACAGGGTCTTGAGCCGGGGCTCCTGTTGCCGGGCATCCTGTTCAAGTTGGAGCACCAACGCGTTGGAGGCCTCGTTGCCTACCATGGCCAGAAAGTCTCCCTGGGTCGGTACCGCGATCGGGACTCCTGGTGGAGCCTGCTGCGTGCCATCTTCGCTTCTGGCAAATCCGACACATTCTAGAATAATGGCACCGGCCAACTCACGGCCTTCCGCTTTCAGTCGGGAGGCAAAGGCTTGACTCCCAAGCCGATCTTGCTCTTCGAGACAAAAAGCGACGAGCCAGACTGGTCGTGCAAGAGGTGTCAGTCTGAGCCGTGAAGCCACTTCGAGTAACACCACCAGCCCGCTCGCATTGTCATCCGCACCAGGCGATCCAGGCACCGTGTCGTAGTGTGCGCCAATCAGGAGTGGGGCTAATTCCCTTCCCTGTCGCGGTCGGCTCGGATATTTCGTCGCCACGACATTGCGATAGGTCTTGCCCCAGGCATTGACGAGCTGGCTGCTGGTGGACCACTGAGACTTGGAAAACTGCGTGGCCAGATAATGTGCCGCCCTTCGAAGCGCGCGAGGGCTCGTCTCAGGATGACGCTCGCCCACGAGGGCTTCAAGATGGCGTGTGATTCGAACGTGCTGGTTGGTCACAACTAGCCAGGACTATTCATGGGCGTTTCTGCTGCAATCGCCGAGGTTCAGGCGAGTGGCGCGGGGCTAGAGGCTATGGGGCGATCAGAAGGAATGTCTTTCCTCTTGCCTCGTGCCACTTGCCCCTCAATTGTTACGCTGTGATCTCGGTCCCGATACCTTTACGCGTGAAGACTTCGAGGAGAATGGCATGGGATATTCGACCGTCGATGATATGGGCTTTGCCGACGCCGCCACCGAGCGCATCCAGGCAGGCATGCACCTTGGGCAACATCCCTTCGCTGATCGTGCCCTTCTTCACCATCCGTTGCACGTCTTTGCGTGAGACCGTGGAGAGGTGGCGTCCATTGGCATCACGAATACCCTTCACATCGGTCATCATCACCAGCTTTTCCGCACCGAGCGCGGCGGCCATCGCTCCGGCCACGAGATCGGCATTAATGTTGTAAGTGTTCCCTTCACGGTTGGTGCCGATTGGCGCGATGACGGGAATGTAATTATCCTGCTGGAGTTTCCTCACCAGCGTGGGATCGATAGACTGGACTTCTCCGACACAGCCGAAATCCTCGTCCCCATCGCCGTCATCGAGATCTTTTTCCAGACTGGCTGCCCAGGCTTTAGCCGTGAGCGGCCGAGACAGAATGAGTCCGCCGTCTTTTCCGCTCAATCCGACCGCGAGGCCACCATGGCGATTCAGGAGGTCCACGATTTCCATGTTGATCTTGCCGGCCAGCACCATCTCCACGATTTCCATCGTGGCATCATCTGTGACCCGCACACCATGGCGAAACTTGGCTTCAATGCCCAAGCGTTGGAGCATCTTGTCGATCTGGGGACCTCCGCCATGCACAATGACCGGATTGAGACCCACATATTTCAAGAGCACGACATCCTGGGCGAAGCGCTCTTTTAGGACCGCATCGGTCATCGCATGACCACCATATTTTATGACGATGGTTTTGCCCTTGAACGTGCGAATGTAGGGCAAGGCTTCGATCAGCACGTCTGCTTTCTTGATGAGTTTATTCATGCCTGGCTCCCGTTACGCGAAATCGCGAGGCTGGCGTCCATGCCGGCCGCTGCAGCCCAATCCCGATCATGCCTTATCGTCTTTTATAACACGACCGCTGGCCGAACGACCGGCTCGCGGATGTGTCTTGTCGTATACGGCGAGGAGCTGATCCGTCGCCAGGTGCGTATACTTTTGTGTGGTGCTTAATGATACATGCCCCAGCATTTCTTGAATCGACCGCAGATCGGCCCCTTCATCGAGGAGATGGGTGGCGAAGGAATGCCGCAGCGTGTGAGGGCTTACGGAGCCGCCTGCAAGCCGGTTCGAATAACAGGCGACGATACGAGCCACACTCCGAGTCGTCAGCCGGCCCCCTCTCACATTCAAAAAGACAGGGTCCGATGGTTGAGGGTTGAGGACCGATGGCTTCAAGGACGCACGATAGCTATGGATGGCCTTGAGGGCCACAGATCCGATCGGTACGATGCGTTCTTTCCGGCCTTTCCCTCGCAGGTGGACCAGTCCCTCGGACAGCCGAAGATCTTCAAGGTTGATCCCCACGAGCTCACTCACGCGAGCCCCGGTCGAATAGAGCGTCTCCAGCAGCGCAGAGTCCCGGAGGGACGATCCTGTTTGGCCGGCAGGAAAGTCCATCAGCGCGGCAGCGTCGTCCTTGGTCAACACACGTGGAAGATGTTTCGGCTGTTTCGGCGTCCTGATGGTCTCGGCAGGATTGAGGACGACGATGGCCTCTCGTTGCAGAAAACGATAGAAGCTGCGGAGGGCTGCGAGTTTTCTGGCTATCGACGTGCTCTTTTCATGTTTGCGGTCCAACCAGTGAAGATAGGCCCGAACAGACTCTGTGGTGACCGTAGAGGGAATAAGCGCAGACAGGCCGGGACGTTCCGCCTTCATGAACGTGTGAAATTGTCGGAGATCCGATCCATAGTTGCGGACGGTTTCAGGCGATGCATGACGTTCCAGGTTCAGGAAAGTCATGAAATGTCGGATTGCGTCATCCATGCCGTCAAGTCCTCAAGCGCCCGCTGCCCTGTAAGCCGTCGTTTGCTCTCCTTGTCTCTCGTCGGGGTGGCAAGGGGAGGAAAGAGCCCGAAATTCGTATTCATCGGCTGAAAGTGACGAGGGTCTGCGGTGGTAATGTACGTCGTCAGGCAGCCATGCGCCGTGGTGGGCGGAGGGGTGACCAATGGTAACCCTGCCAGGCCGCGAGCCGCGTTGATGCCGGCCAACCCTCCCATCGCGGCGGAGTCCACATAACCCTCGACACCGACCAGCTGTCCGGCAAAAAAGAGGGTGCCCCGCGCTTTGAATTGCAGGGTATTGCGCAGCAATGAGGGAGAATTGATAAAGGTATTGCGATGGAGGCTGCCGTAGCGGAGAAACTCCGCTTGTTCGAGGCCTGGAATCATTCGAAACACCCTCTTCTGCTCCCCGTAGGTGAGTTTCGTCTGGAACCCCACGAGGTTGTAGCAGGAACGATGGGCGTTTTCTGTCCGGAGCTGCACCACCGCATAGGCTCTCTTCCCTGTTTTGGGATTCTCCAGGCCCACCGGTTTCAACGGACCGAATTGCATGGTCTGACGGCCCCGCTCGGCCATCACTTCGATGGGGATACAGCCTTCGAAATAGGCGGTCTTTTCGAATTCTTTCGGTTGCACTTTTTCCGCGGCCAGTAAGGCTTCGTAAAAGGCATTGTAGGTCGCTTCGTCCATCGGGCAGTTGAGATAGTCGTCTCCTCCCTTGCCATAACGGGAGGCCAGGAAGACGACGTCCATATTAATGGAATCCGTATCCACGATCGGAGAGATCGCATCGTAAAAATACAAATGTTTCGTATGGGTCAATTGCGCGATGGCCTGTGACAATTTATCGGAGGTCAGAGGCCCGGTCGCCACAATACAGACACAGTCCGTTGGAATGTCCGTGATCTCCTCGCGCAGAATGCGAATGTTGGGATGGCCTTCGAGCGCCTGGGTAATTTTGAGTGAAAATAGGTCTCGATCGACGGCCAGGGCCGATCCTGCAGGCACCCGCGCTTCATCTGCTGCTCGGATAATCAGCGAGTTGAGCCGGCGCATTTCTTCTTTCAAAATGCCGGGAGCATTCATCGGATCCGTAGAGCCGAGCGAATTCGAACAGACTAACTCTGCCAAACCACCAGTCTTGTGGGCCTTCGTCGTTTCCTTTGGGCGCATCTCATAGAGCGTCACTTTTGCGCCACGATTGGCCGCCTGCCACGCTGCCTCAGATCCGGCCAGACCGCCCCCGATAATGACAATGTCGTCGCGCATGCGAGTGAAACTCCGTGAGAAAAGGTGAGAGGAGGGGCATTGTAGGAACCGTGTTTTAGTGATGTCAAGGCGACTGTACGATCATTATATCGATAGCCTTGTGTCCCTTGTCCCTAGCCTCTCGCCAGGGTTCTGTTGATCCATTCGGTTGGCCCATGCTAGACTTCATGCCCTGTGGGCGATTAGCTCAGGGGTAGAGCGCTTCCTTCACACGGAAGAGGCCACTGGTTCGATACCAGTATCGCCCACCACCTCCTCTTTCTCCGTCCCCAAAATTCTCGGTTTTCATAGAGTTGCTTGAACCGTTCCAAGCCTGGACAGAATCCTGGAGGTCGGCTACACTTCAGTCTGTCGAGTGAGCATGGGCCCTGAACCGTACCAGACAAGTGAGGTCAATAATGCGGACAACAGCTCTCGCCGTAGGAATTCTCCTTCTGGCCACTGCAGTCGGATGTGCTGGAAATCGCCAGCAGCAGGCCTTGGCCGATGCAGATGGAGGCTATTCCGCCCCAGCCAGTATTTATAGTGTGATGGACCCCACGTCCTTGGTCTACACCGATGTGGCGGCCGGAGCAGCCCCCAGCGATAACCCCTGGCGCTGGACCGGCTTCTTGTTGCATCCTGTCGGCGTCGCACTGGATTACGGCGTGAATCGGCCGATCTACGCACTCACCAGCAAGTTGCCGTACCTGTTCGGCTACACGACCGAAGATTCGATGCTGGATAGTCAGCGGCGATAGTCTCGACAGACATTTGCCTTTTGGACTTAACGCCCGCTCTCGTATGGAGAGCGGGCGTTGTCTTATGATCCATTTGGCAAACGCTTCCACATTTCGTGTATGCTTCCCTTCGTGAGTCTGAAGCCACGTGATACGCAATCGCCCAGTGTTGCACCAGTTCGCCGGTGGCTGTTCTGTGGGCTAGGTCT
Organism: Nitrospira sp.; assembly: GCA_005116815.1. Lineage (GTDB taxonomy): Bacteria > Nitrospirota > Nitrospiria > Nitrospirales > Nitrospiraceae > Palsa-1315. The sequence goes on along the minus strand of SWDR01000015.1, from coordinate 44,333 downwards.
GATCCTCACTCTGAGCGCCTGTGAAACTCAGGTCCCTAAGCCGAATCTCCCCCCATCAGAAAGTGATCTGGTCCTTCTGAGGGCCATCACGCTCTGTACCTCGAAGCCCGACTTTCTCAAGACTCATCCTGCCGCTACCCTAAAGACGCAGACTTGGGGCTCCGGCCAGGAGATGATCCTTCCTGCCGATCGAAGCCCATCGCATGGCGATGAGTCTTATTTTTTCGATGAAGATGGCCTACTGGTCGGAACCCTCTTTACCTTTTCATCAGGGCTCGACCTCAATCCCTACCCGATCCTTCGTCAGACCTTGACGCTGCTGAAGCCGGCATTGGAGTTCTATCTCAACGTCGCGAATCTGTCCTCAAAGTCGAGTATGGACTCGAGTGCTCTGTATGAAACAGGCGACGAGAAAACGACGACACAGTACTTGGTGCTTGGTTCACGCGAACAACCCTCGCTGCTTCAGGCCTCCGTGACGATCGACCCCTATGTCCGCCTGTTCTCACCCTATCGGCGCGAGTTCCTGGAACGGCTGCGCCATCCGAGCGGGCAGAAGCCAGGGCAACAGCTCGACAGTCAAGGGGCGGAGGACAAGGAGCCATTCCCCTCGCTCCAGCAATTTGCGCGCGGGCAAACCGCACAACTCTCCTACTGTGGGGCACAGAATTACGATATCGCAGCCAACTCCTATCAGAAAGCGATCACGAGCGGCTTTACGAACAAGGTCTGGCTGGCAGAAGCGCATCACAAGCTAGGACAGGCATGGAAAGGGAAGGGGCAGCAGGAGAAGGCCAAGACGGAGATGCTTCAATCGTTAGCCATCAGACCGAACACGCCAGAAGTTCTGAACAACCTCGGTACGGTGTATACCGAGCTGGGAGATAAGGTGAACGCGCTCGTTTCATTTGAAAAAGCTGTCACACTCCGACCTAATTATGCCATTGCCCGCTACAATCTGGCCGAAGCCATCGAGCCTACGAACCCCAAGCGGGCCCTCGCCGAGTACGAGACCTACCTCGCGCTGGTTGAGGGGATCCCCGATGAAGCCAGCCGTATCGCCCTCGTTCAGCAACGAGTCAAGGCACTCAAACACTAGTGCCCTTGCTCAACATAGTGTTGATGTGGATCGCGCTTGCGTTGATGAACGGTGGCGAAGCGAAATACTGACGTCTACCGTCGTGCTTTCTCTTCCTGTTCTTCGAGGGTCTTGCAATCGATGCAGAGGGTGGTGACGGGGCGGGCTTTGAGTCGAGGGTAGGGGATCTCTTCTTCGCAGCGCTCACAGATGCCGTAGATGTTCTGGTCGATTCGACCCAGCGCTTCGTCTATCTTTTTGACCAACCGTTGCTCGCGTTCACGGATCCTCATCGAAAAATTTTGATCGGCTTCCGCAGAGGCCTGATCGCTCACATCCGGGAGCGCCTCTTGTCCGTTTGGATTGGCCAAACCCTCGACAGCTTCCGCTAAGATAATCCGTCGCTGTTGCTCAAGATCACGCCGAATGGCCGTGTATTTATTTCCAGGGGCCGCCGACTTGGCTTTGCGTTTAGGAGCAACCGGTTTCGCCGTTGATGGAGTGGGCGAGATGTGCTTGGTGGAAGGGCTTGCTTTCATACCGCAGCCTGCCTAAGGAGTAAAAGGTCTAGAACGTCAGAAACTATAACAGGGGCCTGGAGGGGGGTCAATGGGAGATAGAGGGCGGGGTTGCTAGAGATCCCGGCGGCCTTCAATCGACTTCAGCAAGGTGACGTCGTCGGCATATTCGATATCCATCCCGACCGGGATTCCATAAGCGATACGTGAAACACGGGCCCCGAGCGGTTTGAGTTGGTTCGTCAGATAGATGGCGGTTGCCTCCCCCTCGATTGTCGGGCTCGTCGCGAGAATGACCTCCTGAATGCCTCCACGCTTCACCCGATCGACCAGTTCCTCGGCCCTGATATCGGACGGTCCGACTCCATCCAACGGAGACAAGGCGCCGAGTAATACATGATATAGGCCGCGGTATGCGCCTGCCCGCTCGATGGCATAGGTCGTACTCGGTTCTTCGACCACGAGGATTCTTGTCTGGTCTCGTTTAGGGTCGAGACAAAACTCACAGAGTTCCCCCTCGGCGATGTTCCGGCATTGCCGGCAAAAGGAGAGGCCGTCTTTGACGGCGCGAATGGCCTCAGCCAAGCGGAGGGCCTCCTCACGCTCGGTCTTCAAGACGTGAAAGGCCAACCGCTGCGCCGTCTTCTGTCCGATGCCAGGGAGACGGACCAATTCGCGAACCAACCGTGCGAGTAATCCTTGCTGATCAACTGCCATACGTGAATTGCCTATTAGAATAGTCCGGGAACATTCATTCCGCCGGTCACGGCTTTCATCTCGTTCGCCATCATCTCGCGAGCCTTCTGGAGGGCGTCGTTCGACGCGGCCATGACCAGATCCTGTACCATTTCCACGTCCCCACTTTTCACAACTTCGGGATCGATGACGATGCCGAGTAGTTGCATGGCCCCATTGGCGGTGACGGTCACGCTGCCACCACCCGCCGTTCCGGTCACGGTCTTTGCCGATGCTTGTTCCTGCACCTTGGCCATTTGTGCCTGCATCGCCTGCGCCTGTTTCAGGATATTGCCCATATTCGCTAACGGGTTCTTCATGTCTCAACCTCCTTCTGGCTCACGACCGGCCTGACTTCTACGAGCTCTGCTCCGAACATTTCCAGGGCCTGTTTGACGACCGGATGTGCTTTTGCTTGCTCGAAAATAACCTGTTTTTGTTCTTTTTCCTTCATCGCCCTGAGCTGCGCCATCGTCTGTCCTGGAGGATCAGACTCTGTCAGTTCAACGATTCGCACCCGAACCGTTTGGCCGCTCAGCCGTTCACAGATCGATGTCAGCACCGCCATGTTATCGGCGTTCTCGATCATCCCTCGGGCCCCCGTCGCTTGCTTGGCAAATCCAATCGTCACGACATGGCCGTCGATGCCCACAAATCTTCCTCTTTCGAGAAAAGCCGCGATCCTGGAAGACACATTCGCCACTTCCTCTTGGACCTGCTCCCAATTCAATGTCACCACCGCGCGACCATCCTCAGCCTGAGGCGCTATCGAAGGCGACGAAGTGTTTACCTCGACGGCAGGGACAGGAGGCCTGGCGGTTGGAGGATTCGTGGGAAGACTTCGCAGAGGTGCCGTATTCGTGGTGACGGCAGGCCTCGGGGGCATGGGAGCGGTCGATAGCGGCGGCGTCGATTGGGACGTTCGAGGTGGTGGAGAGGAGGGACTTGGCTCTGCAGAACGTGTTGGTGCAGTAGGTGGGCCTGTGCGGGCTGGAGCCGGCTGAGCCGGGCGTGCCGCCTGGGCTGGCGGGATCACTTGCGCCGGTTTTCCCTCCGCTCGACGCAGCAGTCTGGTTGCACGCACTGCGGCTGTTTCGAGCACGAACCGAGGATGCGCGCTGAGCCTGAGCGAGTCCTCTGCTTGTGTGAAAATGGAGAATAGCTCTTGGAGCTGCTCCGGCGTGAACGAGCGGGCATCGGTTGCCATCTGTGCAAGGTCTTCCGCCGCGGCCTCGATTAAGCCTTGCTGCTCCTGCGGCGAGGGCACGACCGATACCACCAGCATATTCCGAAGATACTCGACGACCTCCGCACAATAGGCCCGCAGATCGTGTCCTTGGTCCAGCAGTTGAGCCAGGACTCGGAGCGCCCCGGCGCTTTCTTGTGCCGTAATCGCCTGAATCATGGCGCGAACAAGCTCTTGTGGAACGGCACCCAACAAGGCTTCCAGGTCCGCATGTACGATCGTCTTGCCGCCGAACGCTACGGCCTGGTCGAGCAGGCTCAACCCGTCGCGCATACTGCCTTCGCTGGCCCGGGCGAGCGCCATCAGGCTTCGCTCTTCGAGCACGATCTGGTCCTGATTGACCACATGTCGTAGCCGCTCGACGATTTCAGCCCGCGCAATGCGCCGGAAGTTGTAATGCTGGCAGCGGGAAAGAATTGTCGCAGGAATCTTGTGAATCTCGGTGGTGGCAAAGATGAACACGACGTGCGGTGGCGGCTCTTCCAGCGTCTTCAACAGGGCGTTGAAGGCCGAGTTCGACAACATGTGCACTTCGTCGATGATGTAGACCCGGTACTTCCCGCGAAACGCGGCGAACTTGACGTTCTCACGGATCTCGCGCACATCGTCCACACTTGTATTGGACGCTCCGTCGATCTCCATGACGTCGACGGAGGTGCCTTGCGCAATTTCGAGACAGTTAGAGCAGGTGCCGCAGGGCGTGCCGGTCTGCCCCCGTTCGCAATTGAGCGCTTTGGCGAGAATTCTTGCGACGGTGGTTTTCCCTACGCCACGGGTGCCTGAGAACAGATAGGCTTGGGCAATACGTTTCGTGGCGATGGAATTGACCAGCGTCTGCACGACGTGTGGCTGTCCGATCACGTCATCGAACGTGCCCGGCCGATACTTTCTGGCTGAAACTTGGTAATCCATAATTTTATGTGGCGAGAGGCGTTGGGCGAGGGGCTAGAGGCTCGGACATTCTTTTTGACCTATTGCCTTGAGCCGCTCGCCCCATGCCTCTCGTGCAAAGCGGGGCCAGGTGATCCTGCGGCACACAGAACTGACCGCTTACCGTTGCTTCCTTCCGGACCTGGCGGGGTTCACAGGGTTCCGTTGCACAGGGCCCAGCCCCTATTTACAGTGCTGAGTGCTGAGGAACGAGTCCTGAGAAAAGGACGGACAGGCTTATGCGTCCTCTCCAGAGGAAGCTCAGCACTCAGGACCCATGGCTCAGCATTATTTTTTGGCGGAGAGGGTGGGATTTGAACCCACGGTCCCATTGCTGGGACGCATGCTTTCCAAGCATGTCGATTCGACCACTCTCGCACCTCTCCGCATCGATGTCCGCGAGGGGCGCATCTTAACACGCGGTCTAGTGACCGGCAAGGTAAGAACAGGGCCCATCTGCATGGCATTGACCCTCCCGAATCCCCTTTCTATACTGAAAAGAATTAAAGGGGAGGGCTGACTATGAAAATCCTTATCGGTTTAGGCGTCCTGGTCATCGTCGTGGCGGCCGCCATCTTCTCCCTGCCCTTTCTGGTCGACCTCAACAAATACCAAGATCAGTACAAGCCGCTGCTCGAAGAGGCGCTCAACCGCAAGGTCCAGTTGCAAGACATCCGTCTGACGATTTGGCCAACACAATTGCCGCTGCGGCACCGACGCCGGCGAATCCCTGTGGCATGAAAGGCGTCCAATTGTCTGCGTTCACGGCGGGCGTTCCCACCGCGATGAAAAAAAGGATGACCGCGAGCTTCAAACAGACGATGATGCCGGTGGCGCGAGCGCTTTCCTTGATTCCAATGACGAGGATGATGGTGACGAGTAATACGATAATCGCGGCAGGGAAGTTGGCGACACCACCATCGGGTCCTCCTGGCGGATGTGTCGCCCAATGTGGAAGTTCGAGCCCGGCCAAGCTGAGTAGTTTATTGAAATAGCCGGACCACCCGATGGCGACGGCGACGCAAGCCACTCCATATTCGAGAATCAAGTTCCAGCCGGTAATCCAAGCCAGAAACTCTCCCAACGTGGCGTATGAATAGGTATAGGCCGAACCGGCCACGGGAATCATCGTGGAGAACTCTGCGTAGCAGAGGGCCGCGAGCGCGCAGGTCAGGCCGGAGAGCACGAAGGACAGAATAATTCCAGGCCCTGCCCCCGGCCGGTGGGCATCGCCGACAATGGCGGTCCCGATCAGGACGAAGATGCCGGTGCCGATGATCGCCCCGATGCCGAGCGCGGTCAGATCCCAAGCCGTCAGAGTCTTTTTCAACCGATGGTCGGGATGATCGGCGTCGGAAAGAATCTGCTCGATAGATTTCGTTTGAAATAGACGGCGAATCATCGCCCCTCTCCTGCGGATAGGAGGTGAGGCCGCCAACTGGTCAAACGATTCTTGTTCCATATCCAGTGAAGTATAGCAGGCGTCTGTGCACGGCTCGCAGTCTGGTCTGAAGCGGACACCTCTGTGCTCATGATGCGGAGCGTCGGGCGGCACGCAAAAATGCCTCGAACAGGCGCCGGTGGTGGAGATGCTGTTCGAAAAGAAATTCAGGGTGCCACTGGATGCCGAGAAAAAAACGCTGAGTCGGCGATTCGATCGCTTCCACGATACCATCGGGAGCCACCGCGCTGGCGATCAACGACGGTGCGACGGCCTTGACCGATTGATGGTGAGAGCTGTTCACCCGCATCGACACCGACCGGACGATCCGGCGTAAGAGGCTGCCTGGCGCCACGGTCACGGTGTGGCTGAGATTCGTCGCAGAAGTCCGTTGCCGATGCTGAAGCGGTTTTGCGACCTGAGACGCAATGTCCTGAAACAAGCTGCCGCCACAGGCCACGTTCATCGTCTGCATGCCTCCGCAGATGCCGAGCAGCGGGAGGTCGGCCTTCCGTGCCAGGTGCACGACGTCCAATTCGAAGCTCGCGCGACGCGCACTGACGATGCCGAACGGAAAACGTTGGCGCTCACCGTACAATGTTGGGGGCAAGTCCGGCCCGCTTCCGGTAAGGAGGAGTCCGTCAAGCTGTCCGAGAAGGCGCCGTCTCGTGGCTCGATCTGCAAGGAGGGGAAGGACGAGTGGGATGCCTCCCAGTTCTTCGATGGCTCGGATGTAGCGTGCGCGCAAGAAGTAGGTGGGCTCTCGCCCACCCCATTCTTTCCGATCACCGGCATTGAAGTCTGGTGTGACGCCGATGATCGGTTTCATTGGTTGGCGGATGGATTATTGGGCCGGAGCATCGTTCGAGTCGGCAACCCCCAGGAAGCGGATTGGGCGATTGCCTTGGAGGTGGTCCGGAGTCAGAATATACGTGCCGTAGAGACTCGTGGTCCAAATGCTCTTCGCCGCCTGTTCATTCCCGCCTGAAAACGCGTAGGCGAGGCCTCCGACAATCCCTCCGCTAATGGCGAAAGCTGCTTTCAGGGGAAGATACAGGAGGGTGGAAAACCCAGCGGCCGCTTGCATACCTGCACTCGACGCGCTCCCCCCCTCTGCGCTCGCATTTGACGAGGGGGCCATGCTGTCTTGACTCCAGGCCGACGGCGACATGGTGATGGTGGCGAGGGCCAGGAGCAGAACGACTGCCACGAGTTTGAAGCTGGAACCAGCATAGGATCGATTGGATGACGATGAATAGATGTTCACGAAAAATCCTCCTTCTTCGACAGCGCGAGCTGAGCGGTAATGGTTGACCCCGGAGCCACTCACCTCTGATGTAGGGGTAGTGGGGTTATAACAAATTCAACACCGATTGCAAACCCCCTGCCGCACTCAGGGAGAGAACTTCATAGAGCGGTGACATCTCTCTGTATGAGGTCCAGTTCAGTGGCAATGTACGATGTGATGAAGTTCGTGCGCTTGATCACCGTATCCCGAACCTCAACAATCCATCTGTCGTCCGCGAGACATTGGTTGTCTTGCGTGATGCCAGCATGCAGCAGTAAGTCGAGCTTGCACCAGCAGACCGCTTGAATAAACAGTTCGTGTGCTCGCTCCTCAAGCGCGGAGCGATCTTCCTCTGGGAGATCGTTCAAGGCCTGCGCCAGCCAGTGAGACAGCGCCACCTCAGCCTGAAGCTGATCGATTTGCGCGTCTGAGATCGCAACGGCGACCTGCACTCCGCCCTTCCAACTCCGCTTCTTGACATTGAAGACACAGGAGGAAGTGAAGGGTCTTCCCTCCACCGGTTGTGGTCCGACAAACAGGGTCACACGAAATTGAGAAGGCTCTGGTCCATGCTCGACGGTCATGCGGCGCATTGTACCATGATCGTCTATCTCCTCGCCGCCTCATTGACGGCTTGCTGGCCCGACGAATATGATGCTGCGATGATAACCAAGGCTCTGCAGCAACGTATCGGCGAGATTCAGCAGTCGCTTCGCGATGCCGGAGTCGACGGCTGGCTCTTCTATGATTTCCGCTACAGCGATCCCCTCGCCTATCGCATCCTGCAGCTTGACCCGACCCTCCATGTGACGAGGCGCTGGTATTACTGGATTCCTGCGCAGGGAGCTCCCGTCAAACTGTTGCATCGCATCGAGCCGCACGTACTGGATACCTTGCCGGGAGAGACCGACTGTTATGTGTCCTGGGAGCAGCAACGGCAGATTCTCGGGCGCCTGCTCGCTGGAAGCCCTCGTGTCGCGATGCAGTATTCTCCGCTGAATGCGGTGCCCTACGTATCGCGCGTGGATGCCGGCACGATCGAATTGATCAGGAGCTACGGTGTCGAGGTGGTCAGTTCGGCGGATTTGATCCAGGTATTCGAAGCCTGCTGGACGGACGGTCAACTCGAATCGCATCAATATGCCGCTGCGGCCCTCCGGCGCATCGTCGACGAAACGTTCGGTCATGTGCATGAGGAGATCGCGCAAGGGCGGAATCTCACTGAATATGGAGTCCAGCAGTTCATCTTGTCCCGCATACGCGATGCCGGGATGGTCACGTCGAGTGCACCGATCGCTGCCGTCAATGCCCACAGTGCCGATCCCCATTACGGTCCGACAGAGGTTGGGTCTGCCGACGTCACTCGCGATGCGCTGTTATTGATCGACCTCTGGGCGAAACGAGCAGAAGTCGGTTCGGTGTACGCCGATATCACCTGGACCGGCTATGTCGGCAAGACGGTGCCGGCGAAACAACGCGACATATTCGACTTGGTCCGGGCGGGACGGGACGCAGCCCTGACCTTCGCCAAGACAGAAACTTCTGCCGGCCGTCGCCCATTCGGCTGGGAGGTTGACGCGGCCTGCCGCCAGGTCATCCAGCAAGGCGGTTATGGCGATCAGTTCGTCCACCGCACGGGCCATTCCATCGGTGAAGAGGTTCATGGCAACGGAGCCAATATCGATGGCTTGGAAACACAAGATACCCGCCGTCTCATGCCGAAAACCTGTTTCTCGATCGAACCGGGGATCTATTTGCCGGGCGAGTTTGGGATTAGAAGCGAATTGGATGTGTACCTCTCCGACCATGAAGCACTGGTGTTTGGATTGCCGTTGCAGACCGAAATCATACAGATTTTCTAGCTCCCTCCCTTCCTTGACAGTGCCTCCTCCTGGCCTATAGAGTTGCTTCAAATCTCAATAGGGGCAAGGCCGTCGGCGATTTACACGATAAAGGAACCACGCCATGTTTGGTACCATGGGGATCTCGGAACTGATCATCATCCTCGTCATTGTCCTCATCATTTTCGGGGCGGGCAAACTCCCCCAAATCGGTGAAGGGGTGGGCAAGGCGCTCAAGGGGTTCAAGAAGGAAGTCAACGAGATCCCCCCGCAGGCGGATGCGACATCGTCCGACGTCCCTCAACCGGAGCCGATGCAGGTCCAGTCGACCATTCAGGCTGCACCGGTGGCGGCGCAGGGACAGGCTCCGGCTGCTCTGAAACCGACGGCGCCCTATACGCCGGGACCGGAGCTCACCCCTGGAACGACCGCTGCCTTAATGTACAACATGGCGGCCCAGCCACAGGCCCCTCGGCCAGCAACGGCCCCATCAGTTTCCGCCCAATCTGCCGCGCAGGGTCAACAGCCTCCTACGATGGAAGAACGCGCAGCGGCTCCCGCGCCGATGATGAAGGCACAGTACCCGCCTCTTCCACCTGGTGCACAGGCAAAGCCTGTGGCCAAACGCCCCTCTGCCATCGTCAACAAGGATGCCGTAGCCCGCGTCCAGGCACAACAAGCAGCCCTGAAGGCCCAGGCCGCGCAACCGGCCGGCATTTCTCCGGGGGACATGCAAAGCTTGGGAGAAGGACTGGGCGATGCATTGCGAACCTTCAAGCAGGCCGTCGCCGATGTCCGCAATTCCGTCGATCCCGAGATGCGCACCATCCAAGCCGAAATGGACTCGGCCCAGAAAGAGTTTCAGCAATCCATCGAAGCAGCCAAAGAGATGCCGGCCTTGCACGAAGAGCCTCCGAAGCAAGCGTGAGCCGGAATGCGGTCTTCATCAACCTGCCCGCTCACTGGGATCCGTTTTCTCGTTCGAACTCTCTCACCATAGCTTGTGCAGTCGTCCTAATCCTTCTCTGTCTCGCCGGATGTATTCAGGACTCTCCACCGCCATCGAAGGAGCGCGCCGTCTCACTCTTGTTGGAGTTGCTCCAGGATGAGCGACCAGAGATGCGGCGGACGGCTGCTGAATCTCTGGGTAAGATCGGTGACCGAGAATCCATTGATTCGATTCTCCCCCTTATCCAGGATCCTGAGGATGCAGTCCGACAAGCGGCCGTGACAGCCATGGGGCGCTTAAAGCCCACCGCCACAGATACCATTGTCGCCCTGCTGGAAAAGACGCTAGGGGATCCTGTCGAGTCAGTCCGGCAGGCGGCAGTTGTCGCGACCGGCGAGATCGAACCTGGCCCACGGCTACTGGAACCAATTGTTGGCTTATTACGTTCTTCGAATGCGGCGACTAGGAAAGCGGCCGCGCGAGCATTGCTGCAAATCGACTCGAGCCAAACGGTTTCTTCGTTAATCGCTACAGGACAGGACTCAGACCCAGACGTACGTCAGGGAATTGTAGCGATCGTGGGCGAATGGGGCGGCGAGGCGGTTTCTTCCTGGCTCAGAGAGCGTTTAGCCACTGATTCCTCGCCCGGGGTGCGAACAGAAGCGGCCTATCGTTTGGGAATGCGCAGCGATGTCGAGGCGAAGACCGCGCTTGATAGGGCAGTGGTCATGGATGCCGACAGTGGGGTGAGGAACTGGGCGAAGCGAGGAGGACTCTAGGTTGTGAGGCGAGTGCGATTCAACGCCTCGACGAGTTCGACCAGCTCTTTGCGGGCCTTTTCGTCGATGTTGGTGAATTGAACGCCCATCCCGGGAAACAGCAGATGCCGCTCGGGCTTGTTGCGGGTCCAGGCAACCTTGGCTGTGGCCTGGTATTTTTCCCAGGGGCGGTCCGGCAGGGCAAACTCGACGGACAGTTCGGTTCCAGGGGCCAACGGGGTGCTGCTTTCGATAAAGAGCCCGCCTGCGCCGATACCACCCGTCAGACTGTCGAACTGTTTACCTTCCGGTGTCGTGTACCGGACCTTCAAGGCGAGTGGCGCTCTCGGGTGTGCGCGGGCATGGGCGAATCGCGCGTCGTCGTCACCGGCCAGAACCTGCTCGATCATCTCTCCCCATGGAAGAACGCCGAGCAAGGTTCCTGTCGCACTCAGTAATGAGACCATTTCACGATCTGGGTCCATTTCGAGGATTTTCCCCATATGTCCCCCGGTCGTCGTCACATTGAACTTCATGGTCAGGCCCTTGTCTTGAACAGGGAATGATTCGATGGCAGGTGGATAGTCACTAGCCTGGCTGACCCACGGGCTGGAGAGATTTCACCAGGTCCAGCACGAAATTGCGGATCTCGGGGTTGATCTCCGTAAAGCGAACCCCCATGCCTGGACTAAATGTATATTGATCTGCCTTCGGACAGACCCAGGCGACGAGACCCTTCGCGGGCAACCATTCTGACGGCTTTTCTGGTAGCGAAAATTCAAGCGCGAGCTTGGTACCGACCGGGAGAGGGCTCTGGCTTTCGATAAAGAGCCCGCCGCCGCCGATTCCGCCTGCGCGGCTTTCAAACTGCTGGCCTTCAGGAGTTTTGTATTTGATACGGAACGTGAGTGCCACCCGCGGCTCATTCCTGGTTTCTCGGCTCGTCGGGGGATTGCGATAGGCCAGAATCTGGTCGATGACGAAATCCCAGGACAAATTGCCCATGGGTTCGCCGTTGATACCCAAGAGGGTAATCACTTCACGGGTCGCATCAAGGTCGAGAGCTTTGCCTTTGTGTCGAAGGCTTGAAGACACTGGATATTTCACACGTCCTCCGCGTTCAAGAGTGACAAAGCAAGTATAGCGCAGCCTTCCAGCTTGTCGAGGGAAAACGCAAAGTTACCAATCTGTCAAAGATTGGATCGAGGGAGATGGCCGGGAGCCGGCCTATTCGAGAGGGCGACTGACAGAGGAACGACCAGGCCAGGAACGATCCTGGCCTGGAGAGTGTTATGATTCGACGCGCAAACGACGACTCGATAAACAGACTGCCTTACAATAACTTATGCTGTTTTCGCATCCTTATCCTGCTCGAAAATCCTGATGGGGGCATGCTTTCCAAGGATCGCATCCTCCGTAATGAGGACTTCCTTGATCTGCTTCTGCGAAGGCGCGTCGTACATCACGTCTAACATTACGTCTTCGAGAATGGCGCGCAAGCCGCGAGCGCCGGTTTTCTGAACGAATGCCTTCCGCGCGATCGCGCCCAGCGCGCCTTCCGTGAACTTGAGCTTCACTTTTTCGAAGGACAGTAGCTTCTCGTACTGTTTCGTGAGCGCGTTTTTCGGTTCGGTCAAAATTCGAATGAGGGCCCGCTCATCCAGCTCATCCAGAGTGGCCACGACCGGCAACCGGCCGACAAACTCCGGAATCAAACCGTACTTGAGGAAGTCTTCCGGCTGCACTCTTGCGAATAATTCACCGAGCCGAATTTCGTTCCGACCTCGAACCTCGGCGCCGAACCCCATAGATTTTCGATTCAGACGCTGCTCGATAATCTGTTCGAGCCCGACGAACGCTCCGCCGCAGATGAACAGGATATTGCTCGTGTTGACCTGAATAAACTCTTGGTGCGGATGTTTGCGACCACCTTGAGGCGGGACATTGGCAACCGTTCCCTCAATGAGCTTGAGCAGCGCCTGTTGCACCCCTTCGCCCGAGACATCGCGGGTGATCGACGGACTGTCGCTCTTCCGGCTGATCTTGTCGATCTCATCGATGTAGACGATGCCTCGCTCTGCCCGCTCGACATCGTAGTCCGATGCCTGCAAAAGCTTGAGGATGATATTCTCGACATCTTCACCGACATACCCTGCTTCGGTCAGCGTCGTGGCATCGGCCAGCGTAAATGGCACGTCCAGATACTTCGCAAGGGTTTGGGCCAACAGTGTTTTACCAGTGCCCGTGGGCCCCAGCATGAGGATATTGCCCTTTTGGAGCTGAACCTCGTCAGTATCTTTGTCTTTAGCCGAGATCCGCTTGTAGTGGTTATGCACGGCCACCGAGAGGATTTTCTTGGCCCGCTCCTGTCCCACGACGTATTGATCCAAGTGGTGTTTAATTTCCACCGGCTTCTTGATTTTTGACGAGATCTCTTCTTTGGCTTCTTCCCAATCCTCGGCAATGATGTCGTTACAGAGATTGACGCATTCGTCGCAAATATAGACGGTAGGCCCGGCAATCAACTTGCGGACTTCGTCGCGGCTCTTTCCACAAAACGAGCAGCGGAGATGTCGATCCATCTTATCCTGCTTGGCCATGCGTCCTCCCCCAGTTACTTGTCCTTCGCCCCGTCTTTTCCTGCATCACCAATCACGGCCTTGAGGGTCTTCGGCGGCCGCGAAATGACTTCATCGATGAGGCCGTACTGCTTGGCCTCTTCTGCGGACAGGAAGTAGTCCCGTTCGGTGTCGTGGGCGATTTTTTCGATGGATTGCCCGGTATGTTTGGCCATGATCTCGTTGAGGCGTTCACGGATTTTTAAGATCTCTTTGGCATGGATGTCGATCTCAGTCGCTTGCCCGGAGAACCCGCCCAGAGGCTGGTGGATCATGACCCGCGCATTTGGCAGCGCAAAACGCTTGCCCTTCGTCCCAGCAGTCAGCAGAAAAGCCCCCATGCTGGCGGCCTGGCCCAGACAAATGGTGTTGATCGGGGGCTTCACATACTGCATGGTGTCGTAAATGCCCAATCCCGCCGTGACGCTTCCACCGGGGGAGTTGACGTAGAGATTGATATCCTTTTCTGGATCCTCTGCTTCGAGGAACAAGAGCTGGGCAATAATCAGATTGGCAAAGACGTCGTCGATGGGCGCACCGAGGAAAATAATCCGATCTTTTAAGAGCCGGGAATAAATATCGTAGGCGCGTTCGCCCCGGTTCGTCGTTTCGATGACAATGGGAACCAGCATACCTGTCGTTCCTTTCCGCTTACAGCCTATTGAAACCGAGATGCAAGACCTGCTCTGAACCTCGGTGTTATCCCTGAATCACCGCATTGCGGTACACAAAATCCAAGGCTTTATCCGCTAAAATCCTGGCTCGTAATTCATCGATCGACTCTTGTCCGCCGGCTTTGACCATCTTGACGAGATCGGCAGGCGGCATTTTCAGCTCCGACGCCAGCCGCATGATCTCGGCATTGAGATCGTCCTGGGTGACCGTCAGCGCTTCTTTTTCGGCGATCGCTTCCAGCACGAGTCCGAGCTTCACGCGGCGCGCCGCTTCGTCGCGATGCTCCTGGCGAAGAGCCGTGACCTCTTCCGCACTGGGCGCTTCCGGAGCAGCGCCTTTTCGTTCCTGCTGCTGCACGTGCTGGCGGATGATGGCTTCCAGCTCACGCTCAACGAGGGTCTCCGGAAGATCGAAGTGGTGGGTCTCCGCAAGCCGTTTGATGATCGTATCTTTATAGGTATCCTCGATCTCGCGCTTCAGCGCCTGCTCCATCCCGCTCCGCAGTTTATCTTTAATTTCCTGAAGCGTGGTGTAGGGGCCGCAGTCTTTGGCAAATTCATCGTCCAAGACCGGCAGCTTCTTTTCTTTGACAGATTTGACCGTCAACGTGAACAGGACCGTTTTGCCAGCGACGCGTGGGTCCGGATGACTGGCCGGATAGGGCTGGGATATTTCGAGCACATCCGCCTCTTTCTTCCCCACGACATGCGAGTCGATTTCCAGTCCCAAGACGGACGCCTTCGAACCCACTTTGTGGAGTTGCCCGTCCTTCTTCGTTCCGTCCAACGGTGCTCCATCGAGCGCGCCTTGCACGTCCAGCACAATATAGTCTCCATCCACGATGGCATGGCCGGCAGGCGCGGCTTCCAAGCGCGCCTGCTGCTCGCGCAACACCTCAAGTCCTCGGTCGAGCTGTTCGTCAGTGACGGTTCGCTTGTCCGGCTTGAGCGAAATCGGGCTCGGCGCCTTATAGTCTCGCAACTCGATGGTTGGCTTGATCTCGACGGTTGCGGTAAAGGTGAACGGCTCGTCTCGCTTAATCTTGACCCGATCCAACGGGGGAATTTCAACGAGGACCGGCACAATACCAGCTTGGCGAACAGCCTTGTCGTAGAAATCCGGCACGAGGCTTCGAATCACATCCTCTTCCACGGATTTAGAATAACGTTTCTCCAATAACGCCTGGGGAGCCTTGCCAGGACGAAATCCCGGGATGTTGACCTGGCGGTTCAACTCAACGTATGCGCGGGCAAACCGTTGCGTGACCTCATCGGCCGGCACCTCGATCTTGAGGGCGCGTTTCATCGGTCCTAGTTCGGTCACTTCCATTTTCATAGCTGGTACTACCCTTTATCTTGTAAGAAGGCTTACAGGTGTCGCTGTACCGTCGAGCCGTCCGTGGTTTGGTGCGAGCGGAGGGACTTGAACCCCCACGGTTACCCACGAGATCCTAAGTCTCGCGCGTCTGCCAGTTTCGCCACGCTCGCATAGTGAGGTCCGCTGGAGTCGTCTCCAGCATGATAAGCACACAAGCGAAATGACTCAATAGCGTCAGTCTTTTGTACCGTTGGATACCGCCTACTGTCAACCCATACTCCTGGGGGAGAGCGCTTCTGACCTCGGCCATGATTGCTGCAAGAACGAATAGGAACAGAGGATGGACGACATACCCTTCATCGCCACTCTCCCCTGCCAATACCTGCTCGTTACTTCGACACAACGCGTGGTAGCACCCTCCTCACATGGGGGCTATAATGTGCTGGATGTATAATGGAGTTCCAGCCTCCGGCCTGTTCAACGCCTCTGGTGAGGCTACCGTCCCTGTAAGGAGGTGCCTGATGCGAGCATGTCTCCTCTCTCTGGTCTGTGTGTCCATATTCTTGCCAAGTCCGTCATGGGCCTACCGAGATTACTTTACGGCAGATCAGAAGGCGCAACTCGCCAAGGTCCAGACGATTCTCGTCGATGCGATTGCCCTGACCGAAAAAGGCGCCGTCGAAGCGGGACCGATCGTCGAGATTGCCTCACGCCGTCTCGGGGAACTGGGCTACACCATGGTGCAGGATCGCACGAAGCCTCATGACGCGGTGTTTAAGGTGAAGTGCGAGCAACGGAAGACCTGGGAAGGGACCACCGCAGCCGGTGGTGATGCGGATTTGCCCGATGCGCCGTCGAGGCTCTGGAAAGGACCTGCCTGCCAGCTGACCTATCTGTTGGGAGACATGAAGGTCAAATGGCAACGGGAGGTACGGACCGACTTTGACGATGCGGTCACAGCAGCCCAATCCGCGCAAGCCGGAGAGCCGGGCGCCTATGCCATACAGAAACTCACCGACGGATTAGAGAAATACGAGTTTCCCCTTCTGTTGACGGCAGAGTGGGGCCAACCGGATCGGCTGCTGAAACTCTTGGATTCTGCGGAAGCCAACCAGGCACGCAAGGTCAAGATTATCTCGTTGCTCGGAGAAATGCAGGCTGACGAGGCATTGCCCAGGCTGAAACAGGCGCTCCAAGATAGAGACTTGGCGAAACAGGCCTTGGCCGCAATGGGCAATCTCGGGCGGGAAGGCATTCCTCTGCTGATCGAAATCATGAACACCTCTACGGACCTTGAGGTGCAAGCTGCGGCAGCCAAGGGGCTGGGGCAACTTGGCGGTCTGCACGGAGATGCCTCGGTCGTGCCGCCCTTGTTGGCCAGGTTGAAGGACCCCAAGACCGACTGGTCCGTGCTCACGGAAGTGGCCTGGTCGTTGGGCAAAATTCCCGACAAACGGTCGATCCAACCGCTGTACGATCTCGACAAAAAGCTCCAAGCCATGCGGGATCCGGACAATATGCCGCTCAAGAAACTCAAGGAAGCGGTATTTTGGTCGATCAAACAGTGCGACACCTGGGATCAATTCAGCTGAGGACGGGATGGAGCCTGATGATCTTCTGTGCTCGCGCAACCGCAGTCGCGGACTTCCCTCGTTGGACGCGCGCAGTGGAAGATCAATCAGCCCCCTTCCCTAAAGAGGTAACGAGCGAGCTTGACCTTTCATAAAGCTGGCGACCTGTTTCGACAGTCTGTTGATTGACAATCCTCTGTCTGGGACTTATCGTCCTCCGAGCCGGCTGATTGCCGTCTCGGAGACAACAGGATGAACACCGTTCCCCCCTCGACTCCTCCTTCGCAATCTCCCGACGTGTTAGAGCGGATTGCGCTCCAGATGGCGTCGAGTCTCGACCTTCAGGTCGTACTGGCCACAATCACGCAAGGGTTGGTGGAGGAGCTGGATGCAGCCTTCGCCCGCATCTGGCTTTTAGGTCCCGGCGATCTCTGCGCCAGCTGCTATAAAGCGGCGGACTGTAGGGAACAGGCAAGGAGCTGATGGCCAGAGCCATTCACAACCTGAGCCCGCGCAGGGCTCGCTCGCTTGTGAAGGTCAACTGCGGAGCGATCCCGGCGAATCTGGTCGAGAGCGAACTCTTCGGACATGAGAAGGGATCGTTCACTGGGGCATTACAGCGGCGCATCGGACGGTTTGAGCTGGCGGATGGCGGGACGATCTTCCTGGACGAAGTCGGAGAACTCCCGCTGGATGCGCAGGTCAAACTTCTACGAGTACTACAAGAAAGGGAATTCGAACGGGTCGGCAGCGGTCATTCGACGAAAGTCGATGTGCGGGTAATCGCCGCAACCAATCGCGACCTGCATGCGGCAGTGAAGGCCGGTTCCTTCCGGGCCGATCTCCTCTACCGGCTGAATGTCTTTCCGATCGAGGTGCCAGCCCTGTCTGCCAGGGCCGCCGATATTCCGCCTTTGGTCAGCCACTTCATCGCCAAGTTTTCAGCCAAACTCGGCAAGCGATTTGACGGTGTGTCTCACGCGACCATGGACCGTCTGAAGACCTATTCATGGCCCGGCAACATTCGAGAACTGGAAAATGTGATCGAACGGGCCACGATTCTCGCAAACGGACCGATACTGCAGATCGATGACGCATTCTTCCATGCCACCCCTGCACCCTCCCATCGTGGAGGAACCATGGAAGAAGTCGAACGGGCGCATATTCTCCATGTCCTCCAGGAAGTGAACTGGGTCATTGAAGGGAAGCAGGGCGCCGCCACCCGGCTGGATCTCCATCCCAATACTCTCCGCTCGCGCATGAAGAAGCTCGGCATTCAAAAACCCCGTCTCACCTAAGCACATCCATCCCTGCCTTCCTCCCACTAAGTTTCGTGGCGCTACGATATTCCGTGGGACGATCACATCGCTGTGCTGAGGGTCTTCTTGTCTGCACATCACTGAAGTCGTTGATACCGCTCTTCATTCCTCCCATTTCATGCCTGCCATTCTTTCTGGCATCGGCCTTGCGGTAGCGCAGGACTGCGATGGCCATCGCATTGAAATATCACAGCACTCATTCCATCTAAGGAGCATCCATGAAAACTGCCATCATCATTCTGTCCGATCCGAAAAGTGGTTCCGAAGAAGCGCTTGGGCGAGTCTTTAATGCGCTGGCCCTGGCGGCCGAATGTAAGCAGAAGGGCGACGAAGTCGCCGTGGTGTTCAACGGCGCCGGCACGCGCTGGCCTGCTGAATTGACCAAACTCTCGCATCCAGCCAATGGCCTCTACAACGCCGTTCGCGATGTCGTGCAAGGCGCCTCATGCGGTTGTGCAGAGGTCTTTGGAGCAACGGAAAGCGTCAAGGCTTGCGGAGTCCCGATTGTGAAGGACCATGCATTGGCCGGAACAGCAGGCCTTTTAAGTGTGCGGCGCTACCTGGCGGAAGGCTGGCAGACGGTCGTGTTTTAAGTCGATTCCCAGGAGACGGTCGTGAGGCCGTCTCCTGAATGGGATGAAACTCAGGATGAACAGGGAGAGACGATGGCAACGAAGTATCTCGATCTGATGTTTACGGATGCCGTGTGCCGTGCGCAGACCCAGTATTACGGACAGGCCGGCAGGATTGCGGGCGCTCCGGACCGAGACCCACTGGGCCAGGCAGAGGCGGAATTCATTGCCATGCGAGACAGCTTCTATATCGGGTCCATCAGCGAAAGCGGGTGGCCCTATGTTCAGCATCGAGGCGGCCCTGCAGGTTTTTTACGATTGATCAATGAGACGACCCTGGCCTTTGCCGACTACAAGGGCAATCGGCAACTGCTAAGCACGGGCAATGTGTCAGCGAACGACCGGGTGGCGCTATTTCTCATGGATTACAAGAATCGCGAACGGCTGAAAATTCTCGGCCATGCCCGTATCGAGGATGCCCGCGTGCATCCGGAATTGCTTGTACGATTCACAGATCAAAAAATGCGCTCGAGCATGGAGCGATTGGTATTCATCGACGTGGTCTCATTCGACTGGAACTGTCCGAAGTACATTACGCCGCGTTACTCGGCGGAAGAGGTCGAGGAGCTTGCCGGTCCGTTGAGAAGGCGTGTCGCCGAACTGGAGGCCGAACTTCATTCGAGGAAATCGTGATGGTATTCTGCCGCCAGTGGAAATAGCACGAGCAGGTTGTCCGATAACAGGAGGGACCGATGACCGAATTTTCACGCAGACGGTTTTTGCAACTTTCCGCAGCAACCGGTGGTGCCCTAGTGTTCGGGGACCTGATCGGACACGTGATGGGACTCACAGGAAGGACGAGCTTTGCCGCCACTGGTGAGCCGATCAAGATCGGCATACTCGATCCATTGTCGAGCCCCT
>SWDR01000015.1:16947-24456 GCA_005116815.1 Nitrospira sp. | reverse complement strand
GCGAATGGCCTCTACAATTCAGTGCGTGACGTTGTGCAGGGGGCCTCGTGCGGTTGTGCAGAGGTCTTTGGGGCGACAGAAGGCGTCAAGGCCTGCGGCGTGCCGATTGTGAAAGATCATGCCCTCGCCGGAACCGCAGGGCTCTTGAGCCTGCGCCGGTACGTAGCAGAGGGGTGGAACACGATCGTGTTCTGAGATTGAGCACGAGAGGGCAGGCGACGAGACCCGTCGTCATGTCCTCTCGGCAGGGAGAACAATATCATGGCGTTGAAATACTTAGAGCTGGCGATGACAGAATCTGTATGCCGGGCACAGGACCAGTACTACGGAAGGGCAGTGAACATCGCAGGCACCCCCGAGCGCGACCCACTGACCCAAGACGAGGCGGAATTTATTGCAGCCAGGGACAGCTTCTATCTGGGTTCCATCAGTGAAATCGGATGGCCATACATTCAACATCGCGGTGGACCTCGGGGATTCCTACGGGTAGTCAACGAGACGACGTTGGCGTTCGCCGACTATAAGGGCAATCGACAGTTGCTCACGACCGGCAACGTCTCGATGAACGATCGTGTGGCGCTGTTTCTCATGGACTACCAGAACCGAGCACGCTTGAAGATTCTTGGCCATGCCCGCGTCGAGGATGCTCGTGAACATCCGGAGCTTGTTACGCAGATCACTGATCTCAAGATGCGGTCGGCGGTGGAGCGGCTGGTGTTCATCGACGTCGTCTCGTTCGATTGGAATTGTCCGAAGTACATCACACCACGGTACTCGGCGGAAGAGGTTGAAGAGCATGTGGAGCCGTTGAAGCAACGCATTGCTGAGCTCGAAACACAACTGCGTGCCGTGAAACCATAAAGGCGTTCGCCATGAGAGGCCTCCCTCTCTATCAAAGGAGTTCATGCCATGAAAGTTGCACAGATATGGCGATACCCGGTCAAGTCGATGGCCGGTGAACGGCTAGAGCAGGCGCGCATCGGACCACTCGGCATCGAGGGAGACCGCGTCGTGCATGTGGAGAACGAGGATGGCCGTGTCATCACGTCCAGAACACACCATCGGCTACTCGGTCACCATGCCACGCTCAATGGATCCGGCGAGCCTCTGGTCGATGGCCTGCTGTGGGGCGATCCCAAGGTCCGCACAGATGTTGTAGATATCGTGGGCCCAGGTGCCAGGCTGGTGCGCGATGATTCCAGCGATCGCTTCGACGTGCTGCCGTTGTTGGTGGCGACGGATGGAGCGATCACAGCATTCGGGCATGACGGCCGGCGCCTCAGACCGAATCTGGTTATCGGCGGGATTGAGGGTCTGGCTGAACGCTCGTGGCCCGGGCAATGTTTGCACATTGGAGACGTCGTCATAGGAATCCAGGACCTCCGTGGGCGTTGCATCATGACGACGTTCGACCCCGATACATTGAAACAAGACCGTCAGGTGCTCACAGACATCGTGCGGAGATTTGAGGGCACGCTCGCCTTGAATTGTTTTGTGATCCGTGGCGGGGACATTCGAGTCGGGGACACAGTTGAGCTGGCTCAGCACCGTGAATGCGTGGCTATCCTGGCGTAGAAAGACCAGCGTTAACCATCACGCGTGCGGGAGCTTTTGGTCTTCACACGTTTATACGCCGCAAGGCACAGAGGGAGGAATCATCATGAGCAAACAGGTGAGCGAAACATTGCAAGAAATGTTGGGGACTCTGAAAGAAGGGCGAATGACCGAAGGTCAGGAGATCTACTTCGCGGATGCGGTCGTCACGCAGGAAGGCAATCAGCCGCCGATCGTGGGCAAGCAGGCCTCCATTGAAAGACTCGACAAGTTCAGAGAGACGATTGGGGTGGCGGCATTTATCAGCTACGCCATCGGTGCTGTGGCCGTCGTGGGAAACACGAGTTTCTATGACGCGGTGCTGACGTTAAAATTGAAGAATGGGGACACCATCAGTCTCGAGCAGGTCGTCAAGACTGACTGGCAGGATGGCAAGATCGTCAAAGAGCGTTACTATCACGGTTAATCAAGCGCGATGCCGCGTGGGAGCGGATAACCAAGATGGAATGGCCATGTAAGAGAATCTCGGCATTCGCGCAAAGGCTGGAACCGATGCAGACGTTCGCGTAACTTCCATGACCGTACGTGGCCACAGGAGGAATGTATGACCCAATTCTCACGGAGACGTTTTCTGCAGCTCACCGCAGCGACCGGTGGCGCCATGATGTTCAGCGACCTGATCGGGCACGTGATGGGACTCACAGGAAGGGCAAGTTTCGCCGCCACTGGTGAGCCGATCAAGATCGGCATACTCGATCCATTGTCGAGCCCCTACAAAACGTCGTCGATACATGATGTCCATGGCGCCAATGTGGCCGTGGATCTGTTCAACAAGAAAGGCGGTGTGCTGGGTCGGCCGGTCGTCATCCTCGAAGCAGATGATGCATCGAATCCGGAGACTGCCATGAAAGTGGCGACCAAATTCATCAAAGAAGACCGGGTCGATGTGCTGATGGGGACGTTCAACGGGGACTGTGCCTTGGCCGTCAGTTCCATCGCACAGAAAGAGAATAAATTATTCATGGTGACAGGTGCGCACCTTCCTGAACTGACCGGGGTGGCCTGCAATTCCCACACGTTTGTGTTCATGCCCAATGCAAGAATGATGGCACAGGCTGTCGCACCCCACATTGCGAAAGCCTATGGGACTCGCTGGTACATGATCACGGCTACCACGGTCGATGGCAAGGCGGCGGCTCAGGCCATGCTGGAGGCGGGCAAGTCCCTCGGCGTCGACTTCGTCGGAGAGACGGTCACGCCATTCGGCTCGACCGATTTCGCCGCGGCTTTTATCGACGCGAAGGCCAAGAACCCCACGGCGATCATCTTGAATCTCTACGGATGGGATCTCGTGTATGCGTTGAAGGCCTACGCGAAACTGGAGTTGGCCAAAGAGAAGATCGGCGTGGGTGGCATGATCTCGGGCGAACAGATCGGCCGTCCCTTGGGTTATGCCAACAATGCCGGCATCTGGGGTCTGATCTGGGATCCCAAGATCGACAGGGATAGCTCGAGACGGTTCATCCAAGGCGTGATCGACAAGTACAACCATACCCCGACGTCACGTTGTTATCTCGGCTATGCCGCGATGACTCAGATCCTTGAAGCGATCCAACGGGCCGGGACGACAGAGACGTCTGCCTTGATCAAGACGCTGGAAGGGCATGAGTTCGATGGACTCAAAACAGGCCCGTCCTCTTTCCGCGCATGGGACCATCAACATGTGCAGGATGTGCTCGTGGGGGAGGCGTTCGGGAAGGAGCTGGGGCTGGGCCACTATAAGATTCTTGCCACAGTGCCGGGAGAGACGGTCGCTGACAAACGTGAGCAGACCGCCTGCCGTCTCTAAGCAACACGCTCTCTAACAGTAAAGGGCCCTTCCCAATGGGAAGGGCCCTTTCTTTTTGCTGCAGCCCAGGAAAGAATAAAGGTTTCCTGTACCGCTACTTAACGATCACTTCAACGCGACGGTTCTTGGCGCGTCCCGCTGGGGTATTGTTGCTGGCGATCGGATTGCTATCCCCGTGGCCTGCGGCCGACAGGTTGCTGCTTACGCCGCCATCCTTCAGGGCCTGAGCGGCACTATTTGCCCGAGCATCCGAGAGCTCCTTGTTCGACGGGAACTTCTTCTGCAACGCGCCCTTGATGGCCACGTTGTCGGTGTATCCCGCGACATGCACTTGCTTTTCCGGGAAGTCCTTGAGTACGCCGCCAACCCGCTTCAAGGCATCGGTCCCGCCGGCCTTCAACTGGTCTTGACCGGAACCAAACAACAGGCTGGAAGCCAGATTGATGGTGAGGGCCTCGCCGGATTGACTCACCGACACCGTGCCTTTGGAAATTTCAGGCTGCAGCGCCTTCAAGAGATCCTTCTCGGCTTTAGCCAGGCTCCCCTTGCTCTGACTCAACTGGCTTTGGAGTGCGGCCACGCGAGCCTCACAATCCGCCAGTTGCTTTTCGAGATCCGCGATTCGTTGCTTCGCAGCTGCCAGCTCTGCTGCAAGTTTGTCCTTATCGCCTGCGGCATTCCCCGCCGAAGCCAGCTGTGCCTCGAGCTCGGCAATCCGCTGCTTCGCAGCCGCCAATTCGGCGGCCAGTTTGCCTGCGTCACCGGCGCCGCTTTGTGCGGCGGCCAATTGCGCTGCCAGACGGTCTCTCTCGCTGTTTGCCGCAGTCAGCTGGCTGGCCAACTTGGCTGAGTCGCCGGCTCCTGAACGGAGTGCTGCAAGTTCACGGTCGCGATCGGCCAGTTGTCGTTCCAGGTCGCTGACGCGGCTGCTGAGTGTGCCATTCTGTTTCTGAGCAGCGGCCAGTTCGTCGGCCAACCGTTGACGTTCCTTTTCAAGGGCCGCCAGGCGGGAGGCCATATCGTCTGTTGCCTTACTTGCCTCGAACCGATTCCGGTTCCGATATTCATAGCCGCCATCGCAGCAGATGGCATTCCAATCCAACGCCACCGCATTGCTGGCCAGGGTCAGTAGCCCTACCGTGATAATTCCGGCCTTTAATATTCTCATGACAGTCTCCTTTATTTAGATATCCAGCTCAGATGCAATCAACCATTCGTCTTACACGTTGGACGTACAATGCGCACACTTCGTCGCCTTGATGGGAATCGTCGATAGACATTGTGGACAGTCTTTCGTCGCCGGAGCCGCGACTGGCTCGGGCTTCTTCATTCGGTTCATCTGCTTCACCAGCAAGAAAATAACGAACGCGACGATGATGAAGTCGAACACGCTTTGCAAAAACACCCCGTAGTTCAAGGTCGGAGCCCCAGCGGCCTTTGCCGCTACGAGCGATGGCTGAGGAACGCCCGAGAGGTTGAGGAACAGGCCCGTGAAATCCACACCGCCCAAGAGCTTGCCGATCGGCGGCATCATGACGTCGCTGACGAGGGATGACACGATTTTCCCGAATGCGCCGCCGATGATCACACCGATGGCCATATCGACCACGTTGCCCTTCATGGCGAACTCTTTAAACTCTTTCAACATAGTTCCTCCTTAGAGGATAGAGGGTGTACTGCAATTGCTGCTATCGAGACTACCGCTTCCTGGTCGTATCGAAGCTGTACCCGAGGGTCATCAGGTACATGTTGTCCGTATCCCCGGTGCCCCTCGCCGGGCTGCTGTTATACCGCGTCGTCACTTGGAAGCCGCTCACGAAACCTTCGAAGATCTTGAACCGCACACCATTGTCCATCGTCAAGTAGTAATTCTTGGTGTTTTGCAACGATGGGTAGAATTCACTGAAATGGTACAGCGTGACGCGCTCGTCAAGCATCGGCCAGTTCAGCTTGATAGACCCGCGGCCACGAGTCGAGGAGGCGTCGTTGCTCACCCGAAAATCTTCATTGAAGTATGAAAGACCGGCTTCCGCATAAATTGTCATGTCTTTCAGAATGCCGGTGAAATCGCCCCGATCGACAAATTGATAACCAGGGCCGCTCGAGAGGGCGGTTCGCATTTTCAGATCCTGGAACGTATCGCTTTCAAAATAGGCGGAGGCGAACCAAAAAAACCGCTTCGTGATGAAGAAGTCGAGCTTGATCGTCCCTCGTGCGTTTCGAGCAATGAGGGTGTTCGCATTATCACCGTAGACGTAGCGACCGTTGATCGAGAGGCGGAGCTGCTCACTCCGGGCGACGAAGTCGCCGAGCAGACTGGCATTTCTCAGATGGCTGTTTCCGGTTGTTTGTGAATAGCCGCCTGTGAGACTGCCCAAATAGAGAACCGGCGGCTGGACGATCGGATTCATCGCCGTGATCGAATCGATGGGAATTTCCATCGTCCCCTTCATCGGTTCCGCCTTCACATTGATGGTCCCGTTGGGGCCTTCAGTGGCCGTGCCGATCAACACCGTCCCTTCCTTGAGGTGAAATGGGATAGGGTGATTGATCGCCAGTTTCGACACATTGGCCCAATTGATCTTGACGATATTGCCGGCAGCCGCGTCCGTCTTCAGGACCAACACCCCGCCTGACATTTCGATCACTTCTCCATAGAGCACGCCGCCATCCTTCAACGTCACCACATCGCGTGGCGCAGGAGGTGGGACCTCTGTCACTACTGGAACATCGGCGGCCACAACCGGCGCTGTTGTCATCAGACAGGTTATAAATAGGAGTAACCAGAAACCCTTCTTCATCGAATCCTCCTCACTGATTGACGATATGACAAGACTGTCTGTATCGGGCTCACGGGAACACATTGAAAGACGTAGGGCCATTCAGCCCCATTTATACAGGAAAGGTCTATAGCCCAGTTCATGGCACGGTGGCAAGCAGAAACACTACGGTATATACCAACGCGAATATATATGGCGCATCGCATGCTGAACATTGAACGCGGAACCAAGCAAAGCTGATGCCGTTGAGAGAGACCAAGTCATTTCACCAGATATCTTGGTCAAAGTATGATTGATGGACAGAGCATCCGAAGCCTGGCCCTTCATTTCTGTGGCTGATTTGCTCAAGAGATGACTATTCCGCTACAGAGACAGGTCGAGAAACTCCTCGCAAATTCGACCTTCAAAAGGATGTGGGCATGTATGGCTTGATGCCTGCGAGCAGAAACTAGCACGGCAATCTCTGTCTACCTGCACCCTATCGACCCAAGAGGCCTTTCAACAGATCCTGACCTTTCTGCTTGAGTTCTTCTGGCTTCGCCGAGCCTTTGAGGAGATCCCCGATCACTTCTCGTACTTTCTCCTTCACCTGTTCTTGAGCTTTGCCCGTCAGCGCTTTGGAGTCCAGTCCATACGACGGTGCTTGGACGGTCCCGGTGATAATCAGCGGAAGACTCAAGCGGCCTTCTTTCATCGCGAGTTTCGCGACAGGAGACGCGCTGGCAATCTTCTGACTCAAATCCTGCGAAAGATTCAGATTCATCGTTAAGTTGAGCGTCTGATCGAACCCGATGGCGCCTCCCCCCGTCGCTTGAAAGTCGTGGCTGTCCATCAAGAGGCGCTGCACGCTGATCATGCCTTGCTTGATGGCGAGGTCCGTTTCGATCGTCGAGAATGCTGTGGCCTTGGCATTGTCGAGCGAGATGCCTGCGACATTGAGTATCGAGACCGCTTCCTGGAGCAGGTTCACGCCCTCGATCTTCCCATCTTTGATTGCGACGTGGCTGGTCCCTTCCAGGGACGTGGTGAGGTCCGGCATGGAAAAGCCGCGGCCTTGGAGCGCAAGGTCGGCTCCTGCCGTTCCGCTGATCGACACCTGCGTCGTCGCAACGGCCTCAAGAGCAGGCCCGAGCTGGAGTCCTTGGATCGTCAAAGTACTCTTGAACGGTGGTGCATCGGACCCTGCAATCACGGTGCCCTGCCCTTTGACCTGTCCATTAAATAATTGGAAGGAGAGGTTGTTCAGCTTGGCTTCTTGCCCCTTCACTTCGGCCGCAATCTTCACATCAGTGATGTCGACCGGCTTCTTAAGCGGAAGCGCCATCG
>SWDR01000015.1:0-16847 GCA_005116815.1 Nitrospira sp. | reverse complement strand
ATCGAGCCACTCCATGGCCCCGCACCACCGCTTCATCAGCTCTTTTCTGTTCTGCACGACGCCCTCCAGTCTGTTCGAATTACGCCGTGCCGGGAGGTGCGTTTTGCCCCGGCACTGGCCCTCGCAACTGGCCGTAGGTCAGTTCTTTCATCGAGCTGGCCGTCAAGGAATGACCGCAGCAACGAATTTCTGCAAATCCGGCTCCGCCATCGATGATCATGACGCGCAACCCGCAAGAGTTCGGGTGCAGCTTCTTTTCATCCAGCACGACAGCGGGCGGCAAGTTTCCCTTTTTCCGTCCACGCACTATCGCAACATCGGGGACCAGATCCTCTTCCGTCAGGTCATGACCGCAACAGACGATCTTTTCAAATCCCTCGCCGCCGCCCATGACTTTGACGATCAATCCGCAGGCATGTTGATACCGTTTGAACTCGTCGAGGATATCGCCTTTTTTGAGTGCCACAATCCCTCCACCGGAGAGAAATCTCTCTCGTTTTATAACGTCGCAACTTTCGATAACCGCTCGCGAACTTGCTCGATCGTGCGCAATAACATTTGATGAGATCGGCACCCGGCTACGAGTTTCGCGTCGGAGATGGTCACCGGTTTATAAGGCGCCACAAACCGGTCTTTCAGGCGGGCAATCCGAGTGGCTGAAAGGCTCAGCCGTTCCATCGAGATCGTGCCCGATGCGACCGCCTGTTCCACAGCTCCGAAGGCGGCGATTTCCCGGTCCCGATCTTTGCAAATCAACAAGACGTCGCAGCCTGCCAATACCGCACGAACAGCCGCGTCCTCCATGCCATAGTGGTCGATGATCGCGTGCATCTCCAAGTCGTCCGTCAAGACCACACCATCGTATTGCAGCTCCTGGCGCAAAAATCCATTGATGATAGTCGGCGAGAGCGTGGCGGGCAGTTCAGGGTCGAGGGCTCGGTAGAGCACGTGCGCCGTCATCATCGATGCGATGCCCTGCGTGACGGCACGGCGGAACGGGGGAAACTCGACCGCCTCCAATCGCTCGCGCGAGGCGTCGACCACCGGCAGCTCTTTGTGAGAATCGGCATTCGTATCGCCGTGGCCGGGAAAATGTTTCCCGCAGGCCACAACTTTGTTGTCTTGCAGTCCCGCCGCCGTCGCCAGCCCTAACTCGCAGACCACGTCAGGCGTCGTCCCGAACGCGCGGTCGCCGATAACCGGATTATCCGGATTGCTGTTCACATCGAGCACAGGGGCCATATTCATATTCACGCCCACTGCTCGCAGCTCTTTGGCAATAGTGGCCGCAGCTGCGTAGGCCAGTTCGGTGGAATTGCAGCGGCCCAAGAGGTCGCAGGGAGGGAAAATCGTAAAGCCTTTGGGAAGACGGGAGACCCGACCCCCTTCTTGGTCGATGGAGATCAACAGCGGCGAATGGGGACTACAGGCCTGGAGATCGTTCGTCAAGTCGACCATCTGTTCGACGGACTCGAGGTTTCTCGAGAACAGAATGACACCGCCAGGCTTGTACTCTTTGATGAACGATGCCAGGTCGCGGGTCACCGAGGTGCCGAGAAAGCCGACCATAAAGAGCTGTCCGATTTTGTCACGCGTCGTCATACGATTGTGCTCCCCTGCTGACAGTCTGCTACAGGCTTCGATCGATCAGGTACTGCAGCAACAGTCTGGTCCCGATCGCGGTGGGCCCCTTCGGCACGTAGGCTCGTTCCCGTTCGCTCCAATCCGTACTGGCGATATCGAGGTGCACCCAGGGGCAGTCTCCGACGAACTTGCTCAGAAAGAGCGCTGCGGTGATCATGCCGCCGCCACGCCCACCGATGTTGCGCATGTCGGCCACGTCGCTCTTGAGCTGTTCGAAATATTCTTCCCACAGAGGCATCTCCCAGACACGCTCGCCCGCCTTCTGCCCCGACTTCCGGACCTGCTCTTTGAGTGCCTGGTCGGTGCCGAACATACCGATCGCAAATTGGCCGAGCGCGACGACACAGGCTCCCGTGAGGGTCGCAATGTCGATCAGGGCCGCCGGCTTGTACCGCATTGCATAGGCTAGGCCGTCGGCCAGGATGAGCCGCCCTTCCGCATCCGTGTTTTGCACTTCAACCGTTTTCCCTGAGAGCGTGGTCACGACATCGCCGGGCTTCATCGCCCTGCCGCCCGGCATGTTTTCCGCCACAGGCAGGATACTAATGAGACGCAACGGGAGCTTGAGTCTTGCCGCTGCACGGATCGAGGCGAGCACTTCGGCCCCCCCGGTCATATCGGCCTTCATATGTTCCATATTTTCGGCAGGCTTGAGCGAAATCCCCCCCGTATCGAAGGTGATCGTCTTTCCGACCAGCACGACCGGACGTTCGTCTTTTTTCTTGGCTCCGTTGTATTCAAGGATGATGAACTTGGGCGGCTCCTGGCTCCCCCGCGCGACGCCCAGCAGCGCTCCCATCCCCAAGCGTTCCATCTCTTTCTGCTCAAGAATCTTGATCGAAATCTTTTCGGCCTTCGCAATCGCTTTCGCTTCCTCGGCGACCCTTGTTGGCGTGAGGACATTGGAGGGATGATTGCAGAGGTCACGAACGAATACCGTAGCTTCTGCCGTGGCGACGCCGCGCCGAATGCCCTCTGTGACCTGCTTCAGCTGACTCTTCTGCGGGATGAGAACCTTCATCCCTTCGACAGCATGTTCAGCCGCCGCGGTCCGATAGACGGTGAACTGATAACTGCCGAGGATCGCTCCTTCCACCATCGCTTGCGCCACTTCAACCGATGACATCCCGGCAGGGGTGACTGTGGGAAGGACCACGGTAAAGGATCCGGCCTTCGCCTGTCGCACACGTTTCACCGCGGTGCCCATCGCTTGCCGGATCGTCTCCAGCGTGACGTCCTTCTTCTTACCCAAGCCGACGAGTACCAGCCGTTTGGCAGGCACCGAGCCCTGAGTGTGGTAGAGCAAGACCTCGTTGGTCTTGCCCTCGAACTCCTTGGATTGCAGCAGCTTGCGCAGCGATCCCCCGAGGGCTCGATCGAGCAGGGCCGCATCTTGTTTGCCTAACCCCTCTCCTTCGCAGTGCGTGAGGACCAATACCTCTGTGGCAGCGGTTTCTACTTTTCCGATCTGTACCGTGACCCGCATGATTTTCATTCATCTCTCCTTGTTGAAGCTGCCAGCTATCAGCTGAAACTGAGAGCTGACGGCTGAACGCTGATCGCGATTCTTCACACCCCGCGCATGTCCGGCGCCCAGATGTATTTGTGCATCTGCAATTGAAAACGGACCGGCAGACGATCGGCCAGGATCCACTCAGCCAGCTGCCGCAGATCGAGCGACGCAAAGACAGGGCTGAAATGTACCGGACAACGACTAGCCAAGTCATGCTCGACCAGCACTTCACGGGCCCAGTCGTAATCGGCTCGGTCGGCCAAGACAAACTTCGCCTCATCCTTGGCGGTTAGCCTGGAAACATTCGGCCAATGCATTCGATCCACCATGCCGCTCCCCGGGCATTTTACATCCAGGATGACATGGACCCGTGGATCGACGGGGGCAATATCGATGGCGCCGCTGGTTTCAAGCAGCACCGTATAGCCGGCATCGCAGAGCCTGGTCAGAAGGGGGAGACTCTCTGGTTGTGCGAGCGGCTCTCCTCCGGTCACCTCCACCAGGCGGCATCCGTAATTGCTAACTTTGTCCAAGACGGCGTCGATGGAGGACTCCTGTCCTCCATAAAATGAGTAGTCGGTATCGCACCAGGTGCAGCGAAGCGGGCAGCCGGTCAACCGTACAAACACGCAGGGTTGTCCGGCGTAGCTTGACTCGCCTTGAATGCTGTGAAAGATTTCGGTCACACGAACCATTGACGAGGTCGTCATCGTTGCATTGACTCAATTCTTAAAAATGAAGAAATCGCAATCGATCAATGTGTCAGTCATGTCCATGTCGCAGTCGGCCAGCCTCGTCGGCTCGCCAGACGAGCCATGCCCCTAATCGGGTTGACCACCAAGGGATACCCGACCAGTTCAAGGAGGTCGTAATCGCCGGGACTGTCGCCATAGGCGTAAGACCCGGCTAAATCGAGGCTACGATCCTGTGCATGAGCGAGAATTAGCTCACGTTTGCCCCGGCCATAGGGCAGCGGGGGAATCAAGGCGCCGGTATAGAGAGAATCCCGTTGCTCCGGTTTCGCCGCGAAGACTGTCGGGACGTCCAAGAAATCTGCAAGCGGCGCAATCAGAAATTCTGGCGCGCCGGTCACGAGAATCAGTTGGTGACCGGCTTGGCGATGGGTGTCCAGCCTCGCGCGGCCCTCTCGGGACACCTTGTCGATCATCTCGCTCTGACAAAACTCCCTCGCGAAGGATTCGATGTCTGCCGGGCGCTTCCCTGCTAGATAGAGTTTTCGCTCCCGGAGCGAGTGCAGCGAGAACGGGGGGACATGCTGCGCCAGCCAGGCCGCGCTCCGGCTCAGCTCACCCCATCCCACCAGCCCGCGGCGCCACAAATACTGAAAGAATCGTATTTCGCTGGCGATGCCAGGCAGTAGGGTGTTGTCGACGTCGAACAGCGCGGCGACAGGCCTGTCGACCTGCCGTTCAGCGGCATCATCGAGCGTGGAGGTGAGGATCTGGTGACTCTGCACAACGTTGGGGGACCCGGTGAGTATGAGCCGCCCGATTCTACCGGAGCGACTATGGATTGACAAGGATTTTGGCCCACTTCTATAATGCGCCTCCCTCGTCGTTGAAACGACCTCTGATGCCGAAGTGGTGAAATGGCAGACACGCACGTTTGAGGGGCGTGTGGCGCAAGCCGTGCGGGTTCAAGTCCCGCCTTCGGCACCATCAGAGCCTGTGACCCGGTTCTCTCCTCTCCAGCACAGCCCCATCGCCCTCATGCGGAATAGACCCTTCGGGGTCGGCTCCGTTCTTCAGCCTCTCTCCTTTCGGCTCCAGATGGCCCGTAGACCCATTTGCATCTAGACTTACTACGGCCTTCCATAGGACACTGGCACCCTTCGAAACGACTGTGCAGTACCAACCGAATAGGGTGGACGCCATGCGGTTCTTGCAACCCGATCCGCACGCGACAGAGATACTGCCGTTGTGGCCTTCAGCCGTTTCTCGTAGATCTTCACGTCGCCAGCATCGGGACTTGCTCACGAATTCATACGACACCGGCCTTTCTCACCCTATCCAAGGGATCCCGCATCCTCAATTTCGCCGTCTTCAGCCACACCCAGCCGTTTCACGTCGCCATTGCCTGAGGCAAGGAGTCGCACTATGAGCAGTACTGGTCCACTGTCAGAACTCGAATCTCTGCAATTGCAGGTG
Source organism: Nitrospira sp. (assembly GCA_005116815.1). Taxonomy (GTDB): domain Bacteria; phylum Nitrospirota; class Nitrospiria; order Nitrospirales; family Nitrospiraceae; genus Palsa-1315. The sequence continues at coordinate 11,522 of SWDR01000015.1, read as the reverse complement.
GCAGAGCTTACGCGCACCCTCGCCGAGCGAGACCAGGTACGACAGGACGGGCCCGAACAAGCCAACCTCTTGCGAGCCATCGTCGAAGGGACGTCGGCCGATATCGGCACGGATTTCTTCCGGTCGCTGGTCAAGCACCTCGCACAAGCCCTCAATGTCCGCTGCGCCTTTGTCGGGGAGTGGCGTCAGAACAGTCCCGACTCGGTCAGAATGATAGCCGTCTGGTCGGGAACGGACTTCGCCGAACCGTTCGAGTACGCCCTTCGGCACACGCCCTGCGCCACGGTGGCCGGACAACGGTTATGCCTGTACGAATCGGGCGTGCAGCGGCTGTTTCCGGAGGATCATCTCCTTGCGGAAATGAACGTGGACAGCTACTGCGGAATGCCCTTGTTCGACCGGTCCGGACAGCCACTGGGTCTCCTCGTCGTCATGGATAGCCGGCCCATGACTTGTGGCCCCCTCATCAAGGATTTGTTGCAGGTTTTCGCGACGAGAGCGGCCGCAGAACTGCAGCGTCAACGAGCTGAGATGACTCTGCAAGAACAGGAGCGGCGCTTACGTTTCACGCAATTATCGCTGAATCATGCCGCAGATGCCGTCCTGTGGGCCGACGACGCAACGAAGTTCTTCTATGCGAATGAGGCCGCCTGCCGGTCGTTGGGTTACACGAACGAAGAACTGCTCACCCTGAGTATCCCGGATATCGCTCCCCACCACGATCCTGTTCAATTCCACAAACGGCTCGATCAGGCAAAGCAGGGCACCGCTGTCATGTATGAATCGGTGCACCGGCGCAAAGACGGCACCGAATTTCCCATTGAGGTCTCAGTCATCTATCTGGAACAGGACGGACGAGGTTATACCTGTGGCATCGTTCGGGATATCACCGGGCGCAAGCAGCTAGAGCAAGAACGCCTGCAGGCATTGCACGATCTCCAGAACATCGTGGAGACCGTTCCTGATTTCATGTTCACCCTCGATCTCCAAGGCAACATGGTGAAATGGAATCGTCAGGTCGAGGAGGTCACGGGATATAGCTCGAAGGAGTTGCTGAATATGTCGGCTCTGGCCTTTGTGCCTCCAGAGGCAGCAGCCAGCACCGCCGCCGCCATTCAGCAAGCGTTTACGGAGGGGTACGCGCAACTTGAAGGGAGTCTCCTGACCAAAGATCATCGCCTCATTCCCTATCATTGGACCGGCGCCCTCCTTAAAAATCTTCAGGGTGAGCCCATCGGTATTACCGGAATCGGACGAGATGTCACGGAGAAGAAACGGGCTGAAGACGCACTCCAGAAGGAACGGCAACATCTTGTCGAAGCCCAAGCGCTCGCCCATCTGGGGAGCTGGGATTGGGACATCGATAGCGGAGACGTCCAGGGATCAGATGAACAGTTCAGGATTTTCGGACACGAGCCGGGAGCTTTCGCGGGCACGTTCGATATGTTCTTGGTCTCGCTGCACCCCGACGAACAGGACCATGTCCTAGCAGCTATCAACGACGCGCTTCTGGGAACGCGCCCCACGAAAGTCTTGTCAGGGCCGACAGGAAGGCTAATCTGATAGAGAAATGTGAGGACGCAGGCCGCAATAGAAATGACCGTGACCACCGGCGCCAGCTCGGTTGGGTTATCGTCGTGCAGAGGGATCATGGTGCCCTTATTGCGAGGGAGGGCGGCGACGGTCGATGACCGATCGGGGCAGTGCCGGGTTATCCGGCAAGGTGCCGTCAGGGCCCAGCAGGACTGAAAATCCGGCCGCATGGGTATGGCCGCCACCGCCGAAGGAAGCGGCAATGGCTCCCACATCCGCCCCGTCTTCTCGCGAGCGCATGCTGTAATACCGGCGTCCGTCGCGATCGTGCCACATGACGCAAAACGGATGTTCTGCGGACAGGCGTTCACCGATCTGACTGGTCAAGACGGCGCTTTGGACCGACGGCACGACGGCTCCGTGAAAATCGATCAACATCGCCTGCGCCGCGAGTTTGCTCACGAGTTCGTTCTCATAACGGAGGATGGCTCGACCTTCCTGCTCCAACTCCTTCTGCTGGAAGTTGCTCCAGAGCTGATAGTCGAATGGGTATGAGGCAAGAGCCGCACTGATTTCTCGACTGGAAGGGAGCGCCCAGGTCCAGAGGTCTTTGTCTTGGATATAGTTCAGGAGCCAGGGGGTCGGCCGGTCGTGAGCCCATTCCCAGGCCAGGACCGCTCCCGACTTTTTCATGTCGAAATAGGCATAGGGAAGGTCGGTCAGAGCCTTCTCTGCGGTGATGTGATGATCGAGCACGAGGAGGGCCTGCGCGTCCTTGGCGATAGCTTCCAGCGTTTCACGGGCATAGCTAAAATCCACGATGACGATTCGTTGGCCCTGGAGCCCTGGAGGAGGAGGATTGCCGTGTTTGACGGGAATGAACCGGGCCGTGGGGAATCGATTCCAAATCGCCCAGGCGGCGCCGAAGCCATCGGCACATTCGGCGTGATAGAGCACGACCGTGGGGGGCTCACTGAACGGGTGTTGTGTGCGGGATGCGATCATCGTGGTGAGCATACCATGAGGCTTTGCCGAGACTAAAGCCTCATGGTATGCCATGCGATCAGAGGTTGTTGAGATGGTCGATGAGCTGACGTAGCCGGCTGGCGCTTCGGCGGTTGGAGATGAAGGTCAAACGAGACATGTCCCTCAGGTCCGGTTCGTCGAGTTCTTCGGGGAGTGGACCTCGCAATTCAAAGGTGCCCTCGGACAAGAGATCGCCAAATGTATCATGAAGGACGGCCACCTGTTCGGGGGAGATGGCGGTTTTGAGCCGCATGGTCAACAAGCGCCCGACATACCGGATGGAATGGAATCGGCGGTAGAAGTGTTTGATCTCATCGATGGCCTCGTCTACGGATGTGGTGATTTTGAAGAGGCTGAGATCTTCAGGGTTGATCAGTTTACGAGCCAGCAGCTGGCGCGTGACGAAGCCGTACCAGTCGTCCCAATAGTCGCACCCGGGAGCCTGGAGACAGACGATTGGCTGAGGATCGCTCTTGCCGGTTTGGGCGAGGGTTAGAATCTCAAAGCCTTCGTCATGCGTGCCAAAGCCGCCTGGGAACAGGGCAATCGCATTGGCCTCTTTCTGAAAGATCAGTTTGCGCGTGAAGAAGTATTTGAAGGTGACGAGTTTGGGGTCATCGGCAATCGTGGCATTCGGGCCCTGCTCGAAGGGCAACATGATGTTCACCCCGAAGCTGTTCTCGCGGCCGGCGCCCTCCTGACAGGCGCGCATGATCCCGTCAGCCCCTCCGGTAATGACCATGAATCCTTCTTCGACGATCTGACGGGAAAATTGGAAGGCCATGTGATAGTTGGGGTCATCCGAGGCCGTGCGGGCCGATCCGAAGATACTGATCTTGCGTCGATCGCGATAGTCATGAAAGACGCGGAAGGCGTGGCGCAGTTCTTTGACGGCTCGGTTCACGATCTTGAGGTCTAAGGCGTTCAGATGGGCATCGTGAAGCCGGAGCGTCCCGGCCAGGAGTTCCTTCATAATTGCGGCTTGCAGGTCGTCTTCCGGACTGTCGAGCAGGAGGCGAATCTGGCTGAGTAACTCCTCGTTCGAAGGGAGGGCGCGGGAACGGGTCTGGGAGGTCTTCATTGGGTTATCCATGTGTGGTGATGGCTCCATCCTCGGTCGAGAAAAAATACTATCAGGAGATTCCCTGTTGGTCAAAAGAATGGAGGATATCTGTGAGGTCAGGAGCGATCGGGGGAAGGTGGCATGGTCTGAAGTGCCCAGGCCCTGATGCGTGCGAGGTCGGACGACGAGAGATCCGTGAATTGAATATCGACATGCCAGGTGCGGGTGCTGCTGGAGGTCTCATCGGGCTCAGTTTCGGGACTCTCGCTGGCCAGCACTTTCCCCCGAATCGTCAGGGGAGTGTTTTGACCGGAAATGGAAAACGCCAGTACGACGTTCGTGCCCGTCGAGATTTTCGCGGTTGATTCGACCAATGCGCCGACATGGTTCAGCTGGATGATCATGGCATTATAGTTGAGCCCTTGCGCCGACGCGCGTCCGACCACACTCACCACTGAGGGGATCTTCGTGCGCCGCCGGGCCGGCGTGAGCATGAGGTCTTGTGCCGTGAGGACGCCCACCGGTTGGTTCTGTTTGGTGACAATCAAGAGCGGTGCACCCGTCGCCATCATGAGGACTGAGGCGTCCGCTAAGGCCTGGTCGTATTCGATGAATTGCACCGGGCGGGTCATGATCGTCCGGACTTCGATATCGTGCGGTTCGAGTCCCTGCGCGACGACTTTCTTGACGATATCGGTCGGCGTCATCAGTCCGAACTGCGCGTCGGTATCCTTCACCAGCAGGCAGGGGGCCTGTTCTCGTTCGAGTAGCAGCGCCGCCTCACTGACGGAGATATCCCCGGGAATTTGCACGACACCAGGCGTCATCATATGGGCAATCACAGTTGATAAAGGATTGGTCGTCTTGGCAGATTTGTCATTGGTGTTCGACATGGGTTCGAGACCTTCTCCGATTCGTCCTTGCACGATTCGTGAGGGTTTCGCCCCCGGCGACGTAGCCAAAGTATAGCAGACGGAGCGCCTTCGTTCGTGGCAAGGGCTTTCCTTGTCAAACAAGGGGTTTAGCGAATAGACTAGGCGAATTGTCCCGGCAGCACAAGGGTAGATTGATGGTCGATCACGATTTGGTTTTTCAGGATTTTCACCGCCGCCTCAGGCCGATTTCTCCGCAGGGGATGGGGCTGTCGGTCGACGTCTACTCTCCCGATCTGTTCGAGCTGGTGACGCGCCTCAAGGAGCGAGGCCTTCGACCTGGCTATCTCGAAGTCTTTAAGGCGACCACGACGGCCCTAGCAGCGGTTCGACAGGCGCTGCCGGAGATGTCGCTGGCCTACCATGGGGAAGGCCTCTGGATCACGCAACCGGATGTCCAGGCCTCCCCGTTCTTTCAGCAGGATGTCGGCGAGATGGTCGCGCAGCTCAATAGCATCCAGAGTCTCTGGCTGAATCATGAATGTGCCATGAAGCAGATGGCGGGCTACTCGTTTGGCACCTATGTGCCACCACTCTATACGCCGCTGAGCGCCGAGGTAGTGGCCGATAATATCGCGACGATTCAGGAGGCGATCGATCGGCAGGGCCGCCGGGCAGACGGGACCTCGCCACTGTTTCTGTTGGAGATGCCGCCGCTCACCTATTTTTCCCCTGGAACGATCCCTATTCCTCATTTTTTCCAGCTCGTCACCGCGCGAGTGCCCTGCGGCCTCGTGTTGGATATCGGGCACCTCTGGACGGTCTATCGCTATACGGCTGCCCGTCGACAAATGTCTCTTACTCAGTTCGTGTTGGAGTTCCTTGACGAATTTCCTCTGGAGCGGGTGGTCGAGATCCACGTGGCCGGGTTGGCCTGCCACGAATCGAGTGATGGGGCTGAGCGGGCAGAGGGGCTTCCTGAATGGATCGACGCCCATGCTGCGCCGATTCCTTCGATCCTCTTCACGCTACTCGAACAGGTTCTGGCCCATCCGAACCTCGTGAGCCTCAGGGCGGTGGCGCTTGAAGTGGACACGAAGCCGATCGAGATGATTGTGGAGGAATATGCGGAGGCCCTTCGGCGTTTCTCACCCCTCGTTCAGCAGGCGATGGCCCGAGGAATGGCCGCTGCAGGGCCGGTAGCCGGGGTGCGTTCTTCATGCTCAGTTCCGAAGCCGATGAACGAGTCTGATCGGCAACAGTTGCGTGACGACTATGCGCGGTATGCACAAATCATCTCAGGACAAATTCCCGCCACAGGTCAGGAATGGCAGGACGTGGCCGCGGATCAGGCAGGGCTCACATCCTATCGGACGTCCTATCTGCCCCATGAGATCCTCCATTGGGGGGGAGACCTCGTCGAGATGTTTCCCCAGACCTGTAAGTTGCTCGCGGAGCGGGGCGTCTGTCTCACGGAGTTTGTGGCCTTCTGGTTTCGCGCGCCACGTCCACTCACGCAGTCCTATGACTTCTTCCTCTTGAAGATCGACCGGTTCCTCGAATTTGTGACGGAGTCTGCGCCGGACGTACGGATCTCCGCCCAACAGGAGGGCGATCAGTTGCGACTGGCCTATGCGCAGGCGAATGAAGTAGGCGAACGAGTGTTGGAGATGGAGCCATTCGTATGAGTTTTTGGCAATCGCTCAAGGGACCGGTGATCGGGATGGCGCCCATGGACGGGGTCACCGATGCCACGTTTCGCCATACGGTGTCGATCCACGGCAACGCAGACGTCTCCTTCACGGAGTTCACCCATGTGCATGACGTCTGCCGTGGGCCGGAGTTTTTGTTGGATTCCCTCATCTATCACGAGGCAGAACGTCCCATCGTCGCGCAGCTCTATGGGAAAGATCCGGACCTCTTCTATCAGGCGGCCCATGCAGTCTGTGAGTTGGGGTTCGACGGATTGGATATCAACATGGGCTGTCCCTCGCGCAGTGTCGCCTCGTCCGGCTCAGGCGCGGGGCTGATCCGAACGCCGGATGTGGCCCATGCGATCATGCAGGCCACTCGACGAGGGATTGCCGACTGGGCGGCCGGTCAGACCCTGGAGGGTGCGGGACTCAAGCAGAGCCGAGTGGCGGCCTTCGAGCGGATGAACGAGCAGCGGCAGAACGCGCGTCCGCTTGTCCGCCGGACGATTCCGTTGTCCGTCAAGACACGTCTCGGCTACGATGTCGTCGTCGTCGATCGGTGGATCGAGCATCTCCTCATGGAACAGCCGGCCGTGATCTCCCTGCATGGCCGTACCCTGGAGCAAATGTATCGAGGGGAAGCGGATTGGGCTGCTATTGCGCGGGCGGCGGAGATTGCGCGAGGCAGCGGGACCTTGCTGTTTGGAAATGGCGACGTGCACAGTCTTCAGGACGTGGTCCGTCGTGTGCGGGAGACCGGAGTCGATGGGGTGTTGGTCGGACGAGCCGTACTCGGAGCCCCCTGGTTCTTTCGGCAGAAAGAAGACGCGCGCGTCGTGCTTCAGCAGCAGCTGCCAGGCAGGGGACCTGAGCCGGTGGTGCCGCCACTCGACGTGCGTTTCGAGATGTTGCTCGATCATGCCAGACGGTTCGAAGCGGTGAGCGGGACGGGGCAGTTTCGGCGGATGCGTAAACACCTGGGGTGGTACTGCAAAGGGTTCCCTCATGCTGCCTCACTTCGGGCCAATATGGTTCGGGTCTCGTCGGTCGCCGACGTGGAGCAGGTGCTCGCTGATTTTCGCATGACCTGTATGAATCGTGAGGAAGACCCAGAGCCGATCTCGCTCGAACCCCTGGCCTCTATTGAGCCCTCTTCGGCGTTGTAAATGTCACTCATTCTGGCTTCCACCTCTCCACGCCGTCGCGAGTTGCTCGCATTGCTGGGCATCCCCTTCGATGTCATCAGTCCATCGTTCGAGGAGCGGCTGGTGCCTAGTCTGAGCGCGATCGAGCAAGTACAGTCCTTCGCGCAGGGCAAAGCGCAGTCGGTCGCGAGGCTCGAACCGGAGGCGATCGTGTTGGGGAGCGACACGGTCATTGAGCTGGATCATCACGTGCTCGGGAAGCCGGCTGACCTTGCGGAGGCCCGAGCGATGCTCCGGCGACTGGCCGGCCGTGACCATCGAGTCCTCACGGCGGTCGCGCTGGTCTGTTCAGCTCGTGCGATGGACGTGGTTGCGCTCTCCTCGGCGGTTGTTCGGATGAAGCCCTTCGATGCACAAGCGCACGACCACTATCTGGCGACCGAAGAAAGTTTGGGGAAGGCCGGCGCCTATTCGATCCAGGGATCAGGCGGAGACCTGATCGATTCCATTACTGGTGATTTCCCCACCGTGGTTGGCCTGCCGCTTCGTCTGGTCGCCCAGTTGCTGTCGCAAGCCGGCGTGAGTTTGCCGGTCGATCTTGAGCAACTGTATGCGGTCAAGCCCTATGCCAACTGGGCTCGCTTCTCGGTCTGATTGCAAAGGGGTAGGGGTTTCCGTACAATGCCGCCCCATCATTTGTTGTCTTGTTTACGGAGGACGTTATGAGCGTGCGATGCCTGACATCAGTGGCGCGGGTTGGTGTCGTTGTCACCTGTGTTGTCGTGGGTCTGCTGACGGTCGTCGGTCCCCAGACGGTCCTGGCGATCGATGTGAAACTATCTGCGGATGAGGCGCAGAAGGCCTTGGAAGCCGGGCGGGTGCCGATGGAGAAGGCCAACAGTCCGGAGGACGTCAAGAAAGTCCTTCAGCTAGCCTCCTTGGTGACGCGAGTAGGCGCCGATCCAGAGAAAGATTCCTGTGGAGCCAGTGCGATTCTCCGGACGAAGCGGTATCGCCTCGAAGCCTTTGGCCGGCAGGAAGCGGCCGAGTCCAAGAAGCGGAAGATGGATGTGCGCATGCCCGACGAGTTCATCAAGAAAGTCGTAGACATGCCCAATATGGAAATTGAAGTGCAGCTCTGTGGCGATGACGAGTACTTTGCAGAGGGTGCCTTGATCGAGTTGCAGCAGGGCTCCAAGAAGATCAAGCCCGTCGATATCACCAAAGCCGAACGTGGTAGAAAGAATGAAGGCAGTGGACCGGCCTATCGGTCGCGTTTTACCGCATTGTTCGCCTATGAAAAGTTTGATCCCCAGGCGGCGTCCCTGTTCGTCGTGAATCTTCAGGACGGAAAAGAGGCGAGAATCGCCGCTGATTTCTCCAAGGTGAAGTAGCTCGGTCTCTTCAATCCTGCCCCTGACAGCGAGCATATACCGCTGTCAGGGGCCTGTTCTTCAGTACTCCGTTTCGTCAGCCGTTGGTCCCACCCTTGCATTTTCATTTTTGTACGTTGGTAAAACCGGTGCAATAGCTGGAACATTGAGGCGTTTGTCCCCAAGGGTTGGGGTGTGTCTGTCGCATTTCGCGACAGAGGGCTTGACCATCCTGTGAGCAAAGGGCTAGCGTCTGATTTTCTGTCAGCAGAGAAGGAGTGCAGCATGACCGAAGAGTGGGGTGCAATTCTCGTCGTCGACGACGATGCGGAAATGCGAGAGCTTGTTCATGATGTCCTCAAGGACCGTGGGCATCAGATCACGATGGCGGGGAGCGGACCGGAGGCCCTCAAGCTATTGGAGGAGAAAGACCACGCGGTCGTGCTGACGGATTTGCGGATGAAAGGGATGCTGGGGACGGAGTTGCTCACGGAGATCAGGCGCCTTTATCCGGACATCGGGGTCATTCTCATGACCGCGTTTGGGTCGGTGGACACTGCGGTGGAGGCCATGAAGCGGGGCGCCAGCGACTACTTGACCAAGCCGGTGAAAAACGAGGAGTTGGTTCGTGTGGTCGAGCGTGCGATTCGCGAAGCGGCATTACGACGGGAAGTGAATCGGCTCCGGCGAGAAGTGCACAAAGAATATAGCTTCCATCAGATCATCGGCAAGAGCAAGCCGATGCAGGAGGTGTTTGACCTGATCAGGCGTGTGGCCGACAGTCCCACGAATCTCCTGATCACCGGTGAAAGCGGGACCGGCAAGGAGCTGGTGGCCAAGGCCATCCATTATAATAGTGACCGTCAGGATGCGCCGTTCATCCCTGTCAACTGCGCCGCCATCCCGGAACAGCTGCTCGAAAGCGAGCTGTTCGGCCATATGCGTGGCTCATTCACGGATGCCAAGGTGGATAAGCGGGGCCTCTTTGAAGAGGCGCAAAAGGGGACGCTGTTCCTCGATGAGATCAGCGAGCTGCCATTGATGCTGCAGGCCAAGATTTTGCGCGCGATTCAGGAGAAAGAAATTCGTCGCGTGGGAGCCAACAAGCCGATTGCCGTGGATGTCCGCATCATTGCGGCAACGAATCTCAACCTGACGGAAGAGGTCAAGGCGAAACATTTCCGGGAGGATTTGTATTACCGGCTGAACGTGATCGAACTGCGCCTTCCCCCCTTGCGTGAGCGCCGCGAAGATATTCCGTTGCTCGTGGATGCGTTCATGAAGAAATGTGCCGCGTCCCGCGGGAAGCAGATACAGAGCGTGAGCGAGTCTGCGCTGGCCATGCTGGTGGATTATGCCTGGCCGGGCAATGTGCGTGAATTGGAAAATGTGATCGAACGGGCCGTTACGCTCAGCCGGAGCGAGCAGATTGTCCCGGACGACCTCCCGGTGACGCTTCAGGGTGCTCGTGGCGACCGGCGACTTCTCGATGATGCGGCTGAACGGACCCTCCCGCTGGACCAAGTGGAGAAAGAATACATTCTCAAGATCCTGGAGAAGACGGGCGGCAATAAGTACCAGGCCGCGCAAGTGCTCGGGATCGACCGCAAGACGCTCTATCGGAAGTTGGGCGAGATCGAAGGGAAGACGCCGGCGTGAGTCCAGAGTCGTTCGATAACGAGCAGCAGTTTCGCCTTATTGTGGAGGCCGCTCCCAATGGGATGTTGCTCGTCGATGAGCGAGGGACGATCGTGATCGTGAATGCGTCCGCGCTCCGCCAATTCGGCTACGAGAGGGGCGAGTTGCTCGGCCAGTCGGTCGAGATGCTCATTCCGGGACCGTTTCGATCCGATCACCGGCAGCACCGAGCAGGGTTCATGAAGGTTCCCCAGGCCAGATCGATGGGGGGGCAGCGCGAGTTGTTCGGGTTGCGGAAGGACGGGAGCGAGTTCGCGGTGGAAATCGGACTCACGCCTATCCAGACGGCCAAGGGGATGGGGGTGGTGGCGTCGGTCGTGGATATTTCAGAGCGCAAACGTCTGGAGATGCAACTCCGGCGGGCTGAGCGGTTGGCGGAGTTGGGCACAGTGGCGTCCGGTATGGCGCATGAAATCGGGACGCCGATGAACGTGATCCTCGGGCGTGCGGAATACCTGCTCCAACGCGCCACCGATGACGGGATGAAGAAGGGCCTGACCACCATCATCACGCAGGTCGAGCGCATCACCAAGGTGATGAACCAGCTCCTGGCCTTTGCCAGACGGAGGACGCCGGAACGGCGTGCTGTCGATTTTGCAAAGATCGTGGAGGATAGCCTGGAATTGTTCCAGGAACGGATTGCCCACAGCCACATCACGGTCGACACGACGATTGAATCGTCGTTGCCCTTTGTTCATGCCGATCAGGACCAGCTCATCCAAGTGGTCATCAATCTCGTGATGAACAGTCTCCATGCCATGCCGGAGGGAGGGCGTCTTAGGTTGGGCCTCGCGCGTGAAGGTGAATACGTACGCCTTGAGGTCGCCGATACCGGTCATGGCATGCCGGAAGAGACCCGCGCAAAAGTCTTCGATCCTTTTTTTACCACCAAAGATTTTGGAAAGGGGACCGGCCTGGGTCTCACGGTGGTGAAAGGCATCATCGAGGAACATGGCGGGACCATTACCCTGGAGAGTGCGGTCGAAAAGGGGACGACCTTTACAATCCGACTCCCTATTGACCCGGCTCAGACTGCTGGTACGTCTCGATCAGCTCCATCGATAGGCCCCTCATAGTAAGTCGTGTGACGGTGAGCCCCCCTGTCGCGATCTGCGACA
>SWDR01000014.1 GCA_005116815.1 Nitrospira sp. | reverse complement strand
TCAGACGGGACGAGGTTAAGGGAGACCGCCGGTGCACCCATATACGGCTGACCGATAAGGGCGACGCCTTGTTTCAGAAAACCTTCGCTGCGCATATCGCCTTTATCCGACCGTTTTTCGAACGGGCGCTGAATCAGAAAGATGCGGAGACGGTACGCACGCTCCTCCTTCGTCTCCGCGATAGTTTTCAACAGGCACCCAGCTAACGCCGCCCATCTTCTGCCTATGCGCTTGACGATTCTCGGATCCGGCACGAACCTCCACCCCACGCGAGCAGCCTCGGGCTATCTCGTCCACACCGACCAAACGATCTTGTTGGATTTTGGTCCACGCACGTTGGCGAACTTACTCAAGACCGGCGTGAGCCGGCATCGGATCACCCACATTCTCTTCTCTCATTACCACGCCGATCACTTCTCAGACTTCATCACCTACTTCTTCGATGCGATGATCTTTACGAAATACGAAGGGGGGACGAGGCCGCCACTCACGGTGATCGGCCCGCGCGGGACCAAGACATTCTTCCGGACTCTCTTCGCCACCCTGCCTGGCTTCGCTGATGCACCATTCCCGGTGTACTTCAAAGAAGTGGCCGATCGGGCCTTTACGATTGGGGAAACAAGAATCATCCCCCGAACGGTGACCCACACACACAATCTCCATTGCCTGGGTTATCGAATCGAATATCGCGGAAAGGCCTTGGCCTATTCAGGCGATTCGCAATACTGCGACAGCCTGGTGCGCCTCTGTGGGGATGTCGATCTGGCGGTGCTGGATTGTTCATTCCCGGCAAGCCGACCGAGCCCGGTCCATCTGCATGCCGGTCAATGTGGGCAGGTGGCCAAAGAGGCGGGAGTCGGCACAGTCGTGTTGTCGCACTTCTATCCAATCACTGAACGATACAATGTGCGAGAGCAGGCAGGAGAAACGTTTGGAGGCAAGATCGTGATGGCGCGCGACTTAATGTCGATCAAACTCTAGGAGGTTTATTTGGTCTATTTGGTTTGTCTGGTTTTTTGGCTGAACGAACCTAACCGGATAAATAAAACAAACCAGATCAACGAGACAAACCGTCTGCGCATCGCGCTTACGGTTACAGTCCACCTTCGCGGTTATCGCAACCCAGGATTTCGATGAACTTCGTCAGGCGGGCTTTCTTGAGAGGGTCGTCGAGTTTGGAGTAGATCGCCAAGAGGTTTTTAATCATGCGGGAGAGGATCGCGCGCACCGGACTCTGCTGCAGATATTTCTCGTCGACTCCGTAGCCGGCTTCCGTAAGAAAGCGCTGGCAATTCTTCTCGGTCAGCAAGGCCCCGCCGTTGAAGCAATCGACGAAAACCTTGTAGCGGTCCGATTCATACTTCACGAGGAAATGACCCGGCATCCCGATCCCATACAGGGGAAGGCCCAGCCGCTTCCCGACGAGGAGGTAGACCGTCGAGAGACTGATCGGAATACCGGTTCGCCGGTCGATCACACAATTGAGGTAACTATTCTCTAACTCGTAATAATTCTTGGTGTTGCCTTTGAAGCCCTGCTCCGTGAAGAGGTATCGATTCAACGTCTTGATCGTTTCCTCGCCCGATGCGCGGGGACCGATTCGATCCTGAACTTCCTGCGCCATCTCGTCGAGCTGTCTGGCATAGGAGCTCACCGTGAGGGTGGGATAGGCATAACGGGCGATCAGAAAAGCGCCCTGCTCAAGATCCATTGAGCCATCGGGCCGCGCCGCCAGTTGCGTGAGTTCATCCTCGAGATCGCCGCCTCTGATTTCTTCAAGGATCGAGACGAATCGATCGGCCATTTCAGGCTGTTCGATTTCCGCTTCCTGCAGGAGGGGAACGGCTGAGGGGCCGATGTCGATGAGTTTGCCGCTGATGGTCCGGACGATCTTCTCGTCTTCATCGGCCAGCAGTCGGATCAGGGCCCTGATTTGACTCTCGTTAACCAGCATGGTGGGACTCCCGGACAGCCCGCCCATTAGCCCATGGCCCGACGGAACGCTTTGGCGCTCCCGTAGAGACAGATCGCGTCGAATATGATCATGACGACCACCACCATCGCGACGTGGGGGAGCGCCTCAGTCCAGCCGGAGAGAATCAACGGCCGCACCGCGTCGATCGCCCAGGTCATCGGATTGAAACGCGCCAGAAATCCCATCCACCCGGGCATCGCCTCCAAGGGCACCAAGGCCGAGCTCAAGAAAATCATCGGGAGCGACAGGAATCCCAGGACCGAAAAGAAATCGCCGTGACTTTTCACGGAAAAGGCCATGGCCATGGAAATGGCCGTGAGCCCGACACCGAAGAGCATCCCGATCATTAAGATTGCGGCGATGCCCAGCAGCCCCGTCGCCGGTTGAACGCCGAACAGAAAGGCGACGCCGAGGATCACGAGCACTTGGAGCGAGGTAATCGTCATCACGAAAATGAAGCGGCTCAGGATCACAGAACTCCGATGGATCGGCGTCGTCATCAGCCGTTCCAGGAACCCGTTCTCCTTGTCGAACAGCAGATCGACGCCCCCGGCCAGTCCGTTATTGAGCACCGTCATGACGACCACACCGGCGGTCAGGAAGCTGATGTAGTTCGGGGCCTGCGTCACCTGCACATCGGCCGCCCGTTGGAACAGGTTGCCGAAGAAGATCAGCCAGAACAGCATCGGCTGCACGAGCGTGAACAACATACTGAATTTTTCGCGGCTGAGCCGCCGGACCCACCGCATCGTCAATGCATGAATTTCTTGCCAGTACTGCGCCACTGTCTCTCCTTATACCGTCTGAATGTCTTGAACCGACTCGGTCATGGACCGTCCCGTATGGGCGATGAACACATCGTCCAGCCGCGGCCGGTGGTACTCGATAAACTCCAGTCGGCAATCCAATCGATAACACTTAGGGTGGCGGACAGACCTGTCGCTCCAGACGGTGCTGGAAGGCACGTCGCTGCACGTGGCCCGGAAGCAGAACGTGAATCCCTTGCGGTTCTGGGTCTTAGTGGAATGTGTGAACGGGAAGAACGTGAACGGGAAGACACACCTCAACGGCGCAAAAAACGGAAGCAGCGCCCCGGCCTATGCCCCGCTTAATGGCAGTCATCGCACCAGTGGAGAAGCGCTGGCCTAGCAGGCTGTTGAAAAAGTCCGCCAGCCACGAAACACAGAACGATGAGCACGGAACGAATGACCTTCATCGCTCTGCGTTCATCATTCAGCATTCATCGCTGAGTTGTCCACGCGCTGCTGCTCGAACGATTTCCAGTTCTGCCATTCCCCGCCTGGAATAATCGTATTGCCCACCAGGCACTGGCCTGAAAACCGTTGCACGATCACATCAGCCAGAAGCGACAGCACCTGCCCGATGTCGCGGCCCTGTACCCCACGAACCCGCAACACCAGGCCGAATCCTGGTCCGTCGAGCGGGCCATACAACATGCAATGGACCCCTGTGGTATCCCTTGCGTCTTGCATCGAGACCGGCAGCAAATCCCCTTCCCACTGAATAGACGAATGACGTCCTGCTGACGGCAGGCTGGCCTGCCAGGTACAGGGCGTACCGGCCACCGCCAGCTCCGCCAAGAGCCACGTCACCGTTGGCCAGTCCGGCATCTCGCTTTGAAAGGTCCATTGCGCCACCTGCTCCAACGACAAGGGCTCCAGGCTCGGCGCCGCCACTTCTTCCAACTGCGCTTCGTCGCACACCACATAGAGTTCGCCCTGCGGATCGAACCAGAAACGCAATTTCCCGTCGGTCAACTCCGCCTGGATAATTCCAAGCGTCGAGCAATCGGCCCCCTCCTGCTCAAACATGGAGAAGTCCGTCACACCGATCATCGTCATCTTCGCCACACGCGCCATCTGACGAATCCGATAACGGATCACGACCGTGACGGTGGTCCCAGCCAACACCTACGTTGAGGATGCTTTCGAGGTGAGAACGCCGCTGGTGGACTTTTTCAGCATCTTGCTAGAAGAGGGGCTGTTGCTGTTTAAGCCCTTCAACCTGACGCACCAACTCTTCCACACGATCCTGCAATCGCGCATTCTCCAGCCGAAGCAGGTCTAACCGATTCAACAGCTGTTCTTGCTGAATCTCTGTCCATTGCAGCGTGCGCCGCAAGCCTTCCAGCTCCAGCTGCGTCTGTTGCCGTTCGTCTGTCTGAATTGCCATGTTCCTTACCTGTCCTGCAAAGAAAACATCATGTGCCTAGTATAATTCTTAGGAGCGCGGGCGTCTATCGCGACCTTCGTCAACATTGAAGCCATGATGGAGTACAGAGAGGGGTTCCGCACGATCTCCTCCCCCGCAATATACTACAGCAAATAAGCGCACCTCAGGGAGGTCCACTGATGCCAGGCATAGGCCAGAGACTCAACACATCACATCACGCTGAGATTCGATGACGTCGGGGGTAGTTGTAGCAAATGGGAAGGAGAAACGGCTAGCGCTCGCTGATCGGACTCCAGCAGGACACGACGGGACGCTGATGCCGGGACCGAATCGTGGGGGGCACCTCGTAAGACCAGCGCTGATCCAGTCCCGCAGCTCGACAGAGATTCGCCGCGATGGCGGCTTCTTCAGCCCCTTGATTCACCATGACAAACAACCCGGTCGCCGTCAGGTTCGACGCGATTCGAGAAAAAATGGCATGAGGCGTCAACAGGGCAAGCGGAAGCCGCCAGGCCAAGACCGGCGCCGCGGTGACGAACGGATACCAGGCCGTCACCACATCGGCCTTCTGGTCGTACTGCGCATAACTTGAGACGACAAAACTGGTCTGCGGGAGCCCTTGGACATAGCCCTGTGCATAGTCCCAACGGCTATAACCGTTGGCATAGATGCGATAACCTTCCACTTCCACGCCGGTCAGCGAGGAAGGGCGGAAGAACGACTGGAGGACGCGCGCGTACCAAAAATTACTTGAACCCACGTCATGCACGACAACGCCAGTTGGACGGGGCTGGCCCCAGGCCGTCCAGGCTTGATTCAAGATGTCGAGGTACTCGTAACTCTTCAGGGCGGTACGCTCTTCACAGTATCGTTCGAATCGCACGGTAAATTTGCGTCGCAGAAAGGCAATTCTCGCTTGTTGACCATCGGCAAGCGCTGACAATTGGACGGCTGGCCGTTCCCGATAGATCCCGCGGGACCAGCGAAGTCCCTCTCCGAGCCGATACCAAAACGCGTGGTACCCCGAACGCAATCGTTGGCTAACTGTATAGCAAGAGGGGGTGCCTGTACTGAGAGCCGAAAACATGCCGGCAGACTCAGGGACAGCCGGATCGATGACATTCTCCATATCTCCTTGTCGGTCGCATG
The DNA here is from genome assembly GCA_005116815.1 of Nitrospira sp. Lineage (GTDB taxonomy): Bacteria > Nitrospirota > Nitrospiria > Nitrospirales > Nitrospiraceae > Palsa-1315. Next base: position 2,695 of record SWDR01000014.1, on the reverse strand, counting down.
GCCGGAGGGCTAAAGAGGGGAAAAGCAGGTGGCGACGAATATCTATCGCGTCCACTAACAGGCCGTTGACAAACTACCAGGCCACTGCGGGAATTCGCATGCCAGAACAGTCGCAGACGCTGTCTGAAGTCGTGGCAGGCTATTCAGAAAAGCCGTCCAGCAAGGCCACAGCAAGCGGAGAGGCGAGGCGTACCCTTGTGGTACGTTGAGCCTCTGCGAGCCGCGACCTGCCTGCGCGAAGCCGCTTCGGCGAAGGCAGGGAACGCCGCTGGCGGCCTTTGTGAACAGCCTGCTAATCATTTCGCTTGAACCAACTCTCAAATCAGGATAATGCTCAGGCGTTGAACGCCTAGCCGATACCTGAGAGGGGCCAATGCGCGCGGTCTGCTTGAAACATGTTCCGTTTGAAGGCCCTGGTGCCTTTGCCACGGCACTGACGGCGCGCGACGTGAGCCTGGATCAGTATCTCGTTCCGCAGGACGGACTGCCTAAAGACGCAGGCGATCTGCTGATCGTTATGGGCGGGCCAATGTCAGTGAACGATCCCGATCCATGGATCGCCGAGGAGACCGCATTTATTCGCTCCGCCCTGCTCGCTGGCACACCTGTCATCGGCGTGTGCCTAGGCAGTCAATTCATGGCGAAAGCGCTCGGCGCAACCGTACAGCCTGGTGCTGGGCTGGAAATTGGGAAAACGCGGATCCGGCTCACCGAAGAGGGAAAACAGGACCCGGTGCTCGGCATGTTTCCCGAATCGCTCTCGGTCTTCGAGTGGCACGGGGAGATCTTCGACTTGCCGCCTGATTGTGTGGCGCTGGCAGGCTCGGAGATGGCGCCGTTGCAAGCCTTCCGTTATGGTCCCCATGCCTATGGACTGCTGTTTCATTTAGAGATAGAGACGGGCGGGATCGACGCGCTCTGTCAGCACTGTGCCCCGGATCTCGCTCGGGCACAACTAACCGCAACGAAGACCTTGATGGGTTTTCTCCCCCACATGTGGCTGTCGCACCAAATCGCCGATCGCTTGATCGATCATCTCATCAATTCCGCACGTTGATTACCGCCTCGTTCCTGAAGTAGCCTAGGGGCTCCGTCGCGCCCTCAACGGGCTTCATTCTAGAAAAGGAGCATTCTGCATCATGGCCGGTTTTCCAATTGAAGTCGCAACCAGAATTAAAACACTGCCTCCCTATCTGTTCGCTGCCATCGACAAGATGAAGCAGGCGGCGATTGCCAAAGGCGTGGATATCATCAACCTCGGCATCGGCGATCCGGACTTGCCAACGCCGGCTCCGATTATCGAAAGCCTGGCTCTGGCGGCCAAGAATCCGAAGCACCATCAATATCCCTCCTACGAGGGAATGTTGTCGTTCCGAACCGCCGTGGCCGACTGGTACAAGCGGCGCTTCAATGTGACGCTGAATCCTGCCGACGAAGTGCTGACCCTGATCGGCTCGAAGGAAGGAATCGGGCACATTCACTTGGCATTTGTCGATCCGGGCGATATCGTCCTGGTCCCGAGCCCCGGCTATCCGGTCTATCCGGTCGGTACCGGCTTTTGCGGCGGCATCTCGCATTTGATGCCGCTGACGAAGGCCAACGGTTTCCTGCCTGACTTGAATGCGATCCCCAAGGATGTGGCGAAGAAAGCCAAGCTGATGTGGCTGAACTCACCGAACAATCCCACATCCGTGATCATGACTAAGGACTACTTCAAGCGCGTGGTCGAGTTTGCGCAGGAGAACCAGGTCATCGTCTGCCACGATGCGGCCTACTCGGAGATTTATTACGACGGCAAACCACCGGCCAGCTTCATGGAAGTCGAGGGAGCCAAGGATGTCGGGGTCGAATTTCATTCGCTCTCCAAGACCTACAACATGACGGGCTGGCGCATCGGCTTCGTCGTCGGCAACAAGGACGTGCTCGCAGGCCTCGGCAAGGTCAAGAGCCAGCTGGACTCCGGCGTGTTCGAAGCGGTGCAAGCCGCAGGGATCACGGCGTTGGGATTGGACGATTCCGTCACGGACGGCCTGCGCAAGATCTATCAGGAGCGGCGCGACACGCTTGTGCCTGGCCTGAAGAAGCTCGGACTGGAAGTCGATCCGCCTCCGGCGGCGTTTTACATCTGGGTGACGGTACCGAAGGGCTACACCTCCGCCTCCTTTACGGCTCATTTGCTGGAGAAGGCCGGGATCGTCACGACACCGGGCAACGGCTTCGGCGCGCCGGGCGAAGGGTATATCAGGATGACCGTGTGCACGACAAAAGAACGATTGGCGGAGGCTGTGGAACGGATTAGAGAAGTAGGATTCTAGCCTGCTGACGAGATGCCGAGGCGAAGGCTTGCTCGCGGAACGCGCACGATCAGAATGTGCTCGTTCGACGCGCGCAGTCGCCTCTCGCCCCGGCACCTCGTCTCACGGTGCGCCACGATCATCCTTCAGGAGAGAGTAAGAAAAGATGGGACGAGAGACGGTCTTCATCGGGTTCGGCTCGAATGTCGGCGATCGGCTCGATTTCTGCGATCGGGCCGTCACCCTACTGGGCCTCTTGCCACACTCACAGCTCCTCGGCGTGTCGATGCTCTACGAAACTGAGCCGGTGAACGATCATGCCCAGCCGGGGGACGGGTGGTTCTTAAACGGTGTGGTCCAGATTGAAACGGATATCACGCCGAAAAGCCTGCTCGACATCC
>SWDR01000013.1:55438-77769 GCA_005116815.1 Nitrospira sp. | reverse complement strand
CCGAACCGGGCATCTTCCGCAAAAGTCAATAATCAAACCTTCTTTCTCGGTACCATCGGTGGCGCGCCGGTTAGGACCCAACCTTTCGATATCGCCGATGCCAGAGGTACGCTGTCACAGTCACTTTTCAGTTGGAGCCTGATCGAGCGCTGGCGCGCGTCGCGCGCGGCATTAGCAGTCTCAGAGGGAGAATCAGACACGACGAAGAATGACACGATGGCCACGGTGGCCTTGAACTACTTGGAGGTCTTGAGGAATTACGAGACGGTGGATGCGCGAACGGCCAATGTCGAACTGTATAAAGAACTCGTGGCCTTCATTAAAAATAGGCAGACCGGCGGGATGGCCACAGGCCTCGACACCGCTCGGCTTGAAACCCAATTGGAGAACGAGCGGCAACGATTGGAGTTGGCTGTCAGCGATGTCGAGCGAACGAAGCTGATTCTGATCAATGCCTTGGGCATCAACTTCGATGTCAAGCTTCGCCTCACCGACGAACTCAAGACTCCTGACGATCCGCTCCCGACTCTGGATTATGCCATGGATGTGGCGCTCACGAAGCGGCCTGAGGTGAAAGCGCAGGAGCAGAGGGTTCAGGTCGCGAAGCTCACTCTCAATTCAATCAAGGGGGAGCGGCTTCCGTCCTTGCAGGCACAGGGCGATTACGGTCTCATTGGTAATCAAGTGAATAATACGCTCAGTACGTACAACGTGGGCGTGACTCTGTCGATTCCAATATTCGACGGCGGTCAGCGCGAGGGGCGAGTAGGTGAGAGCCGGAGCCAGCTCTTACAAGAAGAGATCAAAATGACCTTGGTTTCCAGGCAAATCACGATGGAGTTGCGCGAGGCGTTGGTCACGTTCACCTCGGCAAAAGAGCAACTCAGAATCGCCAAGGACGGACTCAAGGCGGCGGTGACCGAGGTCCAGCTTGCCAGGGAGCGGTTTCGTTTGTTGAGTTCGAACAGTTTAGAGCTCTCTAATGCGCTCTTTTCGCTCGTGCGTGCGAGGGATAATATCATCGATGGACTGTTTCGGGCGAATGCGTCCCGCGTCAATTTGGCTCGCGCGACTGGACAAGTCGAAGATTTGCGATAAGACAGGGGCTGTTTGTCCGTACGTGAGTCAGGATGCTGTGAGCGAGTCCGAGGTCACTGTAGGCCGTCGATCTACCTGAGGGCCTGGGTTCTGGACCCATACAAGCCAAGTCCCTCACGATTCTATTGGTTCTGTTCCATCATTTCGGTACACTGCAAACATGGTTCCAATTCTTCCCTCCGTCTGTGAACGGGCGATCCTTGAGCAATTCCTGAAAGCGGAGGCGATGGCCTTGTGGGCGGTACGCTCTGCGCAAGCGCAGGACGTTCCTCCAGGAGTGTTGCAGTTTTTACGGCGGCATGAGGAAGAGGAGGCGCAGCACCTTAAGCAGTTCGAGCTGCTATTGGGAACGAAGTCGCATGGGAAGACTGCGCTTCCTCGTGTGCCAGATCAATGGAGGGTCCTTGCGGTCCATCTGTATGGATACGAAACGTTGGGGCTGGAGTTCGCACGGCTGTTAGTGGGGTTGCGTCCAGATCTCACGTCGATTATGGAAGACGAAGAGGTGCATGTCGGATTTTTCGAGCAGGAGGTCCGTGCCATTCTCAGCCGTGGAGGACTTGCTGCAGAGGGTGCGCGGCAGGCGGCACAGGCCTGGAGACGGCGGTTGCCTCGCACGGTTGATCGCTACCTTCACGATGAGAGTCTTGCGCCCTTTCGTGATGAATTGCGGCAGCATATTTTGGGCGTGATCGATGCGCGATTTCTCGCATCTGGTTTATTGGTATCGTCGCAGAAACAGGAATCGTCTGTAGTGATGCCGGTAGGGGAGGAGTCGGGCGCCTATTCCGTCTCCGAATCAAACGGGTAAACGAAGTTCGTGTGACGCACGATGTGGAGTGTAAGTTTCGAATCGCTCGATATCTGGACTTGTTTCGACTCGTCCAGCCCGTTCTCGCCAGTTCATGCGGCCTGTGAAGCCAGTCGTTTGTGCCGTTGCCCTGCAATATCAAGCGCTGCGATGCGATAGCCTTCTGCCAAGGTAGGAAAGTTGAAAATATTCTCCACGAACGAATCGATCGTGGCTGCATGTTGTAGCGCGATCTGGCCCACATGAATCAGCTCTGTCGCTCCCTCTCCGATGATCTGCACCCCCAATAGGTACACTCCGGTCGGATCGGCTACCAGTTTCATTAAACCGTTGGACATGCCCGAGATTTGACCTCGGGCAATTTCGTCGAAACGCGCCCGCCCGATCAGGACCTCTCGATAACGTGCGCGCGCGGCGGCTTCGTCCAGCCCGATACTGGCCATCTCGGGGATCGTATAAATGCCGACCGGAATGTCGGATGAACGTCCTTCGGGGAGACTCAAGGCGTGACAGACGGCTCGCCGGCCTTGCTCCATAGCCGTAGAGGCTAAGCCCGGGGGGCCGAGCAGGTCGCCGACCCCGTAAATGTGGGGAAGGGCCGTTTGGCAATGTTCGTTAACGGCCAAGGTCCCCTTTTCGTTGAGTGGCAGTCCTGTGGCGCTCAGATTGAGGTCTTCAAGGTTGGGTTGCCGCCCCATGGCCACAAGCATTTTATCGCTCGTCACGACTTGCCCGTCCTGGAGTGTCGTGACGACCTGAGAGATCCCATCCCAGCGGACGTCCTTGATGGTTTGCCCTGCGCAATAGCGGCCGCCCTGTTGTTCAAAACTCTGCACAAACATCTTCACGAGTTCTGCGTCCAGAAACTGAAGCGGCCGTTCGGCCCGATCGATAATGGTTACCTGCACGCCAAGCGCGGCAAAGATCGATGCATATTCCGATGCCACGACACCTCCGCCGAGCACGGTAAGGGAGCGTGGCAAATAGATCATGGAGAGAATCGAGTCGCTGTCCAGAATATGTTCGTGGTCGATAGGAATCTCGACCGGTGCACGAGGCCGTGACCCGGTGGCAATGACGATCGTGTCGGCAGTGAAGAGTTGCTTCGCCCCGTCGACTGAGAGCATCTCGAGCAGGGTCGCGGAGCAAAACTTGACACGTCCATGAAAAAACGAGATGCCGTTGCGAGTGAGTTGTTTCTCCATATAGACGCCATGTGCCGTGACCACTTCATCCACACGGCGCATCAGTGAGGCGACGAGAATATTGGGTGGCACACGAACGTCCAAGGTGGACGAGGACCGTTTGGATCGGTCTAATTGCAGGGCGCTCTCGCGCAGCGTCTTGCTGGGGATCGTTCCACGGTAGACACAACCACCGCCGACACCCGGCTCGCGTTCGATCACGGCCACACGTTTGCCTGCTTTCGCGCCTTGGATGGCCGCCTTCTGGCCTGCGGGACCGCTTCCGATTACGATAATGTCAAAATGTGTCGCATCACTCATAGCGTCATCGTATCCACTAGGCTGAGAACCTTGTCCTTGAGACCGAGTAACGTCTCTACGTCGTTGGGATAGAGGTTGAGATCGGCAAATACGCTGTGGTCGCGTAGGGTACTGTCATCGAAGGAATCGGGCACGAGTATATAGGTCGCCAGCCGGTCTGCTAGGAAGGTCATCATCGCTTCGTGCTTATGTGTGGGGGCCTGCTCATAGACCGCATAATAGGCGATGGCCTCGGCGACTTGGGAGGGCAAGGCCCATTCCGTGGCGATCAAAATGCCCACACGGGAATGGTACCCATCGAGGAAGGCGAGGATCGCATTGGGCTCAAGGCGCACATGCAGCTCCGTGGCAATCGTCGTGACGGTCTTGAGGACGACCGATTTCCCGACAGTATGTAGGAGTCCGCAGAGGTAGGCGCTTTCCACATTATAGCGGCGGAGGCGTGCGATTTCTTTGGCATAGGCCCCGCTCGCTAACGCGTGACGCCACAGCTGTTTGATATCCGCTTCATGACCTGGAATCTTAACGGCAGCGCTTTTGAGTGAAATCGTGACGGCGATCTCCGACAGTTGGTTCACTCCGAGCATCGCGACGGCATGCTGGAGCGACATAATCGGAGTTCTGGGCATATAGGCTGGAGAATTGGCGATTTTCAGCACATGGGCCGCCAAGGCCTGATCCTGGTGGATGAGGGTAGAGAGACGCGCCGCATCTGCCGATGGATCATTGGCCAAGGCCATGACCCGACCTGCGACCTGCGGAAGCACCGGCAGCTCGATTTTGTCCTTATCGATCCGTTCGATTAAGGCCTGTTCGACCTGTTCCGGCATATCGATATTCGTCGATCGGTCGATTTCAGTCGTCATGCTGTCGGTGGTCCTTGAGAGCAGTTTGTGGCCACTGTGTTTCGGTACAGTCTCTTGTCGGCAGAAAGATGTGAAACTTTAATTTCCTGGTCCGCATCGCGAGGGGGATCTCTGGATAGTGGGGACCTGCCCGCCGTGAACGCGTCTGTCTCCACGGGGCGTTCGATCTGCAAGGGCCTGATTGCTGTGTGATTGCGGCAGAATTCACCATTGTGTCAATGTCAGGCCTGGAACTGGGTGTAATACGTAAGTCTGCAGCTGTCGGTCTGTACGGACAGAATCGCTAGCCTAACTAACATCTATGTCAGTTCGGCTAGAGCCGATTAGCATCATTGCTATAGATGGTAAAGGGATTTATGATTCCTAGCAATAATGCGGTAGTCGGACTGTGAGGCTCACCGGTGTATCTGCAATCCTCCTTGCTCTCTCCTTCTCAATTAGAGTGTAGTCGCGTCTTTTCCGCTTGCCCCGTTCGAGATATTTCATCGATTATTATGCATGAAACGCTGGACGTAGGAAGAACGGCTGTGGCTGGCGTTGTTCTCCTTATGCTCAATAACCTGTACAAAGGGGGGCCTGGTGATTAACTCGACTACAATCCCAGTCAAAGTGTTGATCGTGGACGATCACGAAGTCGTTCGAGTGGGATTGCAGACGGTACTGAGCCGGCAGGGCAGTATCCACGTCGTTGGTGAAGCCGCTACGGTCGAGGATGCGATTCGCGAATCCTGCGACCTCAAGCCGGATGTGGTGCTCATGGATGTTCGCCTGTCCGGGGGGAGTGGAGTGGATGCCTGTCGAGCGATTCGCAGTTCCTGCCCCAACACACGAGTGCTGTTTCTGACGTCTTACCAGGACGATGAGGCGGTGCTCGCCGCAGTCATCGGGGGCGCACACGGTTATCTGTTGAAGCAAGTGAATGTGGATGCATTATTGCGCGCGATCCATGCCGTTGCCCAGGGCCAGTCAATCCTCGATCCAGCCATAACACAGCCGCTCTTGACCCGTATGCGGTCGCAACGAGAGGTGGCATCCGAACCACGGGCAACACTCTCCTCTCAACAGCAGCGTGTCCTTGCGCTCGTGGCAGAGGGAAAAACGAATAAAGAGATTGGCTCATCGCTCGAATTGAGCGATAAGACGGTCAAGAACTATATCCGGTTCATTTTCCAAAAACTCAAAGTGACCCGTCGTGCTCAAGCGGCTGCCTTTTTTATTCGGGATTCTCACCCGGAGAAGCAGGTCGGCCTCCATGCTCCGTTGATGATGGAGAAAATCCACTGACATCGTGCGCACGCGTCGAAGCGGTTCGGCTGAACCGTTCACGGTCGTGGCCTTCTGCGAATTTCTACGTCCCCTTCTCAGGCTGCCGACTCTTTCCAGTGATTGACATCCCCTTTCTCAGATACGTCCCTCCTTTTAAGCTGTAGGCATTGTATTGTTGCTGCGCATGAGTCGCAGGGTTCTCATTCTTGTTGCCGTAGCCTGGCCAAATATCCCGCAGGTTGTCAATTCTGACAATCGGGAGAGTACGACTTCCATTTCTATAGAGCCAGGCAGTCTTTGCCTGGTAGCGAATGGCTCTATTGCAATAGAGCTCAGGACCGTGTGGTTCCATTGTTTGGTATGCATAGCTCTAGTTGGCTAGGTGCATAATGCGTTCAACGTATGAGCTATTAGGCACTTTCCGTTATAGGAATCTCATCTACGCTTAGTATCGATGCGCTTCTTGTATGACATGACAACTCAGCTCGGCAGAAAATGCCCATGCAGATCCCGCATGCAGCGGTTTTGCGGACGTTGTGAAATCGGTACGAAAATATGCCATCGCCATCATCTGTCATTATCTTTCATGAGGAGTACGCTATGAGTCTGCTGTCTATACTTGTGGTTGAAGACGATGAAGGGGTGCAGAGCTTGCTTCGCAGGCTCTTGACGCAAGAGGGCCATCAGGTCACGGTGGTCGGGAACGGACAGGATGCGATTCGAGTCGCCCAAGAGATTCCCGTTCATGTGCTGCTGACAGATCTGAAGCTGCCCGATATCGATGGCCTGGCCGTTCTGGAGCGCATTCTGCAGATCGATTCGAAGGTGATCGGTATCGTGATGACCGGCTATGGCTCGATCGACGGTGCCGTGAAGGCGATGAAGGTTGGCGCGTTCGATTTCCTCACAAAGCCATTCGAGAATGAATCGGTGATTGCCGTCATCAATAAAGCGTCGGAGGCGCATCGTCGAGGCCTGGATACTCGTGGTTCACGGAAATCTTTGCGCCTTCCGTATCGGGCCGAGCAGTTGGTCGGTACCAGTGAGCCGATCAAGCGCGTCCTGGATTTCGTCTCGAAGGTGGCGGACCATGACAGCACGGTGTTGATTCAAGGGGAGAGTGGAACCGGTAAGGAGTTGGTTGCGCGGATGTTGCATTTTAACAGTATCCGGAAAGACCGCCCGTTCGTGCCCGTCAATTGCGGAGCCATCCCCGAAAATCTGCTGGAATCCGAGTTGTTCGGCCATGAGAAGGGAGCCTTTACCGGCGCCGCCCACACGCGGATCGGTCGATTTGAATTAGCGCATGGCGGGACCATCTTTCTCGACGAAATCGGTGAAACCGGTCAGGCCTTGCAGCCGGAGGCCAATGTGCAAAAAGCTTTCGAGCCATTTTTTACGACCAAGGCGGTTGGCAAGGGCACCGGATTAGGGCTATTCTTGAGCCGCGAAACGGTTCTGGCTCATGGCGGCAGTCTGTCGCTTGAGAGCGAACCGGGACGCGGTACCACGGTCACGGTGACCTTGCCCGGATTACAGGCCGACTCGACGCGCGTGAGAAAGAGGGATTAATGCCACCAGCGAATATTCTCGTAGTTGATGACGATGCGGTTGCACGGGAGCTCTTGGCAGAGGCCTTAAAGAAGGAAGGGTATGCCGTTGAGGCCTTTGCCAGCGGAGAAGAAGTCATTGCGCGCGGACGCCAGGGGCGCGTGGATCTGGTGCTGACGGATATTCGAATGGGCGCTGTCGACGGATTGACCGTGTTGCGTGAGTTTAAACGGATGAGCCCTGATACGGCGGTCGTCGTGCTGACGTCTTTCGGATCGCTTGAAGGGGCGATCGAAGCGATCAAGCAAGGGGCCTACGACTATCTGGCCAAGCCGTTTAAGAAAGAGGATATCAAGCTGGTGGTCAAGCGGAGTCTCGATCACTGCCAACTTGTCCGAGAGAATGCCCGGTTCCGTGAAGAATTGAAAAGTAAGGATGAATGGTCCCCGCTGGTGGGAAGCAGCACCGCCATGTTGGAGGTGTATAAGCTGGTCGCGCGGGTGACGGAAAGTAAGAGCACGGTCCTGTTACAAGGGGAAAGCGGGACTGGCAAGGAGTTGATTGCGCGGGCGATTCATGCGAATGGGCCTCGTCGGGACAAGCCGTTCATTCCCGTGAATTGCGGAGCGTTGCCCGATACCTTGCTGGAGTCGGAAATGTTCGGATACGAAAAAGGCGCGTTTACCGGCGCGGTGGGGAATAAGATCGGCCTGTTCGAGTCCGCGAACGGCGGCACGTTATTCCTCGACGAAATCGGCGAGATGGGCCAGGCATTGCAAGTGAAGTTGTTGCGGGTGATGCAGGATCACGAAGTCCGCCGCGTCGGAAGCACGACATCGGCGAAGGTCGACGTCCGCATCATTGCGGCGACGAATCGAGACCTCGAGCAGTTGGTCAAGGAAGGGAAGTTCCGGGACGATTTATTTTATCGGCTCAATGTCGTCCGGATCACGTTGCCGTCGTTGGTGGAGCGGCGTGAAGATATCCCGATGTTGGTGCATCACTTCTTGCAGAAATGTGCGGCTGGGGCGGCGCATGCAGTCCGTGGAGTGCTGCCAGAGACGATGACGTTGTTGACGCAGTACCGGTGGCCCGGCAATGTGCGCGAGTTGGAAAATGCCATTGAGCGGGCTGTCTCATTGAGTCATGGCCCACTCCTCACACCGGACGATCTGCCTGCGTCGTTACGCCAGATCGAGCTGCCGTCGAAGGAGACTATTGGGGTGATCGATCATAGCGATGAAGCCGGCTTGACGCTTGAGGAGGTCGAGAAGCGTCATCTGGTTCGCGTGCTGAAGGAAACCAAGGGGAATAAAGTCAAAGCGGCAAAGATTCTCGGCATCGACCGGCGGACGCTGTATCGGATGGCTGAGCGGTTTGGATTGGACCTCGGCGACGATGCCGACAGCGGAGAGAAAGAGTAGGGCTATAGAATTTGGAGCGCGTTCTTGATCAGCCGCAATTGATTCGCTGCGCTTTGAGGCTTTGCGGTCGGTGACTCTTCCCACCGGGTAAACATCCCGTCTTTCCCTTCATACAGCACGTGCAGTCGAAGTCTGCTGCTTTCCTCGGATGCCGATGTCACCAGTACGTCTACACGGCTTCGTCCGGTACCGAAACGCCAGCGGAGCAACCAGTCCCAGGGGCCGCTGATTTCCTCTCGATAGCCGGTTGTTAGATTCTCGTCATCCGTTCGATCGACACGGTAGCCTCCCTCGGTCAGGACCTGGGTCACGGCTGTTTTTACCCGATCGGCCGTCGCGTGCAGCGTGACATCGATCACGTCCGGTTCATGGGGGATGGGAGGGCCAGCGCAAGCCGATGCCCAGATGACGAGGAGGGCGAGGCTGAATATGCGAAACGTGCTAGTCACTTGGCCTTGCTGTCTTTCAATCGATAGACAAGATGGGTGTCGGTTTGCGAGACGCCGTCGATCTCATGAATCCGCTTCAGGACTAGCTGAGTCAAGGCATCCTGGTCGGTCACTTCCACCACCACAATAATATCCGGCTTGCCCCAGCAGGGATCGATGGTCTTGATCTGCTTGATGGCGGATAATGCCCGCACCACTTCGCTGGTCTGTCCCGGCATGACATTGATGAGCACATAGGCCCGATCCGACATAATGATCCCGCCATCGACTGGAGCACTGCCACGGCAGCGCGTGCTCGCCTTCGTAGAGGATCGCAAAGTCGAAGATACGAGCTTAGGTTGTTCGATCGCATCCTCCTCTCCTGTGCGCTGAATGATCGATGCGGCATTCTCATTGCCTCTGGAGTTGAAACCTATAGAATCTAATATCAGGTTGCTCGCAGCATTAGCGGTAGGCGGGCATGTGTGATTACAACCTGGCCCTATATTGTTCTTATATGCACCCACTGATCAAAAGGGCTCGCCATTTCGCTCTACCAGGGATCCTATGTCTTGCCCTAGCCGCCATAGCCTCGTGTGGATCAATTGATTGGTATATCGATCATGAGGGGCATCACTCCTACGAGCCAAGATTTGATGCAGATATAGTTCGGCAGATCCGTCAAGACCTTGATGGAAAAGAGATTCAACCTGGAACAGGTGTTGACGTGAGATACGGCCATCGCCTCTCCTTGGAGGTATCCGTGTGGTACTCCAGTAATCATGAGCTGGTGTATTCTGGGCCAATTGAATTCACATATAAAAAAAATCCGTATTGGGACTATGGTTCACACGTCAAAGACTTTGGTGCATTCAGTGTCTTCCCTTTTGGCATATATGGGATGAGAGTTGGCGGCAGCCGTGAGTTTTCGATTAACCCTACTTGCAGTCCGGGTCTTGTCATCAAGCAAGCGAGTTGCCTTCTCTTTACAGCTGAAATGGCCGGTAGGGATGTAGCAGTACGAAATGACGATGGCTTGAACGTAATAGTGACCTCCAAGAGTTCTTGCACGCCAGTTTCATGGTCGTTTCTCCATTTTCTTGGAAACCCGGTCTTTCATAAGGATCTCGGCTGTTTCCAAGACTCACTTGAAGGTCCTAAGCAAATGTCTGCCTGGTTTGATCAGGACGATAACATTAAGCATGGCAGCCTGATTCGCCCCCTCATTGAATTGGGCCGTTTAAAGATTATGCGACTGTTCGAGGGAGATTAAAGGGGACAGGCAGAATAACCGATGAAGATGCTCTCCGGGGTCATTGTGAGGTAGTCCGTCCGCCAGTCCGGTAGGGAATTTTGGTTTCGACTTGCTACCTATATACACGTCGCAACCTTAGACTCGACCTTCACGTCGCGCTTTTCTCGCTTGTCTCGCGCGTCACGCAGTTCTACAGTCCAACCAGCTTTGTAATCTCTGCCCGCAACGCTTCTTGCTGTGCAACCGCCCAGGTTTCGAGCCGTGGGAACAAATAGGCCATGGGCCCGGTGAAGGGAGCCACGACGGTGTCGCGGCGTTCGGACAACATGCCGTCGGCCTCGGCGATGCGGATTTTCTCATCCGAGATCTGGCGGGACAGGAACTTCGAAATCATCAACTGCTGACCAGGCGTCCCGACGACGTCCCCCAAGACCTTCCCCCGCACGACATCCAATTCCTCCGGAATAGCGACCTTGACGCGAATGGCCTGGGCCGTCGGCCAGGAGGCGCGCTGGATCGAATAGTCGAAGGAGAACACCTGCTCCCGAGGCTCTCGGAAGGGACCTGTCACATTCGCAATTTGCATTCGGGCATCCATCGTATGTCCTCGTTTCTTATGACGGTCGTTCTCCGGACAGATAACGCACGACCCGATCGGCCGCAATCGCCCCGTCACGGATACAGTCCGGAATTCCGACGCCCCGATAGCCGGCGCCAGTCAGCACCAGGCCCCCGTAGCGACTGAGGGCCCCCTCGATCTGGTTGAGCCGGTCGAGATGTCCCAACGTATACTGCGGCATGGCCTTCATCCAGCGATTCACTTCCACATACCCTGGGTTGGCCGTCACACCGCACATACTGGCCAACTCTTCCCTGACCCGCGCCACCAACGCCTGGTCGTCCAATTGCAAAATGGCCTCTCGCCCAACGCCCCCGACGTAACAGCGGACCAATAGCTGGTCCGACGGAGCGCGATGGGGCCACTTGAGCGAAGTCCAGGTCGCCGCAATGAGGTCACGCCCTTCCGCCCGCGGCACGACAAAACCAAACCCTTCGGCCGAGCCGGAGACCGCCGCACGCGGGAAGGCCATCGCAATCGTCGCCGTGGAGGCATAGGGAATCATGTCCAGCAACCCGCCGGCAATCGGCGTCAGCGGACGCACCAGCTCCGCGGACACATAGGCCGGAGTGGCCAGGACGAGACTATCCACTGACAGGGCCGAGCCGTCGTTGAGAATGACATCGTACATCCAACGGCCTGGTTGATGGGACCGCACGCGAAGGGCCTCGACCGCACAGCCGCCCCTCAGCGTCACGCCCTGCTCCGTCAGTCGAGCCACCAGGGCCGTAACCAAATCGGATAGCCCGTTTTTCAAACTCACGAACATCGTGCGCTTCGGACCGGCAGGCTTGGCTGATGAACCGGCCTTCCTGGCCGTCATCATGCCCCGAATCACACTGCCATACTCTTGCTCCAACTCGACAAAACGCGGGAACGTCGCCTGCACACTCATCTGCTCCGCATCGCCGGCATAGATACCGGCCATCAAGGGCTCGAGCATCCGCTCGAAGGCCTGTCGGCCCATGCGCCGCCGGAAAAACGATGCCAGCGATTCATCATCCGGTGAGCGCTTCACCGGCATGGCCAGATCCAGTCCCATCCTCGCGAGCCCGCACCAACTCAGTAGACCGCTTCGAAGAAAGGGCCCCAATTGATTGGGCGAGATGACAACCAATCCCTCTGGAAGCTCGCGCAAGCGCCCCTGCGAAAACACACAGGCCCTCTTGCTGGTCTCGTTTGTATTGATGAGTTGATCGGTCAGCCCCAACTTGGCGCAGAGTTCGATGGCTGCCGTTTTCTGAGACAGGAAGGAATCGGGGCCCGCTTCAGTCACGAGATCGCCGACACGATGGGTGACGATCTTGCCTCCCCAATCTGAACCCGCATCCACCACCGTACAACGAATCGGGATGCCGGCGGCGGCGGCCTGTTCGTGAAGGGCATAGGCAGTCGAGAGACCCGAGATCCCTCCACCGATGACCGCCACTGTACGAAGCGTACTCACGAGATACTGCGGTGGGATGATTCGTGTGCCTTGAGCACCGAGGCGAGCGTATCGATGAGGGCAGGCGAATCGTTCAGCATGGCGATGCGCTCAAGTTGGAGCCCCCGACCAGCCGCATACTGCTTGAGTTCGATATCGATATCGTAGAGCGTTTCCACATGGTCGCAGAGAAACCCGATCGGCGCGACCAGTACATATTGATGGCCCTCATGCGCCAGCTCGTCCACAGCCGACTCCACCGTCGGCCCCAGCCATGGTTCGCTCGACCGTCCCTGGCTCTGATAGGCGAACCGCGTCGGCTGCTTGCCCAGCAACGCTGTCACAGCCTCGACCGTGCCCTTGACCTCGTCGGGATAGGGATCCTTCATCGCGACGATACGCTCGGGAAGACTGTGGGCCGTGAAGAGCACCGGCACCGTCGCTCGCACATCTGCAGGAAACTTCAGCAACGCCTGCCGGATGTTCTCGACGATCCCTGCAATCAGTCCGGGATGTCGATGCCAACTACCGACATAACTCACCGATGCGTCACCCTGTAGCGCAGCCTGTGCCTCTTCGACTTTTTTTCGATAGGCTCCGGTACTCAGCGAGGACTGTTGTGGCGCCAGACAAAGCCCGATGACTTGCTCAGGCGCATCGCCGAGCAGCTCGGCATAGGTCTCTTTGATAAAGGGATGCCAATGCCGCAAGCCGACGTAGACGCGATAGCGCTCGACACCGGCCTCGTTCAATCGCCGTTCGAGCTTCTTGGCCACGTCCTTGGAAATTCCAACCGCCGGGGACTTCCCGCCCGTGGCTCGATACCGCTCCCGAATCTCTTCGACGAGTTCGGGCGGCGTGGGACGGCCACCCCGCACATCCAGCAGGAAAGGCTCTACATTCTCCAGACTATCCGGCCCACCCATGGCCATGAGAAGCACGGCAATAGGGCGCTTCGATTCAGACATCGTTCCTCGTCGTTCGGGAGTGGAGTGGAGTTACTGGTTTCTAGTTTCAGGTTTCATGTTGTTAGGAAACACCCTCCGAAAACTTGGAGCTAGAAACTTGCAACTTGAAACCCGTGAACGAGATACGCTTCACGAGGGACGCTTCACCGCTCCTAGCGTTGGCTGAGCTTGTGCACCATGTCGATGGCGGCGGCCACATGCTCGATCGGAGTCGTCGGCAAGATTCCATGGCCCAAATTAAAGATATGGCCGGGCCGGCCACCGGCTCTGCGCAAAATATCGGCTACGCGGCGTTCGATTTCAGGCAACGGCGCATAAAGAACTAAGGGGTCGAGATTCCCCTGCACCGCGACATCGTGCCCCACCAGGTCCCAGGCCTCATCGAGATGGATGCGCCAGTCGACCCCGATCACATCCCCGCCCGCTTTCCGCATTTGGCGAAGCATCGCCGAGGTGCCCGTGCCGAAATGGATCATCGGCACGCCTTCCCGCTTCAGCCCGTCAAAAATCAATTGAACATGCGGCATCACATATTCTTCGTAGTCGCCGATGGAGAGACAGCCGACCCAACTGTCGAACAGCTGAATCACCTGCGCACCGGCCTTGATTTGCCGCCGCAGATAACCGGTAATCACCCGCGCGAACTTATCCATGAGCTGATGCCAGATCTTGGGTTCGCTATACATCATCTGTTTGGTGAGGAGATAGTTCCGCGAACTCCCGCCCTCGATGGCATAACTCGCGAGCGTGAACGGAGCCCCGGCAAACCCGATCAACGGCACGCGCCCATTCAATGCACGGCGCGCCTGGCGGATGGCTTCTGCCACATACTCCAGTTCATCCCCGTCGATCACCTTGAGCCGCTCCACGTCCGCCTGAGTTCGCACCGGATTGTGGATGACCGGCCCCTCGCCTTCCGCGAACTCTAGATTGAGGCCCATCGGTTCGAGGGGCAACAGAATGTCGGCAAAAATAATGGCCGCATCGAGCGGAAAGCGATCGATCGGCTGCATCGTGACCTGCGCCGCCAACTCCGGCGTCTTGCACAACTCCAGCATCGAATGCTTCGCGCGAAGCGCACGATATTCCGCCATATAACGGCCTGCCTGGCGCATGAACCAGACCGGCGTACAATCAACCGGTTCGCGCCGGCACGCTTTGAGGAAACGATCATTCATCATTTTTGCATTCTAGAGACGAGGGGGCGAGGGTGTCAATTCGCAATAGAACGAGTGCCGTGGCAAGAGACGATTGCGACATCGCGTCTGCATAAAGAGTAGACAACCCCTCTGATTCCGTTAGAATACAAGAGAAGGTTCATGCTGCCGCTGATGCCCTGTTTCACTTTTCAAAGGGTTCTGTGTATAATGACTCGTTCTTGCACCGCTGGAGTACCGAAGCCGTAGTCTTTGCACTCCAGTATCAGCGGCCTGCCTGACGAATAATTTTCAACGCGCCGCGATCTGACACAGCCTTACCGGGGGACCTGTCCCACGCACCACGTCCCAGTAAAGCAACGCCCCCTGACTTGGAGGTACGCGAATGTCCGACGTAACAGCCCTACAGCCCAGCAAAGCCCAGAATCTGAAACTCACCGTACTCCGCTGGTTCGACTCCTGGGCCGGCATTGAAGACATGAAGGTCGAAGGACCGCCAAAGATGGACTGGATTCGTTGCATCCCGCTCATCGCGGTCCATGTCATGTGTCTCGGCATCATCTGGGTGGGATGGAGCTGGACAGCGGTCGCCGTCGCCACAGCCTTTTATTTCGTGCGCATGTTCGCCATCACCGGCTGGTACCACCGCTACTTTTCACATCGCACTTTCAAGACATCCCGCGCATGCCAGTTCGCCTTTGCGGTCCTGGGAGGCTCCTGCGCCCAGCGCGGTCCGCTCTGGTGGGCCGGACACCATCGCCATCACCACATCGCATCGGACACACCGGATGACGTGCATTCCCCTCTTCACGGAGGATTTCTCTGGTCGCATATGGGCTGGTTCACGTCACAGACGCACTTTGCCCCTCGCTTGAAGAACATTGCAGACTTCGCGAAGTTCCCCGAACTCCGCTTCCTGGATCGATTCGATATTCTCGTCCCGACCCTCGCCGGATTCGGCATGTTCGGATTGGGGAAACTGCTCGAATCCTATGCCCCAAGTCTCGGCACGAATGGCCCCCAGATGTTGATCTGGGGCTTCTTCGTGTCGACCGTTGTGCTCATCCACGGCACCTGCACCATCAACTCCCTTTCTCACGTCTACGGCTCTCAGCGGTACGAGACCGGGGACACTAGCCGCAACAATTTCATTCTTGCGCTGATCACGATGGGAGAAGGCTGGCATAACAACCACCACTACTACCCCGCATCCACCCGCCAAGGCTTCTATTGGTGGGAAGTCGATATGACCTACTACTGTTTGAAAGCGATGGAAGGGGTCGGGCTGGTGTGGGACATCAAGGATGTGCCGATCTACGTCCGTGAGGGAAAGAGCAAGCAGGACGCCATCGCGGTATAACGAGTGAACCGCCGCTTGTGACTCGTTACAAACGGCGGTTCCTCTACACCCACTCCGTCGACTCTCGAGAGGGGCCTTCAGTCACCCGCCCGGCAAGCGCTGCACGAATCCCTCGGCTCACCTGATCGATGTCCCCAAGGTCCGAGGCCATAACGATCCAGGCCTCTGCCGGTTCGAGCTCAATCCGATAGTGATTCTTCCTCGCCGAAAACCATTCGATGTAGGGATGCGGCACGAGATTCGGGTGAGGGTCGAAGGAGATCAGGTTCACCGTCCCGATCTGTGGATTCTCCATATCCCCGATGATCTGCCCGGCGAGATCCTCGTCTTCAAACCGGGGATTCCGAAACTGAATGACCTGCCCCGCAATATCGGGTTTGAAATTTCCACGCAAATACACATCGACCGGACCGATCACGGCAAAGACGATCCGCCCGACGATCGTGCCCTCGACGCGATTATCCAAAAACCCTTCCTGCACCCAGCGCCCATTACCGAACTTTTGTGCCATCTGACTCCTCCGATATACTAGACCGGCTAGACCGAGGCAGCGACGGGCAATGGCGCTTTCGAACCGCTGCCAAGCGAGCCCACCACCACCGCTATTAAAATGAGGCCGCTGCCGATCCATCCTTGGAGATCCAACGTTTCCCCCAGAAAATACCAAGAGAGCCAGGCCGCATAGGCCGGCTCCGAGGCAAAGATCAACGCCACCTGTTGTGCCGGCACAATCCGCTGCACCCACATCTGAACGGCAAAGGCCCCGGTCGCAAGCCCTCCGGTCACCCCAAGCCCGAACAACAACAACGCAGTCGGCGCAAAAGCCTGAGCCGGCGCCTGCTCAAGCAGCATCGTGGGAAGCAACAGGACGACCATGGCCATCATCTGCCAGGCAAAGAGGGACGGTGCATCGACTTCTCGGGTAAACCGCTCGAGACAGGCGATATGCGCAGCAAACGCGAAGGCACAGCCCAGCGTCATGAGATCGCCAAGATTTCCGGATGCGCTGGGCTTCACCAACAGCCAGAGCCCCACCGTCGCGACTCCTGTGGCCAATAATACGCGCCAGTCGAATCGGCGAAGAATCAAGGGAACAATCACGACATACAGCGCCGTAATGAAGGCAGAGTTTGATGAGGTGGTGTAGTGAATTCCGACGGTTTGCAGGACATAGCCGAGAAAGAGCCAACCGGTGGCAATCGCACCGGCCCGCAACACCGCCGGATCACGGTGCAGGCGGAGTCTCCACAGCAGAAACCCGACCCCAACCAGCAACGCCCCAAGCAGGAATCGCAGAAACAGAAACGACAACGGTGGAATCTGCTCCAACACCGCCTTGGTCGCAGGAAACGTCGCGCCCCAAATGAACGTTGTCAGCAGGAGTGCGAATCGTGGCATGAGATTGATGAAGTGCTGAGAGTTGGGTGCTGAGTGCTGAGCTTGAGGTTCAGAAAATTACACAGCACTGAGTACGCAGGACTCAGCACTGCCCCTCAAGCCTTGCACAGGGCGCAGCGCCGTTGATCCGTCGTCCCAGCCTGCTCCATCGCCGCGAGCGCTCGCTCCTTGTCAGGATAGTCGAACCAGCCGCCCTCCCAAAAATCGCTGGAGGAGCCGATCGTCGACGAGGGCACTTCGGCACAACGATCCTTGTGGAGCGTAACCCGGTCGATTGAGCGGGCGATGTGAATCCAATAGGTCATAGGAACAGCCCTTCACAGACAGACCGAGACACGGCCCTTGGGTTACGACTCAGGGCTCGTCCGCGCTCACGACCTGCGATCAGATTCCACTTCGAGCGACGAGAGAGTCTCGTCGACGATTGAGACAACTTACGGCAGGAGCTGCCACTCATCTTTCTCAATGAAGACCTTGACGCCGGTCTCGAGCTTCTTGATGTCGTCCTTGTCGAAGAGCCTCATGTAGCGCTCGATCCGATCCTCGTCATCGATCCGCTCTTCTTGCATCATTCCACCGGTACTCTTGTATTTCCGAATCAACAGGGGCATCGAAATCCTCCTCGTAAGCCACTAGAAGTCACCTCAGCAAGGTGTGTACAATAAGGCAAAGTTCACGGGCCGGTCAAGAGCGGATTCGCACTCTGTCCCGGGAAAATCCAGCATGAAGGACACGCACGATGCCGATCTACGAATATCGTTGTGAAAAATGCGAAAAGCAGTTTGACGCGACCCAATCCGTCCATGTCAGGCCGGAAGACACGATCTGCCCGCACTGTCAGGCCCAGGAGGCGACACGATTGATGTCTGCCAGCACGACAGTGGTGAAAGGGACCCACAAAACCGGCTTTGCCGAACAAAAAGCCTACAACATGCTGGACGAGCGGATGGACAAATTCGCCAAGCTACCACCGCTGATGGGAAAACGCGCCGCCCCCGAGACTGGCGGACTACCAGACCCCGCAAGCGGCGGCATCACGGAGAACTGAACCAGACCGTGGACTGGCCTGAGCACGCACAGCATCCTCGTCCCGATAGCCACCCCAATCCTATGGAGATCCCATGATTGCGAGACAGGTACTCTCGCTGGGCCTCAGCCTGCTATTCAGCTGGAACATGGCCACCAACGCACTGGCGGAGGCAGCCGGAAGCCTGATCATTGCTGGCAACGGACCGGAGCTCACGACCATGGAAGCTCTGGCCCGCGCATTTGAAAAAGCCAACCCGCGCGCCTATCTCGATGTCGTGTGGGAGGCCAGCTCGAAGCCGGTTGAGCAGGTCAAAACCGGCCAAGCCCATCTCGCCGTCACCGGAACCGAGGACCCTGGCCTCTCAGCGACCGTCATCGCCTGGGATGGCATCGGCATCCTCGTGCACCTCTCCAATGTGACAAAAGATGTGACGAAACAACAGATCGCCGACATCTTCTCCGGCAAGATCACGATGTGGTCGGAGTTGGGCGGCCTCGACACAAAAATACTGGTCATCGACCGGCCTCGCAATCAAAACATCCGCGATGCGTTTGAGGCTCAGCTTGGCGTGACCGGAAAGATCACCGGTAGCGCCAAAGTCATCGGTTCCGATGAGCAGGTTATCAAAACCGTCGTAGGGACATTACCCCCGTTGTCTGCCATCACCTATCTGTCGTTGAATCAGGCCTTGTCTGTCGTCTCGGGCGGCGTCGCCGTCAAACTCTTGCCCATCGACAGGATCGAGCCGGAGGTCCCCACCGTGAAAGACGGCCGTTATCCCTTCCGGCGCCCGCTCCTCCTCCTGTCCAAGAAGGAGCCGAACCCTCTGGCTGAGGCCTTCACGCAGTTCGTGCTGTCCCAAGCCGGTCAAGAACTCATTGCCGACACATACATTCCGCTGAAAGAGAAATAGCTCCGAACCGTCGTTCATTGAAGGAGGCATCTATGCACATGTGGCGATCATCGGTCTTCATGCTACTGGGGCTCGTCGGAAGTATGGCCTCACCGCTTCCTCTCTCCTTTGCGGAAGAGCCGGGGGCCATGGTAGACGGCGCGGGCTTCACCCTCTACGGGACCGAATCGATCAAGGGGTCCGATGCTGCGAAGGTCGAACGGGACCCCGTGTGCGACAGGAGCAAGCGGCCCAAGATCTTCAAGGTCGAGCCGGATGAAGCCAAACCCGGCCAAAAAGTCACCATCAGAGGCGAAAATTTCGGGGCCAAAGAATGCTTCCACGGGGTCGCCTTTAGCGCGGCAGGGCCGGCCAAAATCGAATATACCTTCGTCAATGAATCGACCATCGAAGCGACCGTTCCTGACGTCCGGGCCGGCATGTCGTTCATCGATGTGGTCGCCGGCGGCGGCAACGCCAGGTCAAAAGGCTTTTTAGTCCAAGCCAAGTAACCGGAAACCGACAATCTCCACCCGAGGCGCAGCACGATGCCGTGCCTCGGGCCCCCTCGATCAGATCCATTTCCAGCCTGCCTTCCCTCGACAAGACTCTTGATCTTATGCTAGCTTACGCGCTCATTTTCGCCTGAGAACTCTCGCGGATTCGCGCGCGATCTGAGGAGACGGGGACTGGTATGTTCAAGAAGATTTTGGTGGCCAATCGCGGCGAAATCGCCATGCGGATTATTCGCGCCTGCCGCGAATTGAACATCGCCACCGCCGCCATCTACTCCGAAGCCGATTCGACCGGCATCTACGTCAAAAAGGCGGATGAGGCCTACATGGTCGGTCCGGGACCGGTCAAAGGCTTCCTGGATAGCCAACAGATCGTCAGTCTGGCCCAACGGATCGGCGCCGACGCCATCCATCCAGGCTACGGATTTCTCTCGGAAAACTCGAAATTTGCGCAACTGTGCCAAACCTCCGGCATTACCTTCATCGGCCCATCGCCGCAAGCCATCGACTTAATGGGCAGCAAGGTCAACGCCCGCGACCTCGCCAAGCGAGTGGGCGTTCCCATCGTCCCCGGCACCGAAGGCGGCGTCACCGATGTGAACGAGGCCTTGGCCTTTGCGAAGGACACCGGATATCCCGTCATCATTAAAGCCAGTGCAGGCGGAGGAGGACGCGGCCTCCGGGTGGTCCGATCCGACGCCGAACTCCGTGAGAACATGGCGGTGGCCTCTCGGGAAGCACAAGCATCGTTCGGCGATGGCAGCGTCTTCCTCGAAAAGTATATCGAACGGCCGCATCACATCGAATTCCAAATCCTGGCCGACAAACACGGCAACATGATCCACCTGGGCGAGCGCGATTGCTCAATCCAACGCCGGCATCAAAAGCTCATCGAAATCGCCCCCTCGTTGATCCTGACGCCGACGCTGCGCGCCGAAATGGGAGCAGCGGCCATTACCATCGCCAAGGCAGTCGATTATGACAATGCCGGCACGGTTGAGTTCCTGCTCGACCAGGACGGGCATTATTACTTCATGGAAATGAACCCTCGCCTCCAAGTCGAGCATACGGTAACCGAGCAGATCACCGCGATCGACATCGTGCGCAATCAGATCGCCATTGCCGCGGGCCTGCCACTGGAGATCACGCAGCAGGAAGTCACGCTCCAGGGCCATTCCATCCAATGCCGCATCAATGCCGAAGACCCCAAGAACAACTTTATGCCCTGCACGGGCACCATCACTGCCTATCTCTCGCCGGGCGGGATCGGGGTTCGGATCGACGGAGCGGTCTACAAAGACTATACGGTGCCGCCCTACTACGACGCCCTCTTGGCCAAACTCACCGTCCGTGGCCGTACCTGGGAAGAAACCGTCAGCAGGATGAGACGATCGCTCGAAGAATATGTCCTGCGCGGGGTGAAGACCACGATCCCCTTCATGAAAGAAATCATGCAGGAGCCTGATTTCATGGCGGGCCGTTTCGACACGTCCTATCTCGAGACGCATCCTGACCTGTTCAACTACCACGATTTCGAACAACCGGAGGATCTGGTGTTGGCGCTCTCTGCCGCCATCGCCGCCTACGAAGGGCTGTGACCGCACAGCCGCCGATCAACCACCGATCACGAGTTAACCGGCAGATTAGAACATCATGGCGACACGACGACCAACAAAAAAACAGGCTCCCAAGAAACGAGCGGCAGCACCAGCCGTCCGGACGTCAAAAACCCGTGCCAAGGTCAGCCCCGAGCTGACCATCCAACCGGCAACAGGCAAGCCCGTCCTGCTCACCGAAGTCGCCTTGCGCGATGGCCATCAGTCGCTGTTAGCCACACGCATGCGGACAGAGGACATGCTGCCTATCGCCCAGAAGCTCGATGCCGTCGGCTATTGGTCGCTCGAAGTCTGGGGCGGTGCCACCTTCGACACCTGCCTCCGCTTCCTCAAAGAAGATCCCTGGGAACGGCTGCGCGCCCTGCGTGCCGCCATGCCGAACACCAAACTGCAAATGCTGCTCCGCGGACAGAACCTGGTCGGGTATCGGCATTATGCCGACGATGTCTTGGAGCGGTTCATCGAACGGTCCGCCACCAATGGCATCGACGTCTTCCGCATCTTCGACGCACTGAACGACATCCGCAACATGGAGCGGGCGATGCGCGAAGTGAAGGCCTGCGGCAAACATGTCGAAGCCGCCATCAGCTATACCGTCAGTCCCGTCCATAGCGTGGACCGGTTCGTCGACATGGCGAAAAAACTGGAAGACTTGGGCACCGATACACTCTGCATTAAAGACATGGCCGGACTCTTGGAGCCGCTCGAGGCCTATCACCTCATCCGCCGGATCAAGGCAGCCGTGAAGGTCCCGATCCATTTACACTCGCATTACACCTCGGGGATGGCCTCGATGACCTCCTTCATGGCGATCCTGGGCGGGCTCGACATGCTGGATACATCCATCTCGCCATTGGCCGGCGGCACCTCGCACCCGGCGACGGAAACCCTGGTGGCCTCGCTGCGGAACACGCCGTACGATACGGGACTGAACCTCGTGTCGTTCCTCCCGATCACCGAACATTTCCGCACCGTCCGCCGAAAGTATCGGCAGTTCGAAAGCGAGTTCACCGGCGTCGATGCCGAAATCCTCTCCTCGCAGATTCCCGGCGGCATGCTCTCCAATCTCGCGGCGCAACTGACCGAACAGAATGCGCTCGATCGGATCAAAGAAGTCCTGGATGAAGTTCCGCGCGTCCGCAAGGA
>SWDR01000013.1:20861-55338 GCA_005116815.1 Nitrospira sp. | reverse complement strand
ACGCTGATGATCCTGACCTTACCCTTGCCCTTGGTGTCGGTGACATCAGCGTCGTGCCGTCGCTGGACACGAAAGTCTGCGAGCAACAAACCCATTTTCTGAGCGAGAAGAATAAAGGGCTGGACAAGCTCATCGAGCTGATCACCGTCAGCATCGATACGCCCTTCGCCCAAAAACGATTCGCGGAAGAAGCCCATATCACCAACGTGACGTTCCTCTCCGATTATCGAGGCGCCGAATTCGGAAAGACCTACGGACTCTTCCTCAAGGACCCCCACATCCTGGCGCGCACCGTCATGGTCATCGACGCCCACAACCAGGTGCGATATCTGCAAATCACGCCCGAGCTGGCGCAGCTGCCGGACCTGAATGAAGCGTTTGCCGTGGCGAAGTCCTTGATTACGGCTAACTAGCAGGATGCTGAAACAGTCCGCCAGCTTCGTTCTCGCGTCGTTCAGGCCCTCAACGTACCCCAAAGGGTACGCCTCGGTCCTTCACTCGCTGCGGCCTTGCTGGACGAACTGTTTGAGCATCCTGCAGGACAAACATAGGCCAAGCTCTCGTCCTGAACCTCAGCTCACGCGTTGCAGTTAGGACCCTGATGGCGCAATACGACATGCTGGTGATTGGAACCGGCCCGGCTGGCCAGAAGGCAGCGGTCCAGGCCGCCAAGCTGGGGAAAAAAGTCGGCATCATCGAACGCAAAGAGGTCCTCGGCGGCGTCTGCACGAACACCGGCACCATCCCCAGTAAATCCCTCCGCGAAGCAGTCCTCTATCTCTCGGGGTTCCGCCAGCGCACCCTCTACGGAGCCGGCTATCGCCTGAAAGAGACGATCACAATCGAAGACCTCGCGTTTCGCGCGAACCACATCATCAAAAATGAAATCGAGATCGTGCGGAATCAGATGGCTCGCAACGACATCGATGTACTCTATGGTGAAGCCCGTTTCCTCGATCCGCACCGGCTCCTCATTCAACGGGCCGGCACATCGACGGAGCATCGGGCGCATGTCATCGTGATCGCGGTGGGGACAGAGCCGGCGAGGCCGGCCGACATTCCCTTCGATGATCGCACGATCATCGATACCGACGGTCTCCTCACGCTCACACACCTTCCACCCTCGATGGTCATTGTCGGAGGCGGCGTGATCGGCACTGAGTATGCTTCGATCTTAGCGGCGATCGGTGTGCCGGTCACTCTGATCGACAAGCGGCCACGCTTGCTGGAATTTGTCGACGCACAGATCATCGAGGCCTTGCAACGGCAAATGACGAACCTCGGCGTCACACTCTGTCACGAAGAAGAAGTGGTCTCCATCCGGAAAGACCCAAATGGACAGATCACGGTCGCGCTGGCGCACCGGCCGCCGATCATTACCACAACATTGATGTACGCCATCGGCCGCGTCGGCGCCACGAAGCCCTTACATCTCACATCCATCGGGATCACGCCTGATGCGAGAGGCCGCATCGTTGTGAACGAGCATTTCCAAACATGCATCCCCCATATCTACGCGGCCGGAGACATCATCGGGTTTCCCGCTCTGGCCTCCACCTCCATGCAGCAGGGGCGTCATGCCGCTTGCCATGCCTTCGGCCATCCAGACCGGACGGACACAGGCCTCCTCCCCTACGGCATCTATGCCATTCCGGAAATCTCCATGGTCGGGCGAACCGAGGAAGAGCTGGAAAAAGCAGGGACTCCCTACGCCGCCGGCATCGCACATTATCGTGAAATTGCCCGCGGACAGCTCATCGGCGATGAGACCGGCATGCTGAAGCTGCTCTTTCACCGCCAGACCCATGCGCTCCTGGGCGTCCATGCCATCGGAGAAGGGGCCACAGAGCTCGTCCATATCGGCCAAGCCGTCATGGCCTACCAGGGTAAGATCGACTACTTCATCGACACGGTCTTCAATTACCCGACCCTGGCAGAATGTTATAAAGTCGCTGCGCTGGACGGCATCAATCGATTGCCGAGACCCTGGCCGGCGCACCAGTGAAACTCGTGAAGCGTATCTCGTGAAGCGTGAAACGCAAAGGGCATTCCTTTCCGCTCTATTTCTTTCTCGCGAGATACGAGATACGCTTCACGAACAACGTCCTGTATAGAAAGAGGCCACGATGTCATTCACCGACCATCTGCGTATGCTGGCTCAACCGATCTGGGACGCACAGCTCACCCATCCATTCGTCGTGGCCTTGGGCAAGGGGACCTTGCCGGAGCGCAAATTCAAGTACTACATCCTGCAAGACGCCAGGTTTCTCGGCGACCTGGCCCGCGTGTTTTCTGCCGGAGCAATGAGAGCGCCGGATTCAGAAACGGCGCTGCGGCTCACGAAGCTCGCCGAAGAGACCATCGTCGTCGAACGGAGCCTCCACGAAGGATATGGATCGCGCTGGAAGATGAGCGCGAAGGAAATGGCGTCCGTCTCTATGGCGCCGACGAACTATGCTTACACCAGGCATATGCTGACCGTTGCGCATACAGGCTCGGTCGCGGAGATCACCGTCGTCGCCCTCCCCTGCGCCTGGATCTACTGCGTCGTCGGACAACATTTACTGAAGAACGGACCACCCTCTAAAAATCATCCTTATCGCGACTGGCTCATGCTCTATGCCTCGCCTGAATTTGCCGAGGTGCAGCAATGGATGCGCAAGAAAGTAGACCAGTGGGCCAAGACCGCGGGAAAAGAAGAGAAACGGCGGATGGAAGACGCGTTCGTGATCAGCTCGCGGTATGAGTGGATGTTTTGGGAGATGGCGTGGAACGAGGAGAAGTGGCCGGTGTGAGAGGCGGGCGGGCCAGAGCTGGGCGGCTCTCTCCGCGTGGAGCCACAGAGCGCCGTTGGCCGCTCGATGCTTCGCCTCCGCTTGGCGCCGAAAACTAGCCACACCGTCGCGCCGGTGTGGCGTCGAACATTCGTCGCCACTGCCTGCGGCAGACGCAGCAGCTCAGCATGAGCGGTCACCCAACGGCGCTCTGATCGCGCTCCGAGAACCGCCCAGCCCAGGCCCTAAGATTGAACACCGGCCAGGGAGAGAGGGATGAGGGAAGAAATGAACGAGTCCTGTCGCTGACCAGCCCGTCAAATCACGCCGTGCCAGATTGGGGAGAGATAAAAGACGGAGAGAAGTGGGTGGGGCCCCCTGTACTCGCAGAACACGCGCGATAAACATCCCACCCCCGACTCGCTCCACACAAAGGTGCACGGTGCAAATAGACAAAAAACAGTCAATCGATAACGTCGAAAGCCCAAGCCTCCATACAAATAGCCCAGCACGCACTGCCGCCTTCTATGCCTGTGAACCTACCCGCTACAGGTAAGAAAGTAGAAATCGCTCGACAGATGTGTCCAACCTCTGACTATGATCGAACGGAACTATCAGGAAGGCAAATGGAAGCAATTATTCACACGAATTCACCACAGGGATGCTCTAATCAGCCCTTGCGAATTGGGCCGATTATCAGAGAAGCGGTTCTGCTCCCTTGGAATTACCCTCAACACTTTTGGCGACTCCTCGCCCTGCCCGTGACATTGACGACTTTGGTCTACCTTGGCGAATATTGGCTATTGAGAGATGCGCCTCGCCCCATAGGCATATTGATGCATTTACCACACCTCCTGATTTTCAGCTTCTTTGCCGTGGCCTGTCATCGCTCCATTCTTATTGGGAAGCATTCGGTATCTCGATTTGGCATCCCTGGTTGGCCTCACAGAGAATTCAGGTTCTTCGGCTGGCTTATATTCATTTACACCATCGGCATTATGCTTTTGTTCATCGTCAGCGAAGTTGTCATACAGTTCATTGATTTCATTGAACCCTTTCTTGGAGGAGGGTTCAATGAACTATCGATCAGACTATTGGGACTCAACCTGTCCTTATTTCCATGGGCGCTGCTGTGGCTAATACTTTTGGGCTATCTCATAGGTCGATTAAGTTTGCTGCTCCCAGCCATCGCGGTCGATGCCCAAGTAAGTCTGCGCTCTGCTTGGTTGCAATCAAAGGGGAACGGCTGGCGAGTGGCACTTCTTGTTGGATGGATTCCAACCTTGCTTCTTCTCCTAGAGAAAACGCTCTCCTTTTATATCAATTGGCGACTAGGCAACCAACTCACATCTTACAGCTTGGGAGTCTATGTAGGAATATTCTCTGCCTCAGAGGCACTTATACGTTATGTACTCTTCACGATCGAAGTGGCACTTTTGTCTCTCTTGTTCTTGAAACTTTCTGGATGGCACACTAACCTTCCCCCCAAGCACAACTTTTAATCGCCTTCGTTAAACTCCGGTCCACATGATCTCAGCCTGGACGTATACCCGCCGCTTCCATTTTGAGTCATGATCTTCAGTAAAGCTGACGAACAACCCCGGCACCGCCCGAGCACCCGTAGGCAAGCTCAAGTGTGCTTAATGATGTGACATGACGAAGGCTCTGTAGGGAAAACGAGCTGGGTACGTTAGGAGAGTGTTGCGGGCTGAACTGCCGAATGAACTGGATATCGTTGATTGCTCAACACGTCCAGATTCAGCGGGGTTATTTGCAGAGTTGACGAACGGCTTCGGCGTGAGGAACCGTTTCGCCTGCATCGGATTGACGAAGGCCTTCTTCAACTTTCGCTAGGAAACAGAGCCGTTCGATGGCATCTTCAAGCGTGGCCGTATCGGGAAGTCTCTCGACAGCCTGAAGAATCTTTTGCTTGACCGTTTGAGTGGCCATGACAATCACCTCATGTGATCATCACTCTAAGGCACTTTCTCTACAGCGTCAACTTTCAGCCAGATGAACTCCCCGGTAATAGGCCCGCCGAATGACACACAAGCAAATCTGGCTGAATTTCAGTGGACTCGGGCTGTTGATTGCCCTGCTGGGGCTTGTTTATTGGTTGAATACTGGTGCGCGGGCGGTGCCTGGGTTGATTGAAGATCTGCAGAGTGGGGATCTGCAGGCGCAGATGTTGGCGGCGGAGGGATTGAAGGAGATCGGCTCGAACGCGCAGTCGGCAGTGCCGGTCTTGGTGACAGTCGCGACATCGGATGCAAACCTCTCCTTGAGCGGTGCGGCGGCCGGGGCCTTGCCGGCGATCGATTTACGTGCGGCACGGCAGGTTATGACCGTTTGGCTGCCGAAGCTCCACGATCCAGATGCTCACATGAAGGGCTATGCCGCCTCGACGATTGGCGCGCTCGGGCCTGTCGCGAAGCCGGCTGTTCCTATTCTGGTCAGGCTCTTGAGTGACGAAGACATCGCGGTCCGCGAACGGGCAACTCGTTCGCTGGGCGCTATTGGCCTTCCAATCGATATAGTCATGGGCGGCTTATTACAAGCGCTGCGCGATCCTGAATGGACGGTTCGTTACGCGGCAGTCACGCAATTTTCCTTTAGCGGTTTCTCCAGCCAGGAATCCCTCGCCGCCTTGCGCGAACTCACACAGGATTCGAATCAGACCCTGGCTGGATCGGCTCAATCGGCCGTGGCGGCAGCCGAACGATTGATACAGGCTTCTGTCTACTCCCTGATGTTGAGCCAAGGGATGAACCGCACCTATACGCTGCATCAATTGGCCAAACTCGGCCCGCGCGCGGCCGATGCCGTCTCCGGCATCGCTGCGGTCCTCACCACCGGAAAACCGCTCGAACGGTATCTGGCAGCCTCTGCATTGGAAGAAATCGGTCCGGCTGCGAAGGAATCGACTCCTGCGCTGCAGAGGGCGCTGCACGATACCGATCCGATTGTGCGCGAAGCAGTACTCGCCGCGTTGCAGTCGATCGAGAACAAGAGGGACCAGACGCCATGACCGACTCAGCACCGGCTCGCCGACTCACAACCTTCACCCTCATCGTCTATTGGGGCTGCATCCTCTTGGGGCTCACCCTCCCATTGCTGGCCACGGTCGGCGTCGATCTGGTCAAACACCAACAGTCGTTAGGACAGGCGTTCTATCAACTGCGCCTGCATCTGTTTGCCCCAGGCTACAACCTATTCTTGATTGCGGTCATGAACGCTGTGCCATTCATCCTCTTTGCCGTCTTTGCTCTGTTCCATCTCGGAAACGTCCCATCAGAAGATCTGCCGCTCACCGGTCGGCGCAAAGCCGGTGTGCTCATGACCACACTTGGGCTTCTCGGACTCGCTGCCTGGACCCATGTCATGACCCTCTGGTTTCCGGATGCCCAGGGAGCCTTAGCCTATGTCTTCCTGCCATTTGCCCAAATCATCGTGACCCCGGTCAGTTATGCTGCAGGACGACTGCTGAGGCACGTTCTCGTTCGCGGGCAGGATGCTGAAAAAGCCCGCTAGACAGGCCCTGCCCGCTGAGTATAATGTGCGCTAGCGTTGACGTGATTCCCGATCTCACAGGATGACGTTCCCGGTATGAATCGCCTCCTCTTCACGATTCTTTTGGCCATCTCCATCTGCTGGACGATTCCTGCTCACGCAGCCTCACCCTACGAGGATAGTCTGAGGCTGCTGGCGGAAGGAGTCATCGCCGATGTCGCAAAGGCCAAGAGGAGCCGTCTGGCGGTGATGGACTTTACGGATGCGAAAGGCCTTGCCACACCGATCGGACAGTTTCTCGCAGAAGAACTGAGCACGCAGATTTTGGTCACCGGCGAGTTCAAAGTCGTCGACCGCGCCCTCGTGATTTCGACGTTGAAAAAATTCCATGTCACGACGCTCGAACCGGCTCAGGCAAAAGCCGTGACGCGAGCGGCCAAAGCAGTACGGGCCGATGTATTTCTCACTGGGTCTTATCTCGAATCGGCGGGAGAGGTTCGGGTCACCGTGAAGCTGCTCAGCCCCAGCACCGTCCAATCGCTGGGCGCCACACGCGGCACCCTTCCCAAAGCCGGCCCGCTAGGGGACCTGATCAAGGAAGTGAATAAGCCGCCTGTCGTCATCGTCGATCCATCCGCCAAGGCGCCGCTTCCCCCCGGTCTCGGCTTCCATCGTAATGAGCAGTATCAGCTGGTCGTGACCTCGCTGCACCAGCGGGACAATCGGGTCACCGCCGATCTGACCGTCGAAAATACCTCTTCGCGTGACATCAAAGTCCTCTGCCTGCTGCAAAGCACCCTGCTGGAAGACAGCCATGGCGCGTTGTGGAAATTGGATGCACAAGATAATCGTGAAGGACTCTGTGCACGGGGGCTCGAACTCTCGCCACGCGAAAAAGACCGGGCCGTACTGACATTCTCGGCTCCGGCCGGCGCACAGGCGAGCCACTTTACCTTGCGGTATCACGAGAGAATGCCGCGCCTGGATGCCCGGTTCTCCATCGAAGGCCTCACAGCCGAACCGGCTGGAGCCGCTCCAACAGTCACCGATACGACAACACCACCTTCCACCAATTGAAACTCATATGAACACATCACTCATCAAACAGGTTTTGACGATTGCATATGTATAAGTTTCGAGACGTACCCGCTACGCCATCAAAATTTCTTGTGCCTTCGCCACACCGCTTCCAAGCTTCACCGGATGACCCAGCCCTTTGAGGACCATCTCAACAGCTGCCACTGCCATAATGACATCGAAGCGGTCCATGTAGCCCATGTGAGAGAGCCGGAAGATTTTCCCCTTCAAATGGTCTTGTCCACCGGCTGCTGTAATGCCGTATTGGACACGCAGGTTCTTGTAGATCGCCTGACCATCCATGCCCTCCGGCGCTAACACAGCAGTGAGGGCATCGCTGGGCGACTCTTTAGGAAACAGCGCCAACCCGGCCCCCTGTAACCCTTCGCGCATAGCCTTCGCAAGCATCGCCTGACGGCCAAATACCCCCTCAAGCCCCTCTTCCTTCATCATCCGCAACACTTCCTGCAGGCCGACGATGAGGGAGACAGCCGGCGTATAGGCCGTCTGATTCTTCTGCTGATTCTCATGCTCTTTTTTGAAATTGAAATAGAACGCCGTGTTCTTCGCTTTGTCTGCCAACTTCCAGGCCTTATCGCTCACGCTCACAAATGCCAGGCCAGGCGGCAGCATCAGCGCCTTCTGCGACCCTGTGATCACAACATCGAGTCCCCACTCATCGGTCTTGATGTCGAATACGCCGAGGGCCGTAATGGCATCCACCACCAGAATGGTATCGGGATAGGGCTTCACGATCTCCGCAAGCGCCTTAATATCGTGCGACACGCCGGTCGAGGTTTCACTCGCCTGCACATAAACCGCTTTAATTGAAGGATCCTTCTTCAACGCATCAGCCACCTCTTGGGGATCGACAGCCCGTCCCCACTCCACCTTGATTTCGATGACCTCTGCGCCGAACGTCTTGCAGAGCTTCGTCCATCGTTCCCCGAACTTCCCGCCATTAATGGTAAGCGCTTTGTCGCCGGGAGAGAGGAAGTTCGAGACCGAACCTTCCATGCCTCCGGTTCCGGATGCCGCCAGCATAAGCACGTTATTTTTCGTTTGGAACAGCCACTTCAGCCCATCACGGACTTCCGCAAACACCTTATCGAATTCGGGAGCACGGTGGTGGAACATGGGTCGCGCCATGGCCAACAATACTTCAGGGGGCACAGGCGTGGGACCGGGGGCGAGTAAATACCGCTTCAGCATCGACGGATCCTCCTCGGATAAAACGTGAAAAATCCTACGCGGGAAGGGGGGACGATACCATTGCCTCCCAAAAGCTGTCAAGGCAAGGAACCGTGCGGGCACGCGCATTTCCAGACTGTTCTGTTCTCCAGTTCCCAGCGTGATTTTCGCTCATGATTTTCTGTACACGTGAACGAGCCTGACCGCCGTATGCCCTCGGACAGAATGCCAATCCTCTTGCAATTCCTTGACAAGCGCGAGGTCGCTCGATAGTCTACCCTCACAGAATATGTTGAACTTCAGACACAATATTGATAACCAACGCATGTCCACGACACCTCTCAGGCCAAGACATGCCGCCCTTCCGATTGCGCTCTTACTTGGAATGTGGCTCACCCTCTCCCTACCGACGGAAGGGCATAGCGCCACTTCTACCGAACCAGCCTTAGCCGATCCGTCCACAGTTCTGGACGAGAACGCACCGGCAGCAGACGACCCGGACGACAATCTCGTCCCGCTCGATACGGTAGGCCCGGCAACGGAAGGCAGCAACGCCCCCTCTGTACGAACGAGCAGCGTTCCGCGGGCCGAAGATCTCTTACAGCTGAACCCAGCGGGAAACTCTCCAGCAACCGCACGTTTTTCAGATGCCTTGAATCCTCCGGCTGAACTGGCCCCGACTCAAGACGCCCCTCGAAGCGCGACAGCGGAATATGCCGCCTACGATATGCCGATCGTCATGGACTCCTCGGTGCAGGCCCACATTCGCTACTTCAATACCGGCATCCACGATCGCTTCGAGCAATGGCTCCTCCGGCTCAGCCGCTATCGGCCGCTGGTCGATAAAATCTTCTCGGAGTTTCATCTCCCCAGCGACTTGGTCTACCTTTCGCTGGTGGAGAGCGGATTCAACCCCTACGCTTACTCCCGAGCCAAAGCCACAGGCCCCTGGCAGTTCATGCAGGGCACGGCTAAGGCCTATGGGCTCCGCGTCGATAACTATGTGGACGAACGGCGAGACCCCATCAAGTCGACGGTCGCTGCGGCACGCTACCTCCGCGATCTCTAGTTTTGAGAGTTTCGGCAATCTGAACGGTGAGCCGTTCTTGGACCTGCAGCCGTCTCGCGAACATATCCACGATACGCGGAATCTTGCTGAGCCCCACCACCTTCTTATTGGGCAGATAACCCACATGGACCTTGCCGAAGAAGGGCAGCAGGTGGTGTTCGCACATGCTGAAAAATCCGATGTCCTTCACGATGACCATCTCGTCGTACTCGATCGGAAAGAGCGCGCCATTTAAGAGCTGGTCGATATCTCGCTGGTATCCCTGGGTCATGAAAGCAAGGGCCTTGGCCACTCGTTCGGGCGTTTTCAGGAGCCCATTGCGGCCAGGCTTTTCGCCGAGGGCCAGCAGCATCTCGGTGACGAGAGATTGCAGCACGTCCAAATCGGCCGGTTTACCGCTCCCGTTGACATCTTCTATCTGCCGCTGACTGCGCCGCTTGACTCCCTGCTTAGCCATGCCGTCCCTCTCTGAGCACCGGGGCATGACGTGCCTCCCCCGCATACTCGAAGTAATTGTCCCGTGTTTCGATGAGCCCGACCTTTTCCAGCTGCCCGTCGGGCAGGTGCTTCACGAGAAGGTCCCAGATCAACAGCACCAGATTTTCTCCAGTCGTGGTGAGATCGGCAAACTCAGGATCTTGATTGAGATCCTGATGGTCGAATCGCGTGATTACTTGTTGTCCGACAGTCCGATCCAGCTGATCGAGGTCTACCCCTTTGCTCGTCGCGGTCGGAACCGTGCTCTTGACGGTCACCAATACGACATAGTTATGGCCGTGCCCATTGGGATTATTGCACTTCCCAAATGCCGCCACATTTTCAGCAGGGGATAATTGATCCGTATGCAGCCGATGCGCCGCGCAAAACCGATACCGCCTCGTCACACTCGCCTGTGCCATCGTCGATTCAGCTCACATTCAGTAAGAAATGAAAAAGCCAGGACTGCCCACATACCCGGACAATCCTGGCTTCCCCTATTCACTCAACAAAACAGCTCGCGCCACTCCAGCGCACATCCCTTAGGCGCTGAAAGAGCTGCCGCAGCCGCAGGTCGTCTTCGCTTGTGGATTCTTGATCGAGAACCCGGACCCTTGGAGGCTGTCCACGTAATCGACTTCGGCGCCCTGCAACAATGGCGCGCTCTGCGAATCCATGATGACCTTGACGTCACCCTTCTCGACGACCGTGTCGTCATCGCCCATCTTGGACTCGAAGGCCATCCCGTATTGATAGCCGTGGCAGCCGCCGCCCTTCACGTAGACGCGCAAGCCGACGATATCCTTCTCTTCGATCATCAATTCCTTGATCTTCTGCTCTGCAATCGCTGTAATCGTAACCATTGAAATCCTCCTCGTGTGACCAGGCCGTCCTTCGAAGACCTGCCTGGAATGGCTTAGTGTAACATCTCTTTACCGAATTTCAATACCCTGCGACTCCACCTGCGCCGTCGTGGGTGCAACCCACTTACCCTCTGGAACCAGCACGACCACGTCTCCGAGCACTTTGGCTTGGCATCCAAGCCGATGCCAGGGCTCACTGAGCGCTTCCCGATCGAGAAGATCCTGCTCATCGAAGTCGATCTCCGACAGGTTCTCGGCGCCCATCTGCACTTCAACCCGACAGGTGGTGCAGGAGGCATTCCCACCACAATCATTATTCAACGTAAACCCGAGAACCTTCGACGCCTCCAACAAGGACGTGTTGACCTCAACCTCGCCGCTCTTGCCCTGAGGATGGAGAAACGTCACACGTGGCATCGCAACTACCTCTTCACTACGCGGTCGCGCCGGCAATCACCGGCTGAAAGGGACAGCGCTGCAATCGGATATGTTCCTCGAACTCGTGACGGAACAGTTTCATGCTGCTCTGCACCAACACCGCAGCCCCGGTGACCAGCGTGCAATAACCCGTTCCCTTCACAAACCCGCAAAGCTGAAGGAGGCTATCCAAGTCTTTCTGCGTCCCCTCGCCCTGCTCGATCTTGGTCATCAGTGCAGCAAGGTTGATGGTCCCCATTCGACAGGGTGGGCATTGTCCGCAACTCTCGCCTTTGAAGAAGTTCGAAAAGTGCAGGGTCTTCGCCACCATACAGGTGGCATCATCGACCACGATCATACCGGCTGACCCGAGTCCAGTGCCGGCTTTCTTCAACGAATCGAAATCCATCGTCAGATCCAGCTGATCGGCCGTGACCATCGAAAAGGCCGGCCCACCGGGAAACACCGCCTTGATCTTGCGTCCGCCCGGCACACCGCCACCGCAGGTATCAATGAGTTCCCTGATCGTGATGCCCATCGGCCGCTCGTACACGCCCGGCTTATTGATGGCGCCGCTGAGCGAGAACATCATCGTGCCGGGACACTTTTCTGTACCGACTTGCGTAAACCAGGCTGCGCCTTTTTGGATGATCCTAGGAATGTTGCACAAGGTTTCGACATTGTTGACCAGAGTCGGTTTCCCGTAGAGGCCATAGTCTGTTGGGTAGAACGGCGGCTTCTGCCTTGGCATCGCCGGCCGACCCTGCATCGATTCGAGCATCGCCGTTTCTTCACCGGCCACATAACTTCCATGGCCTTCGAACACTTGCAGATCGATGTCCATGCCACTGCCCATGGCATTCTTCCCCAGAAACCCTCGTTCCTTCGCCTGCGCCAACGCTTTCTTCAGATTCTCGCGTTCTTCGTGGTACTCGTGATTCACATAGATAAACGCCGCCTTGGCTTGCACTGTATAGGCTCCGATGAGGCAGCCTTCGATGAGCTGGTGCGGCGCTAACTTGAGGAGATGACGGTCTTTAAATGTGCCCGGCTCATGTTCGCCCGCATTGCAGACGAAATAATGTTCTTTCACCCGGTGGTTGAGAACCTTTTCCCACTTGATACCGGTGGGGAAACCCGCACCACCGCGTCCACGAAGCCCGGCTTTTTTGAGTTCATTGACGATGTCGTGCGCGCTCAGTTCTTTGACGCACTTCTTCCAGGCCTCGTAGCCTCCGATTTTCAGGTAGGCCTCGATATCCCAGGGCGCGCCATCAAGCGGTTGGATAACTCGTGGTTCAGTCGCAGTCGTCATGCGCCCTTCCTTCTCAGTTTGGCCTCACGCGAGGAACGATACTATAAGGCTCTTCGCCGGTATTCGTCAAGGCAATGACCCGATAATAGGCCTGAATCTCAACGACTTAGGGCCAGCGGCCCATGCAAAACAGGGCATATGGGCCATCTGGGCATAGCAGGGGAACGATGGGAGAGGATTGAGGCAGGGACAGGAAGAAAGGAACAAGGCCGGCAGGTTTCCCCGCCGGCCTTGCTGCACCGAGTCTTACTTGATGTGGCTGCCGGCTCCCATGAATAACAACATGGGAATCGACAACATAAAATTCACCCGCGACGCGAGAAGCGCGGTCCGCCCCCATTGGGCCATTTCCGCCGGAGCGGGCGTTCCCTGGGCTGCCGCCGTTACGGCCGCAATGATCTTCTGTTGGTTCGGCCAAATAATCGCATGGACGTTGATCATCATGATGAGGCCCAAGAGCCCGCCGATTCCCAACGCGATTGCACCGGTTCCACCCTTCGAGTACATGTAAAAGTACAGCGCGATCCCGGCGAACACCGTGACCGTCGCGCCATGACGGAACCAGTTCAACGCGGCAGGCATCAACTTGGGAATCACGATGTTCTTGGTCGGACCATCCAAGCTCTTCAAGAACCCCGCATTGATGAGGTTGAAGAAATACAACAGACCGATCCAGGTAATGCCGGCCAAAAAGTGCACCCAGCGCAACAACAGACCGGCCCAGTCGGCATCACCAATCGCAATGCCGGCCATGCCGAGATAGCCCACAATCAACACTGCCGCGAGCGCAAACCCAGCGCCCATCGTTTGCATCGGATTCTCAAGAAATTTCATTACATCTCCTCATTAGGTGTACTGCTACGTCGCTGTCTCTACTGCAGGCTCGCTTCTTTTGTTAAGCGAACCTCGAACACAATCACGTTAGGCCATCAACCGATCGACGGTCGCGCAGAGCTCGCGCACGGCATGAGCCGAGTTCGCCAGCCCCGCCTGCTCCTCCGCCGTCAATTCATATTCGACCACCTGTTCCGCCCCGCCTCGGCCCAGCTTGACCGGAACCCCCACCACCACATCCTTCAATCCATACTCGCCCTCGCAGAGCACCGCACAGGGCAACACCCGCTTCTGGTCCTTCATGATCGCCTCGACCATATCGACCGCCGAAGCCGATGGGGCATAGAACGCGCTGCCTGTCTTCAAGAGGCCCACGATTTCGGCTCCGCCTTCGCGTGTCCGCTTGACGATCGCATCCAGCCGTTCCTTCGACATCATTTCAGAAACTGGTTTCCCCTTCACCGTCGTATAACGGGCCAGCGGCACCATCGTATCTCCATGTCCCCCCAGGACCATGGCATGCACGTCTGGCCCCGGCACATTCAATTCGGCAGCGATGAACGCACGCATGCGGGCAGAATCGAGCACACCCGCCATCCCCAAGACTCTGGACTTTGGCAAACCACTGACCAGCCGCGCCACATGGACCATCGCATCCAACGGGTTCGTGACGAGAATCAGGATGACGTTCGGCGATCGGGACACCAATTCCTTGACGACCGACTTCACGATCTTGGCGTTCGTGGTCAAGAGCTCGTCACGGCTCATCCCCGGCTTGCGGGGAATACCGGACGTGATCACCGCCACGGCTGAGCCGGCCGTTTCATCGTAGCCGTTGGTGCCGACCACGCGGGTGCTGTAGCCGCAAACGGGACCGGCCTGTGAGATATCGAGCGCCTTCCCCTGGGGGACGCCCTCTCGAGCGGACGGCCATCGCTGATGAGGACGAGCAGCCTCGTCCGCGCTTCGCGCGCCAGCAATTTGGCGGTCGCATGGCGAATGGCCGCCCCATCACGGTTTTGCTGCATGGGGACCAGTCCGCCCAACCGCTGCGCCGCCTTCCCGCCCAACCGATCGTCGAAATCCTTGATCACCAGAAAGTCTACTTGCCCACGGCCTTGGCCCGAGTAGCCATAGAGCGCATATTGATCTCCGACCGCCTCAAGCGCTTCACAGAGCAGCACGAGCCCCTCTTTTTCCAGGTCGATCACGCGGCGGCCGCTCTCTAACTGGCGACTGGTCGATCCGCTCACGTCGACCAGAAAGGCCGCCGCAACATCCCGTTCTTTTCGCTCCCGCCTGACATAGATCCGATCCGACAGATCGATGCCCGCCGCGCGCTCCGCACACATACGGACCGCCGCATCCACATCCAGCTCGTCGCCATCGGCTTGGCCCGGCACCCGCCGCAGCCCCGGGGGCCGCAGGCCTTCGAAAAATCGTCGAAGAGCGGAGACTTCACTGCCATGGGCGCTCAACGTCGCCGCCACAATATCCCCGCTCCCCTCCTCCGCGGCCCGTTCGGCGACGCGACACCAGTTGAGGCGATAGTCGTCGATTCCTTGATCCCATTCCGGATAACGCACGGCACGATCGCCCGGCCCGGCATGATCGATCGGCGCCGGCTGCTCGACCTTCACGGCCAAGAGCTCTTCCACCTGGGACGGCAACTGCCGCCCCCCGGCGAGCCGATCCCCCTCCGTCTCCGTGCGTGTGCCCCCTCGATTCTGCTGACCCTGCGACGAGGCCTCCTGAGAGCCGCCTGCCGCGCTCGCCATCCGTTGAATCTCTTCTGACTGCGGCTGATCGTCCGACGTCCGTCCATCCTGCGCATTCTGACGAATGAACTCAGGGTTCATGGCCCCACGGTACACCCAGTTGGTGATAGGGCGATAGTCCTCACCAGTCTGATCGGACGCGGAGGGGCCGACACCCAGCTCTTCTGACGCGTCACCGGCCTGATCGGCCTGGATCATCGCCCCTTTCGGCGCCAATAATTCTTCGAGCTGTACATAGAGCGCATGGGCTAGACGCACAGCCCCTTCCGCCGTCGCCGTTGGATCCAGAATGGCCTGGCACATCGGCCAGAGGACAGCGATCTCGTCCTTGATCGCCTCATGAATCGCAACCGGCTGCGACGCGGCAGTCGACAGCTGGAGCAGTTGATCGACGACGAGTTCTTTGACCGTCAGTCCATGTGTCAGCGACCTCGTCGTGATCGCCTCTCGCGCGAATTGCTGGAGATCCAGCTGGAGCCCCGGATACTCTCGCTGCAACAGGAACTCCACCCGCGCATCTTCGACAAGCGTCCAGAGGTCCTGGATCAGCCCCGGATGGGGATAGAAACGGAATAGCGCCGCCAAACTGTCCGGCTCGGCCTGTTTCACCCGGCCATACTTCTCGCGCAGGGCCATGACCACATCCGCGAGCGGCTCAAGCGTCAGCTGGTAGGTCCCGAACTCGACGTGCCCCGCTTCGTGAGCCGCCATTACCAGATACAAGCGCGTATTCTCCTCGGCCGTGGGGTAGCGACGGAGAAGCGCCGGCAGCGAGATCGTGCGCCCATCCTGGCTTACCGTAGGCCGCGCAACGGTCTCCTGGCTCAGCGAGTCGGGAAGCGCCTGAATCGTCAAGTCCGTACCGCAGAGCCCTTGCACGAAGAGCTTGATGGTCCGCGCGACCTGCCGTAGCGGCACACCACTTAAGGCCGCTTCCACCGAAGTCAGCGCCTTCTGCGACTCCAGGGCAAAATAGGCCCTGGCTCCCTCGACACTGTACGCCAGCACTTCCATGCCCGCGGTAAACCAGGCCTCAAAGCGAGTCATGGCTTCGGCAGACTCGCCGATCACCGTCACCAATTCAGGCGCGCGGCGCAAATAGGCCAACGCCGTGTCGGCATCGCGCTCGGCCACTAAGGCCCTGTACTGCAATATCTTCAATCGCCATTCTTCATTCGGCACGGCACGCAACAAACGTGGCGATTCCGATAACCAGGCAATGCCGGCCCCTGGATCCCGTTCAGCCAGCAACGACCCGACGGTGATGACTTTGGCCCGCACCGATTGGTCTTCGAGATCGCCGAGGATGAGCGGGCTGGTGCGGAGAAATTCGATGGTCCCGAAATAGTCGGTCTTGCCAAAACTATTCTGGGAAATGAGCTTCAAGCCAAACGTCGCCCAGGCTCTGGCCTCTTCGATCGGCAATACGCGGGCGACCGCGGGAATTTGGCGGATATACTCCAGGGCGACGACAAAATCGACCTGCGTCAGCTCGAACCCGATTTCCAGCCAGGCCTCTAGCTGATCCGGCTGAATAACCGTGACCGCTTCTGCCGACACGCGGAGGAATTCCAGCGCCACATTCGCATCCTGCTCGGCCAGTTCCAACGCCGTTTTCAGCACCAACGACCGGCCAGATGGAGTCTCGATCAAGCCCAACACCAGCGGGCTCTCCTTGAAATACTTCAATCCGATCGCACCGGATGAACCGGCGAGCGCAATCCCCAGATCCAGCCAGGTCACCGCATCGCTGAGCCGATCCCGACGCTGCAAGTCAGGAAACGACTCGATTGCAGCACGGGCGACCTTCGGAGATATTTCATCGAGTTCATCGAGCAGCAGCAACACGCCTTCCGCTTGATTCGGCTTGACCGAGGCCTCGACGAGGCAAGCAACCAGGTGCTGGGCCGTGGCTGGCCCTAGCTCTTCTGCCAGCTTCGCGATCAATTGCTGATGGGTATCCGACATCTCGATTCTCGATCCAATGCTACGGAATGTGAGGGGAGGGCTGGATTGTAAAGGACGCCCTGGCGCTTGTAAACTAGGCGCTGCCGCGCAGGTACGGGGCCAGAGGCTCGAGGCTAGAGGGCAAAAACCCGGTTTCCCTCTCGCCCCTGGCCCCTCGCCTCTAGCCTACAATCGAAAGGATTTCGGAATGGCCGAGCCCAAGCAAGAGAGTCTCGATAAAATGTGGAAGTACGTGAAGGGCTTCGCGGACAAGAGCGGAACCTCCATGCATCCCATGCCCGCCGTCACCGAAGCCGTGGTCAAAGGCCTCGCGATGCACATCGACGAGCTGGGAAAACCCCTTTGCCCTTGCAACTTCTACAAGGATAAACAAGCAGAAGCCAAACTCCGCCGCTGGATGTGCGCCTGCGACGAGATGCAGATCTATAAATATTGCCACTGTCTGTTATTCGTGCGGGAAGACGGCCTGCCGATCACCGAATATCTCCCGGAAGGCCACGAAGGGCGAGAGATCTATGGCGTCGTCACCGACCCGACTCCCGACAAAGGCCGAGCACTCAAACACAAAGCGGCAACTGCACCACAAACGACAGACAAGGATTCATCCACCCCAACCAATTGAGGACCATGCGATACCCTGACCGACTCCGGTTCGGATTCGTGCTCTTCCTACTCCTCGGGAGCCTCTGCCCCCTATCGGGACAAGCGCTTGAGCCAACCTCCTCGAACCAACCGCC
The DNA here is from genome assembly GCA_005116815.1 of Nitrospira sp. Classification (GTDB taxonomy): domain Bacteria; phylum Nitrospirota; class Nitrospiria; order Nitrospirales; family Nitrospiraceae; genus Palsa-1315. The sequence continues at coordinate 37,328 of SWDR01000013.1, read as the reverse complement.
GTGGAACGAAAAAGACTTCTTTGCCTACAAGCAGAAAGGGCGAGGCAGTCTGACAGGACAGGCCTTTCTCAGTTCGCCATCAGGAAAGGCCATCACACAAGCAGGCACACCAGTCCATCTTATCCCCATCACTCCCTACACCCGTTATTGGTTTGAACACCAAGTCAAATCCACAGCCTGTTCTGGGACAGGAACCTCGGCCTCAGCAGAAAGCACCCCAACCCCACACACTCCAGCTGACTGCGCGCACGAAGCATTGACCAGGCTTCAGATGGAAAAGCGGTTGGCTCCCTATCTCCGCACAACAAGAGCCAACCCCACAGGACATTTCTGGTTCACGAAAATTCCCGCAGGGCGCTACTATATCGTCAGCCTCATCGAAGGAGGATCGGGCACACACCAAGAAGAACGACAGTCGGGACTAGCCTGGCTGGTGATAGAACTCGAGGCAGGTGAGAAAGCCACAAATCTCGTCGTGACCGACTGCAAAGCTGGCCTCTGCTAAGTCTCTTTACTCCGCATTCACCACTCTCTACGGTCTCGCCGATAAAACCTTTTCAGTCATTTCCTTCTCCCTCCCCCAACTCGTGGTGGGATGGAAGGGGGAGACCTCAGGTCCGCGCGTCGAACGAGGGCCTTCTGAAGCCGCGCGTTCCGCGAGCAAGGAGGGCTCTCCTCATTGCCAGCCACTCACGTCGTACCCCTTTTCAATCAAACACCGCACCACCGCATCGGCATACGGAGGATCCGGCTCCAACGGTTTGTAGGCGCCGCCAAACGACCCGACGATCACTCCGAGCGTGCCGCCGACTGCTGCCCCAATCGTCACACCAGGCACGCCGCCAATGAGCCCGCTCGATGCCCCGATTCCAGCGCCGGTCAGCAGCCCCAACACAGCGCCAGCAGCCACGTTACTGCTTCTGGCGCGAGTGCCAGGCTTCAACCCGGCCTCGTCAGCCTTCTTCTGACACATCGCCACATCGAGCTTCGACGCCTCTCTTCCCTGTAATTGAAACTTCGCATTCGACCGCAACAAGGGCTCAGGCCCCGCACAGGCCACGAGACCAAAGGCTATTCCGGCAATGATGAGATGCTGCCACATCAACCTCTTAATCATTCATTCCCTCTTTCTATGAGGGGACGGGTGGATTGATGCTCGACTGCGCGCGTCGAACGAGGGCCTTCCGAGGCCGCGCGTTGCGCGAGCACAGAGCATCGATCCATCCACCCCCATGCCGCTACTGCCATCCCGTCACTTCATATCCTTTTTCTTGCAAGCACCGATTCACGAAATTCGTGTAGGCCTGATTCGGCGGCGACCCGGCGAATGCGTAATACAATCCCGTGAGCAGCCCCCACACCGCTCCGCTCGCTGCGCCGATGAGAGAGCCTCGGCCCGCCGCGCCGGAGATGGCGCCACCGACCGCTCCGGCTGCCGCGCCGACTCCTGCCCCCACGGCGGTGCCGGCCGCCACACGCCCAGCTTTCCCATTGCCCTCTTCCGCCCCAGCCGTTTCGGCCATTTGTCGGCAGGTCTCAAGATCCTGTTCCGCCACATCCTTCCCGACAGATTGCAGATGGAGGATTTCGATGAGCCGAGAACGCTGCTGACGGTCTGTTTCAGCATCCTGGGAGGAATTAGAAAATGGCCTTCACCAACTCCAAGATACTGCGCTGCATATCGGGATCGTCGGTAATCGGGCGAGCAATCGCCACATCGCAAGCTCGATCGGTTGCCACACCTTGCCGAATCAATGTCCCCGCATAGATCAGCAATCTGGTGCTAACCCCTTCTTCCAAGCCATGATTCTTGAGGTTGCGCACCTTGCCGCCGAGCTTCACCAGACTGGCAGCAAGATCACGGCTGATCCCTGCTTCCCGTTCGACGACCGTGGTTTCGACATCGGGCGCCGGATAATCGAACTCGATCGCCATAAAGCGCTGCTTCGTGCTTTGCTTCAAATCCTTGAGCACGCTCTGATAACCGGGGTTGTAAGAAATAACGAGCAGGAAGTCGTCCGCCGCTTCGAGAATCTGGCCTTTCTTCTCGATCGGCAACAAGCGGCGATCATCGCTCAGCGGATGGATAATGACCGTCGTGTCCTTCCGCGCCTCGACGATTTCATCCAAATAGACGATCGCGCCATGTTTCACGCCGAGCGTGAGCGGCCCATCGACCCAGACCGTCTCTTGGCCCTTGAGCAAATACCGGCCCACGAGATCGGAGGCGGTGAGATCTTCGTGACAGGCCACCGTGATCAAGGGACGGCCGAGCTTGTAGGCCATATGCTGAACGAATCGAGTCTTGCCGCAGCCGGTCGGCCCCTTGAGCATGACCGGCATCTTGCTCTTCGCCGCGATGGTGAACAGACCGATCTCACCACGCACCTCCGCGTAGAACGGCTCTCGCTCGATCCGATATTGCCCCACGTCGACTTCGCGTCCCTGCTGACTCATGACTCTTACCTTTGGTAGATGTTCAACCTGCTTCGTACTGCGGTAGGGCACGATAAACGGAACCGAGGCTGAAGATCAAGCGATCCGGCAGGAATGGGCCGATGCGACCGAACAATGCAAAAAGTATTATTTTGGCGCGCGTGGATTTCGACAGCGGCACAGCAGGGAAACGCTCCCGCAGGATGCTCAAAAAGACCGTCAGCAAGGCCGCATCCAATGAGCAACTGTGAACTTTGAACGATGAACGCGGAACGCTAAAGCGACGATCGTTTCATCGTTCATCACTCATCGTTCAGCGTTTCTAATTATGCGGCTTTTACACCGTCCAGTATTTCCCGCACCTTTTGCGCCAACACGTGCGGGGAGAAGGGCTTGGGCAGGAACCCCGTCTCCCGGCTGACGCCGCCCTGGTCGAACACCGGATGGTCCGGGTATCCCGACATGTAGAGCACTTTAATCCCCGGCCGAACAGTCAGAAGCTTCTCTGCGACTTCGGGGCCGCTCATCTGTGGCATCACGACATCCGTCAACAACAGATGGATGGGCCCCACATATTTGGTGCTGGTGAGGAGGGCTTCGATACCGTGACGCGCCTCCAAAACCGTATAGCCATGCAGCCGCAATGTTTCGTGTACCAGCCCCCGAACCGCCGGCTCGTCTTCGACCAAGAGAATCGTTTCGCGGCCCCGCGCCGGATCGATCGCTTCAACCGCCCCCGCCGCCCCCGGCGCCTCGGCTTCGACCCGTGGGAAGTAGATCCGGAAGGTCGTGCCCTTGGCAGGAGCACTCTCCACCATAATGCTGCCCCCGCTCTGCTTGACGATGCCATAGACGGTTGAGAGTCCCAGTCCTGTCCCTTTGCCCTGCTCCTTCGTCGTGAAGAACGGCTCGAACAGGTGCGACCGGGTCTCGGCATCCATTCCATGACCGGTATCGCGAACCAACAGCAGCACATAGGATCCCGGCTCGACCCCGACGGCATCCAGGCGCGCCCCTTTCCCGATCGTCACATTTTTGGTTTGAATCGTCAGCCGCCCGCCCTTCGGCATCGCATCGCGCGCATTGACCACCAGATTCATAATCACCTGCTCGACCTGTCCGGGATCCGCCTTGATCGCGCCGGCCGATGAATCCAGTTCCGTACAGAGTTCGACGATATCTTCACCGATGAGACGCCGCAACATGCCGTCCATATTGGCGACCAACGCATTGAGATCCAGCACTTTCGCCGCGATAAACTGACGGCGGCTGAACGCCAGCAATTGACGGGTCAGCCCGGACGCCCGGTCGGCTGCTTTCTTAATCTCCTCCATATCTTTCCGCATGGCATCGGTAGGTCCCAGCCGACCAAGCAGCAACTCGCTGTACCCTCGAATCACGGTCAGGAGGTTATTGAAGTCGTGCGCGACCCCGCCGGCCAATCGCCCGACGGCTTCCATTTTCTGAGCTTGGCGCAATTGGGCTTCGGTTTCCCGAAGCACCCCTTCCGTTCGAGCCCGCTCACCGAACTGGCCGACCTTGAGGCCGATGTCTTCCACCATTCGCAACAGCTCGTCATCGGGCTGCCGGACCTGCCGGCTGAAGAGTTCGATGACACCCTCGATCTCACTCCCGACGAGTACAGGAAACCCGAACGCCCCGTGGAGACCAGCCTCTTTAGCCTGGACCCCACGAGGAAAATTCGTATCCAGCGCCACGTCTGTCACCCAGGCCGACTTGCCGCTGGCCCAAATACGCCCGGGCAAGCCTTCTTCCCGAAGAAATACCTGCTGCCAGGTGACCATTGTAAACGGATCGGCTTGCACGGATGACGACTTCCACTGATCGAGACAGCGCAGTAACCCAGCCGCCTTATCCACCCGCCAGAAGACGCCCAGATCCCATTCCAAGCTCTCCCCAACGGCCTGAATGATTTTCGGAACCGCCTCTTCCAGGGTCGTCGACTCGGACAGAACTCGCGTCACCGCATACTGAGACGCCAGGCGCCGTTCAGCCCGGCGACGGTCGGTAATGTCCCGAATGAAGGCGCTGAAGATATAGGCATCCCCGATCTTCGCCGGAGATACCGCCAGCTCGACGGGAAGCTCCCAGCCGTTCCGGTGTTGCGCAATAATTTCAATCCGGCGGTTCAGGATGGCGCCAGCCCCTGTCCGGAGAAACTCACGAATGCCCCGTTCGTGCGCCTGCCGATCCCGCTCAGGAATAATGGTTTCGGCCAGGGCCCTTCCCAGCGCTTCCTCGCGAGACCATCCAAAAATCGCCGTGGCCTGCGCGTTCCAATCGGTCACAATCCCGGTCGAGTCGATCGTGATCACCCCATCGAGCGCGGTATCGACGATGGCCCGGTTTCGCTCCTGGCTTTGGAGCAGCGCCGTCTCGGCGGCTTTCGCCCAGGCACTTTCTTGTTGCGCCTGTCGATGTTCGGCGCGCAATCGTGCCGTAGACCAGAGCAACAACACCAACATGGGAATCCAGACCACTCCGGCAATGATCCCGGCTTTCCACATGAACGTATGAATCGGCGCTAAAATATCCTGCCGATCCATGCGCACCAGGACTGCCCAACCCAACCCGACAAACTCTCCAAACCCCTGAGTCTTCGCATAACCTGTGACCACCTGGACATGCCGGCGCAGATGCTCTTCTTCGATAAACCCCGGCTCTCCAGCCTCGCTCAGCAGCACCGACGGGAGCCCCATGGTCTTGAGATTGAGATTCTGCGAAGAGGACACCATCGAATCGACAAACACCTTGCCCTGCCGCGTCACCATTTGATATTCGACTCGCCCACCCCCGCCCTGTCGATCTTCAAGCGCGCGAATGGTCCTGGTGGTGACTTCTTCCAAAAACGGAATCCCCACCCGGGTGGTCACCACGCCCATGAACGTGCCTTGCGAGTCGAGAATCGGGGCCGTAAAGGCAATGGCATCGACACCGCTGTCCGCCTCATGGGCTGCCACATCGGCCACGTCCAGTTGTCGCGTCTTACGCGCGGCCACAAACCATGGGGCCTGGCTATAGTCATGCCCTGCCAGCGAAGACTCTGTCGCCGCCACAATCGAACCCTGACTATCTGTGACCGCGAGCCACAGATAGACCGGGGAATAGGCAGTCTTCATCCACTTCAAATACTCGGAGAGATAGCGCGGATCCGACGCGCGCAACGAAAAGGCGCGGGCCATCATGAGGGCGTCGCCCTGTCGCTCGAACAACATTCGATCGGTTTTCTCGGCCACTTCCGCCGCGGCAAGCGTCAGCTCTTCCCCTGTCGCCACGACCAGGCGAGACTCAACGAACTGAATCAGCCGGGCGCCGGCCACAAGCGCGAGCAGGGACATGGCAATAATGAGATAGGGCAACCAGCGATAGCGGCGAAGATCGAGGAATGAGAGGGCCATTGACGTCTTCATGATTCACGCGCCGGGGAAGCGACGAAATTGGGAATCAGCAGAGCCGGATGATAGGCCTGTTTGGATGCACGGAGGCCGGGGAGCCCCGCATCATCCATCGTATTGATGTAGCCAGCCCCTTTCGATACAGCCATCCGACAGGTCTCCCGAAATAGAAATTGGGCCAGACCGGGAAATGCCCGATCCGCCACCTCTAACAGGACACAGAATGTCCGGTCCGTCAACCAATAGCCGAAGGTATAGGCGCAGATCCGGCCCTGAATCCTGACGACCGTCCCCATGATCTGAAGGACCGGCGCATGCGACCACAGGACTTCATGCACCGACTCCGCATCAGCCAGCAGCATCTCGCCGAACGACTCAAGCCCTTCCTCCTGCTTCTGGCGTGACCAGTCCCCGAGAAGGGCGCGACAGCCCTCACGGTCGCCAAGCTGATAACTGTCCACCTCACAGCTCTGCTCCCGCTCGAACCGATTGCACAATGCGCGCTGAGATTTATATCTGTCGCCCGCCAGAGCTGCGAGGTCCGTCGCACAGTACAGATAGTCCGATTCCTTGGGCGTCAGCCGATATCCCAGCCGCTCAAACTCTGGCGCCAACCGGGCCGACACGTTTTCAACTCGGCTGACCGACGAGTCACCATTCCAACGCCGCAGCAGCTCCATCGCGGCAGACAATGGCGCGTCGATGGCGCCTGGCCCCAGAGGAGGCAGGAGCATGAACCAGCCGTCCGGTGATTGCGCAAAGAGGCACAAGGCCCCGTGAAGTTCCATCCACCAATAGGCTAACAGCCCGTTACTCATATAGTGATAGACCGGCGAATACGCGGCAGGCGATTGAGGCCCGCCGAATCCGGACTGCTCCAGGGCCATCGTCAGTCGAGGGATATCCTCCACCGTCAGACGCTGCAGTGACAGGGTTCCCCACCGAGCGGCGACTGCGGCTGTCATATCCGGAAGGGGGGCCAGTACAATCACGTCTTCTTGAAACCGTCCGACGAGCCGAGGATGGGTAACAAGCTCTTCACGGATACCCGGTTGATCGAGCAACGCCATCACCCGATCGGCATGATGCTGGATCTCCCCAGGAATTTCCTCTCGCATGAACGGACATTTCGTATCCCACCCCAACAGAATCTGGTCGTGTGCTTCGTTCCACATCAGCGCCAATGGATAGAGCTGACAATCGAGCGGGCGCTGCTCATAGATGCGGCACTGTGACGTTGTTGAGTCGAATGCCGGACAGAGATAGCCCTCTCCATGAGGGACTGGCACCAGAGCCACCTGTGAGCCTCCCCGATCGGGAAAGGCCGTTCCCTCCATACCACCAGCCAAGGCTCTGGAAATTTCGTCACCGGTAAAATAGGGACGCAGGGAGCTGTCGGGGTCCGGAAAACGACAACAGACATCGCACTGGAGACAGCTACGGCTCGGCACGAGTTGTGGCAACGCGATCGGTAATGTCACGGAGGGGCTCAGCAGTTCATCGATACAGTCGGACATGGGAGGATTCCAATCGATACGCGGCTTATACTAGCACCATTCTGCTGGAGGGCCCAAGGGGTTGTCACCTTTTCACTGCGTCCCTCCTCATCATCTGCCACACAATATTGCATCCATGTATCTGCTCCATCGGCACTTGTTGCCGTAGCCTTGCGTCGATCATCACGGCCTCTTCCCCTTCGCACCCCTCGCCCCTTGTACGATCCTAAATCCTCGTGTTAGAGTTCATCGGCCTCGCATGAAAGGCTCTCATTGACATGGACATCCCCTCTGTCTGATTTGGCTACCTCCGACCTCCTTCATCGCTGCGCGATCATCCGTGACCAACTGAGCCACGCTGGCCTCTTTCCGTCTCTGCCAGGACAAGAACCGGTTCCTGGAGCGGTTGCCGCGACGACGACCTGGCGCATCGCCACCACGCCACTCACCATCACCCAAGAGCAATTAGATTTTTTTCACCGGCTTGGCCCGCAGCTCCTCTCGTTTTATCGGGCGCTGAACCGCCTTTACCTCGACAGTGTGCGAGGCCTCCAACCGGCTTGGGTCGCGGGATACCTCGACCAAGGCAAGCCGGAAGGGCTGATCACGTACAGCCGGATGAAGCGATTTCGCGATCACCTTCCCGCCGTCATCCGGCCGGACGTCATCCCCACCCAGGATGGGATGGTCATCACCGAACTCGACTCAGTCCCAGGCGGAATCGGCATGACGGCCTGCCTCTCGTCGCTCTATGCCGATGCGCAGACCGATGGGCTGTCGCTCGTGGGAGGTCCCGACGGGATGGTGCAAGGATTTGCGGCCATGTTGAAGGCCCAGCTCGCCCCACATACCGGCTGCATCGCGATTCTGCTGTCGGAAGAAGCCAAAGACTACCGGCCGGAAATGACGTGGCTCACGGCCCGGCTGCGAGCGATCGGAGTCGACGCCTATTGCGTGGAGCCTCGACAGGTTCGATTCACGGAAGAAGGCCTCCGGATCACCCACGAGGGAATCGATCAGCCGATCGCCTTGATCTATCGTTTCTATGAGTTATTCGACCTGCTCAATATACCCAAATCAGAACTCGTTCAATATGCGGTCAAGAAGGACCGGGTCGCCGTCACGCCTCCCTATAAGCCGGCGTTGGAAGAGAAACTCGCCTTTGCCCTGCTCCATCACCCGGCCCTACGACCTTTCTGGGAGCAAGCGTTGGGGCAAGAAGTCTTTCTCCACTTGACGGCGATCATGCCTCGTACGTGGATTCTCGATCCTGCGCCGATCCCTCCATCCGCCACGATTCCTGGCTTGACGATGGGCGGACGGGCCGTGATGAACTGGCGCGATCTGGCCACGGCCACCCAAAAAGAACGGCACTTCGTGATCAAGCCATCGGGGTTCTCCGAACTCGCTTGGGGCAGCCGAGGGGTATCGGTTGGCCACGATATGCCACAACCCGAATGGACGGCTGCCATCGACAAAGCCCTGGCCTCCTTTCCCAAAACGCCCTATATCCTGCAGGAGTTTCATAAGGGCCGCCTGTACGACCTCGAGTACTTCGATCCCATCAGCGGCGACATGAACCGGATGTCCGGTCGCGCCAGGCTCTCCCCCTATTATTTCGTGAGTGGCGAAACCATCGAGCTGGCTGGTATCCTGGCAACGGTCTGCTCATCAGACAAGAAAGTGATCCACGGAATGAAGGACGCCGTCATGGTGCCCTGCGCAGCGATGAAGAACCTGAGTCCTGAGTGCTGAGTGCTATGGTTTGGTTCTCAGACTCGGACGGCGCATTTCAGAGCTCAGGACTTAGGACTCAGAACTTAGGACTCAGCACGATGCCATTAACTCTCTATCATGTTGCCTGGTGTCCCGACTGCGAAGTCGTGCGCGACAAGTTGGCGGACCTCCACATCGACTACGAGCAGGTCATCGTGCCCGACATCCGGCCGATGCGCAAAGTCGTCCACGAGGTCTCAGGCCAGTACTTTGTTCCCGTCCTCAAGGATGGAGACCTGGTGTTGACGGAAACCGACGACATTCTCGACTATTTAGACAAGACGTACGGTCAGGACCGGATCCCGGGTCGTTAATCGAACTGCCTGCCGATCCATTCGACAGCAAAGGAGACCGCATGGAAGCTTGGAGACGCATACTCGCCGACAGCATCGTGAAACCCAAAGACTTGGCAGCGCAGCTCGGTGTCGATGCGAAAGAAATCGAAGCCATCGTGGGCGACTATCCGATGCGCATTACCCCCACGGTGATGGCCACGATTAAGACAAAGGGCGACGCCATCTGGAAACAGGTGGTTCCCGATATCGCCGAAATGGACGACTTCGAGGCGGAAGACGATCCGCTCGAAGAGGATCTCATGAGCCCGGTCCCGCACCTCGTCCACCGCTATCCGGATCGCGTCCTGCTGATGGTCACGAATCAGTGCCCGATCTATTGCCGGTTCTGCACGAGAAAACGACTGGTCGGAAAACCTGGCTTCCTCAAGAAGGGCGAACTCGACCAGGCCATCGCCTACTTGCGGGAACATACCGAAGTGCGCGATGTCATCCTCTCCGGAGGCGACCCGTTGCTCCTGCCGGATCATTTACTGGAGCGGATCCTCAAGGCCCTGCGCACCATTCCACATTTAGAACTGGTTCGCTTGGGATCGCGGGTGCCCGGCACGTTGCCGGAACGGATCACCCCGGAACTCTGCGCGATCGTGAAGAAGTATCACCCCATCTACATGAACCTGCATTTCAATCACCCGGACGAACTGACCCCGGCCGTCAAAGCGGCCTGTGGGATGTTAGCCGACGCCGGCGTGCCCCTTGGGGCGCAGACCGTACTGCTCAAAGGCGTCAACGACGATCCTGAGATCATGAAGCGCTTGATGCATCAGCTCCTGCTCGCCCGCATCAAGCCCTACTATCTCTATCAAGCCGATCTAACCAAGGGCACGAATCACTTCCGCACCACGGTCGAAACGGGGCTGAATATCATCAAGTCGTTGCAGGGCCATACCAGCGGAATGGGCGTCCCGCACTTCGTGATCGATGCACCGGGCGGCGGCGGCAAGATCCCCTTGCTTCCCGGCGACTATATGGTGCACATGGATGCCGAGGGCGTTCTCTTGAAAAACTATGAGGGCAAGGCCTTCCACTATCCTCAGCCGAAACAGGGATCGTCCCGCGAGCTGCCGATGGTCAGCGCAGGGCCTTCACTGAACTCATGCAGTAATGGAGAGCACGACGACCTGTGAGTACCAGAACCCCACAAGGCATTTTGCCCTACCAACAGATCAAGCAACTGATCGCAAGCGGGGCCATCCAAGCCGACGTACCGATCGAAGACCGCCAAATTCAGCCGGCCAGCCTCGACCTGCGGCTCGGACGCAAGGCCTACCGATTGATCAGCAGCTTTTTGCCGGAACTGTCCGATATTACAAGCCGGCTCAACGTCCTGGACTTCTATCAGTCCGATCTCGTGATGTACGAGATGGACCTGACCGAAGGAGCGATCCTCGAAAAAGGCCATGTCTATTTGGTGCCGCTGCTGGAACGGGTAACCTTGCCCAAGACCATCCGGGCACGAACCAATCCCAAAAGCACGACCGGACGGCTGGACGTCTTTACCCGCGTCGTGACGGATCTCAACACGGGATTCGATGAAATCCGAGCCGGCTATACCGGCCCCCTCTATCTGGAGATCGTCCCTCGCTCGTTCACGATCAAGGTGAAGACCGGGTACTCGCTCAATCAAATTCGCTTCGTGCGCGGCGACGCCACCGTGCCAGACCGATCGCTGCAGACGCTCCACAAGCGGGAACCCCTGCTCTACCACAACCTCCCCACGAAGCAGGCGCTGGCCACCCGCGATTTCCGAACGGACCGCGGCCTGTTTCTCCGCATCGACCTGAAGGGGGACGACCGAAGCGCCTCGCCGATTATCGGCTATCGAGCGAAGAAGAACAGCCACGTCATCGATCTCTCCAAGGTCGGCCATTATGCGGCGCTCGATTTCTGGGAGCCCCTCTACCGCCACCGGCAGGACAGCCTCCTCTTGGAGCCGGAAGAATTTTACATTCTCGCGTCGAAGGAACGGATCCGTGTGCCGGCCGGCTACGCGGCCGAGATGGTCGCCTTCGAAGCAGCCTGCGGCGAGTTGCGAACCCACTACGCCGGATTCTTCGATCCTGGATTCGGGTACGGCCAAGGCGAGTTGCACGGCACCCAAGTCGTGCTGGAAGTCCGCCCCCACGACGTCCCCTTCCTGATCCATGATGGACAAACCTTCTTCAAGGTTGTATACGACAGGATGCTCGCGCGCCCCGGTCAGCTCTATGGCTCGGCGCTTGGGTCTTCGTATCAGCGCCAGGGCTTAACCCTGAGCAAACATTTCAAGGCCTAGCAGAATGCGCAACACTCGTGAAGCGTATCTCGTGAAGCGACGTTCGCTTAGAACTCTGACGTTTCACATTTCACGTTTCACGTTTCACGAATAGCGAGGAACCATCTGACCATGCAGCTAGAGCCAACCAACAAGCCGGTGCCCCCAGAATCAGAGGACGACTCCGGGAGCGACAATCAAATGCGTGTCGCCGGGATGATCGTGGGCACCGCCCTGATTTTCATCGGCTTTCTCGACATCTTTCTCTCGATCAGCGGGGGATTCGAAATCGACGTCATTCCCCTCTTGATTTATTTCGGCGGGGTCGCGGTATGGGCGAATGCGGTCGTCGAAAACATGACTCTCCGCTACAGCCTGATCGGCGCCTCCCTCCTGCTCGCAGCCATCTTCTTCCACTATGGAGAAGTCCTCTTCTGGCACAAACAGGTGGTGTTTTGGTCGACCGTAGTAGTCGTTATGTATTTTATGTTCAACGAGCCGAAGAAACCTGCCTAACAGGATGCTGAAACAGGCCGCCAGACAGGAAACGCTGAACGATGAGTGATGAGCGATGAAACAGAAGTTGATCGTCGCTTTAGCGTTCCTTGTTCTTCGTTCAAAGTTCACAGTTGTTCACTCGCTGCGGCCTTGCTGGACAGACTGTTTGAGCATCCTGCGTAGTGTTCTTCCGTTGTGCCAAATGTAGAACCGTTGAATTTTCGTGTGCCAACATAGTTTATCCGCAACTTGCGAGGAGGCCGAGCCATGGCAGATTCCATTCAAGATGAAATTAACAAAGAAGTCGCCGCACACAAGATTTTGATCTACGGCAAGGGCACCAAGCAGATGCCCATGTGCGGGTTCACGCGAGAGACGATACAGTTCTTTGATAAGTACGGATACCCGTTTGAACTGATCGATGTCCTTTCTCAGCCGAGCAAGCGAGAAGCGCTCGCAAAAATGACCAACTGGCCGACGCTCCCCAAGGTGTTCATCGACGGGCAGTTTTACGGCGACACCGACGTGCTGGACCCGATGGCGGCCAAAGGCGAGATTGAGCCGCTGCTGAAAAAATCAACTTCTGTTTCATCGCTCATCACTCATCGTTCAGCGTTTCCTGTCTGGCGGACTGTTTCAGCATCCTGCTAGGCTTCGTCTGTGGTTTTGGCTGTGAGTTCGAGCGCATGAATCCGCCCGTCCTTCATCGGAACATCTAATGCTTGATAGATCATGCGGTGCCGGTCCAGCAGGTTCTTTCCCGCGAAGGCTGCTGAAATCACCACCACTTTGAGATGATCCATCGTACCGGTCCGGTCCAAGACCGTCACCGCAGCATCCGGCATCGTCTGGCGCACATACTCAGTCAACACGTCTGGCGTGATCATAGACTCTCCAATTTCATTGTGTTGTCAGGATACCCCAGCCCCAGACTGAAAGGCAATTCAAAGCCACTGAACAGGGCTTAATCGCGACATCTCGCTCCGAAAGCCCTATGCCGAAAGCATGAATGCGATTGAGCCCTGTATCCCTTCTCATCCAGGCTCGCATCGCCTGTGATTCATCCGATTGACTCACCACAGGCCTTTCGCTCTCGCATCATCGTGGGGACCAAACTCGTTTCGTCACCGCTCACCTTCTTCGTCGCTCACGGGGAACAACAGAAACGGCAATGCTCAAGTCACCTTCAAGTCTCACTGGTGGTGGTTTTCAGCACAAGCTGGTGGGTATCAACCATGTGTCTGTGCAGCCTGTGCCAGAAAACGCATATTTGCTGGGAAACCAGAATCCTTTCTACGCAGCCATGCTGGCACGCGCATTGCGACTTACGTAGTGCAACAGCATGTGAGGAAGCCAGCAGGAAACCATATCTCACTACCAACCAAGGAGGGTGCCATGAGTGACTTCAACTCTGGGTTCTTTGTCGGGGGAGAGGCCTGCAACGGACGGGTGCTCGTGGTAGACGATGAGCCGGATATTCGGAAAGTCGTCAAGATGACGCTGCAGAAAGCAGGCTACGCCGTGCTAGAAGCCGAAAACGGTGAAAAAGCGATTGAAGTTATCAACAGCGGTGAGAACCGGCTCATGCTGGATGTGATGATCTGCGATATCCGCATGCCAAAGGTTAACGGAGCCGAAGCCATCGCCTACTTCCGGAGCAACTACCCGCATGTCCCGCTCATCGTGCTGACCGGCTTCCCGGATACCGATATGGCGACCTCCTTCCTCCGGCAAGGCGTGGTCGATTATCTCGTCAAACCGGTCGAAGGTGAGAAACTGCGGTCAGCCGTCGCTCGAGCCATGGAGCAACGGGAGCTTGCACGGCTGTAATCATGAGCCTCCATCCCCCTCTATGCCGAGGAGAGGCCTTGCCCTCCTCGGCACAAGAGTTCCAACTCTGCCATAGGGAGACCGCCTGAATGGAACATTCCGACCCGACTAAGGTCGCCATTCTGGGGGCAGGTCGCGGCGGCCGTGCGCTGTTAGATCTGCTGCACCAAATCCCGTCGATTGAGATCGTCGGCATTACAGACCGTGATCCAGCTGCGCCAGGGCTGCAACGCGCACGGACCCTCCACATCCCCGTGACCACCAATGTGCCGGACTTGATCGGCAACCACGGCGTACAGCTCATCATGGATGTCACCGGCAATCCGGAGATGGAGACCTATCTGAAGGCCCATAAACCTCCGACCGCGGATATCCTGAGCGGATCGGCCTCCCGCCTGCTCTGGAAACTGATTCAACATGAGTCCAAGCTCGAAGCCGAACTCCTCCAAGCCGAGAAGCTTGCCGGAATCGGCTCATTCGCCGCAGGCATCGCGCATGATATCAACAACCCCCTGCAACTCATTTTAGGCTTGGCGGAAAACCTCGCGGAGGAACGCGACGTGGCTGCTGTCCACGAACAGGCCTTAGATATTATTGAAGCGGTCAAACGGACGAGTGCCATTTGTCGGGACCTCACCCGCTACTCACGACGCGCATCCCCGCATGAAGACGTATCGGTATCGATCAACGCCAAATTGGACGAGGCCCTCAAGATCGCACGGTATGCATCGAGTTTTCACGACATCGAGATGCTCAAACAATACCAGCCCGGCGCCGCAGTCAAAGGGAACCCGGATGAGCTCCTCCATGTCTTCGTCAACCTGATCACGAATGCGGTTCATGCGATGGAACAAGCGGGCGGCACATTGACGCTCGAGACCAGAGTCCTCGGCGGACAGGTCGATATCCGAATCTCCGATACAGGCTGTGGCATCGCCCCGGAGAAAATCCCCGAGATCTTCGAGCCGTTTTTCACGACGAAGGCCCCGGGTAAAGGCACGGGCCTGGGCCTCTATAATGTCAACACCATCGTCAGCAAAATGCATGGCCAGATCACGGTCGAGAGCAAGGTCGATCAGGGGAGCACCTTTACCTTGACCTTCCCCCATGCCCAACCGGCCGGGGAGGGAAGTCCATGATGACTCCCGCGGCCCCCCCAGCTCGCACCGACTCGAGATGGGGACTCCAACACAAACTGATTCTCTCCATGTTGCTGGTGGGGGTCGTTCCCCTCATGGTCGGCCTCGGCCTCGCCTTTTGGCAGGGCTCGCGCGAAATCCAGACGGTCAACGGCGAAAGCTTCAAGGCCCTGGCTGAGGAGTCGGCCAGGAAAATCGATCTGTTGGTATCGGACGAAGTAGCACGGACGTCACGGATTGCGGCTGACCCGTTGATTATCCGTGAACTGGAGCAACGCCGCGATGCCCTCATGGACATGACCGATGATGAACGCCGCCGCATGGTGGAGAAGCGCAAGGAGGGCTGGGAGTCAAAAGATCCCCTGGCCGTCCAGGCCATCACGGGAAGCACTATGGCCGGCCTCCTTCAGGAATACTTCTCGGGAGCCAAGAGTGAAGCCGATCAACTGATCCCGCAAGTGGTCCGATCCGCCACCAAGATGTTGTATGTCACCGACATGGAGGGCAACCTGGTCACCGCGTTGACCACGATCCCTCCTTTTGCCAACAAAGACACGGCCTGGTGGAACGGCGCCTTCCATCACGGGGTCGGGCAACTCTTCATTGAGGATGTGCACTTCGACGAACGAGCCCAGACCTATGTCATCACCATCTCGCTTCCCATCATGGACCGCATCCGGTATGGGGCGATCGGAGTGATCCATCGCGTGATCGACGCCAAGGACTTTTTCTCGCCCTCCATCGCGCCGATTCGTTTCGGCAAAACCGGACATGTGATGCTGATCGACCATCGCGGCATCGTCATCAGCTGTCCCATCCTGCCGACCGGCGTCTCGCTCTCCGACGCACAGCTCATTCCCCTCGTCACGCCCCTTCAGCCTGGCTGGGTCAGTGCTCCGAGCGATGGCCATGGCGGACAATCCCGCTCGATTATTGGATACGCCCCGGTGCCGGAAACCAGCCGAGCCACCAACGGCGATCTGAGTAAAGGCTCCTGGCACAGCTTCGTGTGGCAAGCCTCCGACGAACTCTTTGCCCCGATCCGTCACTTGCTCACCTGGATGGCCGTCTTCAGTCTCGTCTCTGTCGGATTGATGGCATCGCTCGGCTACCTGGCGGCCAATCGAATCGTCACACCCGTGCGCCGATTACAGGCCGCTGCACAATTGATCGGACGTGGTGAGCTGCTGGAGCCCATCGACATTCGGACCGGCGATGAAATTCAGGATCTGGCCGACGAATTCAATCGCATGCATCACCAATTAGAAG
>SWDR01000013.1:0-20761 GCA_005116815.1 Nitrospira sp. | reverse complement strand
AGACGAAGCCAGCCTCGAACGTGTCAGATCCTATGCCCGAGATATCGTCCAGCATGGCCGTCGAATGGCGGCGATTATTCGAGACTTCACCGGCGTCACTACCCGTGAAACATCGGACCAACGGCAACCGGTCCACCTCGAACGAGAGCTCGATCAGGCCATCGCGACACTCACCGGCAGCATGGACGTATCAGGGCTCACGATCGAGAAAACCTACGCAGGCGATACCACGGTGCTCGCCCTCCCCGACCAACTGAGACAGGCCTTCACGAATCTCTTGATGAATGCCATCCAGGCGATGAAGGGCCATGGCTCCTTGCGCCTCACGACAGAGCTGAAAGATACATCCGTTGTGACCACGATTGTCGATTCAGGCCCGGGCATTCCGAAACAACATCTGTCGAAAATTTTCGATCCGTTCTTTACGACCAAGGGGCAAGGCGACGGATCCGGGCTTGGCCTGACCGTCGCGCGCCGTATCATCAAGAAATTTGGAGGGGACATCAGGATTGAGAGCCAGGAGGGACACGGCGCCTCGTGCATCGTCACCCTCCCGGTGATCCCGCTTTCGCCACCCCCACAGGAGGCCCCATGCACCGAATCCATGTCTCGCTCTGCGCCGCAGCCATCGCCGTCCTAATCGCTGGGTGGTGGGGCCCCTCTGCCTTCTCTGCCAAGGAACGCCCGGGATCGCCCGGCATCCCGCCTGAAAAAGTGGCGGCCTATCTCTACGCCGTCATCAAAGCCGATCGCACGGTCTACACGACGGAGATCGTCAATCGGCTTCAAGAAAAAGGCGTGACCACGGCGTCTGAACATTGGGAGCAGGAGAACGCGCTTATGCTGCCGGCCCAATTTCTCCAGCAATCTGGCAAGCTGGCAGCGGAGGGAGGAAGCGGGATCCGGTATCGGCTGATCGGTCTCTGGCCTATTTACCGCCGCAATGCCCCCGCCAGCGACCTGGAGCGAAGCGCGCTGGAAGCTCTCAGAAAGAATCCCGACCAGCCAGTCACGGGAATCGTCACCAGCGGGCGTAAACAGTTTTTTCAGGCCATCTATCCCGACGTTGCCATCTCACCGGCCTGTGTGAGCTGTCACAACAGCCATCGGCTCAGTACGAAACGGGACTTTAAGCTCAACGATGTCATGGGCGGGATCGCCATCACGATTCCGCTGGAATAGGGCTGCCGAGAATACCGGCAGCCCTCGTTGCTCGTGAAACGTGAAACGTCCGAACCGCGAGACGAACAACCCTTCACGAGATACATGTGCCATTGATGCGATAACAGATCATTTCAGGCTGTTCAGAAAGGCTGTCCAGCAAGGCCGCAAGGAGAGAGCGACTGAACGCTGAGCTCTGAACGATGAACGCTGAAGTGAGCATCGTTTTTCGCTCACAGTTCATCACTCATTGTTCAGCGTTTCCCGGCTGGCAGCCTTTATCAACAGCCTGCTAGGAGGGTAAACCCGGATCAACTGGAGAAGCGGTTTCACCGCCGTGGTAATCCTCGCGGTAGATGGCAATCACCGTCATCAGAATGCTCATGAGGATCGGCCCCACGAACAGCCCAATCAGGCCATAGAGCGCGAGTCCCCCGAGAATGCTCAAGACGAGAAACAGCACCGGCATCTGAACGTCCTGTCCGATGAGCCAAGGCCTCAGAAACTGATCGACGGTCGACACCACGGCAATGCCCCAGATCAACATTACCAACGCCTTCCCCATCGACCCGACCGCGAGAAAATACATCACGACAGGACCCCAGATGAAGGCCGTGCCACCGAACGGTAGCGGCGCGAGAAGGATCGTGAGCGCGGTGAGTACCACCGCAAAAGGAGCGCCTAGCACGGCATAGGCGACACCAGCCAACAGACCCTGAGCGATGGCCGTCAGGAGTACGCCCTTCACGACGGCGCGAATCGTGATATCCATGCGCGCAAAAATCTTCTGTTTTTGCGCCTCCCCGAGCGGAACGAGCTCATAGAGAAACTGGAGCCAGCCGCGGCCATCTTTATACAGAAACCAGAGCGTAAACAGGATGATGAGAAAATTACTGAGCAGCACAAAGGCGTTTTTGAGCAGGTCGCTTAATTGATCGATAAAAAACTTGGAGACCACTTGCGCACTCGACCGAATCAACGACTCTAATGCGTCCGGCTGCAGAACATAGCGTCCGATCAGCCCGTGGAGGGTGCCTCCGATCACCGGCAGCGTCGAGAGCTGCTCCGGCAAGCGCTGGATCCCACCGGCTTCGATCCAAGTCTGCACCGCCAGCTCTGCCCCGACCGCTTCTCGCACCAGCATCATGGCCATCAGCAGCATTGGCACGACCACCATGGCCAAGACGCCCAGGGTCAAGCACCAGGCTGACAGGGCATCGCGCCCGCCCAAGCGGGCGGTCAACCGCACGTGAAGTGGAAAGGTCATGTGCGCGAGAATCACCGCCCACAACACGGGGAGGAGAAACGGCTGAAACATCAGGGCAATCTGATAGAGGAGCAGTGAGAAGAATGCAAAAAATACGGCGGTGAAGAGCTGCGGCTTCGTCATGGGTTGGCTACGAACAGGAGAGAACCGGCAGACCTACCGAAGCGCTTCGCCTCGGGAATCTTTATCGAGCACCACAACCTGCTTGGCCCGGTGTGCGGAGAGATCCCGGACGCTGCCTGGCAACTTCGGCTGCTCCTCAGGCCAGGAGGTCACTCCCATATCCGTGATCCCTTGCATCTTGGCGCCTTCTTCCATGATGAACAACGGCGTATGGACTTCTCCGATGAGTGTCGCCGTCTTCAGCAACTGCACGCGGTCCATCGCCGTCACCTTGGCCTTGATGCGACCGCTGCTGATCACCGTGCCGGCCGTGATCATGCCCTGCACGAGTCCGTCTTCGCCGATGATGACTTGCCCCTTGGTCTGAATCACACCGTCGAGCCGGCCATCGATCCGCACCGTCCCATCGACATGGATCTCGCCCTTCAGCAAGACTCCTTTGGCCAACAGGGTAATGTTGTCATCTCCGGCAAAGCCACTACTTTTCATACGTCATTCCCCCTTGAGACTCCATCATTCTTGGCAAGCTTACACCATTCGTCTCAGCCCGGCCTAGGAGAATCCAAAAGTATGCCGGAGGCGATCCCAGATTCCGCCTCCATGCACTTCACAATAGACACTGGGCTCCGTGCCCTCGATGAATACCTCCGGCACCTGCTCAGGGCACTGAGACGTGGCCAACTGCCCGGTCTTCGGATCGATGGTGCGGGCCACGACACCGGCGGGCATCACGAAGGTTGGAACATTCGGCGGGATCACCCGCTGTGCAAGCTCCATCCAGATCGGCAACGCCGCCTGCGATCCCGTGAGACGCAGCGGCCGTTCATCGTCGAATCCCACCCAGACCCCGATCACCACATCGGACGTATAGCCCACGAACCAGGCGTCGCGATACCCGTCGGTGGTGCCGGTTTTCCCAGCCACCGCGCCTTGGAATCCAATCACTTTGGCTTTGCTCGCCGTGCCCCGCTGTATTACACCTTCAAGGAGAGACGTCAACACAGCGCGTGAGCAGTAACGAAGGCCCAATCTGCTTACCGCACTCCAGTCGCCTGCGACGGCCATAACGATCCGGCGATCATGCCGGCCCCCGCAATCAGAAAGCCAACAAGCTGCGGCGGCCAGATGGCAGTCGGCGAACCGAAGCCTTCGAGTGCCAGCCAGCTCGTGAGACCAGCCACAATGGCCCAGCGTGCGCCCTGAGTCGTCGCTCGTTTCCAATAGAGCCCCGCGAACAGAGGGATGAACGCCGCCACCAGCGTCACCTTATAGGTATTCACCACCATCTTGTAGATGCTGGCGTCCGACCAGAGGGCAATCGCCAAGACCGTCACGGCAAACCCCACCAAGACCACACGCATCAATCGAAGAAACGCTGAATCGTTCAATGGCGACAACATTGGCTTGATGACGTTCTCGCTCAAGGCCACCGACGGCGCCAGCAACGTGGCGCTCGAACAACTCATGACCGCCGAGAGAACGGCGCCGAAGAACAGAATCTGAGCCACCATCGGCGTGTGCTGCAAAATCAGCGTCGGCAGAACCAATTGGGAATCCTGCTCCAACAGCAGACCGAACTTCACAGGGTCCACCATTGTCGCCGCATAGGCCAGAAACATCGGGACAAAACAGAAGAGGAAGTAGAGCGTGCCGCCCAGCAGCGATCCCCGTATGGCCGTCCGTTCATCCTTCGCAGAGGTGATACGTTGGAAGACGTCTTGTTGGGGAATCGATCCCAACATCATCGTCATCCAGGCGCCGATGAACGGGATCCAGGCCGAGAGCGTCGCCGGGGGAAAGAGGTCTAATTTTCCCGCAGCCGCTGCATGGTCGATGACCGCGCCCACTCCTCCCGCCAAGCTGCTCACGACAGACGCGATATAGAGCAGCCCCCCCATGATCACGGAGATTTGGACAAAATCCAGGATCGCCACGGAAAACATCCCGCCGAATACCGTGTAGGTCAAGACGATTGCCGCGCCGATCACGATGCCGACCGACTGACTGATTCCGCCGTCGGTCACGACGTTGAGGACCAAGCCCAATACTTTGAATTGGGCCGCGACCCAGCCCAGGTACGACGCGACGACGCAGAGGGTGCAGAGGACTTCAATGCTGCGGTCATAGCGAACCCGATAGTAATCGCCAACGGTCAGTAGATTGAGTCGGTAGAGACGAGGAGCGAAGAAGAGTCCGGCGAGGATCAGGCACATGCTCGACCCGAATGGATCGGCGACGACGCCACGCAATCCCTCTTTCACGAATGTGGCAGAAATCCCGAGCACCGCTTCTGCGCCGAACCACGTCGCAAAGACCGTCGCCGTCACAATCGGCAGCGGGAGGCTCCGGCCGGCGACTGCGAAATCCTTCGTGGTATGGACCCGTCTGGCTGCAACCAGCCCGATCCCGACCGACAGAAGGAGATAGAGAATAACGAATCCAAGAATCATAGGAACGGCTTGGGCATCCTTGTGGGCAGATTCTAGCGAGGCCTCGACAAGGGTGCAATGGAGGAGTGGCACAGCAGGCACACGCATGTTAGGCTGAAGTGAGTTGCTACCAGGAGGGCGCCATGAACGATCACGCAATCCGTCAAATCCCTGAGAGAACAACAAGCCGGCCTTGGCCATGGCTTCTCGGCGGTGTCATGGGAATCGGCATGCTGTTGGCTTCGCTGCCGACCCAGGCGGGCGAGTCGCAGACACCGTGGGAATGTTCAAACTATACCGGCGACGCCCACACCCGTTGTTTGGCGGCCTTCGTCGAATCCCAGCGCGACCAGATCGCCGCGCTTCAAGCCCGCGTGCAAGCCCAGCAAGACACCGTCAATCAACTCAAGTCCCAAATGGATCGCCAAGCCGCCGCCGGCGCAGCAGTACAACAGCCACTGGCCCAACCACCCACCATCGTGCAGGTGGCCCCTCCCCTCTATACCTATCCGCCTGTGGGACTCGGCCTCTATTTAGGGCGCCCCTGGATCTACGGGCAACCCTACTATTACCCTCCCTACATCTTCGGCCCCCGTTACTATGGACATCACCGGGGCCATCGCTGGTAACGGACCCACTGACGCCGATCCTCTCCCCTATCGTATCGCAGGATATGCACGCTATTAGGACGCGAAGGGTGCTCAAAAAGTTCGCCCAGCAAGGCCGCAGGCGAGTCGAAACCGGAGGCGTACCCGTGAGGGTACGTTGAGGCTTTCGATGAGCCGAGAACGAAGCTGGCGAATTTTTTCAGCACCCTGTTAGGCATAATTGTCTTGAGCCACGCCTCAACATCGCATACTCTACAAAACTTCGGGACTTGCGATATCAGGTCCGTCGCCGTCACATACAAAGAAAGGATCGCTCATGCGCTTCGTTGTCTCCTGTTTGGTCGCCTTACTTAGCCTGGGAACCAGTGCGGCATTCGCAGCAACCCCGGAACCCACGAACGATGAACAAAAAACCCTCTATGCCCTTGGACTGGCTATCAGCCAATCGTTAGGCGCATTCAATCTGACCGAGTCTGAGCTTGATCTCGTGAAGTCCGGCATCACCGACGGCGTCTTCAAAAAGACCCCCAAAGTCGAGCTCCAGACATTCGGCCCGAAGATTCAACAACTGCAGCAGGCCCGCGCGTCGGTCGTCGCAGAGGCGGAAAAGAAAGCGGGAGCTTCGTTCCTCACGAAAGCCGCCGCAGAATCCGGCGCCAAGAAGACCGAATCCGGCGCAATCCTCCTGACCATCAAGGAAGGCAAAGGCGCAAGCCCGAAAGCCACGGATACGGTCAAGGTGCACTACCATGGCACGTTAACCGACGGGACGGTCTTCGATAGTTCCGTCAAGCGGGGCGAGCCGGCCACGTTCGGACTGAACCAAGTCATCAAGTGCTGGACGGAAGGCGTACAAATGATGAAAGTCGGCGGCAAGAGCAAGCTGACCTGCCCGTCGGCTCTCGCCTACGGCGACAAAGGCGCGCCCCCCACGATCAAGCCAGGTTCGACACTCATTTTCGAAGTTGAACTCCTCGAAATCGTCGCAGCCAAGTAGTTCCGCACTGCAGTCCTCACGAGGTCGAGCGGGACATTCTCCCGCTTGACCTCGCAGCCTTCACCGCCTGCAGCCTCTCAATCCCCTATTCCCTTTCAATGTCAGCCTGGTCAATCCTCGATTACACATGATCCGTCCAAGCTCGCTCGTTACCTCTTCAGGGATGGGGGCTGATTGATCTTCCACTGCGCGCGTCCAACGAGGGCCTTCTGAGGCCGCGCGTTGCGCGAGCACAGAAGATCATCAGCCTCCATCCCCTCCTCTGTTTGACAGCCTCCAACCTGTTTGGTACTCTCCGCGCCGGTTCACGACAGTCATCACAACTCGTACCTTATCCCCATGAACATTAAGGACTATCTCGAACAGAAACGGATTGAAGTCGATCGATTTCTCGATCAGGTGAGCCCCCCGGCTCCATCAGCAAAACCTACGGCGTGAAACCGCTGTTCTCCGATCTCTCGGTCGGGCTAGCCGAAGGCGATCATGTCGGGTTGGTCGGGCCCAACGGCTCCGGCAAATCCACCTTGCTCAAGATCATGGCAGGACTCGAAGAGCCGGATGAGGGCACCAGATCGATGCGCCGGCAACTCCGCATCGGCTACGTGCCGCAAGAACCGTTATTTGACGGAACCCATACGATCGAAGAAGTGCTCGCGCAGGTCCTGATCGACGAAGGTCTGGACCCCCATGAACATAGCGGCCGTACGTCCGCGGCCCTCAGTCTGGGAGAGTTTCCCTCAGCCGACCAGACCACCTCCTCGCTCTCAGGAGGCTGGAAGAAACGCCTCGCCATCGTCCGCTCGCTGATGCTGGAGCCCGATGTGCTCCTGATGGACGAACCGACCAACCACCTCGACGTCGAAGGGATCCTCTGGCTGGAGCGCTTGTTACGGGCCGAAGCCCGAGCCTTTCTCGTGGTCAGCCACGATCGGCGCTTCCTGGAAGCCGTGACGTCGCGGATGATCGAAATCAATCGCAGCTACCCCAACGGCGCGTTCGAGGCCAAAGGCAACTACAGCGACTTTCTGGAACAGCGGGATGCCGCGCTCCACGCACAAGCCAACTATGAAGCGTCATTGGCCAATCGAGTCCGGCGCGAAGTGGAGTGGCTCCGCCGCGGCCCGAAAGCCCGCACGACGAAAGCCAAATCGCGCATCGACTCAGCCGGTCGTTTGATCGAAGAACTGAACAGCGCCGACGCCCGGAAAGACCAGGGCACGGCCGGCATCAACTTCACCTCATCGGGACGCAGGTCGAAACAGTTGGTCGAAGCCACACAACTCTGCAAATCGCTCGGTGGGCGGCCCATCGTTACGAATCTCGACCTGCTGCTCGGACCGGGCCAGCGGATCGGATTGCTGGGACCGAACGGAAGCGGAAAGAGCACGCTGCTGAAGCTGGTGGCTGGCACCATGAAACCGGATGCAGGCACCGTCACCCGCGCGGACAAACTGCGCGTCGTCACGTTTGAACAACACCGCGAATCGCTGGACCAGGCCTCTTCGCTCCGGCGAGCCCTCGCCCCGCATGGCGACTCGGTGGTCTATCAAGACCGCGAGGTGCATCTCGTCTCCTGGGCGAAACGATTTCTGTTCCGGGCGGAACAGTTGGATCTCCCGGTCTCCCGCCTCTCCGGCGGCGAACAGGCGCGGCTGCTCATCGCCAGGCTGATGCTCCAGCCAGCCGACCTCTTGATCCTCGACGAGCCGACGAACGACTTGGATATTCCGACGCTGGATGTGCTGGAAGACAGTCTGGTGGAATTTCCAGGCGCCTTGATGCTGGTGACACACGACCGATGGCTCTTAGACCGCGTCTCCACCATGCTGCTCGCACTGGACGGCACAGGCCAGACCGAATGGTTTGCCGACTATGCGCAATGGGAAGCGGCACAAGAGCGCCTGAGGGAAGAGCAGAGCCGCACGGCGACGTCACGGCCATCCAAAACATCCCGCGCCGAATCTGACGCGGCGCCGAAAGCCAAAAAGACTGGCCTGTCCTATCGGGAACAAAAGGAATGGGCGAAGATGGAGCAGAGGATTCTCCAAGCCGAAGAGACCATCGCAACCTGTCAGGCCGGCCTACGAGCGGCAGGCCCTCATAGACCCGGTTGCCCAGGCCGAAGATGCCGGGCCCGGCTGCCAGCGCCGCGTAGAGACTGTTCGCCTTCCTGGCATCCTCCGAATCGCCGAGGCGGCGCACGACTTCCTGCAGCGCATCCGCCACCAACTCCTGCTTCTCAAAGATCCCGCTCCAGTTGGCATGCATGCCCCGATTCATCGGCTCGTTGTAGAGCAGCTGCGTGGTCCATTCGATGGTGTGGATCTTGGCAATCTCCGCCGCAATCACCAGCCGGGCCACTTCGAACAACTCGGTCGGCGTGACGTCTCTGTAGCGGATGACGCGGTCCGGCTCGGCGGGATGTCGCAAGCCGCTGTCCGCATCTGGCGTGAGCGCGGTCTGCTTGCGGAAGGCATCGACGAACGCGTTGTGCTCACGGGCAAAGACATTATGGTAGAAGCTCAGCCCGATAGACCAGTTGTCGGGGAAGGCCGTGGCCTCCTGGCCGGACCATTCCGGATTGATCGGGTCGCCCGATTCAAAGACTGGCAGATAGCCGGGCTGAGCGTCTGCTCCAGCTGCGGTTGGTAACAGAAGCAATTTGGCCCGGTCGTTAGGGTCGCGCTTCACACGCTGGCCTGAGCGCTCGTCGTATCCATAGAGCTGCGAAGCGTCCCACCAGGCGGTGACGTGATTGGCGGTGGTCTTCGGCGCCCGCGTGAGATAGGTCTTGCCGCCCTGTGTAAATGACCGAGGCTCTGTACTGTCGGCGATCAGGGCCGCATCGATCTTATCGTCGGGCCGGCAGCCCAACTGCGTGATTTCGTCACCGGTCAGTTGCTGCTCGACGTTCTTGACCAAGTGGGTGGCACAGCCGACCGGCATCCAGTCGGGCCGATTGTGGCCCTCTTCCACATGGGCAAACCAATCGTGGGTCATGAACTGGATCCAGAAGGCAGCCAGCACATTGAAGAAGGGCGCCTGCTTGTACTCACACTCGGCTTCCTTCGCGCTACCCGCCAACCCATGGCCCTCGCGGCATCGATCGGGCTGCGATTGCTGGCGCGTGAAGAGTGTCCGGCTGATGACCTGGGGGTCCGGCTTCAAGAGCCCCACACGATCCCCATGGCGATTCCTGGCGATGTCGGTCAGACCGACATCGGGAAACGTCGCATCAAACGGCACGTTCCGAGCGAACAGTTGCTGCGTCGACCCCATCAAGGGATTGCGGATATCGTTGCAGATGCCGCGCAGGTTACGGAAGCGAATCAGCTCTCCCCGGCACACTTGTGTTCGGTCACCGCCGACAGCCTGGTAATCGGGATGGCGCTGCGGCAATCGTAGCTCCGGCCAGGTCTTGAGCACCGGCCCGGCTTCGCTGTCACGGCCTGTGACGTAGGCCTCGTAGGTGTTGTTATTGTCGAAGAGATTGAATTTGATGAGTTCGATCCGTTGCACTTCTAGATCGTAGAGCGCGCCGTTGATCCCATGGGCGTTGGGACCCAGGACCTTGGTATGGGCGAATAGGCGCGCAGGGGCTCGTGAGGTGATATCGCCGGCAGACCAATAGTTCGGCCAATCCAGCCAGGGCCCTTCACGGAGACGCTCGGCATGGGCTCCGCCAAGGCAACGCGCCGTGGTATCCGGAACTTTTCCGAGGAATCGCCGCTCTCGTATCGTCGCAACGTTCTGCATATCCCGTTGCACGAGCATCTCCGCACAATCTTTGCTGGAGTCCACATAGGTCGCGAACGGACCCTGCCCGGCGCAGCCCTCAAGCAAGCCAAGCACCGCTGCCATCATCAGCCCTGACCATCTACGCATCTGCATCTCAGTCCCTTTCTCAACCACGGACGACCGCTCGCACTCTATCGCGGCCCTAAGCTACTTCTGACGCAGAGAAGAATCAACAGCCTTGCCGGCGCCATCAGCTCTTGACCGGTCTATGACCGGGGCGTAGAGTGAATGTAGTTCGTCGAATCGCCTCGGTGTGTGAGGCATGCATCATGGTCCTCCGTGGAACACAGATCCACCGGTGCGGGCCTGCTGGGTATACCCTCCATCGCGATCTCATACCTTCCAACGACAGAGCCCGGTTCCCGCACAACGAGACTGTTGCGCGCACTCGGACCATCGCTCACATCGCCCCCTCCTCTCGACCAATCATTCAGCTGACTGTGCCCATCACGTTTCCCGCGAATCGCCTCACTCGGTCATACGTCATTCGAGCCGGACGGCCTGCGGAAGTTGACCGCTCCCCGAATGGCTCGAGATAACAAGGAGGTTGTTATGTCGCACAAATACACCACCATCGATGTCATCGTGGGAGTGGGCCTCTGCGCCATCGTCTTCGGCGCACTCCTGCTTTTTGTCGCGGTATCCGGCACCTTCCAGACTGCGCCGGTTGCCTATGCTCCCCTTGATCAACCGACAGGACTTGCGGCTGGAATGGCCATGCTCCAGCCGGCTCTTGGCCAGGCCATCGTCGAGCGCGCGATCCTGGCGCGCCACAGCAACCAGGGCATGACGGAAGCCGTTGCCGAATGGAACAAGGCGACCATGGCTGCGCAGTCTCTGCAATCCATCCCAGGCGGGCCCTTCGGCTCGATCCTGCGCGATGCCGCCACCGTTCCCGATCGCCATGCCGCCCGCGTCCAAACCGTCATGGGGCGCGAGATCGTCAACTTCACGAAGCGCGGCGTTCGCAGCGAGATGCTGTCCGCGAATCAATACCTTTCACAATACAACGACCGTATGATCCGGACGGCCAAAGCCAGAGGGGAGTTGCTGGACCGGGAGTTCACCTCGACCTGGCAAGCGACGCTCGGGCACAGAATCGTGGCGGCCGCGCAGGACTATCGAGGCCTGAGCCTGTCGATCCAGGAACAACTGGGCCGAGCGATTCTGCGGGTCACCCATCTGCAGGCGACGTTGGAAGAACGCTGGGCGCAGAATGAATATCAACTGGCCAGTTTGATCGTCGCAGCCGTTCGCACCAGTGCCTTGACGGACCGGCTCACGCAGCTTGCGATTGTCGAACCCACGCCGGCGCCCACGGTCGTCGCCTCCCAGGACCAGGCCTCGTTGCCGCACATCCCGGTCGCGGTTCTGGCTGCAGCCACACTCGGCTTAGTGGCGATCTTTTTCGCAGGACTCACGATGGCCGCGACGATCAGGGAACGACGCGCAATAGCAGAGATGAACCGCAACAATGGCCGGTGGGTCTATCGAATCGCCGCGTAGCTCGGCAGGGAAAGAGCTGCGGGACCGGGAAGCCGGTCCCGCACGAGGACGTACCGAAGGTCCTGAACTCTTAAGATCTCGGCATACTGGTGACAAGCGATCCGTTCAACTTGGAGACCAAGCTAAAAATACTGTGTGATTCCCACTTGAACCAGGGTGTTGGGGATCGGCTCCATCAGGCGGGCGTAATCCACTCGCAGCAACGTGTTGGAGAGAAAGGTCGGGATGAGACGAGCGCCCCCGCCGGCGTTCACCGCGCCGCGCCAACTCTTCACCTTCCCGTCTTCCGTGAAGGTCTGATACGCGCCGAAGTCTGAGAACCCGACGACTTGCAGCGCCCAGCGAGGCGCGAGCTGGAAGGCATGGCGAAACTCGACGTTGGCGTAGGTCTGCGCATGGTTGCGGAGGAGATTGTCCGACAGCCCGCGGATACCGACTTGACTCCCCAGAAGCAGACTATGGTTGGCATTCCCCGCGTTCACGGCTTCCGCCGTGGCATTGATCATCAAGACGGTCATATCGCCGAGGGGAATGCCCTGCAGATACTTGATGCGGCCTTCGTGGCGATTCTGATTAGGCCCCAGAAAATAGCCGGGGCGCAGCTCAAGCGACAGCCGATAGCCCTTCGGCACGAGATCATGCCAATGGTACCGATCCCAGGTCACCTCCGGAATCAGCCCGATATAGGTTCCATTGGGTGGATGAGCGCCTTTCGCCTCTTGAATCTCTTCGCGATAGACTTTCGCCACGAATTCGAATCGGAGTGGTGAGCCATACCAAAAGGGCGCCTTGAGTTCGAACTCACCCCCCATCCGGCGGCGATCCCAGGTCGTCGACGACTCAGCGAAGCGAATACCATTATTGTTATAGGCGCCTTTGATTTCCTTCGCCCAGCGAGTGGGACTGTAGGCATGTTGTGAAAGCCAGACCTCGACGTTCGCGCCTCGCTGGCTGTAGTTGAACAGGGCACCCAGCGCCGTCGCCCCCCCATCGATGTTGTACTCGACCAAACCGCCGGTGGCGTTGAGATCTTGGGGACTGCTGCCGCTCGTGAAATTGAGGATCGGGGCGAGGGTAAATTTCTCCTGAACTTCGACCGCCAGCGTCTGGTCTCGCACCGCAACCGTGACACGGTCGAAGAGACTCAGATTGCGGACGCGGCGTTCGAACTCTCGGATTTCCGCCTCTGTATAGGCTGCGGGGAGTGGACGAGGAAGGAGGTCGAGGAGGGCCTCCGATCGCGTATGCTTCAGACCCTGAACGTCGCTCTGCTCGATGCGCACCAGGCCCGCAGGCTCCGCCGATTCGGCCAGGCTCATGATCACGGGCCAGAGGGAACAGAGCAACAGGGCCAAGAAGGCGAAGCCGGCCGGCTCGCGCCTCTTCATGTGGCGACTCATATTCCCAGACATAATGTATGCGATGTGTTCGGTGGATTCGACTGGTTTGCGGAGAAGAGGCTCCTGCTAGGCCAGGAGAGAATCAATCTTGAACCATGTGTGTGCGGAAGCGTCCACCAAAATATGAATGCCCTTCCCGGCTCTCTCCTTTTTCCCTCAGGAGGCGGCCTGGTCGATCCTCGAATGCGCGCGTCCAACGAGGGCCTTCCGAGGCCGCGCGTTGCGCGAGCACAGGACACTGACCAGGCAGTCCCCCTCCTACGTCTCCATCATCTCCAACCGCGCATCGAACTCATGCCCGCAGGCCGTGCAACGGATGCAATCCGACTCGACTGTAAATTCGTCTGACCTGATTCCCATGCCACCGCAGTCCGGGCAGCGTGCGAGCTGAACCCGTTGATCATTCACCGTTTCGTATTGCGAGCCACGGAGACAATAAATCGGCTTCCCATCAAGCAGCCATGGCTTACCCGCATGATCGACCACCGGCAGCATCAGATAATGATGGTTCACATAGTCTTCGAGTTCCTGCCGGTTGGCGAACCCGTCTTTGATCAGCTTCTCCCCGACCACCTCGTAGAGCCTGTTCTCTTTCACAATTGCCTTGGTTGGACCCATGTCGCACCTCCCGTTCTGATAACAGCGAATGGCTGATCGCTGATGGCATGAACAAGAAAGACATCTCGCAAGATGAACTGCACTCTACGAACGACGAACGACTTGTCGTTACACGACTCCCGAATAGTATCGAAGAATGTTGCTCACAGAAACTACGCCGATGATCGCTCCATCCTGGGTGACGGCCAGATGCCGCGTGGCCTGGTCCTTCATCAGCCGGACCGCATCAAGAATCGACTTCTCGCCGTCGATCGCCACCAGCGGACTCCGCATACAGGATTTGACGAGCGTCGTATTAGGATCCAGCCCCTTGGCGACCACCTCGCGGGCCAGGATCGAATCGGTGATGAACCCCACGTAGGACTGGCGATCCGTCACGAGGAGCGAGCCCAGCTTCCATTGCTGCATCAGTTGCCCCGCGTCGCGCAGGCTGGCATCGTGCGACACATTTCTGATTTCGAAGGACATGTGTTCAGCCACCTGGGGTCCGGTGAGGACTTGCCGACCCGTCTTGTGTTTCTTGGGTTCGTCGGACCGGCGCGCCTCCAGCTCGGAGATACAGGTTTCTAAGACCCGGCTCCGCTGCAAGAGGCTTTGCCTCAGGCTGTCCATACCAGTGCCTTCCGGCGCCTCATCCGTCATATTCACCAATCCCGCGGCCTCGCCCACCTCTGCATATTCGTAGGCCTCCAACGACTCGGAGGTCTCCCCCAGCAGATCGGCAATCAATCGCTCTGTTTCCAGATCGAATTCATCCAGGCTGCGTGTCGGGATGCCTTTCCCCAGATAGGGTGCGAAATCGGCGAGTTGCTTGCGCAATCGCTCGATGCTGCGGTCAAGAGAGACTCGTGGCTTCTTGGGAGTGGTGCGCGTCCGGTCCATGGCACCTCCTTATGATGATGTAACTGGCGAGAATGGCCGATCTTACCCCTGCTGGATCAGCAAGGGCAAGCGGCCGACATCATAGAGGGGCATTTCGTGAGGAGAGAGTGAGTCTCAGTCGTGAAAGAATGTTAAAACGCGAGGTAGTGACAGGGGCCGAATGTCCGGCGACATCCAACCAGATACAGATATCCCAGTGACTCCACCTGAACGGGTTTGCTCCATCGAACCTCAAACACGTTCACCGTCTTGCCCCATCCGAAACGGGAGGTATGGACTTCGATCGATTGTGTATTCTGAGGTGCCTTGCCCATGACCAGCAGGATTCCCTCTGTGCTCCGGTTCAAGGCAAAGGCCTCTCCTTGTTCAATCACGACGGACTGGTCATCATCGGCTTCGAGGACCTCATAGGTACACATCGCCCGATACTCGACGCGCGCCTCACCACGGCGAGCCGGAGGAGCCGGAGGAGCCGGAGGAGCCGTCGTCGCCGACATCACAGCTGAAGCCTGCTGGAGATCGAGATCTTCCACATGTTGTTCTTGCGCGATGATCGCTGCACGGAGAGAACACATTGCGTCGAGAGTCTGCGTCGCCATCTTCAGGCCTCCAGTCTTGTTGAGCGGGGTGGATGTCCTCTAAGTCTTGAAGTGAGAGCAAACACCGTACCGCACAGCCGAGAACGCCGACCGCCTGATTATGAGGCCTTTCGATGTATCGCCTCTGTTTCTGCCCGGAGAGGCCAATCCCTCCGAAGGGATGCGACTGCACCGTTCGGGAGCGAAGTCACTCTATCCCATCGATTTCACAGAGTTCTTCCTGCTGTAGTCATCGTCCTACAACTCCACGGGAATTCCTTCACCGTAGGATTCGTGACCACGAAAGGAGGGAAATGGGTAAGCGAGCCAATCCGATTGGAAGAATGGCTAGACGGAAGGTATGGCGTGAAGCGCGATGAATCTCTTGAGCTGCAAAGCACCGGTAAACGTCAGATGCATGAATTCCAAGCCGAATGTCTGTTCCTTTGCCCACCGGACCGTGGCGCGCTCAACGGCGACCGGTGCGAGCTGTTTGGGTAACTGCAAGGTCACCATCACCTGATCGCCAGGCTTGATGGAGGCTTCGCTCGACACGCGGGCTCCCTTCATCGAGACGTCGTAGACCACACCGATTCCAAGGCTGTCCTTGTTGAACCAGCGTGTCACACCTTTTCGAGCGATTGAACAGGTAAAGGGGACCGGGATGCGGAGCCTGGCATGCTCGCGAAAATTGATGAACTTGTCTTTGCCTGCACTGTCGTTTCCCATACGTGTCCTCACCTTCCTGAGGCACACTGTACACAAGGTCCCACCGATCGAGAAACGATTTGTGGATTTCAGGACAACATTCTCGCGATGATTGTGCTAGCGCGGCCCGGAAGCGGAATGCGGTTGTTCGGAAGTCAGCACTGCCAGTTGCGCCGCATGCCGGAGCGCATCGAGCCGTCTGGCATGGTGATGATCCGGCGGCAACAACTGCAACACACCGAGCCCCGCCAGCACCTTGGTCACGACTGGCTGCATCCCTACAAGCACCAGATGCTGGTGATAGGACTGGGCCATCCGAATCATGTCCTCCACCGCCAGAGCCGCTGTGCCATCGATGGCGGGGACGTCTGACAAGTCCAACACGACGACCCGGAAACTGCTCCACCGCGAGACGCCTTCAAGTCGACGCACCATATCCTTGGCCGAGCCAAAGCTCATCGGACCGTCGATATGAATGAGAATGATCTGGCCCTCGTGGCGCCCGAGCACGGCCGCTTCCTCTTCGGTGAGCGAGGATTCCCCTGTCCGGTCAGTGATCACCCGGAGGTTCATCAATTCAAGATCCGCCATCCGTTTTACAAACAGCACACTGGCCAACACCAGGCCGACCGCCACGGCCATAATCAGGTCCGCTAAGACGGTCATACCGCAGACCACCACCATGATCGTCACATCCGCGCGTGGCGCTTGGACGACATGTTTGAGGAAGCGCCAGTCGATGATGTCGACGCCGACTTTGACAAGGATGCCGGCCAATACGGCGAGTGGAATCCGCTCTGCCAAGGGCCCGAGTCCAAGGAGCACCGCCAGCAGGATCAGCGCATGGAGCGATCCCGAGATGGGCGTCCGCCCGCCGGTGCGAATATTCACGACGGAGCGCATCGTGGCGCCGGCGCCGGGCAATCCCCCGAAGAAACCGGCCACGGCGTTGCCGACCCCCTGCCCGATCAATTCGCGGTTGGAATCGTGGCGGGTGCGGGTCATGTTGTCGCAAACCAGCGAGGTGAGCAGGCTATCGATACTGCCAAGGACCGCCAGCACGATGGCTTGGCCGATCACCACTTTGACCGCATCGAGGTGCAGACTGGGAAGGACCGGTAGAGGGAAATTGGTCGGAATCGGCCCGATGACTGGCGCGCCTGGAAAGGCGACAACACCCAGGATCGTGCCTGCGAGCAATGCGAGCAGCGGAGGCGGGACAATCTTCCCGAGCCGCTCCGGTGTGCCATAGACACAGGCCAACGACACCAAGCCGAGCACCAGCGCATCCATCATAGGGTGGGCCACAAACGACGGCAGCATGACCAGCGTGGGGAGGACTCCCCCCGATTGAGCCGCATGGCCGACGAGCGGACCGGCCTGGAGAATGATGATGATCATTCCGATCCCGCTCATGAATCCGGAAATGACGGGATAGGGCATCAGGGTGATGTATTGGCCGACGCCGCTCAAGCCGAGGAGAATCTGTAAGCCTCCCCCCAAGATGACGGCGGTGAAGGCCAGCGACGGCTCCTGCCCGAATTGCGCAATGAGTCCGGCCATGACGACGGTCATCGGACCGGTGGGACCGGACACCTGGGCCGGAGTCCCGCCGAACAGCGCGGCGAAGAGTCCGACGAAGATCGCGCCATAGAGTCCGGCTGTGGCACCGGCTCCGGATGCCACCCCAAAGGCCAGCGCCAACGGCAACGCGACGCTTCGCTTACTTGGCGCAGCAACTGGACGAGCCAGATGCGCCCTCGGAGGGAAGGAGACGGTCGAGCAGGAAGTAGACCGGGCAAAATCCTGTGAGGCCGCTCTGAATCAGCGTGACACCGATCACCGCCGGCAGAATCAGCCAATGGGCGCTGACATCATAATGTCCCAGCGCGACTCCAGCCGTCACGACGATTCCCACGATCGCATCGTGGATGCGTCTCTTCTGGTTCATGCTTGGCCCTCCTCGGTGGATAATCTTCCGGCACATCCTCGAACGATACCTGGCGGATCAGGCTAGACCTGACACATCAACCTGTCAAGATTGCATCGTCCAGTGATGGCCACGCATGGAGCCACCAGAACGACGTGGTGCGTCCATCCCTTGATTCACTGACACAAAGCGATGGATTACGGCCGTGAGACTAATGTGTATGATTTTGTCAAACAGGGGACACCTTTGCATACAGTTCTTCATTAGCCCTTATTCCGAAGAGGACTTTTCCCAACGCTTTTCGCTCAAAAAGTAGACGATCAGCCTTGCACATACTCCGTGGTTTACTTTTTGCTCTCACCTGTCTTTGACCGCGTTTATCCCTGGGAGACAATGGTCACATCCAGGATCGTCGCACGAGTGAAACAACGGGAAGGAGGCCAGGATGCCGCAATATCGTCAGACGTTTCTATTCGCCGGGCTAGCAGGAGCGCTCTGTTCTACCGTGCTCCTCGGTATCGCTGTGGCGGACGATGGAGAAAGAGATCGGGGAAGAGACCGAGAGATGTCCTTTACGCGGATGTTTCCTGAGCTGCCTCCCTTTGCGCCGCCGACCGATGCGGCACGTGACCAGGCCAAGAAGTTGGGAGAAAAAGGCGGCCTCATCGATGCCCTGGATATCCTCAGCGATCCGGTGTTGTCGATTACGAATCCTGCCCAGTTCAGTCCGAATAATCCCGACAATCCCAATATGACGGCCGGGATGACGTTCCTCGGCCAATTCCTCGACCACGATATTACCTTCGATCCGAACTCTCCCTTGCTCGAAAAAACCAATCCTAAAAAGACCACCAACTTTCGGACGCCGAAGTTCGATCTGGATAGTGTCTATGGTGGTGGGCCGGAACGGTCCCCGGAATTGTATGACCTCAGCTCCAGCGTGATCAAGTTGCGCGTCGAGGCCATCCCCGGGTCCGAGCAATTCTCGCGCAACGGAGCGATCCGATTCGATCTCCCGCGCGATCCGAATACCCTCTCAGCGTTTCTGGGAGACAGGCGCAACGACGAGAACGTGATCCTCTCGCAGCTCCATGTGGCGATGCTCCGGTTTCACAATGCGGTGACAGACCGGCTCCGTGCCGACCCAACGAACGCCGGAGAGTCAGCCGAGAAACTGTTCAGGGAAGCTCGACGCCAGGTCCGCTGGCACTATCAATGGATCATCCTGCACGATTTTCTACCGTTGACCATCGGACAAGCGCGCGTCGATGACATCTTGAATCATGGAATCCGCTTCTATCGATTCGATCGAGATAATCCGCTGATGCCGATCGAGTTTTCGGTGGCGGCCTATCGCTTCGGCCACTCACAAATCCGTCCCAGCTACCGCCTCAACTTCGGACGTCCCGACATGGGTCACAATCCATTCTTCGTGTTTCTCTTCGACGATGCCCAGGACCCGAACGATCCGGATCCAAGCGATCTGCGTGGTGCAAAACGTGCGCCTCGCCGGTTTGTGGATTGGCAAACGTTCTTTAACTTTGGCGACGGAAACGTCCGCCCCAATAAGCAAATCGACGGCAAACTCTCCACTGTCGTCATGTTGCTCCCTGGCTCACGGGGACCTGCTCCGGGCCTGCCGGCCGACGGCGTACAGTCCTTGGCCTCG
Organism: Nitrospira sp.; assembly: GCA_005116815.1. Classification (GTDB taxonomy): domain Bacteria; phylum Nitrospirota; class Nitrospiria; order Nitrospirales; family Nitrospiraceae; genus Palsa-1315. The sequence goes on along the minus strand of SWDR01000013.1, from coordinate 1,087 downwards.
CGCAATCTGATGCGCCACGTCAATTTCGGAATCCCGTCCGGTCAGGCGATTGCGCAAAGGATGGGACTTCCGGTGTTAACGCCGACGCAACTGAATGCGCTCACGCCCTTTGGAATGGAACGGAGCACACCTCTCTGGTTCTATATTTTAAAAGAAGCGGAGTTGATGGAACAGGGTCTTCGCTTAGGACCGGTGGGGAGCCGCATCGTCGGTGAAGTATTTATCGGTCTCTTGAAGGCCGATGACACCTCCTATCTGTCCGCCAGACCACAGTGGACACCCGTATTGCCCTCTGCGACGCCGGGCGAGTTTCATATGACCGACCTGCTGACGTTTGCCGGGGTGGTTCCCCCGTTGAACTAACGACGGAAACACAGAAACGGTCGGGAGTCTTCATGGCCCAGTGCTGGCGAGAAAAGACTCCCGACCACTGTGCCCTGCTCGCACAATCCACGCCTCACCACTCACCATCGTTCATCCGATTCTCCGGAGGCCCTTGTATTGCCTGCCAGGGCTTCCGACCGCTCACCGCCACGGTCGCATAGTAGATCGCCCGGGCCTGAGGATCGTCGGCGAAGCGGCAATACAGATCGAGGTCCTCTTCCGTCACGACGCCGGCTGCCAAATATTTCTCGCGTAATTTCCGCGCCGACATCTTCATGATCGTCGCCATACCGGACCCGCCTGAGGAGAGGGGCGCGCCATTCTCCACCACCAGTCCGGTCACGCCTCTTTGCTGCAAGAGCGAGGGCAACGTGAGCCCCAACGCATAGTCCAGCCTCAATGCGTCATACATTTCCTTGTTGGCCTGGTTGACTCTCTGCACCGCCTCCAGCTGTCTGACCTCGCCCGTCACCCCACGCGAGGCAGAAAAATCCGGCTCTTCCAAGATCAGCCATCCGCCCGGCTTGAGGGATGCGAGCATCCGCGACAATGCCACATGAAAGTCAGGCAAATGGATGAGTACGTACCGGGCATGGACGAGATCGAATGACGCGTCGTCCAGCGGTATCGTACGAATGTCGCCTTGCCGCACCGCCACATTCGACGGCCATGTACCTGGCAGGAACGTGGTGGAGAGATCGAC
>SWDR01000012.1 GCA_005116815.1 Nitrospira sp. | reverse complement strand
AGAAGGATGACATCATGGCCAAGCTTTGCCAGTTCAAGAGGCAACGCGCCAGCGACATCAGCAAGCCCGCCTGTCTTGGCATAGGGAACCGCCTCGGAAGAAACCATGAGGAGATTCAAAGGATACTTGGTCACGGAAGGCCTACAAGACACAGACATTATGGAGCAGTTGGCACTTCAATCCTGGAACGAAATTTTTCTTCATGCTGCCAGCTACGACCCAAGGCATGGAGCTGAGCCGCCGTCAACGCTTCGCGATAGACAAGCCGTTCTTCAAAAAATACCACCAGCCACCCGCGATCGGGATAAGCCAGAAACAAGGCATCGCCTGCTTCGATATGAACCTCCCACCCTCGTGGCGGTTCTCCGCTCGCCAGCCTCGACCGTGGCATCAGCGAATCATCTTTCATACCGAAGAATTGCATGAACTCAGCATGCTGATACGGCGGCGCCCCCCATGCCCCGACAAACGCACGCGGGGTCAACTGATGGAGCACTAACTCATTATCTCTGACATGGCGCTCTTGCTCTTCTAGCGACGGCATCCCGCTGCACCCAAGTGCCGATCCAAGAGCGACCACCAGCACTACCATTACCCATTTCGAGAGTCTCAGGCCATTGAGGTCCCGGAATAACGGGGTACGACAATTGGTCTCGTTGATACCCGTACAATCTCTCACAACAGACGCCGGCTCCTTGGCTCACTCGGCTTCACAGGCTGACAGATATCGCATTGGCAAAGCCGCCGAAGGAGGGCATAGGAGTAAATCCCTGTGTCGTGGCCGTCGCTCCACGTAAATTGCAGCGCATACCGTCCGACCGGCTGCACATCCTGCAACATGATCACGATGGGGACATCGTCCGGCTGCAAACGCCGGACGCCTGACCACTCATCGACACAGGCGGCACAGGGACATTGCTGGCGGAGATACCGAACGGGGTAGACAGCCTTGTGCCCGTCGCTCCATTCGATACCCAACACGCCCTTCTCCACCCAGGCCATGTCTTTCGGTTCACAGAGGGTCTCTGTCATGCCAGGCAACTCCCTTTCACAACGAACCGACGATTCATGTTCATGACGGATACGCCAAGAAATTCACGGGAGGCAGTTGCCTCCCTGCCACGACTGTAACATACCCTTCGACTGCTCGCTCCACCTCGTACCTGACTTGCCCTGCGGCCCTCAAGCGATCGACCATTATTGGCGAAAGCCGCAAGGCCTGATGCAGAAAGGCCAGACTCCCTCGCGAGAGCGGCAAACAGCGGAAGGTCTGGCGCCCAGCACAGGCCACACAAACCAGGCCTCCTGAGAGAGGCGAGAACTGAGGCTCTCCTACCAACCGGCCCTTGCCACAAGCCGCACAGTGATCGGTCTCAGGGCGAAACCCGATAAGACCCAGCAGACGAATCTGAAACAACAACGCGGTCAACGCCGGATCCTGGCTCGTGACTAAGGCGCGCAGCCCCTGCTCGAGCGTCTCGAAAAGCGGCAGATCAGGATCCCCGTCCGGTGTCACGGCACCGACCACATTGACCATCCTGGCGGCAGCGGTCATGAGCGTCAGATCTTCTCGAAATCTCATGAACGGCTCCACGAGATCGACTTGAGAAATTCGAAAGAGTGAATCGCCGGATTTCTCGAATAGGTTGAGATGGCAGATAGTGAGCGGCTCAAGCGATGCGCCGAGCCGGCTCTTCATCCGGCGAGCCCCCCGCGCTACCCCGCGAACCTTCCCCATTTCCTTGGTATAGAACGTGACGATACGATCCGCGTCGCCCCACTTCCGACTATTCAGCGTAATGGCCGCCGTCTTGATCAGCGGCATAGGGATGGCGTCCGTTGAGGTAAAAAACCCGCCTGCCGGCAAGACCGCATGGCCAGTCCCATTAGCGGAGGTGTTCCATAAATATCGTGGCCAGGGAGAGATAGATGGTAATGCCCGTGATGTCATTCGCTGTCGTCACAAAGGGTCCGGCCGCCACAGCAGGATCCACTCCCATGCGCTTCAGCAGAATGGGCATAAACGTCGCCATACTGGTCGAAACCATGAACGCGATAATCAGCGATACGCCGACGACCATACCCAGAAATGCTTGATGCCAAATCCAGCCCACGATCGTCAGAATCACACCGCACGCGAGTCCCATCAAGAGGCCGACCTTGATTTCTCTGATGAATACGGTGCGCACATCCGTCAGCGCAATCAGCCCGGTTGCCAATCCACGGATGATGAGGGTCGAAGACTGGAGTCCGACATTTCCACCCATGGCGGCGATGACCGGAATAAAACTGACGATAGCCACCACTTCCTGGATCGTATACCGGAACTCCCACAGGATCGCCCCCGAGAACAGACTGCCAACCAGATTCGTAAAGAGCCACGGGAGCCGGTGTTTCGCAGACGCAACACTGGAAGACTTTGAGACCGAGTCCTCCTCGATCGCGCCGGCCATCTTCAGCATGTCTTCGGTCGCTTCTTCCCGGATCACGTCTACGACGTCGTCGACCGTAATAATGCCGACCAAGGTATTGTCTTTGTCGATGACCGGGATCGCGAGCAAGTTGTAACTCGCCACCTGGCGGGCGACTTCCTCCTGGTCCATGTCGACCGTCACACTGATCACGTCACGCGTGGCAATGTTTTTCAGCGGCGTCGTGGGAGGAACCGTCAATAACTGTCGCAGCGAAAGCACGCCGACCAAATGCTCATCTTTGTCGGTCACGTAAATATAAAACACCATCTCCGCATCCGTTGCCAGCTGGAGACGTCGGATGGCATCTTGCGCCGTAGCCTCTTCCGGAAGCGCGAAGAACTCCGTCGTCATGATGCCGCCGGCCGTATCCTTCGGATACTTCAGCAGGTCGGCAACTTCGGTGGAGTCCTCCGTCCGCATGAGCGAAAGGATCTCCGTGGCTCGCTCTTCCGGCAACACACCGAGGATGTAGGCCACGTCGTCAGGACCGAGATCTTTGATCAGCCAGGCGATATCCGAATGCAGGAGGTCCGCCAGTACTTGATTGATACTGTCGCTATCGAGTTCGCTCAGAACTTGGCCGCGCTTCGACTCGCCCCGCACCAGTTCGAAGACTTCCCGCTTTTCTTTGGGCGACGACAGATGCAGAATGACCTTGGCCACGTCGGCTTGGTGCATTCGGCCCAGCATCTTCGCGAGATTGGTGATCGCACCACGCCGCAACAGCCGTTGCACCGACAGCAGCACGATGTCGGACTTGGTCCGACCCCGATCGGCCTGGTCACGCAACGCGTCGCGGAGGAGATCTTTATCCCCCGGACGAGAGCGCGGATCTACTGGGCTCGATTCTGTCATACGTTCCGTCGGCAACATCTCGGTCCTATTAGTAACCTAATTCGGTGAGGGCATGCTCATCTTCTCGCCATGCCTCCCGCACTTTCACCCACACCTGCAGAAACACTTTCATCCCGAAGATTTGCTCCATCTCGCGTCGCGCATCCGTCCCGACCGACTTGAGCCGCTCTCCATGTTTCCCGATCAAGATCGCTTTATGAGACTCTCGCTCGACCAGCACCGTGACACTGATACGAGCCAGCTTCCCCTCCTCAACAAATTCGTCGACTTCCACGGCAACGGAGTAGGGCACTTCTTCGTAGGTCTGATGCAGAATTTTCTCGCGAACGATTTCGGACGCCAGAGTTCTCATAGACTGATCGGTGACGGTCTCTGCATCATAGGCCGCATCCCCTTCTGACAGATGGGCCACTGTCACGGAGAGCAATCGATCGACATTATCGCCGGTCTCAGCCGACACAGGCACAACGTCAGTCCATGCATATAACCTAGCGTAGTTCTCCATCACCGGGAGCAGCTTGAGCTTATTGACCAGATCTACCTTGTTCAGCACCAAGATCACCGGACGAGGACGCTTCCTGATCGCCCCCTTCACATGATCGATCACCAGGAGATCGCCGGGGCCAGGCGCGCTTGTCGTGTCCATCAACACATACAAGATATCGGCCTCCTCCAGCGTATCGACCGTCGTGCGAACCATGCGCCGATTCAGCAGATGTTGCGGCTTGTGCAAACCAGGCGTATCGAGTAGCGCGATCTGCGCTCCCGGCGCATGCACGACCCCAAGAATTCTGGTTCTCGTCGTTTGCGGCTTGTCCGAGACAATCGCCACCTTCTGCTGAAGCAATTGATTCAGCAAGGTCGACTTACCGACGTTCGGTCGCCCAATGATCGCGACTGTGCCAAACTTCATGGTGTTACGGGCGTGGCCGCTCCTGTGATGGTGATGGAACCAATTGATACACGGTTTCACCTTTGCGAACGTAGCCGAGCTGCTCTCGCGCCAACTGTTCGATCTTCGCGGGATCGTGCTCCAGACGATCGATCTCTCCACGAAGCGTGCGGGCCGTCCGCTGTAATTCTTGAAGGTCCGAATCCAACTGCTGGGCATGCTCACGCATGGACAAATAGCGCGGCAGCCCCATGTCGCCAAACACCAGGGCAACCAGCAACAGCAGGCAAGCGGCGCCTCCGACATAATGCGCGCCCGTCATCATACGACGTTGCCAATCGAGCCATTGTCGTCCCCGGTTCTGCTTAATAATCATCGTCGTACACTCACCCTCACTATCGACCAGGCACCGCCTCACGACCTCGATAGACAGCGTTGGAACCCAGCTCTTCCTCGATCCTGAGCAACTGATTGTACTTCGCGACTCGGTCCGTTCGGGACAGCGATCCGGTCTTAATGAGCCCGCAATTGGTCGCGACCGCCACGTCCGCAATCGTCGTATCCTCAGTTTCCCCCGATCGATGCGAGATGATCGCCGTATAACCTGACCGTTTCGCCAGCTCAATCGCCTCCAGCGTTTCCGTCAACGTGCCGATCTGGTTGAGCTTGATCAGAATAGAGTTCGCGATCCCTTCCTTGATCCCCTTGGCAAATATTTCCACATTGGTCACGAAAATATCGTCTCCAACCAATTGAACCTTCTTGCCCAACTTCTCCGTCATCATCTTCCAGCCCTTCCAATCCAACTCGCTCAACCCATCTTCGATGGAAAGAATCGGATAACGATCGACGAGTTTTCCGTAGTACAGGACCATCTCCTCGGAAGAGCGCTCAGGATTTTTCTCAGCTTCAAGGAGGTATCGCCCCTTCTCGTAGAGTTCGCTGGCAGCACAATCCAATGCGAGAGCGATGTCCCTCCCCGGTTTGTAACCGGCCGCCTCGATGGCCTGCATGATCAGACTGAGCGCCTCTTCATTCGATTGGAGATCCGGGGCAAATCCGCCCTCGTCGCCAACGGCTGTGTTCAAGCCTTTTTTCTTCAGCAGCGACTTGAGGGTATGAAATACCTCGGTCGCCATCCGGAACGCCTCGCTGAAACTCGGCGCCCCCACCGGCATGATCATGAACTCTTGCAAATCCAACCGATTGTCGGCATGGGCCCCGCCATTGATGATGTTCATGAGCGGCACCGGCAACACGCGCGCATTCGTCCCGCCCAGATATCGGTAAAGCGGCTGGCCTGTTTCAGCCGCCGCCGCCTTCGCCACAGCCAGCGATACGCCGAGAATCGCGTTGGCTCCCAGCTTGCCCTTGGTTTTCGTGCCGTCCAGATCGATCATCGTCTGATCAATGTCGATTTGGTTAAATGCATCCATCCCCAAGAGCTCGGGAGCAATCAGCTTGCTGATATTCGCCACGGCCTTCGAGACGCCTTTTCCCATCCAGCGCTTCTTGTCACCGTCACGGAGCTCGATTGCTTCCTTCTCGCCGGTCGAGGCTCCGGACGGCACCGCTGCCCGTCCACAGGCCCCGCTGTCCAGTGTGACCTCTGCCTCAATCGTCGGATTCCCTCGTGAATCCAGAATCTGCCGCCCCTTGATCTCTCGAATCAGGCTCATGCTTTTCCACTCCCTGTTATGATCTGCGTCTCAATGAATGTCCCTACCATGAGTAGGAGAAACCCGCTCCCTACGAGCGTGCCGAGCAAAAAATCTCTCGGCCTCACACCAGCTTCCTCTTCAGTAGCTCGTTCACCTTCCCCGGATTCGCCTTGCCCCCACTCGCCTTCATGACCTGGCCGACGAGGAATCCCAGCACTTGTTGCTTACCCTCTTTGAACTGTGCGACTTGCGTTGGGTTCATCGCGAGGACGTCGCCGATGATCTGGTCGAGCGCCCCTTCGTCGGATACTTGGATGAGGCCCTTCTCCTGAACGATCTGTTCCGGCGTTTTCCCGCTACTATAGACTTCGGGGAATATCTCACGTGCGACTTTCAGACTAATCGTCCCCTGCTCGACCAACTGCAGCAAACTGACGAGCCGTTCAGGCGATACCCGCGAAGCGCTGGCTTCGGTGCCGGAGTTATTCAGTTCTCTCGTCAGCTCACCCATCACCCAATTACTCACCGTCTTGGGCTGATTGAACAGCCTCACCGAAGCTTCAAAGAAGTCGGCCACTGCCTTCGTTGCGGTCAACTGGCCGGCATCATACTCGGACAACGCGAACTCGCTCACAAATCGCTGCATTCTCGCTGCGGGCAATTCGGTAACCTGCTTACGACACCCCTCGATCCATTCTTTCTCAAGTTTGAGTGGCACCAGATCGGGATCGGGGAAGTAGCGGTAGTCGTGCGCCTCTTCTTTGGAACGCATGACCGCTGTCTCGCCGCGCTCGAGATTCCAGAGCCTGGTCTCCTGATTGATTTTCCCGCCCTCATTCAGCACCTTCGTCTGGCGCTTGATCTCGTATTCAACAGCATCCTTCACGAACTTGAACGAATTGATATTTTTCAGTTCGACCTTCGTCCCGAATTCCTTCTGGCCCAACGGACGGAGCGAGAGATTCGGCTCGCAGCGGAAGCTCCCTTCATCCATATTGCCGTCGCAGACTTCAAGATACATCAGCACATCGCGGAGGCCCTTCAAATACGAGACCACTTCATCGGCTGACCGCAAGTCCGGCTCCGTCACGATTTCCAGCAGCGGTGTCCCTGCCCGATTCAAATCGACGCGGCTCCCATTCGAACCGGCGACGTGGACACTTTTTCCCGCATCTTCTTCCAAATGGGCACGACGGATACGAACCCGCTTCGGCCCTTCACTCCCCGCAACCTCAATCCAGCCATGCTCGCAGATCGGCGCCTCGTATTGCGAAATCTGATAGCCCTTGGGCAAATCCGGATAGAAGTAGTTCTTGCGCGCAAACAAATTGTTCGCTGCAATCGTACAGTTCAACGCTAAGCCAGCACGGACCGCCATCTCGACCGCCGCCCGGTTAATCACGGGCAAGGTGCCGGGGAGCCCCAAGCAGAGGGGGCAGGTCTGGCTATTAGCCGTACGCCCGAACGTCGTCCCGCAGCCGCAAAACAGCTTGGACTTCGTCCGTAGCTGCGCATGCACTTCCACACCAATGACGACTTCGTATATCATCGTTTAGCTACGATCCTCTCCACGCAACCGGTCACGTTCGCGTCGCATCGCCTCACGTCCGACATCGAAGGCCTCGCGCAGAACCGCTTTCTTCGAGTCCACAAATTCCTTCCCCTCTTCTACAACTTCTTCCAACGCGTCGCCGGCGCGGCCTGCCAGATCCCGCAGATCGCCTTCCGCGCGACGAGCATACCCACGCAGCTGCTCACGCGACTCGCGTCCGGTCTGTGGAGCCAGCAAGAGTGCCGCCACTGCGCCGAGCGCTGCGCCGCCCAGGAACGCCAACAGAACTGCTGACGATGAGGAACCTCGATCATCCGCCATTGTGATGCCCTCCTTCACCTCGAAATCGTTCTTTCATGACTTGCGTGGCCGCTTTAAATCCAGCGAACACGCTCGCCACATTGGTCAGCATCGATCCGCTCGAGCCCCTCACGACATCGTGCACATGCTGAACCGATTCCCCGACTTCTCCGACCGCATGCAAGAGCATGGCGGCATGTTCGACTCCCCCACGGGCCTGCTCGGTCAGATCGTTCAAGTTTTGACTCATCGCGCGAAGTTCGCCGATCAGCGGCGGCAGGTCATGATTCAGTTTAGCCAGAAGCTGCTCGGACTCTGCCACCGTCTTGCGCACCTGAATCAACAGCGGCACGAGATAACCCACCAATACCGCAAATGCGACTGCGACAAGCATCGCCGCGATTTCAACAATTGTCATAGGCACCTCCAGCTAACCCCTCACCGTATCACCGGCTTCTTCGTTTTCCATTGCGTACTCTGTTCGTAGGCGTAGGCCGCTCGCAACAGCGTTTCTTCTTCGAAAGGCCGACCGATCAGCTGCAACCCGATGGGCAACCCGCCCCGGCTGAATCCACAGGGCAATGAAATTGCCGGCACACCGGCGAGGTTCACCGAAATGGTAAAAATGTCCGACAGATACATCTGGAGCGGGTCATCCGCTTTCGCGCCAAACTTGAAGGCCGGCGTGGGCGCCACAGGCGTGACGATGAGATCGACATCCTGAAACGCCGCCTCAAAATCTTGGCGAATCAAGGTTCGCACCGCCTGCGCCTTGCCATAATAGGCATCGTAATAGCCTGCACTGAGGACATAGGTCCCCAGCATGATCCGTCGTTTCACCTCGGGTCCAAAACCTTCCTGCCGCGTCTTCATATACAATTCAAGCAGGTCCTTGGTCTCTTTGGCGCGAAGCCCGAATTTCACCCCGTCATAGCGGGCTAAATTTGAGCTGGCTTCGGCCGTGGCAAGCACGTAGTACGTCGCGACCGCCGCGTCCGTCCTCGGCAACTGGATTTCCTTAATCTCCCCTCCAAGTGCTTTCAGCTCCTGGATCGCCGCCCGCACGGTCAGCTCGACATCAGGGTCCAACCCCTCCGCAAAAAACTCGACCGGCACACCTACTTTTAGTCGCTTGAGATCTTTCTTTTTGAGCGCCTTGAGATAGTCCGGCACCGGAACATCGGCCGATGTCGAATCCAACGGATCGTGACCGGCGATCGCTCCGAGGAGGAAGGCCGAATCCGTCACATCTTTCGTAATCGGTCCGATTTGATCGAGCGAAGAGGCGAATGCAATCAATCCGTACCGGGAGACCCGCCCATAGGTCGGCTTGAGGCCCACGACCCCGCAAAATGCCGCCGGCTGCCGAATCGACCCGCCGGTATCAGACCCTAATGCTGCGGCACATTCGTCGGCCGCGACCGCCGCGGCAGATCCTCCGCTGGATCCTCCAGGGACACATTGCAGGTTCCAGGGGTTGCGGCTGGGTCCAAAGGCCGAATTTTCCGTGGACGAGCCCATCGCGAACTCATCGAGATTGGTTTTTCCGAGGAGGAGGTATCCCTGAGTGCGCAGCTTCGCAATGACCGTGGCATCGTATGGGGGAACGAAATTCCCGAGCATCTGGGACGCGCACGTCGTGCGTACACCCTCAGTACAGATATTATCTTTGATCGCCAGCGGCATCCCCATCATCGGCGACGTCCTGCGCCACCCCTTCAACGATGCATCGAGCGCGCTCGCTTGCGCCACCACCGAGTCTTTGGCCTGCGTGATATAGGCCTTCACCTTGGACTCCACCTGCCCAATCCGCAATCCATAGGCACGAACGATCTCCGTCGCGGTGACTTCACCGGCGGTAAACTTCTTATGGAGCTCGTAGAGCGAGAGTTTATGAATCGACATCAGTGTTTCGTCTTCCCTGCAATCATCTGGTTCTTCTCGTTGACTCGAATAATCTTGGGCGCATGCCGTTTCAGCTCTTCTTCTGAGTAATACTCGTAACAGAAGATGATGATCTGATCGCGCACCGCGCCTTTCCGCGCCGTCGGCCCATTGAGGATAATCTCTCCCGCGCCACGCTTGCCGGCCATGGCATAGGTCATGAAACGCTCGCCGTTATTCAAATTCGAGCAGACGATTGCCTCATAGGGCAATATCCCCGCTGCCTCCATCAGATCCTCGTCGATCGTGAGACTGCCTTCATAGTCGAGGCAGGACTCCGTCACCGTGGCCCGATGAATCTTTGACCGCAACATTTGCCTGAACATTCAAACCTCGCTTAAAGGGGTTGTCGATCTTCAATAATTTTTGGCACCACAAAGAACCCGTCGGCCGACTCCGGCGCATTGGCCACCGCCCGCTCGACGGATAGGGACGGCCGCACATCATCGGGGCGAAACACGTTCACTTGCCCCAATACGGTCGCCGTCGGTTCAATCCCCGTGGTGTCATACTGCTTCAACGTCTCTACATGTGTGAGGATCTGGCTCAGCTGTTTCGTGAACGCCGCCTTCTCGCTGAACCGGGTCTTGAAAGCCAACGATGTGTACGCGGTCGGCGATCTTCAACTCCTGTGCGAGCCGCTTCAATCGGTCGGCATACCCGCTATCGTCACTGCCCACGATCACATAATGCACCGTGGGGACCGCACGCATGATAGCCGGAATGGCCCGAAGCATCACCTCATAGCCTTTTCGCGGGAACAGATTGGCGACGGTGCCGACCAGAACCGCTCCCTCCGGAACCCCAATCATCCGTCGCATCGACTGATCGTCTCGCGCGAGTGGTTTTTCCAGGAGATCGATGCCGCTGTAAATAGTCCGCACCTTACTTGCCGACACCCCGCCGGCGATCAGCGACTGTTCAATCTGCCGTGAGATGGCGATGACGGCCTCGACTCGATCAAGCTTATATCGTCGTACCTTCGCCGGCTCGATTTCCTGCCGCACATGAGCCACGATCGGCAGAGGCTTCACGAGGCCGCCTACCGCCCTCACAGTATGGGGTACCCACCAGATATCGTTCACATGGATCATGGCGGGATCGAGTTGCGCCACCAGGGCGCTCAACTGACGGACCGCCGATCGACGCTGGAAAAATATGAGAGGCTTTCTCCAAGGAGGAAGGGTCAACGCGTACGTGGACACCCCGATCGCATGGAGCCGTTCTCGAAAGGGGCCCGTCCCTGGACAGACCACATGAGGCTCCCACTGTTGCCGATCGAGGGTTTGCAACAACGCAATCAGATCGCGCTCCGCCCCTCCGATGGCTTCAACCCCATGCACGTACAGAATTCGCGTGGCCACTACCTGGCATCCGGGTGAGAGGCCGCCTGCCTGGTGACATCCCACAGCTTGGCATACTTCACAAAGGTATACATGCTGGCAAACACACAGACAATGAGTCCACGCACGCCATCGCGGAATCCCTGTTTCAATACATACGTTTTGCCCAAGACCACCAATGGACGGAAGACCAGGTCGCTCCAGCGAACCGTCCGAACTTTCTTGGCCTTCTCCTGTGCAGCAAGTGTCGTATAGAGCCCGAACTTCTTGAAGTGATCCTCAATGCGCCGCTCCGTGTAATGATCGAGGTGTTCGGCCAATGTACCGATCTCTCCCTCGACAATGAGATTCTCATGCACCGCCACATCGTTATACTGAGCCATCCCCCGCCGAAACAGACGCACCTGATAGTCGGGATAGACACCGCCCCCTCGCACCCAGGCACCGTAAAAAAAGTTGCGCCGCGGAATCCGATAGGCCACGGGTGCGCCGGGTGTCCATTTACTCACACAGGCCATGATCTCTCCGCGTAGTTCCTCGGTCACCCGTTCATCCGCATCGAGGATCAAAATCCAGCCAGCCGACGCCTGCGCCATCCCGAAATTTTTCTGCAGACCGAAACCGGGCCAGGGACGTACAGAGACCTTCGCTCCACTGGCACGAGCCAACTCGACGGTCCGATCGCGGCTTTCCGCATCGACCACAATGATGTCATCCACCCACTGGACCGACGCCAGGCAATCGGCAATATTCCGTTCCTCATTCTTCGTGATGACCACACATGCCACCGTTGGCCGATTGACGGCTATCACGAAGCACACCTCCTGACATCCCGTAATAGCTGAGTCCTATCCACGGAACCCCCGGCGAGCGACTTCCCGATAGAAATTCCAGTTCAGCCACCGGTTCCGCCTCGGGGCCCATCGCTTGGCTGCCCCAATGCGTGCCCTCATGACGAGCGGATGCGACCCACCGAACTCCTTCAACATGGCATAGTCCTCGAACTGAAAGCTGTCGTGCGCCAGTTGTTTGGCCTCTGCTGCAGGCACCTGGCCTCCATGATAGACCGCCACTTGCTCCCGTTTTTTCTCTGTCATCGTTTGAGGGTCCTTCACCCAGCCATAGTGAAAGACGCGACCGCCCGATGGAGCAATCCATTCCTTCGGCCCACTCTGGAGATACTGCTGTGTCGCCTTCAGATGGAATCCCACCGCGTCACCACAGGATTCGACCTCGCCATTGTTCCTGATGATCCGTACGGCCTTGTGGTAGAACCAGGGGTTCGTCGTCCAATAGTCCGCGATAAAGTGCAGATACCGGAACAAGAGCCCTTTCACAGCCGGATTGCCGAGATGGCGGCGCATGGCCTCCTGGATAACCGGCAAATCGTCTTCGTGCACCACCTCATCGGCCTGAATATAAAAGGCCCAATCCCCGGTACAATGTGACAACGCAATATTGGTCTGTTGCGCATAGATCAGGCCATCTTTCCGCAGCGTCTCATCCCAAATCGACTCCACGATCTTGATCTTCGAATCCCCGATCGAGCGAATCAGTTCCATCGTGCCATCGTCGCACCGCCCGACGTTGACGATGAACTCATCGACGATTGGCAGGACTGAACGGATGGACTCCACGACCGGATAGTCGTACTTGACCACGTTCCGCACAAAGGTAAATCCGCTCACTTTCATCGCATCTGCCTCTCAGCCACCGGTCTCATCCTGGCCTCACCGTCGTTGCTCTGTCCCGGTCCAACTCCCAGAATTTCGCATACTTCATGAAGGTGTAATAGGCATAGAGCCCGGAAAGAATCAAGCCGGGCATCCCGTCAAGGAAACCCACACGCTGCAGATACATCTTGAGAAACGCTCCGAGCGGATGGGTGATCAGTTGATGAGAAGAAAACCGCTTGCCCCGCTCCACCATGCGACGGGCCATCAAATCCGAGTAGCGATCCTGCTTCGCCACATAGTGATCAATGTCGCGAAAGGGATACTGCAATGCGGGGTGCTTGAGATGTCCGACTGGCCCATCGCAATCAAAACTCTCGTGAACCAATTCTTCGCGATACCGAAACCTGGCCTTCCGAAACAACTGCGGCTGCCGATAGTCGGGATACCAGCCACAATGTTTGATCCACCGCCCTAGGAAGTAGTTCTTTCTAGGAACAAAGTAGGCATCCGCCTCCGGCCCGCGTTCCAGCAACAGACGGATCTCTTCCTTGAGCTCAGGCGTCATCCTCTCATCGCTATCCAGGCTGAAGACCCACTCATGGGTCGTGAATGCCACAGCCTGATTGCGGAGATCGCCGAAGCCTTTGAAATCGACCTGATAGACCTTCTCCGTAAACTCACGACTGATCACAGCAGTCTGATCGGTACTATGAGAGTCCACGACGATCAACTCATCACCCCAGCCAGCGACGGACTCAAGGCAGGCCCTCATATTGGGCTCGTCGTTGTAGGCGATGACATACACTGAGATCTTAGACATGCACCACTTTCAATAATGAAGGGTTTCCGACGACTTGCAGCACATGCTGGGCCACCGTATCCACCGTCAGCCTGTCGAGACAATCCCAATAGGGACAGGCCTCATAGATACATTTCTCGCAGGTGGGAACCTCCGGGCGCAACACGACACCCTTCCCAAGCGGCTGCCAGCGAGTCGGGAGATTATTGCGCCGGGGATCGAACAAACTGACATTGGGCACGCCCAGGGCTGCGGCGATATGGGCCGGGCCGGTGGCTCCTGAGACCACGGCGTGACCTGCGGCAATCACGGACATCAACTCGCGCACCGACAATTGCCCCATAAGATTGAGA
>SWDR01000011.1 GCA_005116815.1 Nitrospira sp. | reverse complement strand
GCGATCGAATTGGCTGGAGTGGTTGATCGTGACACCGCGGTATCACCATATCCATCATAGCGACAACCCTGCCCACTACAAGGCGAACCTTGCGGCACTGTTTACTATCTGGGATCGCCTGTTCGGAACCTATGTCAATCCGGACGAGGTGAAGAAACCACTCTCGTTTGGGATCGGGGAGGAAGTGCCGCTTGTCCGTCTGGCGATAGGTGTCTGACCACCCTGTGCCTAGTGAGGGCTTCTCGAAAAGATCACGAACGGCGTTCTCAGTCGAAATTACTCACGAAAACCTAAAGCATGTAGTCGTACTATTTGTAAGATCATTAGCGACTTCTGCACTGTGTGTGTCACATCGTCAGGTGGATTTGATAGGGCGTCGCACTCACGGAGGGTGAGGAAAGAGTCCCGTACTGTTCAGCTAACGCGATGACATCGATTCCCATATAGAGTCGAGGGAGGTGTTGCAGTCGGATGAGCCCGTTCCGCGCAAGATTCTGCGCCGCTTGTTCATGGCCGAGGAATCGCTTGAGATTTGCGGCGGCGAGCTGGATGAGGGCTTGGAAGAAATTTCCCTGTTCGGTGCCATGGCCTGCTGCATGCCAGAGACCTTCACACACTTCGTGGCATTCCCACCAGTAGGCGTAGTTGTAGAGGTCGATTCCATGGAGGTAATCCTCTGACTGCTGCCAATGTTCTCGTGGAAAGGCGAGGAGCTTCGGCTCCGGATGACCGTAGGAATGGCCGAGGGGGTTGCGCCGCGGGTGCGGATTGATCCCCGGAAGGAATCGATAGGATGGAAACGGCCTCGTGGAGTAACGGGGCCAAACCGGATCGGAAGGCTGAGGCTCTATCACGATTATGCTCGTTGGATGCCCGTGACCTGGAAGATGTGGCGATCGTGCAACCGTACCGCAGTCAGTTCCTTGCCCCATACGCAGCCACTGTCGATGGCCAAGAGGTTGGGCTCGATGTGCAATCCCAAGGCAGCCCAATGTCCGCAGATGACCGTGGTCTCGGTCTGGGGCCTCGATTGACGAGGTCTCCGGCCAGCCACAATCGATCTGTTCTGGGATCGAACGAAATCCGGTTGAGGAGCCGTCTGAATGGGTCGAGGCAACCTTGAATGTCGCCGATTGCGTAAATTGCCATGAATGGAGGATTCCCGTGACCGGCTGAGCCTACCCTGCATGCCGCGGGAAAACAAGGCGAGGGATCAATGCGTCCTGGGCCTATGCCGCCATGGGTTTGAGGGGAACGGTACAGTGAAAAGTACTGCCACGGCCAGGTTCGCTGTTTACGACGAGAGATCCGCCCATCAGCTCGACAAGCCGTTGACAGATGGCAAGCCCCATTCCCGTTCCTCCATACGTTCTCGTGTTTGTCCCATCGGCTTGCATGAAGGGTTGGAAGATCCTGGCACAGGCATCTGAGGCAATGCCGATTCCTGTATCGGAGATAGAAAAACGCACTCTGGCGTCCTGCTGGAACGAGGGGGTAAGATCCACCTCGATCGGGTTCTTCCTGGCCGGTCTCTCTTCCATGTCCACATGGACCGCGATCGTGCCTCGTTCCGTAAACTTCACTGCGTTGTCCAGGAGATGACTTAAGATCTGGCGTAATCGCGCCGCGTCCCCGCGCAGCGAAGCCGGTACGTGGGGCTCGGTGAGGGAAGAGAGGGCCAGCCCTTTGCTCCCCGCACGTTGCTGAAACGGGCCGACGACCTCGGTGAGCAGCTGTCTTACCTCGAAATCCGTCTCCTCCAGTTGAAGCTTGCCGGAATCCATCTTCGAGAAGTCCAGAATGTTGTTGATGATTGAGAGCAGCGCGTCGCCCGAGGTGCGAATAGTGTCCGCACAGTCGCGTTGCTCGGGCGTCAGTTCTGTATCTAACAGCCATTCGGTCATGCCGAGGACCGCATTCATGGGCGTCCTGATTTCGTGACTCATCGTGGCAAGGAACTCCGATTTGAGGCGTGTCCCTTCGAGGGCCGCATCGCGGGCTTGGGCCAGGCTGGCCTGGCTGGCCCGCAGTTCTTGCAGGACCCGGCTCGAGCGCACGATGTATCGGACGCGGTGCGTGAGCAACAGCCCGTTTAACGGTTTGGTCAGGAAGTCGGTCGCTCCGGCATCGTAGGCCTGCGTGATGGATTGGAAATCGTCCAGACCGGTCATGATCAGCACGGGCACATGTTCCCCTCCTGGGAGTTTTCGGAGCGCCGCACAGGCCGTGAACCCGTCCATCTCCGGCATCATGACATCGAGCAGGATCACATCGGGCTGGAGCTGCTGAAAGGCCGCCAGTCCTTCTTTCCCATTCTCCGCTTCTTCGACGCGCCATCCGGAGCCTTCCAGTGCGGCGCGTGCCAGCATTCTCATGACGGTATCGTCGTCCACCACCAGGGCGAGTGGGACCTGTTGTGGATCAGCGTTCATGGGACGTCTCCTTGTTGATGGCAGCTTGAAAGATGGAGCAGACGGCGAGGAAGTCCCGTTCCAATTCCCGAAACCGGTCCGGGGCTTCTTCGATTCGGTGCTCGCGGCCTAAGGCCTCGAGCTCTTTGCACTGCGCCGCCAAGGTTAAGGCGCCGAGTGTGGCGCTGCTGGATTTGAGGCGGTGCGCTAGGGCATGGAGCATGGCCGAGTCCTTGGATGCGATGGCCTGACGTAATTGCTCGACGAGTGTCCGTGAATCTTCCACGTAAGTGGCCAGCAGTTTTCCGAGCGGGTCGGGATGTCCCGGTCGTTTCAGCATGCGGATGGGCTCCCAGGCTGAGCGGTCGACCAAGCCCGTAGCCTCGACCTGGTCCGGCTGAACGAACGGGGTCGAAGGATTGGGCGAGACTATGGCCGGAGCCACGACGGGCGCTCCTGGTGGCGCCGACTTGCTGGGCTGGTTGATCCACCGGTCCAAGAGGTCCTTCAGTTGCTGTTGGGTGAAGGGTTTACTCAGATAGTCGTCCATGCCGGAGTTCAAACATTGTTCCCGGTCTTGAGCCATGGCGTTGGCGGTCAGTGCAATGATGGGGATGTGCGCGGCTTGTGTCTGCCGCTCCCGATCACGAATGCCGGCTGTGGCTGTGAAGCCATCCATGACCGGCATCTGGCAGTCCATGAGGATGAGGTCGTAGGGGATAGTCTCTGAGCGTTCGAGGGCCTGGCGCCCGTCCTCAGCGCTGTCGACCCGGTAGCCGAGCAGTTCCAACATCCCGGTCGCGACCTCGCGGTTGACGGGATTGTCTTCGACCAGGAGCACGCGGCGGCCGGTTTCACGTGGTGTGAGAGCTGTTGTTCCGATAGTGGATAGAGCTGCTGCCGTTCCCTGGAGATGTCGGCGCAAGCAATCCCGCAACGTCGATTGGCGCACCGGTTTTTGCAGCCAGGCGATAAAGCCCAGCGGCTCAGTCTGACAGCCGGGCGCCGGACTCTCTCCGGAGTTGATGGCCAGGAGGACGACGGTGCGGAGTGCGGGATCGGCCTTGATCGCGCGGGCAAGCATGAGGCCGTCCATGCCGGGCATGCAGATGTCGAGCAGGGCCATGTCGAACGGCGTCCGGTTGGTTGCGTGCCGGCTCAAGAGTTCCAAGGCGGCGGCGCCACTGTCGGCACTGACCACTTCTGCCCCCCAGGCAGAGAGCGGTGCGTTCAGCACAAAGAGATTCGTCGGATCGTCATCTACGATGAGCACTCGGAGGCCGGTCATGAACCGAGGATTTTCCAACTGGGCGCCGCCCCCTGGTGCGGCCTGTCCCAGGCGCGCCGTGAACCAAAAGGTCGAGCCCTGGCCAGGCGCACTGATGAAGCCCACCTCGCCCCCCATGAGCTGGATGAGTTGTTTGACGATGGCCAACCCGAGTCCCGTGCCGCCGAACTGTCTGGTGGTGGACCCATCGGCTTGGGAAAATGCGGTGAAGAGATTTGCTTGTGCCGATGGGGGGATGCCGATGCCAGTGTCGGTGACGGCGCATTTCAACGTCAGCGTGTGGGCATCCTGCGCCAGGAGGTGGAGCCACACCGTCACGTTGCCTCGTGGTGTGAACTTCATGGCATTGCCCACCAGGTTCAGGAGCACCTGGCGGAGGCGTCCCGGATCGCCGATGGCACGGTCAGGGATCTCATCTGGGAGAAAACAGGTCAAGTTCAACCCCTTCCGTCCGGCTGATTCAGCAAAGAGATCGACGGCCTCTTCCACCGTCTCTCGGAGCCCGAACTCGAGTTGCTCCAGCTCCAGCTTGCCGGCCTCGATCTTCGAGAAATCCAAAATCTCGTTAATGACTCCCAGCAGGGCGGTGCCGGACCGGTGGACGTTCTCGGCCAGGTGCTGTTGTTTGTCGGTCAGGGGGGTATTCAGCAATAGTTCAGCCATTCC
>SWDR01000010.1:25223-32127 GCA_005116815.1 Nitrospira sp. | reverse complement strand
CGGCTATGGAATACGACATTTCACCCAAGGAGTTCGAACAGTTTCGCGCGCTCATTTATCAGGAATGCGGCATCAGTTTGAATGACAGCAAAAAAACCCTGCTCGTGTCCCGGCTGTCCAAACGGTTGAGGATGCTGGAGCTGGATTCGTTTCAAGACTATTACGATCGGGTTGCAGGCGAGACGGACGGGGAGGAGTTCACACTGCTTCTGGACCTCGTTTCGACGAACAAAACCGATTTCTTCCGTGAGCCCAAGCATTTCGACTTTCTTCGTCAGCAGATTCTTCCGGCACTTCAATCCACTTGGCGCGTCAGGATCTGATCGTCGGCGTTTTCCACTGTCGAGGAGTCTCTACCGTCGCTCAAGATGAGGCAAGATGTGTCGCGGTTGGGATGCCGAAAGAAGCGATGAGAACGGGAGGTGTCGATATGATTTTTCTGCTGGACGATATTCCTGCGGCAATGCTCGCTTACGCAAGCTGTCTTTGAAGAACGGACGGACAGATGTGCCGAGCTTGTCTGGCCGTCGATGACATTATCTGTGCGTCATGCCATGAAAGGACCTGCATATGGAAATCACACAACGTGCTTCGAAAGACGCGACCGTACTGGATGTGAACGGCGACCTGACCTATAGCAATCGGGCGGCGTTCAAAACCGCCGTCGAGCAGGTGAAAAGCCGGAACTGCCAGCACCTCATCGTGAATCTGGAGCAGGTTCGATTCGTGGACAGTTCCGGTCTCGGGCTGCTGGTCCTCATGTCGCAGAGCTTCAAGCTCACACAGGCCAAGTTCAGTCTCCTGAAGCCGCAGAGTTACGTGCGGGAGATCATGTGCCTGGCGAATATTCCGAAAATGATCCCGATCTATGAGACCGAGGGGGACGCGCTGACGGCGTAACCACTCTTTCGTAAAGGGTATTGCTCATGCCTCTTCACTCAACGAACGGTCTTGTTCCTTCCGCCGACTCGACGGCTGCCTCCAGTTTCCTGGTCGCGACGATTCTGCTGGTGGAGGATGAACCGGTGACGCGGACGAGTATGGCGGCGCGGCTGAAGCGGTTAGGGCACCGGGTGTTGGAGGCGGGAAACGGACGGGAGGCGCTTGAGGTGGCAGGGCGCGAACGTCCCGATCTGATCATCGTCGATTGGATGATGCCGGAGATGGATGGCCCCACGTTCTGCGAATCGGTGCGCCGCGATCCGACGATGAAATCCATCTATATTCTGTTGATGACCTCCCACGATCAACCGGCGCAGATTGCCGAAGGGTTGGCGCGGGGGGCCGACGATTTTCTGAGCAAAGCGGCCAGCAAACAGGAAATCACGGCGCGAGTGTTGGCCGGTCTGCGCACCGGCCGGTTGGTGCGTGAGTTGGAAGTGACCGGCGCTCAGCTGGAGTCGTCCTTGGTCCTCCTGCAAACAAAGCAGACGGAAATGGAAGCCGATCTGCAGTCGGCCGCAACGTTCGTTCATTCGTTGTTGCCCCAGCCGGGTAGTCCGGCTCCGGGCCTCTCGCTGGCTTGGGAGTACCAGCCGGCGCTGACCTTGGGCGGCGATCTCTTTAATGTGACCGCCATCGATGCGGATCACCTGGGCCTGTACATTCTGGATGCGTCCGGACATGGTGTGGCGGCTGCCTTGCGGTCGGCGTCGTTGATGACGTTCCTCCAGGTAGACAACATCCTCCGGCAGATCGGCTCATACGATCCTGAGAAGGTGTTGCGCGAAGCGAACCGGCAGTTTCCCTTGAGTGCGGAAGGCGAGTATTTCACGCTGTGGGTCGGGCAGATCCACCTGCCGACACGCATGCTGTCTTATGCCTCGGCGGGCCATCATGGCGTGTTGCTCAGCCCGAATGAGCGCCCTTCTCGATGGCTTACGAGGCCCTCCTCTCCGCTGGGATTCGATCAGGAGGCCGTCTTTGTCAGCGATCAGATTACCTTGCAGCCGGCGGATCGCCTCTTCTTGCTCAGCGATGGCATCTATGAAGCGGCGTCTCCGACCGGGGAGCCCTGGGGCCGCTGGCGATTTCAGCAAGCCGTTGAAGCGCAACAGCATGAAGCGCTTGCCACCACGATTGCCCATTGTTTTACGGAAGCGAGACGCTGGCAGGCGCAGCGCGAGTTTTTAGATGACGCGGCGGTGGTGGGGCTGGAACTGAGCGTTTGATCGGAAGAACCCTCTATGGAAACGTTAGCGGTATTCGTGCTGTCCGAGGCCTTGGACCTGGCCGATGGCGATCAGGAGTTGTTCCTGACTCTGGCGAACCTCTTTATGCAAGAGAGTCCGAAAGAGTTGGCTGCGGCGCGCTCAGCGTTGGCACGGCAGGATGCTCGCGGGCTGGCGGAGGCGGCTCATAAGCTGAAGGGATCTGTCCTGCCGATCTGTGCGCCGCGCCTCTTCGAGCGTGCACAGCGGCTGGAACTGCTCGGACGCCAGGGCGAGTTTGCCGAGGCCGCGTCGGTCTGTGCGGATGTCGAGAGCTGTTTGGCCGAGGTGCATGCCGCGCTTCGGAATGCGATTGCCGGAGGATTTCCATCATGATCGCCACACCGTCGCGTACATTACTTGTCGTGGCAGATAATCCCGATACCCAGGCTCTGATCCTGGAACATGCGCGGGCGAAGGGGCATTCGGTGATCGCGGCCACGTCCCCGGCACTCGGATTGACGACGTTCGACATGACGCAGCCGGATATCGTGATTATGGACCTCTTTCTGCCGGACCAGGAGGGGATGACGCTGGTGAAGCAGATTCGCCAACGCCGCCCGACCTGCCCCGTCGTGCTCCTCTCCGACGCAGGTCATGATGCCTCGACGATGGAAGGGTTGCGCGCCGGCGCCCTGGATTATGTGCAGCAACCGATCCATGAGGAGGCTTTTGCGCAGGTCTTGCAACGGGCGATCCATTCGCTGCCTGCCTCCGTGGACGATGCGCCAGGCGTCGAACGGCTGGAGTATGTGCTGGTCATGGGCCCAGATCCGAATGATGTCGAGAGCACGGTGACCTGGCTCATTCAAGGGACGGCGATGGGGCTGATGGAGGCACGACAGCTCCATCTTCGAGCCGCGTTGCAAGAGCTGGTGATGAATGCGGTCGAACATGGCTGTCTCGAAGTCCGCTATCGCGACAAGACGGAGGCCATGGCGAAAGACCAATATGATTCGCTGATTCAGCAGCGCCGTCAGGACGCCCGTTTTCGAGACCGGCGGGTGACGATCCGTGCGATCTACGACAAACGGCAGCAGATCTTGACGTACCACATTGCCGATGAAGGGAAGGGATTTAATTGGAAATCCCGCGGGAATCTCCGCCTCGATGTCTGTCCAACAGGGGATGCCAGCGGGCGCGGCATCTTCCTTACGCAGTCGTTCTTTCCCGACCTTCGCTATAACGAGAAGGGCAATGAGGTCTCGTTTACGGTTCGCTTGGCATGATGTTGAAACAGTCCGCCAGGCAGGAAGCGCTGAACGGTGAGCGATGGACGATGAATACGGACCGGATCGTCACTTCCGCGTTCATCGTTCGGATTTCAGCAGCTCACTCACCTGGGAGCCCCTCAAGTCGGCCGGAAAAGTTCCGATACGACTGATAGAGCGATTACGATCGGAGTCTCATGGATAATTCAAACCCAGCTCGTACGAAATTGCGGCTGCCCAACGATCCGATGTACCTCCTGCTGCGGGAAGGGTGCATCACCGAATTTAATGCCAAAAAATCCTCGGGGGAGAAGGTCGACTTGCATGGGTGCGATCTGCGCGGCCTCGATCTCCGGGGGCTGGATACCGACGGTTTGGATCTCAGCGACTGTTACTTTCGACAGGCGGATCTTCGGAGTGTCGATTTCAGAAAGGCCCGGCTAGAAGGGGCCAGCATCAATGCCGCAAAGATATCAGGCGCCTATTTCCCGCTCGAACTGACCGCCAGCGAACTTGAACTCTCCCTGCTCCACGGCATCCGCATGCGCTACCGCTTGGATAAATAACCGGTTTCCCTTTCCCTCATCACCGTCTCGCTCCAGCACCCTGGTTGGCTCCGGCTCCATAATTGAGTAGACTGGTTCAGCTGATTATCGAACGATATGAGGAGTCACGATGGATTGTCTGTTCGTTCGGCATGGTCTCGCGGTTGAACGAGAGGAGTGGGACGGGAAGGATGTCGATCGCCCCTTGACGGAGGAGGGCACAAGGCGAGTCCGTCAGGTGGCCGCAGGGCTGCGACGATTGGCGGTGCGTCCGACGGTGATTTATGCGAGCCCTGCGAGACGTGCGGTGTTGGGCATGGCCGCCAGTCTTCTCCTATCCGGGCGATCGTCCGAATCGTTTCCTCTGAAAAAGGCCGGGGCCTGCCTGATCGATCTGTCGATTCCGGTGAAGCCGGGCCAAGGGCTGCTTCGATGGTGGTTGACGCCGGGGCAGTTGCGGGCGATGGGAAGGCTGAAGGCCAAAGACTAAGGGGGGATGGTCTGTCTAGTCTATCTCGTCTGTTTTGTGTATTTGGCTGAACCAGATAGACCAGACCAACCAGATGAACCAGATAGACTAGACTTCTTAGGCTGGATGGATCAGGTGGTCTGAGGGCAGTTTAGGACTTCGTAGTCTTGTTGTCAGCAGCGGCTGAATTTTGTTGCGCAGTTCTTCCTGGATCTCATCCGGCGATTGTCTGGCATCGATCACTTCGAAGTGAAACTCTTCCGCCATCTTGTCGAACTCTTCGATCAGGAGCGACTGATACTTCTTAAAGCTATCGTAGAGGTCGTTCCCCAGCCGCAGGTCCATTCCCGATTCCCAAAAGTTCATGCCTTTGGTTTCGATGACGCGCAGCACGAGTGTTTCGACGTCGATCCGCATATAACAGACGAGGTCGGGGACTAGGGCAAAGCCAAAGACGTCTCTGGCCCATTGGCGGTTCCCGCTGCGGACAAAGTCACGCGCGAGGGCCGTATAGATATAGCGGTCGGCCAGGACGATGAAGCCAGAACGAAGGGCGGGGATGATTTCGTGTTCCAAGCGGTCTGCGAAGTCGGTGGCGTAGAGCAGGCTGAACGACCAGCGGTCGAGGATGTTGCCCTCCTTCGCCATTTCGATGGTTTTGGACATGAGATTGGAGCGGGTCCAGCCGGTCGTGATGACGCCGTACCCCTGCACCTCCAGCCATTCCTGCAGCATCTCGATGTGCGTGGAGCGGCCGACTCCGTCGGTGCCTTCGATGGCGATGAGTTTCCCCTTGAGGTCACTCGGATTTAGGTACGTCAAACCGTCGCCAAAATACTGTGCGTCGACCATGGGTGCCCCGTTTTGGTTTGTAGTCTGTGAGCGCCTCTCCGACGAGCCGGCGCATGTCGTTCTGCTGGGCTTCGATGTCTTTCGTCGCATCCAACGTGATGAGCTGACATTCATCGACGATCTTCTCGTACTGCGACAGGATGCTCGACTGGAAGAGACGGAAGCTTTCGGTGAGGTCCGGGCTCAGGTTCATGTCCATGCCGGCTTCGTAGTATTTGAATTGTCCGCGCGTGCCGCCGAGGAGCCGTGAGATCGCGACTTCGATCGGCACTTTGAAATAGAAGGCCATGTCCGGCGTGATGGCGAAACTATAGAGCTTGCGGATCCATTCGGGCGACACGCCGCGGACGACGTCACGCGCGAAGGCTGTGTACATGTAGCGGTCGGCCAGGACGATCATACCGGCTTTGAGCGGGGGCAAAATGTCGTGGTACAGACGGCTGGCAAAGTCGGTGGCGTGCAGCAAGCTGAACGTGGTCGGCGTCAGGCTCTTGTTCTTTTTGCCCCGTTTGGTCGTGTCCTTGACGAGCTCCGAAGAGTTCCACTCCGTGAAGAAGACTTTGTGGCCTTTCGACTCCAGCCACTTATGCAGCAAGAGGAGTTGTGTGCTTTTGCCGGACCCGTCGATGCCCTCGACGATGATGAGTTTGCCAGGGTAGGGATGGGGCGTCATTAGGGGAGGGGATTGGTTGCTCATTCGGCATCGTCCTGTGCTATGACGGAAAACTTCAGGTGGCGGCGGAACACCCGTTCAAACAGATCGGCTCGCCCTGCTGCCGCCCAGGTTTCTAGTTCCGCATCGCCCGTAACATGAAGGTGGATCGTCAGGGTGACGGGGGTATATTTCACATCAAGGGTGCGGACGACCGAGAAATGCGTTCGGTCCAGACCATCGGCGATTCGAAGCAGTGCGGAGAGGATTCTCACGATGCGTTTGTGTTTGGGGGAGAGGTTGCCGAAGCCCTCGTGCTTCAAGAGTGGGATGGCTCGCCGGTGGTAGCGTGCCACATTCGCTACCACCTGAATTTCCTCGCCGGACAATCCTCCGAGGTCGCTATTGGTGATCAGGTAGTAGGCATGTTTATGGTGCTGGCGTTCGTTGATGAGGTAGCCGACGTCGTGCAGGATCGCGGCATATTCCAGCCAGTTCCGCTCAGTGGGTCCCAGGCGATGGAGGCGGGTCGTCTGATCGAAGAGGCGTAGGGCCAAGCTGGCGACGTGCAGGCTATGGGTTTCCGGAGCCTGGCAGCGGCGAGCCAAGGCGATGACGTTGCGCCGCCGCAAGTCGGGGATTTCGGCTTCGGCTTTGAGCCGCTCACGGTGGCGCTGGATAAAGTCGTAGATGATGCCTTCGCGGATCGCCTTGTCGCAGAGGATGAGTTCATCTCGTCCTGAGAGTTCCATGAGACGGCGCAGGACGATCGTGGCAGGCAGGAGGGTGTCGACGCGTTTGGGATCGAGCCCGGGGATTGCCAGTCTGGCTTTGATGGTCGATTGACGGAGTACCTGCTCGATTTCCTTGACGTCTTTGAGTGACACCGTGGCGAGATTGATTTGGGGAAGCGGGCGATTCGTTCGGCGCAGATGAATGACTTCCGCCAAATTGCCCGCCATGCC
>SWDR01000010.1:7403-25123 GCA_005116815.1 Nitrospira sp. | reverse complement strand
CTGCCGCGCCATGGCGGATGCAGTCCATCGCCGATTGCAGACTGCCGTAGGCCGTCACCATGATGACTTCGATCTCGGCATGTTCGCGTTTGATGTCCGTCAGGAGGTCAGACCCTGAACGATCGGGTAGTTTCAAGTCCAGCGTAACGAGGTCGACACCGTGATCGTTCAGCACGGCCAGGGCTGTCCGCGCATTGTCCGCGGTGAGAATGTGGAAGTCTTGTTTGAGTATCTGTGTGAGGGCTGCGCGGGGTGCGGCCTCATCGTCGACGATCAAGACCGTCGGTTTATGGTCGGTGGTATCGGGAACGAGAGTCGAAGGCATAGGGTCACTTGTAGCGCCATCTCCATCGTCCGTCAATGAAATCGCGTAAAGTCGGTGGTGGTTTGCCGTCTTTACGGCCTATTGTCTGGAGTTTCTCTGCTAGGTTTCCGTCTCTCAACTTGGGTATAATGCCCCCGATCTCTCTATTACCAGAGGAGTACTTATGGCTGAAAAAGACGACAAGAAGCGTGCGTTGGATCTCGCCCTGTCCCAAATTGAGAAGCAATATGGGAAGGGGGCGATTATGAAGCTGGGGGGCGCGGATGCCCCGGTAGATATTCCCGCGATTTCGACCGGATCCCTCGGACTTGATATTGCCCTGGGCGTCGGCGGAGTTCCCCGCGGCCGGGTGATCGAGATTTTCGGTCCCGAGTCCTCGGGCAAAACGACGCTCACGCTGCATGTGATTGCGGAAGCGCAGAAGGCCGGCGGGACAGCGGCCTTTATCGATGCGGAACATGCGCTGGATTTGGGTTATGCCAAGAAGCTGGGTGTGCAGGTGGACGATCTCTTGGTCTCGCAGCCCGATACCGGAGAACAAGCGTTGGAAATTGCCGAGACGCTCGTCCGGAGCGGCGCGATCGATGTCATTGTGGTGGACTCTGTTGCGGCTCTCGTCCCGAGAGCCGAAATCGAAGGCGAAATGGGCGATGCGCATATGGGGCTGCAGGCGAGGCTCATGTCGCAGGCGCTTCGTAAATTGACGGCGGCCATTTCCAAGTCGCAGACGACTCTGATCTTTATCAATCAGATCAGGATGAAGATCGGCGTGATGTTCGGTAATCCGGAGACGACGACGGGCGGTAACGCGCTCAAGTTCTATTCGTCCGTGCGTCTGGATATCCGGCGAATCGAGTCGATTAAGGAAGGGCAGGAAGTCACCGGCAGCCGCGTGCGCGTGAAGGTGGTGAAGAACAAGATGGCGCCTCCGTTCAAACAGGCGGAATTCGACATCATGTTTGCGCAGGGCATTTCAAAAACCGGCGAGTTGGTCGATCTCGGGGTCGACAAAAAAGTCGTGGAGAAGTCCGGGGCCTGGTATTCCTATCAGGGCGAGCGGCTCGGGCAGGGACGCGATGCGGTTCGGGATTTCCTCCTGAGCAATCAGCCGTTGGCGCGCGAAATTGAAGGGAAGTTGCGTGACATTGCCGGTCTGCCTGGACGGACCCCTGAGAAGCCGGTCGTGCCCGTCAAAGACGAGAAAAAGACCGAGGAAAAGCGTGAGGAACGGCGACCGCACAAGGTGGGCGCATAGAACGCCAGGAAAAACTATGTTGGCACGGTCGTTCGTGAAGCGTGAAGCGTGAAGCGTTCGAATGAATCCGGAAACGAACGACGCTTCACGAGATACGCTTCACGCTCCACGGGTGCCGAGCAGGATCGGTGGTTGCAACTTGCGGTGCGGGCATTGGCCCGTAGCGATCGTACCACGGCCCAGATCGAACGATTACTCGCGGCCAAGGGAGCCTCTCTCTCACAGATACGAACCACGGTTCGACGGTTGGTATCGTTACGCTATCTCGACGATGCCGCCTTCGCCGTGCGGTGGGCCGATCGGCGACTGGCCCGCATGCCGATGGGCCGTGTACGTCTGCAAGAAGAGCTGCTGGCTACCGGTTGTCCTGAACAGATCGTGCTGGCGGCCATAAGGGGCACGTACCGCAAGATCAGTGAGCAGGATCTGGCCATACAGGTGGTTGCCACGGTAGGCCGGACCAGCTCGACCCAGACCCTGGGTCGAATCGCGAGACTATTGAGCCAGCGCGGCTTTGACGAAGACACGATTGAGACAGTGATGGGGCCTCTGATGCGAGAGGATAGATAGGGTAGCATGACAAACAGCACTCACGAATTGCGACAGGCCTTCATCCGATATTTCGAACAGCATGGCCATCAGGCCGTGCCGAGTTCTGCCTTGATCCCTCAGGCCGACCCCACGCTGCTCTTTACGAATGCCGGGATGAATCAATTTAAGCGGGTCTTCCTCGGCGAGGAATCGCGTGCCTACAAGCGAGCTGTCACCGTCCAGAAGTGCCTTCGTGCGGGGGGCAAGCATAACGATCTGGAGAATGTCGGTTACACGCGCCGCCACCATACGTTCTTTGAAATGTTGGGGAACTTTTCCTTTGGCGATTACTTCAAGGAAGAGGCCATTCTATTTGGATGGGAGTTTCTGACCAGAACGGTCGGTCTCGAGAAGCGGAAGTCGGTGGGACTGGCGGCGGCAGGCCTGAGATGGCGCAGGCCGGCGGGATAAGTTGAAGACCGGTGTCGTGGCTCTCGGCGCTGCGAACGATGGCAAGGTGTCGTTACTGGTCGTGGTCACGAAGGATCTGATCGGTCGATTGAAAGCGGGAGACCTCATCAAGGCGATGGCGGCGGAAGTCGGTGGGACTGGCGGCGGCAGGCCTGAGATGGCGCAGGCCGGCGGGAAAGATCCGGCCAAGCTGGATGCGGCGTTGGAAAATGTCTTTGGGCTGGTCGAACGGATGTTGGAGCAGTAGACTGATGGAGGATGGTAAACGGGTGCTCGCGCTCGATTACGGAACGGTGCGGATCGGCGTGGCCCTCAGTGATGAGATGGGCTGGACCGCTCAACCGCTTGAGACGCTCACGCGGCGTACGTTGGATCGGGACATTGCGCATATCGCCTCCCTCGTCGGGACGTATGAAGTCAGGCAAGTGCTGTTGGGCTTTCCCCTTCAGTTGGATGGCCGCGAAGGTCCGGCGATCCAAGCGATGCGAGAGTTTCAGGCCCGGTTAGAAGCGGGCGTATCCGTTCCCGTTATTTTGTGGGACGAACGCTTGACGACGAAGTCGGCCGAAGACCTCTTGATCGCGGCCGATGTCAGCAGGAGGAAGCGGAAGGGTGTGGTGGATCGCATCGCCGCATCGATTCTGCTCCAAAGTTACCTGGCGAGTCTTGAACCAGAACCGAAGAGGGAGCCGGACGCATGGGCGGATGGGTCTTCGGAACAAGAAACGGTAGAACCACCTCATGAATCGACGGATCGTGGTCGGACTTCTGCTGGTCGTAATGGTCGGACTTGGCGTCGCGGCCTATCAGACGATTCGTTGGGCTGAAGGCCCGGTCATTCCTGCGCAGGAGCGCCCTCCTTCGAAAATCATCGTCATTCCGGATGGCTCGACGTTCCAATTTGTGGCATCGTTGCTCGAGCGCGAACGATTGATCAAGAGCCATTCCGCCTTTGTGCTTCTTGGAAAGTCTCAATCTGTCGACCGGAAAGTCCATGCAGGCGAGTACGAGCTGAGCCCTGCCATGACGCCGGCTGAGATCCTTGCGAAGCTCATCAGCGGTCAGGTAGTGCTGCATCCCTTTACGATTCCTGAAGGGCTGACCCTCACCCAAATCGCCGATCTCATCTCGCAGCAGGGCGTGACGGATCGCGCAGAGTTTATCCGGCTTGCGAAAGATCGGGCCTTCATTGCATCGCTTGGCATTCAGGCCGAGACGTTGGAAGGGTATCTCTACCCCAATACCTATAAGTTTCCTCGTACCGTGAAGGCGCGTGAGGTTTTAGTGGCGATGGTTGAACAGCTTCGGCTGGTGGTCGGATCGGATCTTCTTGCGCGGATGCAGGAACTCAAGATGACGATGCATGAAGTATTGACGCTTGCATCCGTCATTGAAAAGGAGACCGGGTCTGGCGGCGAGCGACCGGAGATCTCGGCGGTGTTTCACAACCGTCTGAAGAAGCACATCCCGTTGCAGAGCGATCCGACCGTTATATATGGCTTGCCGGCATTCGACGGAAACTTGCACAAGAAAGACTTGTCTCATCCAAGTCCCTACAATACGTATCGGGTTCGGGGCTTACCGCCTGGACCGATCGCCAACCCAGGCATTCAGGCGATTCACGCGACACTCTATCCATCCGACTCCCATTCCTTGTATTTTGTGTCGCGGAACGATGGGACCCACCAGTTCTCTGCGACGCTCATCGAGCACAATCAGGCTGTGGAGAAGTATCAAAAGAGGCCATTTAGACGGGCGTCCCTCCCACGCATGTAGCAGGATGCTGAAAAAATCCGCCAGCGTCGTTCTCGCCTTGGAAGCATCCTCAACGTAGCCCAGAGGCTACGCCTCCGGTGCTTCCATCGGCTGCGGCCTTGCTGGACGGCTTTTTTGAGCATCCTGCGGTAGCGGTTCGCATTGTGCTGAAAGTGAGACTCCTGAGTTCCACGCATCCTACTCCTCAGCGCTTTCCCTCTTCATCTCTGATTCAGGACTTGTTATAAGAGTGGCATGATGACAACACAGAATTGGGACCTGCCGGCGTTGATCGACCATACCGTATTGCGTCCTGACGCGACGAAGGCCGACGTGCTGCGGCTCTGTCAGGAGGCGAGGGAGTTCGGCTTCATCGTGATCTTTGTGCCGCCCTGTTACATCGATGAGGCGGTCGAGGCAGTGGTTGGTACGACGATTCGCGTCGGGATTCCTGTTGGGTTTCCGCTGGGTGGCCACACGACGGCCACGAAGGTTGCGGAGGCCATTGAAGGCGTCGCACGGGGAGCCACGGTGCTGGATATGGTCATCAACGTGAGCCGGCTCAAGTCCGGTGACTACGATCTTGTCAGGGGAGACATGGCTGAGGTCGTACAAGCGACCAAGGGGGTTGAGCATAAAGTCATTCTAGAAACCTGCTGCCTGACGCGAGAGGAAAAGATCGCTGCCTGCCGTTTGGCTGTGGAAGCGGGGATGGACTATGTGAAGACCTCGACAGGGTTCGCCTCTGCCGGCGCGACGGTGGAAGATGTCAGGTTGATGAAAGACACGGTGGCTGGTCGCGCTAAGGTCAAAGCGTCCGGCGGAATTCGAGATTGGAAGACCACGTTGGCGATGCTGGAAGCCGGTGCGGATCGGATCGGGACCAGCGCGAGCCTCAGGATTCTTGAGGAGTGGAAGGCTTCTTTGGAGATGCGTCGCTAGTCGTCTCGCCCCCTCCAACGGCAGCATTCCCATCTATCGCGAAACCTGCATCAAAGAACCCGATATCGTCCCAACCTGCATGAACCCACAACAGCCTGTTCGCCCTCCTGCTCATCTGCTATAGTGCGCCCATGATTACTCGCGTGATTGTATTGGTTATTGATGGATTGGGCGTCGGGGCTTTGCCCGATGCGGCGGAGTATGGCGATGCCGGGTCCAATACCTTGGCACACCTAGCCGATGCCGTAGGGGGACTCAACGTTCCCGCGCTCGAAGCGCTCGGGCTTGGCCACATCACACAGATCAAAGGTGTGAGGGTGATGGGGCAGCCTGAGGGATCCTTCGGCCGGCTCGGGTTTCTCTCCAAAGGTGTGGATTCCATGGTTGGCTATTGGGAAATGGCTGGCCTTGTGACTGATACTGCCGGGCCGTTCTATCCCGAAGGGTTTCCCCCTGACATGGTGTCGGTGATCGAGCAGGCCTTTGGCCGTAAGAGCATCGGCAATCGCCGCTCGTCCGGAGCAGCCATGCTGCGCGAATGTGAAGCCGAACATCTGTCGTCCGGCGCATTGATCGTCTGGACAGATGGACGACGGACTTGCCATGTGGCGGCACATGAGAATGCCATGCGCCGGGATGAGTTTTTTCAGCGTTGCCGGGATGCGAGAAAAGTGCTCAAGGACCCCTGGGGCCTGTGGCGTGTGTCGGCCCATCCCCTCGTGGGGGATGCCGGTGCGGTACAGTTTGGCCCGCAACCCCGTGACTTCGTGATTGAGCCACCAGGGACGACCATGTTCGATGTCCTCAACCGTGCGAGCCAGATCCTGGTTGGGGTGGGTACAGTGGGTGATCTCTTCAGCGGTCGCGGGTTTACTCGGTCCGTGCCCGTAGGGCATTGGACGGTGTTGCTTCACGAAGTGACAGGGATGTTGAAAACCGTTCCCCGTGGATTAATTGTTGCCGGGCTTGATGTGCTGGAATCGGATGCGGCGCAGTCGGCCGCGGCCCTCCATGACTTTGATCGACGGCTGTCTGAGTTATTGGAGCAACTTCGTCCAGGTGACCTGCTCGTCCTGACGGGCGATCACGGGCGGGATATCACAAAGGCGGATCAGCTCCCGACGCGGGAATATGTTCCTCTTCTAGCGACTGGGCCGAAGTTGGCACAGGGTGTCAATCTCGGCATCAGATCGTCTGCTGCCGATTTGGGGCATACCATTCTGGAAGCCTTGCAAGGGGATCAACTTCCTGTGGGCGAGAGTTTCCTCGATGCGCTCCGCGCAGGGTAATGCGTGAGTCGTAAAACGCAAAAGCTGAATCGTTAGGGATAAAGGGAGCAGCCGAGGCATCGATATGTCGTACGAACAGAAATTACAAGACCTCCAACTTGAATTGCCTCAGCCTCCCAAACCGTTAGCGACCTACGTCCCGGCGGTCCGGGCCGGAGATCTGTTGTTCTTATCGGGCGTCCTTCCCATGCGAGACGGGCAGTTGGCGTTTTCCGGTAAACTTGGCCGTGATCAGACGGTCGAACAGGGGGTGGAGGCCTCCAGACTCGCGCTCCTGAATGCGCTGGCGATTGCCAAACAGGAACTCGGGACGTTGGATCGTATTACGCGTGTCGTCAAGGTCGTTGGACATGTGGCGTCGGCGGAGGGATTCGTCCAGCAACCTCAAGTCCTCAATGGGGCATCGGACTTATTGGTTGCCATCTTCGGCGAAGTCGGTCGTCATGCGCGCGTCGCGGTGGGGGCGGCTGAGTTACCTCGCGGGGCTTCCGTCGAAATCGAAGTGATTTTCTCCGTGTCCTGATCGTGCGACCGCACTAGCCAGAAATGCCCAACTGGTGCTGGTTTGTCGGCTTGACTCTCCAAAAAACCGCTTGCTATAGTTCGTTCAGTTCTTCGTTTTTGTGGTCACCACGGCGTACCTCTTCTGAGCTTGGCGCGAGGGGTTCTCGTGCCGCGTGCAGGATGACCGTACCTTTTTCTTGCCTGACAGGAGTCTATCCATGAATGCGTTCGTGACGGGCGTGAGTACGATGACTTTGTGGGCGAGTCTCAGCGTGGCCGTATTAGCAGCAGCTCCTGCTGCGGTCGAACTCCATCCGTCAACGGCGGTTCCTGGCGCTACCCTGTCGATCGGCGGGACGGGATTCGGCGCATTTCGATCTGTACAAGTGAATCGTGTGACTGTTGGAGGGGTCCCCGCGTTGATTCAGCGATGGGAATCAGATCTGATCGAAGTCAAAGTGCCCTTTCAGGCGCAATCCGGTCCCGTTGAAGTCATGACCGGGAAGAAGAAGCTGTCTGCCGGAATCTTGACCGTGATGCAGCCGACGATTACTGCAGTGACGCCGGCAGAGATCGAACCGGGCCATACCGTGCAGATCACCGGCGCGCACTTCGGGACGACGGCCGGTCCCCGCGACCCCAATACGATGTTCGGCGTGAATGATGTGATGATCGGCGGTGTCATTGTCAGACCTCGCCGATGGAAAGACGAGCTAATCGAAGTCGATGTTCCCACGAACGCGGCGTCAGGGGATGTCGTGGTTCGATTGGCTTCATCCGACCCCTTGCCTGACGGGTCCTGTTGCGCGCCGGTCCAATACAAAGTGAGCAATGCCGTTCCGCTGAAACTGATTCCGAGCATTCGTGTCGATCCTGTGAGCGGGCCGGTTGGGACGAAGGTCGTGTTTTTCGGACAAAGTTTCGGCGCCACAAAGGCCGCCGGCGATAAGGTCACGTTCGGCGGACATCTGGCCACCATCGCCCAATGGTCCGACACCGCCATCGTCGTGCATCTTCCGATGGATGCCGAGACTGGACCGGTTGTGCTGACCCTGCAGGGTCGGGATCGAACTGTCGGGAATTTTACGGTTCATGTGCCGAAAGTCATTGCGGTGACGCCTCCCGCTGCTCCGATCGGTACGCTGCTCAGAATCAGTGGAGAACATTTTGGATTCTACTCGGAAAGTGGATCGACTCCGTACGCTTTTACCGATTTTAATACGGGAGAGAATCGGGTCGACATCGGGGGCGTTCGCGCTGTCATCTACCGCTGGCAAGACGATCGTATCGACGTATGGGTGCCCTTCAGTGCGAAGAGCGGGCCGGTCGTGATTTATCGAGGCGCGACGAAGCCGAACCAGGATGGTTCATGTTGTGCGACGAAGGAAGTCTTGAAGACGGAGGCAGGGGTCTTTACGCTCGTGACGCCGAAGATCGACTCCTTCAGCCCTCAAACGGGCGGACTCGATGAGCTGATTACGATTAAAGGATCCGGGTTCGGTTCGTTCCTCAAAACGGCTGAACATGCCTACTTGGGTCTCAACCAGGGGGCCTACAAGCGGCGAGAAGATATCGAACTCGGTGAGAACGTCTCGCGGACGGAAGTGCTGTTCAGTAACGTGGCTGCGCAGGTCATGTCCTGGACGGATACGGAAATTGTCGTGCGAGTGCCGCATCGAAACCTGTACGGCCTCGGGAAGCGAAACGAGTTCTTCAATGAATTGGCGACCGGTCCATTGATCGTGCGGCGCGGTTCCTGGGATGTGCAGCCGGATGGCATCTGTTGTACCCAGAAAAAGTGGCTGACGTTGGAGGCTGGCACATTCACGATTGAAGCCAAGGGCATGCCAGACCCCGGGTACTTCAATAACAACCGCCCTGACGCGAATACCAACCAGTGAGATACGGGTGGTCAGGAGCATGGCAGCGGTTCGTTCTTCTCCCTATTGCTCACATGGCTGTGGCCATCATGTGTGGGGCCTGGCTCTGTGCCTCTTCCTCCTGGGCTGCTGACTCTCCTCTGACAATCACGCCTCAAGAGAGCCATACTGAAACCACGCTGATGGCGTTGTATTTTCGTACGCCTCAATTGGGGTGGGCGGTTGGGGCTGGCGGCACCATCCTGAAGACCTCTGACGGTGGGAAGCGGTGGAAGAAGATCGTGAGCGGGACCACGGCAACCCTTTCGGGAGTCTTCTTTATGAACGAGAAGTTGGGCTGGGCCGTCGGAGCCAATGGCACGATTCGCCAAAGCCAAGACGGGGGCCAGACCTGGCATGCGCAATTCGTGGATACGCAGGTCTCGTTCTACGGTCTCTCGTTCGTGTCGCCCAACGAGGGGTGGGTGGTCGGTGGCAACGGGACCATTCTTCATACGACGGACGGCGGGGCCCATTGGGGCGATCAAGCGAGCAAGACGAACGCCGCCCTCTACGCGGTTCAATTTCTCACCGCGCAGCATGGGACGGCGGTTGGAGCGGTGGGGACTGTGTTGATGACGGATAATGGGGGAGTGACCTGGACTGCACAAGACATGCAGGGGGCTGTCACGCTATTCGATGTGTATTTTTCTGATCCTTCGACCGGCTGGGTCGTCGGAAACGCCGGCGCCATCTACCAAACGACCAATGGCGGCAATCAATGGATCGATCGCACGTTACCCTGCACCCTGACCTGTACGAAGCTGACCGATCTGTTGCGTGTCCGCTTTACGGACCCTCAGCACGGATGGATTGTGGGGGAACGGGGGATGGTCTATCGGACCATCGATAGCGGATTTACCTGGATCGAGCAGGGTTCGATTGCCAAGGCCTCACTGTTTGGTCTCTCATTCTCCGATGGCACGCAGGGCTGGGCTGGCGGAGAAAAAGGCACGATCGTTCGGTTGAGCACCAACCGCTGATGGTTGGCAGGATGCTGAAAAAGTCCGCCAGCTTCGTTCCCTGCCTTCGCCGAAGCGCTTCGCGCAGGCAGGTCGCCTCGAAAGCATCCTCAACGTAGCCTAGAGGCTACGCCTCCGGTGCTATCATCGGCTGCGGCCTTGCTGACGACCTTTTTGAGCATCCTATAATCTGGCCGGTTTACCCCAACTCATCGAGTCGTGATTGGAGAATGCTGAGCGCGGCGATCGCTGCGGTCTCGGCCCGCAAGATTCGTGGCCCAAGGGTGAGTGGGATGAAGCCCTGCTCTTGTGCAAGACGTTGCTCCTCC
The DNA here is from genome assembly GCA_005116815.1 of Nitrospira sp. Taxonomy (GTDB): domain Bacteria; phylum Nitrospirota; class Nitrospiria; order Nitrospirales; family Nitrospiraceae; genus Palsa-1315. Next base: position 14,841 of record SWDR01000010.1, on the reverse strand, counting down.
GGTGCCCATCCTCCCTCCGGTCCAATCAACAACACAATCGGGTGCTGATGGTCCTGTGGCAAGGGGATGGTGGCGAGCGAAGGGCCGCTGGAGCGTTCCGCGAGTAGGCCTTTCACAGATGCCGAGGCATAGTGGCGGCAAATCTGTGCGAGGTCGAGAGGGTCTGCAATGGTAGGAATCGTCCATCGTTCCGACTGTTGTGCCGCGTCTCGCGCAATGCGCTCCCATCTGGACCGTTGATGCTCAAGACGTTCCGGGTTGAGCTTGATGACACTGTGTGCGCTTTGGATGGGTACGATCGTATCGACTCCGAGCTCGGTCGCTTTCTGAATCACCCAGTCCATTTTGTCGCCTTTGATCAAGGCCTGTCCGAGCACGATCGGCGAGGTCTTGCGACCCGATTCGGTGTCTTGGTCGATGATGCGGCTGTCGATGGCCTGCGAGGTGACCTGGATCACTTCTACTCGATAGCGGGTTCCGCATCCGTCGTTCAGGGTGAGCATGGTGCCTGGGTGCAAACGGAGGCTATCGCGCAGATGGTGGAGGAGGTCACCGGTCATGCGGATCGTGGGGGGAGTCACGGCGTCAGGGGCGACGAAGAACGTGGACATAGTGCAGGTGCCGTGGCGCTAGCCGCTAGCGCTATTCGAAGAAGGTTTTCATCTTGTCGAAGAATCCGTCGCCGTCTTCGTCCATCGTCATGCCGCTCTCTTTGGCAAACTCCGCGAGTAATTCTTTCTGACGAGCGGTCAGCTTGGTGGGGATTTGGATCTTGATGACAAAGAGCTGGTCGCCGGTATTCTGGCTCTTGAGGCTGGGAATGCCCAGGCCCTTGAGGCGCAGAATCTGAGCAAGGCCTGATAGTCGAAGATGGGAAGTCTTGGCAAGCCGTGCCGTTCGCCCGCTTCAAAGTCGTTGAAATCGTGTGCCGGCGTAATCTTCACCGCCCCGGTGCCGAACTCGCGGTCGACGAGGATCGCATCGCCGACGATAGGAATGGTTCGATTGGTGAGGGGGAGCCGGACTCGTAGCCCGATTAGACGATTGTATCGTGGATCTTCAGGATGCACGGCCACGGCGGTGTCGCCGAACAGGGTTTCCGGTCTGGTCGTGGCGACGGTGAGGCGGATCGTCGGATCCTGTTCCAGTTCGTATTCAATCGAGTACAGTTTGCCTTTGATATCTTCGTGTTCGACTTCGATGTCGGAGAGGGCGGTCAGGCAGCGGGGGCACCAGTTGATCAGCCGTTCTCCCCGATAGATCAGTCCCTCCTGATGTAACCGGACGAACACTTCGAGCACGGCTTTCGAGAGTCCTTCGTCCATCGTAAAACGAAGGCGCTCCCAGTCGCAGGACTCACCCAGCCGTTTTTGTTGACGGATAATGGTATCCCCGGAGGTGGCTTTCCATTGCCAGACGCGCTCGATGAAGCGTTCTCGTCCCAGCGATTCCCGTGAGGCCCCTTCGGCCATGAGCTGTTTCTCCACGACGTTTTGCGTGGCAATACCAGCATGGTCGGTGCCGGGCAACCAGAGCACATTGCGGCCTTGCATCCGCCGCCAGCGTATCAGGATGTCTTGTATGGAGTGATTCAGCGCATGGCCGACGTGGAGCGAGCCGGTGACATTGGGTGGTGGAATGACGATGGAGTAGGGCTGTCCCGGATGGGTCGGCGAGGCGTGGAAATAGCCTTGTTTGGTCCAGATCTCATACCAGCGTGCTTCGACCGCCTTGGGATCGTAAATTTTGTCGAGTTGGGGGGTGCTCATTCAGTCACGGTGTCCTAGTAGGCTGTGGATGAACTCAGGTGGCACAATCGCCGCACGAGAGGGGCGGGACTGGCGGACTTTTTCAGCATTCTGCGTAAAATGAGGCGCATCTTACCATGTGAACGGTGGCCTCTCAAGGAATGATGAATGCACTGATAGCTTGAGGGGTGCCGAGCCGTATGTTATACAGACTCGCACAAGGCGAGGGCGAGGGATTCGTTCCGCTTCCACTTTTGACGATTTGGAGAGACTATGGCCACTGGCCGTGAAAAAGACCGCAAGACAAGAAAGAAGCATCTGAAGAGCATGGCGCGCGTGAAGGCGCTGGCAAACGCCAAACGAGGCAAGAAGACCAAGAAGGGCTAAGTCGGACCGGGGGGAAGGTTCTATACGGCTTGTGTGAGACGTGTGATCTCTGCTTTGATCTGCTCTTCGGCCAGGTCGGGGACCAGACGCTGAACAGCCTCTTCCACCTGCTCTCGAGCCATTGTCCGCACGAGGGCGTCGACTATTCCAGCCGTTTGCTTGGCGGCAGCCTGTTGGATCTCTTCTTTCACGAGTTCCTCGATCGATCCGAGTTGTTCTCGAACCATATCGGGTAGTAGCGTGCGCACGGTATTGGTTTGTTCTCGAACGAGTTGATCGATACGTTCCTTGATTAGGGGGCTCGCGATATCAAAAATGCTTTGCCGAATGATGGGTTCGAGCAGAGCCATTTCTCGTGAGAGGACTTTCGGGAGTGCCGTGATGAGCAGGGGTTCAATCACTCCGGTCAGCCGCGCTTCCGTGAGCGCCGCGCCCATGTTGCGCTGGACCTCTGTTTCCACGGCCTTGGCCACGAGGGCGGCCAGATCTTTCCCCACCATCTGGGGAAGCAGGTCGGCAATGTTTTTTTCCGTTCGTTCTGACATGGACTGAAGGAGTTGACCGAAGAGGCCCTTCATCGCCTCTTCAGGTTCTGGTGTCGAAACCTGCGCGGCAGTGGTTGTAGTCACAGGGGGTTCTTTCGGTTGAGTGTGGGGTGCGATGGCCTGTTCCTCTTCTTCTTCGGTCGCGCTGTCGTCGATGAATTCGTCCTCATCATCCGAGTCTGTCGCGCTTGAGACCGGCGGCCAGGAACGAGATTTCTTCTTTGTTCCATTCGTCCTGGTTGCCTGCTGTTTTTCAAGATCCTTGATCACTTCGATGAGGTCTTCTGACTGAAAGGGTTTCTTGAGGAACAGCTTCACGCCCAGTGAACGTAAGTGGGTTTCATCGACGCGGTCTGACGGGCTGATCAGGGAGACAATAGAGGTTTCTGCCAGGTTATCCAGCTTGTAGATTTCCTTGCAGAATCCCGAAAAGGTCATGTTCTCTAAATGATAGTCGGCAATGATGAGATGGGGGCTCATTCGGCGTGCCGCTTCTAAGGCGGTGGGGGCGTCCTGGAAGCCCACGACATCACAGCCTTCCGGCGTAGAAATCTGCTCGACCAACCGACGGACAGCGGGGCTACTGTCGACGATAAAGATGGTAGAAGCCACCTAACCCTCCAATGTTATTGAACTATCTCGAAGCTAGCAGTGGGGGTATTCTTTGTCAAGAAATCGCATGATCGGTGACTGTTGCGACTTCGAATGTTTGGACTGATTCCGATTCGACAAGAAGAGGACCTGTATCACCCATGAAAACTCCAATCCACGTCATTTTTTTCGATGCAGCCGAAACACTCTTTCATATTAACGGTTCGGTGGCGGACATCTATTTGCAGCATGCGCTGCAGTATGGGTTTCGGCAGAAACCCGACTCTCTGGCTTTGATTGGACAAGCTTTTCAGCGTGCCTTTCATGATGCCGCGCCGCCGATTTTTGCCGTCACGGATCCCCTCAAGTTGAAGCAATGCGAGCGACTCTGGTGGTTCGACATCGTCCACAATGTATTTTATCGCGTGGGGATGTTCGAGCGATTCGATGAATTCTTCGAGGAGGTTTTTCAGCTGTTTGAAGACCCTCGTTCCTGGACGCTGTTCCCCGAAACCCATGCCGTGTTAACGAGGTTGCGTGAAGAGGGGTTCGAGCTGGGGATCGTGTCGAATTTCGACTCTCGGCTCTTTCCTGTGATACGGGGACTGGGCATCGACCGGCTCTTCGATACGGTGACGATTGCGAGCCTCTCCAGAGCCGCGAAGCCGGCGGCAAAGATTTTCGAAATTGCTCTGGAGAAACATGCCATCGATCCGGACGAAGCCGTGCACGTGGGAGACAGTGTCCGGGACGATCAGGAGGGTGCGACGAAGGCCGGGCTGACCGGTGTGTTGCTGGATCGCACCGGCCGCGCGCAGACGGCTGGCGGGCACGTCATTCGAACGTTGGAAGAGCTTCTTCCTCTGGTGCTGGCTTCAAAGAAGTAGCGGAACCAGATCCTTCGCTCGGCCCTGTAACGAGAGATCGACCAGGTCCGATTGTGGGGTAGGTTCAAGATTGATTTCGATGACCAGCGCGCCGGTTTCTTTTGCGATTGATGCAAAGCCTGCTGCTGGATAGACGACTCCGGACGTGCCAATCACCAGCAAGATGTCGCAGTCCCGTAGAGCCTCATCGCAGCGCCGCAGGTCTTCTTCCCAGAGCGACTCCCCAAACCAGACGATATGAGGCCGGAGCAATTCTCCGCATTGCCGGCACATCGGCAGGAGGGGAAGAGGAACCTCGTGATTGTCTGTGATCACCGCACAGCCTGTGCAACGAACCTTCCAGATATTGCCGTGAATTTCTGAGAGGCGTTGCGATCCTGCGGTTCGATGGAGCCCATCCACGTTTTGCGTGATGAGCCAGAATGTATCGGGCCTGCGACGTTCAAGTTCTGCCAGGGCAAGGTGGGCAGGATTCGGCTGTTTCGTGGCAATGAGTTCGCGCCGCCAGTTGTACCATTCCCAGACTAATCGTGGGTCTCGCTCAAACGCCTCCGGGGTCGCGAGATCTTCCGCACGGTAGCTGCGCCACAAACCCTCCGCTCCGCGAAAAGTCGGCACGCCGCTGTCGGCAGATATGCCTGCACCGGTCAGGATCGTGATGGCTCGTGCGGATGTAACGCGAGAGCGGGCTTCTGAGAGTTCTTCTGGGCTCATGGCAAGGTTATTTTTGACGCCCAGGAAGATTAGTCTGGCTTCTTCTGTGCCGCTGATGACGCGAACGGTCAGTCCTGTCTGTTCGGCGACGAGATCGATAAAGTCTCCCCCGTTTTTGGCCTCACGCACGGCGCTGGTGGCCACGGCAATTATGCGATCGTAGCCTTTATTTTTGGCGAGGGTGACGAGATGGCGAATGACCTCGAGTCCACGGGTAACGGCCACGTCGGACAGGCGATGGGTCGAGAAGGCGCCATCGCCGAGTCTCGTCATGTCTTTGAAGCGATCGAGGATTTTGTAGCTGGCGTCCGGCTGGATCTCTGCCAGCACCATATGGATGGAGTTCGTTCCGATGTCGATGACGGCAATCTTCGCCATGATAGATAATGTCTATAAAACAGGCACTTGAAGAGTTAACATGAATGTATTCGCGAGATATATGCTCTGGTATTCCTACGCTCACGCTCCTGTATTCATTGCACGGCTAGACGGAAATCTCTTCGCCAATGAAATGAGTGGGGCAGGGTCTGCAATGGCGTCAGAAACAATAATGAAATGGCTGTGGCCTGTCAAGGTTGTGAGGGTTAATTCTTGGTTACATCCCGGTGCGCTGCCCTCTCTCGTGCCGTCATGATACTCTCGCTTGGCAGGTTGCTGAAAAAGTCTGCCAGCTTCGTTCTCGGCTCATCGAAATCCTCAACGTACCACAAGGGTACGCCTCCGGTTTCGATTCGCCTGTGGCCTTGCTGAACAGACTTTTTGAGCAACCTGCTTGAGCTCATTCCTTATTGTGCCACATGTGTGGAGATTTGCAGTTCTCACGTACCCGCAGAGTTTGTCTGGAGCGTACTATGTCTGATCGTTCGTCGCCCATGAATGTAGTTGTGACCGGTGCTTCGACCGGCATCGGTGCGGCTTGTGCTCTCGATTGCGCCAGTCGTGGGATGACGGTATTTGCCGGGGTGCGCGATCCTCGGGCAGGGGAGGCGTTGGTTGCGAAGGCTGGCCCCTCTCTCATTCCGATCCTGCTCGATGTCACAGACGAGCCGTCGATCGCACGATCGCTTGACGTGGTGCAGCGGGTTGTCGGCAAGGCTGGTCTTGGTGGACTCGTCAACAATGCCGGGATCGTTGTCGGGAGTCCGCTCGAAGTGATTCCCCTGTCGCAACTCCGGACGCAGCTTGAGGTCAACGTGATCGGGCAGATTGCCGTGACACAGGCGTTCCTCCCGTTGCTCCGACTGGGCCACGGCCGAATCGTGAACATGGGGTCGATTGCCGGTCGCGGCACCATTCCATTGTTGGGTCCCTATTCGGCCTCGAAGTATGCGCTGGAGGCGCTGACGGACGCGTTACGCATGGAGCTGCAACCCTGGGGAATCCAGGTGTCGATTATCGAGCCGGGAGCCATTGCCACACCCATATGGGAGAAATCAGGCAAGGCATCACAGGAGCTTGAAGCCTTGGCAGGCGATGAGGCGAAGACTCTCTATGGTGAGGCGGTGAGTCGAGTTCGTGAAGCGGTTGCCCAGTCTGCCGAGCGGGCGATCTCACCGGATGCGGTGGTTCGAGCAGTGCATCATGCGCTGACGGCCGCTTGCCCGAAAACCCGTTATCTCGTGGGGAACGATGCCAAGCTACGGGCCTGGATGGTCAAGTGGTTGCCCGATCGCATGCAGGATATCCTGCTGACCTTGGCACTGAACTATCCGCGCAAAGGTTCAGCTCGAAGAGGGTAGAGACGGGGTGATGTGGAACGAGACGGGGAGACGCTGTCAGCCGACCAGATCGGGGTTGAGCCGATTCATGGGCTTGATCGAGAGTGCTTTGATTTCGTTATAGATGATCGTGCGGCCTGCCTGGCGGAGGCGTGAGAAGACTCCTTCGACAATCACTTGGTCGCCTTCCCGAACTTCGATCTGTCCAAGGCTGATGACTTTCAGTGTGCCGGCCTGATCTTTCAAGAGAAATCCATAGGCTGGCTGGCCTTGCCGATTCGTCGCGAGCTGGACGTTGGTGACCTGGCCGGTGACTACGACTTCCTGGCGGTCGTACTGCTCTGGATGGGTAAGCAGCTCCGCAATTTCCAGAAGATTGGAGGCCTGGACCGGCAATGGGAGCGAGATGACTGAGAGTAACGCGGCTAGCAGAACCAGGGCACAGGAGGTTCTGCTGCTTCGACGCGCTGTGTGATGGCTCAACGGTGTGACCATGATGTGGCTGTATTATACCTCACCGGGAACAAAGCGCAATCGTTACCACTTATCGGAGGCTCTGCCGGTTGCATCCTCGCCGCGCATACTATTGAGGATCTGCGCCTGCATTTCGCTCAGCTCCTTCACGGCAGGTTCGGAAGAGCCTTCCAGTGCGCCCGCTTCGAGCTTCTGCCTTGGTGCCGTCCGCTTCAGTAATTCTTCGTCCAGCGCCTCACGCGAGGTGTCCATGTCGTTGAGGATGGCGATGAGCCGCTGCAGCCCAAACAGGTTTCTGGTGATTTCAGAATGCATGGCGTTGGAGCTGGCTCCGAAGACGAGCGAGGTCCAGAATTTGACTTCGCTTTCTTCGG
>SWDR01000010.1:0-7303 GCA_005116815.1 Nitrospira sp. | reverse complement strand
TGATCCTGTCCCGGCGCCGCTCTCACAGAGAATTCCGCCGACCTTCCGTTCCGAGATGAGGAGATCGTTGGGCCATTTCACGGAGACGTGGAGGGATGAGACGGCTTCAATCGCTTCGGCGGCGGCCAGAGCAGAGATGAGCGGCAGCCAGGAGAGCCATTCTGTAAGACGGTCAGCCGGGCGTGCTGCTTTGAGGATAACGGAACAATAGAGATTGGCGCCTGGCGGGGAAAACCAGTTCCTGGAAAGCCTTCCACGTCCGGCGGTCTGGCAGTCGGCAACGACAACCGTGCCATGTTCCACGTTTGCCTGTGCGAGGCGAACGGCCTCCCGGTTCGTCGAAGGGATGGAGTCGAACAATTCGATGCGACGCCCCAGCCAGGAGGTCGAGAGGGTGCAGTGGATCGTATTGCGAGTGAGGGGGGGCGAAGGTTGCACTGGTTACCTAGCAGGATGCTGAAAACGTCCGCCAGCGACATTCGAGATGCCGTGACGCGTATCTCGTGATGCATCGTTCGTTTCTGGATTCGGACGTTTCACGCTTCACGAACGACGTGCCCGCCGCTGTCGGAGGCGTAATTCAAGCTCCAGGCTGAGTGTTGCGGCGGGAGCTGAATGGGTGAGGGCGCCGATGGAGATACGATCCGGGCCTGCTTCTGCCATCGCCCGCACATTGCTCAAGGTGATGCCGCCTGAGACTTCCACGAGTGCATGACCCTTGATCAGCTTGACGGCGCGACGCACCATGGCCGGGGTCATGTTATCCAGCAGGATGATATCGATTGGTTCTGTCAGGGCCTGTTTTACCTCCACCAAAGATTCCACTTCCACAATCACCGTCATGCCGCGTGGGGCCTTGGCGTTGGCCTTGCGGCAGGCAGTTTTGATGGGCGTGGCTGTTCGGCGGAGGAGGGCCAGATGATTGTCCTTGATGAGGATGCCGTCGCTCAGTGACGGACGGTGATTCGTGCCTCCGCCGAGGAGGACTGCCCATTTCTGAAGGGCCCGCAAGCCGGGAGTCGTCTTTCTCGTGTCCAGAATGCTGACCGGGTATCCGTGAACGGCATCACAAAATTGGCTCGTCAAGGTGGCGATCCCGGAGAGATGTTGGAGAAAGTTTAAGGCGACTCGTTCCGCCGTGAGGATGGATCGCCCGTCGCCTTCGATCTGGAGGAGACAGTCTCCATTCTCAGCCTGTTCCCCATCCTGGCGGTGGATGGAGAGGACGAGCGAGGGATCGATGGCGCGAAACACCTGAATGGCCGCGGCGAGGCCTGCGACCACCAGCGATTGCTGAGCGACGATGCGGGCACGCGCTGGTACCGCAGAGGGAAAGAGGACGGCGGTCGTGACGTCGCCATGCGGGAGATCTTCTTGGAGCGCCAGTCTGACTGCGCGGCTGATGTCGGCAACCGGAGGTCTGACCATCGGTTATGTTCCCAACATGGCACGCAACTGCTGTTCGCTGTTGGCGAGCATGGCTTGATCCCGGCGCAGGCTTACCAGGCGATCCTGGTGATCGGTAATGACTTCCGGCGGGGCCTTGGCGGTAAATTCCTGATTGCGCAGTTTTCCTTCTAAGCGATCCATCTCTTTCGTCTGCTCCGATTGTTGCTTGAGCAGACGGTCCAGCGCTTTATTGAGATCCACATCGCCTGCCACCACGATGCCGACGGATAAGCCCTCGGTGATGAGCCGGAGCAGATTGTTGGTCGGCCAGGTCGTAGTCGGTGTCAGATCGACCGTACCGCGGCCGAGATGGGCGAGGTAGCTCCGGAGTTGATCCAGGTGTTCCTGACGCATCGGTTCGTCGTGCGCGACGTAGAAGGTAATCTGTTGTCCCGGTGGATAGTTCAAGAGCATGCGGGACGAGCGGACCAGGCCGATGGTCTGTTCAAGCAGGGTAAACCGTTGATCCATCTCCGGCGCAATCCAGGTCGCTTCGGTAGTGGGATACTTCTGAACTACGATGCTCTCACCCTGGTGTGGAAGCGTCTGCCAGATCTCTTCCGTCAGAAAAGGCATGAACGGGTGCAGCAGCCGCATCGTGGTTTCTAAGGTGTCGACGAGCGTTTGCCTGGTTCCTGGCGCGTCAGGGCTCGCCGGGTTTTGCAATGTCGGTTTGATCAGTTCGAGGTACCAGTCGCAGTACTCGTGCCAGATGAACTGGTACAGGGCATTGGCAGCCCGATCGAATCGATAGGCTTCCAGTTCCGTCGTGACGACCTGGATCGTATGGTTGAGGCGACTCAAAATCCAGCGGTCCGGGAAGCTGCGTTCGGCTGGTGCATTCGCTGTGCGAGGCCCGTCCAGATTCATGAGGCTGAAACGGGTGGCGTTCCAGATTTTGTTTGCAAAATTCCGGTAGCCTTCGATGCGTTCCTCTGCCAGCTTGATGTCACGGCCTGGTGAAGCCATCGCCGCCAATGTGAAGCGGAGGGCATCGGTGCCGAATTGCTCCATCACATGCAGAGGGTCGATGACGTTGCCCTTCGACTTGCTCATCTTTTGCCCTTCGGCATCCCGCACGAGCGCATGGATGTAGACATCCCTGAATGGCACATCGCCCATGAATTTCAGACCCATCATGATCATGCGCGCGACCCAGAAGAAGAGAATGTCGAGTCCGGTCACGAGCGTCGAGGTCGGGTAATAGGTTTTGAGCTCCACCGTCTGTTCGGGCCATCCCAGGGTCGAGAAGGGCCAGAGGGCGGAAGAAAACCAGGTGTCGAGGACGTCGGGGTCGCGGATGAAATCATGGCCTCCACATGTCTGGCAGGTCGCGGGCGCAGATTTTCCGACAATCGGTGTGGCGCCTTGGAGAATCGTCAGTCGTGGGGCTGGCATGTTTTCAGCCGTCGCAGGGGCTCCTTCAACGATCAAGTCCTTGTTGCAGGTCCGGCAATACCAGGCGGGAATCTGGTGTCCCCACCAGATCTGGCGTGAGATGCACCAATCTTTGATGTCCCTCATCCATCCCAGGTAGTTGTTCGTCCAGCCTTCCGGGAGGAGGCGGATGCGGCCGTCGACGACGGCTTGGATGGCCGGTTCGGCGAGCGGTTTGACCTTGACGAACCACTGAGGCGACAGGTACGGCTCGACCATGACCCACAAGAGAAAATGCCCGAGTTCGGGGAGGGGTTGGGTGGTCACGAATCGTTGGAAGAGAACGTTTAGGGCTCGTTCAGACAGGCTCGATGGCGCGAGTTGCTGGAGTACGGCAGAGGGAATTTTTGTTCGTGCGTCCGCCAATGTGAGCTGCCGTAGGCCGTGGTAGAGAGGGATTTTCAGGTGATGCCTAGCCGCTTCCTCGACCACGGTCGGCCAATGGATGACTTCCTTCTCGATCAGCAATCTGAGATCGGTGAAAAATGATGGCGCGAAGTATCCCCGGTGGACGACGGTGTAGGCGACCAAATAGATCAAGAGGTCGTCGGACGCCAGCTGTTTGACCATGAGCCGCCCGAGCGGCCTGCTTCGAGCCCGCGCCCACAGTTCCGCAAGTCCTTGTTCATCGAGATACCAGAGTTCCGAGATGAGATCCAGCGTGAGGGTCGATTGGGATGAGATATAAGCGGGGTTGCCGTCGATCTGTTGGGTGAATCCCGTCTCCATCAGCAATCGATGGATGACGGGAAGATCTTGCTCATGGACCAGCAGATCAACATCGGAGAGAGGCCTCGTTCCCCGCATTCCATAGAGGCGCGAGAGCAGATCGGCCCCTTTCAGAAGGATGCACTCAATGCCCTTCTGGTGAAAGGTCTGGCCGACGACTTCACATTCGTCAAGGAGACGTTTGTTGATCAGGCTGACCTGGCTGTAGGCCTCAGCGAGGTCGTCGAGGGTCGAGGAGGGCATAGGTGCGATGCTCCAGTTGTGCCCATTCTTTGAAATGCGGGAGACAGGAACTCAAGTCCCCGGTTTCGAGCCAGGCATCGCTTCGGCCTTGGCGGCAGTGGGGCCGCACCTCACAGGTCGGACATTCGTACTGGTGGCTCGGTTGTGCCTGATCGACTGTCTGCTTGAGACGTTCCCAGCCCTCTTTCACCGTGCCGGTGCGGAGATCATAACGAGGGAGCGGGAACCCCGTGCACAGATTCATCTCGCCATAGGGAGTAATGGCAAATCGGCTCTGACCGCAGGCACATTCGATGAAAGACTGGTTGCTTGAACAGGTTTCCTCGGATGCGTCGTCCCACCGATGGGGGAGCATCTCCTGATCGATCCTGACTTTCTCCTCAGGGGCGAGGCGATAGTGCAATGGTGTTCGATCGCCGGTGGTACCGGTCATGATTTCCAGACAATATTGGAATCGCAGCTGCAGGGATTCCACCAGTTGCCGACAGGCCTGGATTTCTTCGCGATTGATGGTCGTTACGGGCATTCGGACCAGGACGGGCAGTGCGGTAGCGGCGAGATTGATCAAGCCCTGCCGGAACTGCCGATAGGATCCCGGAACTGCGGTCATTTGTTCATAGACCGCTTTGGTCGCACCGTAGATCGAGACATTGACCTGGCTGACGCCGACCTCTTGGAGGAGGTCGGTGAAGGAGGCGGTGACACGGGTGGCGTTGGTCATGAGGTGTATCATCAACCCCTGCCGCCGCGCAGCGCGAAGAATCTCCCCAATGTCGGGACGCACGCTCGGTTCGCCCCCGGTGAAGGTGACGGTGAGCACGCCGAGATCGGCGATCTGTTTCAGGAGCGCGCAAATTTCATCGGTCGTCAGTTCCTGGGGCAGCGCACGATGCGTGGGGTTATAACAATGAACGCAGCGCAGGTTGCAGCCGTAGGTCAGCTCAAAGGTGACGCCCTCAGGCCGGCGCGAGGCTGCCGCTTTGGTCGAAAGTAAGTCTGAAAATGTATCGGCGTCGAGCTTCTTCATGACGCCACCAATACTGTCCTTGTCAGCTGATTCTGGATGTAATCGACGACGTCCGGGTGTTTTGCACATGTGAGTCGTCGGCAGGGAATATGAGCAATCAGGTCGCTCAAGAATGCCAGCGTGGACTCCATGGCGGTGCGATCCCAATGTGGAAGAAAACACTGGGGGAGGATACGTGCCAGCAATTCACCGGGAGGCAGACTCTCAATCTGGTGCTGTGGTCCATGACTGATGCAAAACAGTTCTGTCAGGAATCCCGACTCGTTCTTGGCATAGGCACCGCTGCCAACCCATGGAGTCCCGTGTATGACAAAGGCCTCTCCGTCCTTACGGATGATCATGCGCTCATCGCTCAGCACAGATGCGCCACGTGCATCGAAGAATCCTGACAGCGTGGACTTGCCAGCGCCTGAGGCCCCTGTGAAGATGTATCCGCCTGTGGATGCAATGACCCCTGCCGAGTGAAGGAGGAGCCCTCCCTCTCTTGCGAGTCTGGTCAGCAGACAGACTTCGACAATAGGATTGAGGATTTTCATCGGAACCCAGCCAATCTCATTCCTACGTGTCCACACATCCACATGGGAAAAGTCTTTGGTGATGAGCGCGCGAGCACAAGGTTGGTGGGTTGCTGTATCTAGAGACTCCAATAGTAATCCCGATTCAGCCTCATACAGACGCCAGAGGCCTTGGCAGGCATCGAAGTGGAGTGGTCCATGCGAGAGGTTCGGGAGTTCCTCGACTACGGTGATTGCGAGATCGATGTCCGGGTGGGCGTCGGAACGGTCGAGGAAGGAACCAAACGGATGCAGAGGCCAGCTGATGGCTGGATAGTCATGGGCTTCCGTCAGCCTGATCCTGTAGCCTGCAATGTGGAGATGGATGTTCATCGTTTGCCGATATTATTAGGAAGGGCGTGGGCCGGAATCCGTCCGACGATTGCTCCTGCGTCTTTTGCAGCCTCCCGAACTGTTCGGTCTACATCCACCATTCCCGCCTTGTGATGCGCTGTTCGTCGCCAGGCTGCAGGCCGAGAGAATGGCCTGTTCCTGGTTCAGCTCGACCCGAAAGAGTTGCGGGGAACTGTAGGTCTTTTTCGTGTTCATTGAAACGTCTCCTTTCAGGAGGGGCGAGCGCCGGAGTCCCTGCCGCCCGAGCCATTACGTCTCTTGCAATTATTAGGTCTGCATCCGCCATTGCCGCCTTGGGATGCGCTGGTTGTTGTCAGGCTGCAGGCCGAGAGGATGGCCTGTTCCTGGTTCAGCTCGACGCGAAAAAGTTGCGGAGGGCTGTAGCGCTTTTTTTCAGTCATGGGCCGCCCCTGCCTCCTTGTGCGGTCGATGCAACGGATGAATCAATATGTGGCGCAGGGCCGATTGTGCACGAACATGCGCGATGTCGCAATCGTAGGGAATCGGTGCCTCAGCTGAGCCAGATTCCCACCGCGCATCGGATGGCTTCTTGTCGCAAAATGTATGGATCTCGCAGGTGCGGCAGGGCGACTCGCCCTGGTATTGCATGCTGCGGATCTCTCGGAAGAGTAGCTCGATGGCCTCGGCAAGCGGGCGGGTTCGCAGCGACACCCGCCGCTCGTATTGCAGCGTACAGGTCCCGAGTTCGCCCCAGGCATTGATGTGGATGGTATCGGTGCCGCAGCCGCAGCGATAAAGCCGGTCTGTCTGTGGCGTGAGTAAGTGGCTCGCGCTGTTGCAGCGTTCCTCCTCCACCTCAGTTGCCGGCTGATCTCCTTGCAGTGCCACGATGTCTTCGGGAGCGATTCGATAGGCGAGCGACGACAGATCGCCGTTGAGACGGGGAGAGAGAGAGGTCGTGAGTCCGAACTCCTGCCCGAACGATTCCACGAATTGCTTGATGGCGGGCATTTCGGTCCGATTCCAGTTCATGGCTTTCGTTTTCAACGTGAACGGCAGGCCGCTGTCCTTCAACAGCTCCATGCCGCGGACGAAGGAACGGAACGATCCCGGGACCTGGGTGAACCAGTCGAACGGCTTTTCCGTCACCGAGTGGCAGGAGATATCGATGGTGAAGGGCGGCATCTGCTGCAGCCGCTCAATGGTGGCTTTTGTAAAGAGGGTGCCGTTGGTGTAGAGCTGGAGCAAAAAGCCTTTGCGAATTGCGGTCTCATAGATCTCAAAGAAATGGGGATGCATGAAAATATCGCCGCCTGTGAGATTGAGCCACACGATGCCCAGCTGCTGCATGTCGTTGAGCAGGCGATGGATTTCTTCGAGCGTCAGTTCGCGCGGAAAGAAGTCCTTGCTGTTGTAGGGGTCGGTGTAGCAATGGCGGCAATGGAGGTTGCAACGATAGGTCAGCTCCAGTTGCGCCTTGATCACGGATCGGGTGGCCGCAGCCTGCTCGTGGACTCTCTGGCTGAAGGCACCATATTGAATCGTTGGG
>SWDR01000001.1:29033-32134 GCA_005116815.1 Nitrospira sp. | reverse complement strand
CAGCCCCATACCGAGCAGGACCTCCCGTCATTCGTGATGCTCTTCAGTGACAAGGTCCTTCATGCCATCGAATATGCTTTGCTCGGGGTGCTCTGTTATCGGGCATTTCGATGGGGTACGAATCAATCATGGGGGCAGCAGGCCATTCCTCTGGCCGTACTACTGGCTTCACTCTACGGGGCAAGCGACGAGGTCCATCAGGCGTTCGTGCCATTCAGAGACTCCAGTTGGCAGGATTGGCTGGCCGATACCATCGGTGCGGCCATTGGGGCAGTGAGCTGGCGGTCCATCAGGCCTGAATGATGCGGCGGGGTGGTCTCCCTTTGCGCCTGTCCAACGAGGGGAGTCCTCGACCGCGCGTTGCACGAGCACAGGAGACCTCTAGCCTGCCATTTCCTTCCTCTGCACCACTTAATGAATCTCCATGTCGTGACAAGGTTTGACTGTATCGGTATAATGCGCGACCAATGGCTACTGTCGATCCTGCCGCGCCGAAACAGCCACTGGCCTTGCCGGATCCTATCCTTGTGGCAGCCACGGTCGAATCTCGGCTGCCTTTTCAGGGGCAATTCAAATCCCTCACGCCACTAGCGGGCGATGCTTCCAACCGCCGGTATTTTCGCATCGAGTTGACCGGGGCTGCTGCTCGCCCTGTCATCCTCATGCAGTTGGCCGAGGCGGAGGCCTTCAAGCAATCGGAAGAAGCTGTCAGCGGGTCGGTTCATTCTGTTGCCGAGCTTCCGTTTCTGAACATCCTGTCCCATCTATCCAAAGCCGGTGTCTCCGTTCCGCGCCTCTATCATTACGATCAGACGGCAGGACTGCTCTATCTCGAAGATTTTGGGGACCTCACCCTGTCGGACGCCTGTCGTCAGGCGAGTGCGGAGGAATTGGAAGCGCGTTATACGCAGGCCGTCGATGTTCTCGCGCAGATGCAAGTGAAGGCCACGTCACCAGCCGATCCGAATTGTCTCGCGTTCCACCGAAGCTTCGATGTGCCGCTTCTGATGTGGGAGTTCGATCATTTCCTCGAGTACGGCATCGAGGCGCAGCGGGGCGCACCGATCGAGGCCGAGTCTCGACGCACGATTCGCCGAGAATTCGAGAAGATTGCCGAATTGTTGGCGGGAGCGCCACGGGTGTTCGTCCATCGGGATTACCATTCTCGCAACCTGATGGTAGACGGCACGCGGTTGGGCGTGATCGACTTTCAGGATGCCTTGATGGGGCCTGCGACGTACGACCTCGCTTCGTTGCTGCGCGATGCCTATATCGAACTCGACGAGGCGCTCATCGACCGGTTAATCGATCGTTTCCTCGATCGGATGGCAACAGCCGGGCAAGCCCGGATCAACCGGGAGGCCTTCCGGCGCCTGTTCGATTTCACCAGTATCCAGCGTAACCTCAAAGCCGCCGGGCGATTCGTCTACATCGACCGTGTCAAAGGCAATCCCAAGTTTCTCGCCGACATTCCCCGTACGCTGGGCTATGTCCGGAGAAATCTCCAGAAGTATCCGGAGCTGTCCGCGCTACGCGCAGAGTTAGTCCGGTATGTGCCGGAGTTACAGTGATGAGTGATGCGTAATCTGTGATACGTGATATGCGGAGGGCAACGTGATTCTCGTCGAGTCTGACCCATCACTCATCACGCATCACCGTTCACATTCGTCATGAAAGCCATGATCCTCGCAGCGGGCTTAGGCACGCGTCTGAGGCCGCTCACCAACTCGATCCCGAAGCCGCTCCTCCCCATTGCGGGCACTCCCCTGATCGTCTGGAACCTCTTGCTGCTGAAACGGCATGGGTTCAAGGACGTCGTCATCAATCTGCATCACCTCGGACCGATGATCGAGCAGGCGCTCGGCAATGGCTCTCGGTATGGGCTGCGGATCATTTACTCGCGCGAGCCGGTGATCCTGGGCACGGGAGGCGCACTGAAGCAGGCAGAGCCGCACTTTGGCGGTGAATCGGTGTTGGTGCTCAACGCCGATACCCTTGTCGAACTCGACCTGGGGGCGCTCTGTGCGTTTCACCAAGAGCGCAATGCCATGGCCACGTTGGTCCTGCGCGAAGATCCTGAGGCGGCACAGTGGGGGCTGGTCGAGATGGATCAGGACCACCGCATTGTGCGGATCACGGGACGTGGCCGCCTGGATCAGGTGCCGGTCCAGCCTCGCATGTTTGCAGGAATTCATGTGCTTCGTACGAGGCTGCTCCGCGAGGTGCCGAAGGGGGTGGCATCCACCATCATCGATCCCTATGTGGCGTCGATTGAGCGTGGAGAAACGGTAGTGGGCTACGATTGTACCGGCTATTGGTCGGATGTCGGGACCCCGGAGCGCTATGCTCAGGCCGAACATGATGCGTCGCTCGGTCTGATTTCTCTTGCTGCCAGACAGCTGCCCACCTAGCAGGATGCTCAAACTGGTTTATTTTGTTTATCTGGTTCATCTGGTCTGTCTGGTTTAACCAAACAAACGAGACAAACCAAATAAACCAAATAACGGTCTTCTTCTGTTGGCGGAGGTTTTCAACAGCCTGCTACTGCTATTCCGACTCTTCTTTTGTCTTCTGTTGTTTGATCAACCGGGCGAGGTAGGTGCGCTGGAGCTTGAGGCGGTCTGCGGCTTTGGTCTGGTTCCCTTCTGCTTCCTTGATGGCTCGCTCGATGATGTGACGGCTATGTTCTCCCATCGACTCATGATACGGGAGTGAGACGTAGGGGAGGGACTCGCCCGGCGAGGTGCGGCTCATTCCATCGAGCGTCAGCATGTCCGGTTCGATCGTATCCGACTGGTTCAAGATGACGGCTCGCGCGACCACGTTGTCCAGTTCGCGAATGTTTCCGGGCCAACCGTACCGGCCCATGGCCTCCATGGCTGCGGGGCTGAACATCATGCCGGGACGCTTCGCCTCCTTGGCATGCCGGTTCAAGAAGAACTTGGCCAGGGCTGGCAGGTCATCGGCCCGTTCGCGAAGCGGGGGCAGGGTCAGGCTGATGACGTTGAGCCGGAAAAAGAGATCCTCGCGAAACTCACCGTTTTTCACCGCCTGGCGGAGATCCTTGTTCGTGGCGGCGATGACCCGGATATTGACCGACA
>SWDR01000001.1:0-28933 GCA_005116815.1 Nitrospira sp. | reverse complement strand
TTGCAGCGGGAGCGACATGTCTCCGATCTCGTCCAGGAAGATCGTGCCTCCGTCCGCCATCTCCAGCTTGCCTTTTTGCAGCCGATCCGCGCCGGTGAAGGCGCCTCGTTCATGCCCGAAGAGTTCGTTTTCGAGGAGCGTTTCCGTGAGGGCCACACAGTTGATGACCACCAGCGGCATGGCCTGACGCGGACTCCATTGGTGAACGGAGCGGGCGAAGAGCTCCTTGCCCGTGCCGCTTTCCCCCAGCAGCAAGACGCTGGCATCGGAGTTGGCTGCGCGCTGAGCGGACTCCATCACGGCCCGGATCTTCGTGCTCATGCCCACAATCGAGGCATAGCGGCTGTCGACTTCGGATTTGAGGCAGGCCACCTGCCGTTTGAGGGCGTTTCGTTCCAGGGCCTTGTTGATTACGAGGAGGAGGTGGTCTTTGTCCAGGGGCTTGGTCAGAAAATCGTAGGCGCCGGTTTTCATGGCTTCGACAGCGGCATCGATCGAGGCATGGGCGGTCATGACGATCACCGGAAGATCTTCGGCCGGTCTGACTTTCGGGAGCCGCTTAAGGACCTCCAGGCCGGTCATGCGTGGCATGTCCAGATCGAGCAGCATGAGGTGCGGCGCTTCCTGTTCCACCAGCTCGAGCGCTTCGACCCCGTCCCGTGCGATCACGGTTCCATAGTCGGAGGCCTGCAGGCGATCCTCCAACATGGTGGCGATATCGGGGTCGTCGTCGACGATGAGGATTTTGGCTTTCATATGCAAACCCAGCAAAGAAGCCCTCAGCGTTCAGCTATCAGCGAAGAATGTATTCCTTGCTGATTGCTGACGGCTGATAGCCGACTGCTTATGGCTCCATCACATTAATGACCAACCCCGTCAGCGGCTTCGGGAAAAAGTATGTCGATTTGTGCGGCATCCGTTCGCCGGCCGTTGCGACCGCCTGGACTTCGCTGACCTTCGTGGCGTTGAGCAGCAAGGCGCCGGTTCCCGTGCCCTTCGCGACCCAATCCAAGGCTTCATGGTCATCCTTCGTGTAGAGGATGGCCTCTTGCTCCTGTTGTGTCGGACAGAGTGCCGTCACGACGAGTTGTTGGAGCAGGGATACGTCGAGCTTGGTGCGGGGAGAGGCTTGTGCATTCGGACGATGTGAGGCTTTCAACGTCAAGGTGATGTAGCGGCTATCTCCCTTCAATGCGAGTCCGAACACCGGCACGGTCCGTCCATTCGTCCGCATCGCCTCGATAAATGTTGCGCGTGTGGCGGCTTGCGTGGCCGCAGTGAACGGAAATTCCTTCAGGTCGAACGTGGCGCCCAGCAAGGCCTGCACACGGTCATAGGACGGCAGCGCTGTGGTCGTCACCCGATGGGTCGGGAGCACGGTCAAGCCCGGATCTTCGAGGGAGGTCAACAGCATCAGCACACCGTCGTAGGGCTGTTGGCCTGCCGGTGCCCCGGCCTGTTGCCGGCGGAGTTTCTGATAGTTCAATGCAGTTTCATAACGATGGTGGCCGTCGGCAATGAACAGCGGCTTGCTGCGGAGGGTCTCGACGGCTTGATTCACCACGGCCGGGTCCGTTACAGCCCAGAGTTGTTGACGGAATCCCACATCGTCTCGAAAGTCGATATCAGCCGGCTTCCCTTTGACCGCTGTTTCCAGCAGCCCCAGGACCGTATTCTGAGGATCGGAGTAGAGCGACCAAATGGGGCTGAAGTTGGTCTTACAGGCCTCGAGGAGATTCAGCCGATCGGTCTTCGCCGCCGAGCGCGTATTCTCGTGCGGGTAGATGTGCCCCGAGTCGAGCGCTTCCAGTTTCACGGTGGCGAGAAAGCCCTTCAGGGTCTTCGTCGGCGAACCGGCTGGCGCATAGGGCGGCAGGTATTCGATCGTATGGTAGTAGAGGGTCGGCTGGGCATCGCGTTTCAAGGCCCCGCTCGTGAGCCAGTCGCGAAGAGTCGAAGCCGCGCGGGTATATCGATTGTGAGCCGGACCGTCGCCCGGCTGATCGAGGCCGAGCTCCAGGCGGATGATGTTCTGCGGATGGCGATCGTGCAGGGCCTTCTGTCCGGCCGCATCGATGATGTCGTACGGTGGCGCCACCACCTGTTTGACATCGCCAACAACCGTTGCATTGTACCTGGTGCCGTGAAACGGGATGATCGTCGACATGGGAAGTCCTCTACTCCGTAAGTGGTGGAAGCCGTTGCGGCGCAGCGGCCAGAAGAATGGAGCCGTTCACGCTCCGCGGTGCCTTCCAACGCCTCATGGCGTGGGATACGCGGGAGGAACGGCTATCGATCGCGGGTAACCATATAGTCTGCGGCCACCGAAAGGGCTCGTTTGGCCGTACTGTCTTCGAACTGATTGAGCTCTTGTTGTGCCGAGGCCACGTAGGTTCGGGCGCGATCCATGGCATGGGCAATCGAGCCGAACTCTTCCATGAGGCGAATCAGCCGCCCGAGGTCTTCTTCCGTCAGCGTCCTGGTTTCCATGCGGTCGATGATCATCTGCCGGTCCTGCTCGGAGCAATGACGCAGCAGATGGAGCAGCGGCAACGTGGCTTTGCCTTGGCGGAGGTCCTGCCCCAGCGTCTTGCCCAGCCGTTCGCCATTGGCCGTGTAGTCGAGTGTATCGTCGGCGACTTGGAAGGCCATTCCGAGATATTGGCCGAACCGGAAGAGTGCGTCCTGCTGGGCCTCTGTAGCGTCGGCGAGAATGGCGCCCATGCGGCAGGAGGCGGCAATCAGGCCGGCCGTCTTGTGTTCGACCACTTTGAGATATTCCAATTCCGGCATGGCGGGGTTGCCATTGTAATAGAGCTGCAGTACTTCGCCTTCCGCCATCTTCTTGCAGGCCTCGGCGAGCACTTCGTTGATCCCCTGGCTCCGGAAGTCGACGATCTGGCAGATGGCCTTGGAATAGAGATAGTCGCCGACGAGGATGCTGATTTGGTTGCCCCAGATTTTCCGGGCGGTTCGCTGGCCTCGGCGGATATCCGCATCGTCGACCACATCGTCGTGGAGCAGGGTCGCGGTATGAATGAACTCCACCAGACTGCCGAGCTGGTGATGGTCGCGGCCGGTATAGCCGCAGAGACGGGCAGAGAGGAGGAGTAAGAGCGGCCTGATTCGTTTTCCGCCGCTGTTCAGGATATGGGCGGCAACGGTATTGACCAGTGCGACACTGGAGTCGAGGTTCGTTCGGACTTGGCGCTCCACACCGTCCAATTCATCGCGGTACGCCTCCCAGACGTCCGCCATGTTGTTGATAGTGGAGGTGATTGGGCCTTGGGGCATGCGGCGGATGGTAGGGCAGAGGGGGAAACAAAGTCAAGCCAATCACCCCTTTGGGGGGCACGGAGAGATGGCGCAATGGCGCGAGGAGGAATCTTGACAGAAGAATCGTCCTTCTATTAAGGTGAGCGCAGCTGAGACGAACGGAATAAGCCTTGTGAGTGACGGGGTTATCCATCCCGATTGCCTCTCTGGTGTAGCCTCCGTCTAGGACTCTAACCGCCTACCTTTTTAACGAGATACGAACGATGAGCATCCCCGGGCTTCCACCGAAGCAAGGCCTCTACGACCCTGAACAGGAGAAGGACTCCTGCGGCATCGGCTTTGTCGTCAACATCAAGGGCCAAAAATCCCATACGATTGTGCAGCAGGGTCTGCAGATTCTCGAGAACCTCAGCCACCGGGGGGCGCAAGGCTGCGATCCCTGCACGGGGGATGGCGCCGGGATTCTGCTCCAAGTTCCGCACGAATTTCTCAAGCGTGCTGCCGGCGATGTGGGGGTGACGTTGCCCAATGCCGGAGAGTATGGCGTGGGGATGGTGTTTCTTCCGCCTCAGGTCGATGCCCGGCAACAGTGTGAGGCCCTCTTTGGCAGGATTATCGGCGAGGAGGGCGCTCGGCTCATTGGCTGGCGCGATGTGCCGGTCAAGAGCGATGCGATCGGCCCCGTGGCGCGCAGCACCGAGCCCTTTATGCGACAGGTCTTCATTGCCCGCGATGTCCTCAATGAGGCGCAGTTTGAACGGAAGCTCTACGTCATTCGCAAGCGGATTGAGAAAGCCGTCGGTGAATCGGCCATTCAAGACCGGAACTACTTCTATATCTCGAGCCTGTCGGCGAACACCATTGTCTATAAGGGCTTGCTGCTTCCGGAGCAGATGTCTGCCTATTACCAGGACTTGAAGGATGAGCGTTTGACGAGCGCCCTGGCCCTCGTCCATTCCCGTTTCAGCACGAACACGTTTCCCCCACCTGGCCCCTGGCCCATCCCTATCGCTACATTTGCCATAACGGCGAGATCAACACGCTGAAGGGCAACGTAAATTGGATGCGCGCGCGGCAAGGTCGGCTCAACTCTGAATTATTCGGCGAGGATCTGGCCAAGCTCTATCCGATCGTGTCCGAGCAGCAGAGCGACTCGGCCTGTTTGGACAATGCCGTAGAGTTTCTGACCATGGGCGGACGCTCGCTCCCCCACGTGATGATGATGCTGATTCCCGAACCCTGGGTCGCGAATCCGCAAATGGATCTCGACCGGCGCGGGTTCTACGAGTATCACGCGGCGATGCAGGAGCCCTGGGACGGTCCGGCGGCGGTCTGTTTCACCGACGGCAAGTTCATCGGTGCCACGCTCGATCGCAACGGTCTGCGTCCCTGCCGTTATCAAGTCACGACGGACGGTCTGGTGATCTTGTCCTCGGAAGCCGGTGTGCTGCCGATGGATCCTCAGAAGATCCGGCAGAAGGGCCGCCTCATGCCTGGCCGGATGTTCATGGTCGATACGGTGCAAGGTCGCATCATCGATGACGAGGAAGTAAAGGCCGAGATCGCGAGCCGCAAACCCTACCGGTCCTGGGTCACGCAGTATCGGATTTCGCTCGACGAGTTGCCCGATCCCAGCAATGTGCCGCAGCCGGATCACCCGACGATCCGCCAGCGCCAGCAGGCGTTCGGCTATACGGTCGAAGAGTTGAAGATGGTCATCACGCCCATGGTGGTGGAGGGGCAGGAAGCGACCTCGTCCATGGGCACGGATACGCCGCTGGCGGTGCTGTCCGAGCGGCCGCAACTCCTGTTCAAGTACTTCAAGCAATTGTTTGCCCAGGTGACCAATCCGCCGATCGATCCGATCCGCGAAGAGCTGGTCATGTCCCTCACGACCAGCATCGGGCCCAAGCCGAATTTGATGGACGAACATCCGGAGTCCTGCCGCCGTATCCGGGTCAAGCAGCCGATTCTGACCAACGCCGATCTCCAGAAGATCCGCGAGATCGCCGATCCGCATTTCAAGAGCAAGACGCTGAAGATGCTCTTCCGTGTGGCCGAGGGTCCTGAGGGGCTGGGAGCGGCCGTCGACGATCTCTGCCGACAGGCGTCCCAGGCGATTAAAGAAGGTTACAAGTTTCTGATCCTGAGCGATCGCGGAGTCAACGCAGAATGGGCGCCGATTCCGAGCCTTCTAGGCATTGCCTCCGTCCACCATCATCTGGTGCGCGACTGCACGAGGACCGAAGTCGGCCTCATTGTGGAAACCGGCGAGCCACGCGATGTGCACCACTTCGCCTGTTTGATCGGCTACGGAGCCGGAACCGTGAATCCCTATCTCCTCTTCGAGTCGATTGTAGACCTGGAGCGCGATGGCTACTTCCCAGAGGGGCTGGATGCGCAGACGGCAGAAGGCAAGTTCATCAAGGCGATTAATAAAGGGCTGCTCAAGATTTTCTCGAAGATGGGCATCTCGACGGTGCAATCCTATTGCGGCGCGCAGATCTTCGAGGCCATCGGATTGAATCGTGAACTGATCGGCCGATATTTTACCGGTACGCCCTCGCGCGTGGAGGGGATCGGCATCCGTGAGGTCGGTGAAGAAACGCTTCGGCGGCATCGTCTGGCCTATGAGCCGGCGCCGATACGCCAGCTCGATTTCGGCGGAGAGATCCACTATCGCATCCAGGGCGAGCACCATAACTGGAACCCGGACACGATTTATAAGCTGCAGCATGCGACGAGGACCAACGATCCCAAGACGTTCGCCGAGTTCTCCCAGTTCGTGAACGACGAGAGCAAGCGACGGTCGAATTTGCGCGGCCTGCTCGAATTCAAGTTTCTCCCTGAACCGATTCCGGTCGAGGAAGTGGAGTCGGCCAAGGATATCGTGAAGCGGTTTACGACCGGCGCCATGTCCTTCGGCTCGATCAGCAAGGAAGCGCACGAGACGCTGGCCATTGCGATGAACCGCCTGGGCGCGAAGAGCAACACCGGCGAGGGCGGGGAAGATCCCGAGCGCTTCAAGCCGATGCCCAACGGGGATTCGAAGAACAGCTATATCAAGCAGGTCGCCTCCGCGCGGTTCGGCGTGACGAGTCATTACCTGGTCAATGCGAGAGAGCTCCAGATCAAGATGGCGCAGGGTGCGAAGCCTGGCGAAGGTGGGCAATTGCCTGGTCACAAGGTCGACGAGAACATCGCGAAGTTTCGCTATGCCACGCCGGGCGTGCAGCTGATTTCGCCGCCGCCGCACCACGACATCTATTCCATCGAAGATCTCGCACAGCTCATATTCGATTTGAAGAATTCCAATCCGGACGCGGCGGTGTCCGTGAAGCTCGTGTCGGAAGTGGGCGTCGGGACCATTGCGGCAGGGGTCGCCAAGGCCCATGCGGACAAGGTGCTCATCAGCGGCGATTCCGGCGGCACCGGGGCCTCTCCGCTCTCCTCCATCAAGTATGCGGGCGTGCCCTGGGAATTGGGCTTGGCCGAAACGCATCAGACCCTCGTGCTCAACGATCTCCGCGGCCGGATCCGGGTGGAGACCGATGGACAGCTGAAGACTGGGCGCGATGTCGCCATCGCGACATTGCTCGGCGCCGAAGAGTTTGGCTTTGCCACCGCGCCCTTGATCGTCGAGGGCTGCATCATGATGCGGAAATGCCATCTCAATACTTGCCCCGTCGGCATTGCGACCCAGGACCCGGCCTTGCGGAAGAAATTCGCAGGACAGCCTGAGCATATTGTCAATTTCTTCTTCTTCGTCGCAGAAGAACTGCGGCAGATCATGGCCAAGCTGGGCTTCCGGACCATCAACGAGATGGTCGGGCGTGTCGATAAATTAAAAGTCCACAAGGCTGTCGACCATTGGAAGGCCAAGGGCCTCGATCTATCCCCGCTCTTGCAGGCGCCCAATGTGGGGCCAGAGATTGCCCGCTATTGCGTCAAGAAGCAGGACCACGGTATCGCGGACGTGCTCGACAACAAACTGATCGAGCTCTGCAAGTCGGCGCTGGACAAGAAAGAGAAAGTCACGCTCGATCTGCCGATTCGCAACGTGAATCGCACGGTCGGGACGATGCTCTCCAGCCGAGTGGCGAAGCAGTACGGTCTTGAGGGATTGCCGGAAGATACCATCACGATCAAGTTCTCCGGGTCTGCCGGACAATCGTTCGGCGCATTCCTGTCTCGTGGCATCACGCTCATCCTCGAAGGCGAGTCCAACGACTATCTGGGTAAAGGACTCTCTGGCGGGAAGATTATTGTATTTCCACCGAAGCAGGCGCTCTATAAGCCGGAAGAGACGATTCTCATCGGCAACACCTCCCTCTACGGCGGGACGCAGGGTGAAGCCTATTGTTACGGCATGGCGGGTGAGCGGTTTGCGGTGCGGAACAGCGGTGTTCGAGCGGTCGTCGAAGGCACCGGCGATCACGGATGCGAATACATGACCGGCGGGGTGGTCGTGGTGTTGGGCCGGACCGGACGAAACTTTGCAGCCGGCATGTCGGGCGGCGTGGCGTTTGTGCTGGATGAACTGGGTAAGTTCTCGGCGCGCTGCAATACCGGCATGGTTGAGCTGGAGAAAGTCGCCACGGCCGAAGACAAGAAGCTGTTGCACGAGATGATTACGTCGCACTTTGTATGCACCGGCAGCCGGAACGCGAAGCGCATCCTGGATAGCTGGGAGGCGATGCTGCCGAAGTTCGAGAAGGTGATGCCGGTCGATTACAAGCGCGTCTTGGAAGAGCGAAAGAAGAAAGCGGCTTCGATCAAGTAAAGGGGTAGAGGGATACAGGGGTAAAGGGGATAGCGGAGAGGATCAACTCCCTCTGTGTTTTGGTCGAAGGCTGATCGCTGATAACTGAGAGCTGAGAGCTATAAGAAATGGGTGATCCAAAAGGTTTCATGAAATATGCCCGTGAGGGCCCCAAGCGGAAGCCGATCGAGCTGCGTGTGCTCGAGTGGAAGGAAATGTACGAGCCCCTCTCTGAGGACAAGCTCAAGGTCCAAGGCGCACGCTGTATGGATTGCGGCGTACCCTTCTGCCAGGGATCGACCGGCTGTCCGGTCGTGAACCTGATTCCCGAGTGGAACGATCTCGTCTATCGTGGCCGCTGGAAAGACGCGCTCAAGGCGCTCCATACCACGAATAATTTCCCTGAATTCACCGGCCGTCTTTGCCCGGCTCCCTGCGAAGGCGCCTGCGTCCTAGGTATCAACGAAGATCCGGTTTCCATCCGCGTGCTGGAGTGGAACATCATCGACCGGGGTTTCAACGAAGGCTATGTCGAGCCGGTGTTGCCGGTCGTGAAGACGGGCAAGACGGTGGCGATTGTCGGGTCGGGCCCGGCAGGCTTAGCCGCTGCGCAGCAGCTTGCGCGCGCCGGCCATAGCGTCACCCTCTTCGAGAAGTCCGATCGTATCGGCGGCCTGCTGCGGTATGGCATCCCCGATTTTAAAATGGAAAAGTGGGTCATCGACCGGCGGCTTGATCAGATGAAGGCCGAGGGCGTCGAGTTCAAGACCGGCGTGACCATCGGGAAAGACATCACGGGCGAGCAGTTGCGGAAGCAGTTCGATGCCGTTGGCCTCACCATGGGCGCAGAGCAGCCACGCGAGCTCCCGATTCCAGGCCGTGAACTCAAGGGTGTGCATCTCGCGATGGAGTTTTTGACCCAGCAGAACAGACGTACGTCGGGCCTTCCCATGACGGATGAGCTGATCCTGGCGAAGGGGAAGCGCGTCATCATCATTGGCGGCGGCGATACCGGATCGGACTGTCTCGGTACCGCCCATCGTCAGGGGTGCGCCGAAGCCCATCAGTTTGAAGTGTTGCCGGAGCCTCCTCCAACCCGCGCTGGCTCGACGCCCTGGCCGCTCTGGCCGATGCAGCTCCGCACGTCGCATGCGCACGAAGAGGGCTGCGACCGGCAATGGAGCATCTCAACCACCAAGTTCACCGGCGAGAATGGCCAGGTCAGGAAGCTTCACGGCAATCGGGTGAAGTTCGAAGGCGGCAAGTTCACGCCGATTCCCAACAGCGACTTCGAGATGGACGCGGATCTCGTGTTGCTCGCCATGGGCTTCACCGGTCCGGTGAAGAACGGTCTCCTCGATAGCCTCGGCGTGAAGTACGACGCACGCGGCGCAGTGTCGGTGGACGAAGGCTTCATGACCAACCTCGACGGCGTCTTTGCCGGTGGCGATACCAAACGCGGCGCCTCCCTCATCGTCTGGGCCATTGCCGAAGGGCGGAAAATGGCTGCGGGGGTCGACAAGTATCTGCAAGCCGGAAAGTCTGCCAAAACAGGCCGCTGAAAACGGCCTCCAACTGCGTTCTCACTTCGCTCAAACCCTCAACGTACGTAGAACAGTACGCCTCGGGCTTTCGCTCGCTGCGGCCTTGTTGGAAGACCGTTTTGAGCGGCCTGGGGATGCGTCCTCACACCCTGTTGCCATCGCGCTGCCAACGCTATTGATGAAAAGTTGCATGTCCCTAGATTTTTATCCCTAGGTTTTGACTTGTTCATCACGTCAATGCCTGGACGAGAACTTGAATTTGCCGCAGGTGAAATGCTATTAAATGGGACCCTAACCGGTAAGTATACCAAGAGACTCATGTAGCACTGAATTCGTTCTTGATGCTCGTAGGGAAATCATCTTTCGGAAGGAGTATTCAAATGGGGAAGACAATCACGACCATCGCCGGATTCGTTCTCGCCTTGGTGGCCGTTGTTGCACCGATGACGGTACATGCCGATGAACCTGGTTTCTTTGGCAAGATGTTCGATTCACTCAAAGATCCCGAGGCATCTATCCAGAAAGGGGTCGATAGCACAGCTACCTCGGTATTGGGCGCTGCCCCAGGAGCCCGAATTTTGATATCCACAGGTTTTCTGGATAAGCGGAAGAAAATACCCGTAGCTTGCTACAACGATAGGGATACGCCTGTCCTTACCGGGGATGCGAATCCCTTAGGTAATGCGCTCGCTCTTGCTACAAGTTGCAAGGAATTGCAAGCACGTGGACTAGTGACGCCCGTGGCCGGAGCGGCAACCGCCGCCGGTTCAAATGCTGGAAACAGCAATATGCCGGCCGATGCTGATGCGGCAGAGAGCCGAAGAGCATTTCAAGAAATTCGTAATTGCACTATTTATGTAGTGGCTGATGACGGTACCGATAATCGCATTTGTGAAAATACGGATAAGCGGGATTCCTCGTGTGGTTTCGCCGTCAAGGACAAACCTGGAGGCAGTTCGATACCGCTGTCGCGTGGACCGTCCAGGTTGAGGAAGACCAAGAGGAAGACCAAGAGCAAGAGCCGGAAGGCGAACCGAACCTTGCGCCCTGAGGGGCGAGAACGAAAGCATGCGACGATGATTCCGACGATGATCCGAAAAACATTTTCCGTCCCGCCCCTCGGCTGCAATTGCTCCATCATCGGCGATCCGGTGACGAAGCAGGCGATCGTGGTCGATCCCGGCGGCGCGCATGAACGAATCTTGCGCGAGGTGCAGCAGCTTGGCTTGACGGTCACACATATTCTCCATACCCATGCCCATTTCGACCATTTTCTCGCGTCCGGAGAAATGAAGAAGGCGACCGGGGCGACGATTTGCCTGCATCAGGACGATCTCGAGCTCTGGAAGAATCTTGAACTGCAATGTCAGATGTTCGGCGTGGCTTATGTGCCGGTTCCGCTGCCGGAGTATTGGATTAAGGATGAGGAGAAGCTGTTGGTCGGCCAGATGTCTGCAGTCGCCATCCATACTCCAGGTCACACGCCCGGCTCCATGAGTTTTCATTTCCCGAGCGATAACATGGTTGTCGCCGGCGACACGCTCTTCCGCGGCAGCATTGGGCGGACCGATCTCTGGGGCGGGGACTTCGATGCGATTGAGCGGTCAATTCGCGAGAGGCTCTATTCACTTCATGATGCGACGACGGTGGTGACGGGGCATGGACCGGAGACTGAGATCGGAGTGGAGAAGGAGTCGAATCAGTTCTTCAGGATTTAGCTCGTGGCAGGCACAGGGTTATTCTTTTTCCATCCTGGCGCGGAGCCGTTCGAGGCGTTTCTCGGTGGACTGTTTGATGAAGGTCATGTTCTCCGCGAGGTGTTGCTGGGCGTTGATTTTGCCTTCCTCGCGCCGCTTCAGTTGGGCCAGTCCAAACTGCGAGATCGTGGGGCCGTCCTCCTGGTTCAGCTCTTTCCAGACCGTTGCACATTTGGGCTGCTTGGCCGAGGGATACTTGTCACAGGGTGGGTCGATAGCCCATGCGCTGCCCCAACTCACTCCCAGGAGCATCACGGCCAACAGCAGTGTAGTCATCGTTAGTTTCCTCGCGATATAAATGGCTCTTCGCAGCTCGCCTCACGATAACACAACGCATCTGGTCTTGCAGACGATCGCCGCTTATGAACGGTCCTCTGCTGATTGTCTGGCTCGTTGGAGCAAGCGAAGGCTTCGCCGCCCTCCGTTACTGGCCGAATGGCTCACGCATCTCTCTGCCGATGCGAGGCTGCTGGATCTCGGTTGCGGAGGCGGGCAGGACGCGAGCAATCTTCGCCAGCGCGGCTATCGTGTCGTGGGGTTGGATCGGACCAGTGCCCTGCTCTCAGCAGGACGCCGCCGAGATCCTTCGTTGTCGTTGGTCCTGGCCGATCTCCGCCAGCTTCCATTTCAAGCGATGTCGTTCGATGGCCTCTGGGCTGCCGCTTCGCTGATGCATCTTCCAAAACCGGTTGCACGGCTGGTCCTGGCCGATCTGTGTAGCCTTGTTCGTCCAGGCGGCTTCTTGGCCGCGACGGTGACCTATGGCATGAAGAGTGGCATCGTGACGGAGGGGTGGGTTCCCGGTCGCTATTTCGCTCGCTGGAAGAAGGACGAACTCGCTCGCGCGGTTCGGCGAGCCGGATGGGAAATACTTGAACTAAAAATAATAACGAACCGCGAGCGTAAGGGACGGTGGCTGAATCTCCTTGCGCAGAGACTGGGCTAGCTCGGTCGGCTATTTCGATGTGGAGGGCGCAGATTCTCCGCGGCGTTCGAGCGTCAGGTAGATCTTGTCGTCGAAGGTATAGTAGCCGCCCTGGTCGATGTCGTTCGTGATGCAGATAGGTGAGAAAAGAATGAAGCAGCCGAAAATGTCTCCGAGGACCCACCAGGACCAGGTGCGATCGATTTTGAAGGAGGTTGGTTCATAGCCGTCCTTGACGACCTGCGCGAGGTGGTTGCCTTTGCGGCTGAGCGTGACGGTGCCAGGGGCAGTGAGGTGCAGGTAGTCGTCGATGACGACCGTGCTTTCAGGCGGGTTGGTGAAAATGGTGACGGACTGTTTGTCGGAATGCATCCAGCTTCCGCAGCCCGAGAGCCCTCCGACGAGGGCGCAGAGGATGAGCCCACCTTGCCACCGTTTGCCGTGCCGCATCGTTCACCCCATTGAAATGTTCATCGCGTCGTTCACGTCGTGAAGGGTTGCTTTGGCGACTTCGCCGGCTTTGCGGCTGCCCTCTGTCACGATGTCGTTCAGGTATGCGGGATCTTTGCTCAGGACCGCCCGCGCGTCCCACATCGGCGTCATGCGCTCCACGACTCGATCGGCCACAAGCTTCTTGCAGTCGATGCAGCCGATGGCAGCGGTCCGGCATTCCGTATTAATCTGCTCCTGAATCATCGGCAATGAAAATATTTTGTGAAAATCGTACACGGGGCAGAGGTCAGGATTTCCGGGGTCATGGCGCCGGACACGAGCGGGATCGGTGACCATTGTTTTGATTTTCTGGCGCACGACCGGTTCCGCGTCGGAGAGGTTGATCGTGTTGCCGTAGCTTTTGCTCATCTTCCGGCCATCCGTGCCGAGCACTTTCGGATACTTGGTCAGTTGTTCCATGGGCTCGGGGAACACCGGCTTGTAGAGGCTATTGAACCGGCGGGCCAGTTCTCTGGTGAGCTCTAAATGCGGGAGTTGGTCTTTCCCTACCGGCACGAAATCCGGCTTGTAGAGGAGAATATCCGCGGCTTGCAGGACCGGATAGCCGAGGAACCCGTAGGTGGTCATGTCGCGATCTTTGATCTCTTCCTGTTTTTCCTTATAGGTCGGGTTCCGCTCCAGCCAGGAGACAGGCGTCATCATCGAGAGCAAAAGATGTAAGACGGCATGCTCCGGGATCCGCGATTGCACGAAGACCGTCGCTTTCGCGGGGTCGATGCCCGCGGCCAGCCAGTCGATCAATAACTCCCGGACGAATTCACGGATGCGGCTGGTATCGGCATAGTTCGACGAGAGGGCATGCCAGTCCGCGACGAAGAAGTAGCATTGGTAGTCGTTCTGAAGGCCTTTCCAGTTCTCCAACGCGCCGAGATAGTTGCCGAGATGGAGCAGCCCGCTCGGCTGCATGCCGCTGAGGACTCGTTTCTTTGGTGAGGTCATGGTGTATTTCCTGTGCCGAGACCGATGGCGGTGGAGAGGATCGTGTTGGACAGACTGTGCGTCAAGGTGCCGGTGACGGTATGGATCAGGTGGATTTGTGGATCCAAGATGATCAATCCCATCAGGACGAACATGCCATAGGGCTCCACGCGCATGAGGGCCATCGCCGCAGTGGGCGGGAGCAGGCTCGTGAGAATCCTGCCGCCATCCAATGGCGGCAGCGGCAGCAAGTTGAAGAGCATCAAGAGCACGTTAATCAAGACGGAGTAGATCGCCATCACGGCGATAGGCAGCAGAAACATGGCTTGCCAGGTTTGCGGTGCGGCGGTGTCCTGCGATCCTGATGAGGACCAGTAGTTTCCCACCGTAGGCTCAATGGCCAGGAGCAGGGCAAAGAGGAGTGCGCTCCCAATGGCCAGTGCGAGATTCATGGCTGGGCCTGCGGCTGCGACCAGTGCCATGTCGCGACGTGGTTGATGCATGTTGCGAGGATCGATCGGGACCGGTTTGGCCCAGCCGAGGAAAAATCCACCGGGCAAGACCAGGCAGATCAGCGGCAGGATGATGGTGCCGAATGGGTCGATATGGGCCAGCGGGTTCATCGTGAGCCGGCCTTGGAGTTTGGCGGTGGAATCTCCGCATCGATCGGCGACCCACCCATGGGCATACTCGTGCAAGACCATGGCGAAGAGGAGCGGGAGTGCCATGTAGGAAATCGTGTGCAGGATCTGCGGCAGTGAATTCATCCGGCTGGCCCTTCTCAGTTGACTTGCTGAAACTTGCCTCGTTTGATCTGCATGAGGAAGAGCGGACGATTTAAAGTTCCGTCCGGTCCAAAGGCTGCCGGTCCCGTGAGGGAGGCGAGGTCCGGTTGGGTCAGAAGCTGGTCGCGGACGGCTTCGCCGGAGGTCGCGCCTTTTCGGATGGCATCGATCACGAGTTTTGCGGCATCGTAGCCTTGGACGGCGAAGAGGGTTGGGCTAGTTTGAAATCGTTTCTTGTATCGTTCGACAAAATCCTGCACCCCGGAGTTGGGGCTATCCACAAAGAAGCCGTCGACGAACACGGCTCCGTCGATCGATGAATCGGCCGTGCGGGCGAAGTCCGGCGAGTTCCATCCATTGGTGCCGAGGAAGGGCACTTTCATATCGTGAAAATTAAGCTGGGCCGCGATGAGACCGGCGTCGGCGGCGCGGCCCGGAATAAAGACCGCATCGAAGCCCGGCGTGTAGAGAATCTTCCTGTCCATCTTGGTCGGTTTTCCGGTCAACTTGGTTTGATCGACCGGCACGGCTAAGCCATAGCGTTTGAGATCTTCGGCTTTCATGTGCTTGAGCTGCGCACTCACGTCGGCTTCGCCCTCTTTGTAGGATTCGATGGCGATCACTTCTCCTTCGTGCTGCCGCACCTCTTGGGCGAACAGCCTGGCCAATTCGCGGCCGTAGGCTGTATCGGGATGCAGGATGCAGAACCGCCGGAAGCCCTGTTCCCCGATGGCATAGGCCGCAATGCGTTTCGCTTGGAGTTGATACGTGAGCGAGGTGCTGAAGACATAGGGGCCGAGCCGTCTGACGTTGGGGACGGTCGCGGTCGGCGTGATCAATGGGGTATGGGCTCGTCCGGCCAGTTCAGCCATCACCGGCAAATGTTTGGATAAGAGCGGGCCGATGACGGCGAGGAGGCGATTGTTGCTCAGGAGTCCGGAGAAATCGTCTAAGAACGACGCTCGATCCGATTCAGAGTCCTTGACGATGAGACCGATGGAAGGGACGCCGGCCTTATCTTTATGTGCCTCCATGGCCAGCTGAATGCCGTTGAGCGTTTCGGTGGCAAAGGGAGCGAGTTTTCCCGAGAGCGGCAACACCGAGGCGATGAAGAACTGATGGGACATGAATTTGGCTTGGAGTGTCGTGAGCAACTCGGACGTGCCGGCTGCCTGCGGGTGCGTTGGAAAGCTTGAGAGAAATTGCTGGATTTGCCGGACGGCCTGGTGTTCTTCGCCCCGGCCGACATAGACCTCGATGAGGCGGAGCGAGGCGAGGTCGCCGGGAAAGCTGCGAGGGAAGGTTTCCCGGATTCGTTCGAGGGGTTTGCGATCCGTTGTCTCGTTGACGAACTCTCGGATACGGGTCCTCGCGTCTTCCGCTTGGTCCTCGGTGCCCAATGCCATTTCATCGAGCCAGGCCTGGATGGCGTGGATGGTGTCCTTTTTTTGCGCGTAGAAATCCCCACTCAGGCGCAGGGCTTCGCGTCTGGTGACGTCATCTTTCGAGAGGGTGCGGAGACTGGTCAGAATGGGGAGTGCCAGGTCGAGGTTGCCCATCGCCGCATGGGTACGGGCCTGCATGATCTTGCCGCGGTCTGAGACCTCGGACTCAGGAAACTCGGCCTGCAGTTGCTGCAAGTATTTGAGGGCCTCACCATATTGCTGCGACCCGTAGAGGGCTGCGCCGAGCAGGAGATAGGTATCGTCGAGCAGATCTGGTTTTGGCGAGGTCGTCAGGAAACGGCGAAGGAGGGTGATGGCTTCCTCTGCCCGTTCTGTGTCGATCAGGCGTTTCGCCTGGTTCAAGGTCGGATGGCTCGCCGTGGCCGGTGTTCCCGTTTGCGCATAGACCGCAGGGCTGAGTGCGAGCCCCATTGGACAGAACAGGAGGCAGGCAAGACTGAGTGCCAGGCCCCGGGATGCCAAGAGGGGAGAGAGGCGTTGTGAGGGCGTCGCGATCAACGGGCGGGCCATGGGCTCCTAGAGGGGGTAACGGACTTGTGGTACACAGGTGACTACTATCGGAAACCTTGTGGGGGTGTCAAGGAAAGTCCCGTATGGCTCGTTGTGTTCATGAGAGTGATTGGCTATCATCGAACCGATGATGTTAGACCCGCTGGTCGAGCGATACTTGCGCCATCTTCGAGTGGAAGGTGGTCTCTCTGTCAACACGATCGAAGCCTACCGACGCGATCTGAGTAAGTTCCATGCCTATGCGCATCGCACCGGCGCCGAAGTGCTTCACCCGCTCACGCCGGCGATGTTGACGGGGTTTCTTCATTCGTTACAGGAGGCCCGGTTGTCTCGTGCCTCCTCCGTCCGCTGTCTGTCGGCCATCCGCGGATGGTTCCGGTTCCTGATGCAGGAGCGAATGATTGAGGAAGGCCCTGCCATCAGTCTGCCCGCGATCACTCGCGGCGTTCGACTGCCCAAAACATTGTCGCAGCAGGATGTCACCGCTTTATTAGATCTGGTCGCAATCCCTACGCTTGAAGACCGGCGTGATCGTGCGATGGTAGAGTTGCTCTATGCGACGGGGCTACGTGTGTCTGAATTGGTGACGGCTGAAGTCGCCCAGGTGAATCTTGATGTTGGCTATCTCCGGGTCACGGGCAAGGGGGCGAAGCAGCGCTTGGTGCCGATGGGCGAAGGGGCCAGGCAACTGCTGCAGGAGTATGTGTCCGCAGCGCGGCCGGAGTTTCTCAAACAACGGACCTCGCGGTATCTGTTTGTCTCACGGCGTGGCGGTCCGCTGACGCGGCAAGGATTTTGGAAACTATTGCGAGGGCGTGCGCAGCGAGCCGGGATCACACAGGTGATTTCACCACATATGTTGCGGCATTCGTTTGCCACACATCTGCTCGAAGGCGGGGCCGACCTTCGCGCTGTGCAGGTGATGCTCGGCCATGCCAATATTGTGACCACGCAGATTTATACCCATGTCGAGCGGGGACGTCTGAAGCGGGTGCATGACACGTGTTTCCCCAGGACGGGCCGTCGGCCGGGACAGAAAACATAACCGAAGAAGCCCCGATTTCTGTGTGCGGAGTAGGCGATGGCTAAAAAATGCAAGAAGAGTGCGAGATTCGGTTGACATGGGGAGGTGGACTTGGTAGCATCCGCCCAGCTTGTTAAGAAAATCGGGCGGATAGCTCAGTTGGGAGAGCGCTGCTTTTACAAGGCAGAGGTCACAGGTTCGATCCCTGTTCCGCCTACCAGGGAATTGCTGGGTTAAGGGGACAGGATAGATACGATACGAAGCAATAAGAACTTCAGACGGGACCAACCGCTAGATATCGTCTTGTCATTTACATCTTCCGCTATACGTTGAGTTTCGAGGGGCCGTCGTTCAGCTGGTTAGGACGCCAGATTGTCAATCTGGAGGTCGCGGGTTCAAATCCCGTCGGCCCCGCCAATTTTCCCCGGTGAGTGTGTGGTGTGGACTTCGTAGGCAGGAGGGTGAGTACTTCCTAGAGTCGGGAAAGGTTATCGCTGCATGTTTCAGACAGGTCTATCCGGACTAGCCGGCTCGCTTGGTTCGGTGTCGAAAATCGTCCTCTTGCTCCTGTTTGTATTCTCCGTCATCTCCTGGGCCGTAATTTTCTCCAAATGCCGAGCGTTCCGCGTAGCCGATCGAGAGGATCGACGGTTTCTTGCGCTCTTAGCCAAAACACACGACCTCGACGAGTTGTATCGGCAAGTCCGGCGAATCGAGGGGAGTCCCAGTGCCGCCGTGTTCGAAGGCGTGATGGAGCGTGCGGGGTCTTGGCGAGCTGAGGGCCGGAACGGCTCCAGCGCGGGACCGGTCGATCAGCATGTGATCGAGCGGACGGCGGCCCATCTCGGGCAACGCCAGCTCTCGCGGCTTGAGACGTACCTTCCCTTTCTCGCCACGACGGGAAATATTACGCCATTTGTCGGACTCCTCGGGACCGTGATGGGCATCATCGACGCGTTTCGTGAGATCGGCACGCAAGGAACCGCCAGTATTTCGGCTGTCGCTCCCGGTGTGGCGGAGGCGCTTGTCGCAACGGCAGCCGGCCTGTTCACCGCCATTCCCGCCGTCATCGCCTATAACTACTTTCTCATCCGGATTCGCAATACGGCGTTCCGGCTGGATTCCGTGACCATCGAACTTCTGGCCTCCCTCGCGACTGCTGCATCCAATAAGCCAAAACCTGCTCCCGTCGGAGCTCAAGGATGACCCTTGAGTCTCGGCACCGCCGGTTTTTGGCCGAAATCAATGTGGTTCCTCTCGTCGACGTGGTCCTCGTCCTGCTGGTGATTTTTATGGTCACGGCGCCGATGTTGTATCGAGGGATGGACATCAAGCTGCCGACCTCTGCCACGAATACGATCAAGCCGGAAATGCGCACGGTCCTCACGATTGAAAAAGACCAGCGGCTCTATCTCGACAAAGATCCGGTCGGCGTGGCCCAGTTGGAACAGAAATTGAAGCTATTGAAGCGGGACCACCCCGATGTGTCGCTCTATCTGAGGGCGGATCGCGATGTGCCCTATGGTATCGTCGTGCAAGTCATGGACGGCGTGAAAAAAGCCGGCATCGAGAAGATCGGGATGGTGACGGAACCGGCCGGCCCCGAACATGTGTCTGCGCCGCAAGTCCCGCGCCTGCCGACGCGAAAGAATTGATGCACCGTGTGTAAGGGGGCTGGTGATTATGACGTTCCAGACGTCGGTCCAGTCGGGTCCGTGGTTCGATCAGGACGAATCCAGTATGAGCGCTCGCCTCAAGCAAACGCTGGCGTTGTCGCTTGGCCTGCATGTCCTGCTGTTGCTTGTGATAACCGGACTCAGGCTTCCACAGCAGGGTGAACGTCCGATGGCGTCGGTGGAAGTGTCGCTGGTCAGTCTGCCGGCGTCTGCGAGGCCGGCCGAGCCGTCGAAGCCGGTTGAGTCAGCGAAAACTGCAGATCCGAAGCCGGTCCCTGCGCCATTGGTTAAGACGATGACCCCACGGGCCACCCCTTCCGTTGCGCCGCCTAAGGGCGAGGTGAGGAGGGATCTGCTCCGGGATCTTCAGCTCCCGCCGGATGCACCGAAGTTCGGCGATTTGAGCCCTGCAAAAAAAATGGCCGCGCAATCCCAACAGGCGGCGAAGGTAAAGGCCCTCGATATTCCACGTGTGCCCGATGTGGCGCCAGACCCGGCCGCCAAGATTTCGCAGCGGTCTTCAGTCAGCGACGATTTGAATCGTGAGTTAGAAGAAGAGCTGAAGAAAATTAAACAGTTTCAGCCTGCGGCGAAGCTGGATATCCCGAAAGAGGTGAAGCCGAGCGAGGCGCCGGTGAAACCGGCTCCTCAGCAAGAGGCAAAAGCCTCGTCGGTGAAGACCCCGGATACGGCGCTGAAGATTTCCGGTACGACCGGGTCGAATCCCTATTGGGCTCGCGTGCAGGCTGTCATCAGCAGTCATTGGGAGCCGCCGCCGATCGATATGGCAGGCCAGACCTATACCATGATCGTGAAGTTTCGGCTGCAACGGGATGGGACGATCAAAGACGTGGTCGTGCAACAGTCGTCCGGGAATGCCTATTATGATCTGGCTGGCCAGCGGGCCGTGTTGAAGCCGCGTATGGTACCGGCCTTTCCTGCCGATATGACAGACAGCTATAAGGATATCGAGATGGTCTTTCGAGTGGGAGAATCGGCCGGATGACACAGGTGAAATTGATCAGTGCGTTGGTCGGCGGGCTTCTGCTGATGGCCGGTGCGATCGGTATTCTGGAGTCCGGCGCGGCAGATGTCTTCCTGGAAGCCACGCGCCCGGACTTTCAGAAAATATCGCTGGCGGTTGCGGGGATACACAATGCCGGCGGCCCCGATTGGTTGGGGGGACGGATTGAAGAAGTTCTCAAAAAAGATGTGAAACGCTCCTTGGTCTTTGATTTGTTGGATCTGCCCAGTCTTGGAATTAAAACGGTTGATATCGGCAACGGGACGGAAGCCAGTTCGAAGGCCGTATTTAAACAGGCAGCTGA
Organism: Nitrospira sp.; assembly: GCA_005116815.1. Lineage (GTDB taxonomy): Bacteria > Nitrospirota > Nitrospiria > Nitrospirales > Nitrospiraceae > Palsa-1315. The sequence goes on along the minus strand of SWDR01000001.1, from coordinate 8,449 downwards.
GAAGGGTGTCTCGGTGTTGGTCTGGGGAAAAGCGGGCCTGAAGGAGGCAGACAAAGATGCCGACGTAAACATGGAAGGTTTCGTCTATGACAGCGGCAGCGACGAAGTCGTAGGGGGCAAGCGGTATGCAGGATCCCCCTCGGTGGTGCGGCTGATGGCGCATCGCTTTGCCGACGAACTCGTGTTTCGTTACACGGGTGAGCCCGGTATTGCGCGGACGAAGATTGCCTATGTGGCCGAACATGGGTCTGCCCGAGAGTTGTTCGTGATGGATTATGATGGGTATGATACACGCCAGTTGACGGCCGACGGATTCCTGAATCTCATGCCGCGATGGTCTCCGGATCGGCGGTTTCTCGTGTTCACGGCCTATCGCAACCGGAATACGCAGGACATCGATATGATCGAGTTGGCGACGGGTAAGCGATGGACCGTGATTTCTCTCGGGGGGCTGAATATCACGCCGGCGTTGTCTCCCGATGGAAACTTCCTGGCGTTTGCCTCCAGCCACGAGGGCAACTCCGATCTCTATCGGTTAGATACCAGGACGAAAGCGATTCAACGCCTGACGTCAAATCCGGCCGGTGACTTGTCGCCCTCCTGGTCTCCGAATGGGCGAGAGCTGGTGTTTGTGTCGGATAGAGGGGGCGGGCCACAGTTGTTCCTGATGGGCTCAGACGGCTCGAACGTGCGTCGTCTGACGTTTGAAGGCGACTACAATGCAGCGCCGGTCTGGTCGCCGCGCGGCAACTGGATTGCCTATGTCTGCCGGGCTCGCCGGGAGTATAAGCTCTGCCTCATTTCGCCAGACGGACAGAAGCGGACGCAATTGACGACAGGGCCGGGCGTCGACGATTCCCCCTCCTGGTCTCCGGATGGCCGGCATCTAGTGTTCAGTTCGACGGCTGATGGCAAGAGCCATATTTATATGATCAATGCCGATGGGAAGGATATCGAGCGGCTGACCTTTGAAGGGACGCACAATAGCGCGCCATCCTGGTCTCCGGCATCGTAAGGATGACCGTACGACCGTATGAGCGAGAATGATTACAGGCCAACTATCGAGATGATTAACTTAGAAAGAGGAGCGCGATCTATGACGAAGACATTAGGTATCTACGGTGTCACGTTGGTGGTGAGCTTGGCGTTGATGAGTATGTCTGGCTGTTCCAAAAAGTCTGTGCAATCGGGTGGCGACTCCCAGGCCACTCAAGGCATGGCGAAGGGCGGAACTGCCGATAGTCCGAAGTCCGGTGTCGGGAGCTTCCCGGACACGAGTTTGCAGTCCGGTGGCGGCGGACTGCAAGGGATCAACAAGAATCCTTCGGAAGAGCGAGTCGGTGGCGGTACGTTGTTGGCAAAAGTCGATCCTTCCGGCAGCGCCGGGCGGCAAATGGATGAAATCCGTGCCGAGCAGGCGGCGTCGGCTGCAGCGGGTTTGCGAGATGTGTTTTTCGCCTACGATAGCTGGACCATTTCCGAGGATGGGCGCCAAGCGCTGAGCCGCGATGCTGAATGGATGAAGTCCAACTCAAGTGCGCAGATCAAGGTCGAGGGACATTGCGACGAACGCGGGACCTCCGCCTACAACCTCGTCCTCGGAGAGAAGCGGGCGAAAGCGGCGCGGAACTATCTGGTCGAACTCGGGGTCGGCGCCAATCGTTTGTCCGTGGTGTCGTATGGGAAAGAGCGGCCTTCCTGCAATGAACATACGGAGGCCTGTTACCAGCAGAATCGGCGCGGACATCTTTCGCTAAAGACCGGGAAGTAAGCGGCGTGCTCGTTGTGGCGTTGGGTGAGACGTCGTTGTCCGTGATGCGAGAGCGGGGAATTCCTTTATCATAGTGGGTGAAACAATGTGGAACCATTCGGATACAAGGGGAGCCTGGACGACGATCAGTCTGATCTGTGCATTGCTGTCGCCTGGCTGCGTTGCGCAGCAGGCGGATCTCAAACAGACGGAAAAGAACCTTCAGCAGCGCATCAAGCAGACGAGTGATGAGTCGGCGCAGACCCGTGCGCGACAGAGTCAGGAGATTTCGGTGCTTCGAGAGCAGGAGTTGCCGCAGTTGCGGGGTGAATTGGAGCGGGCATTACATCAGGCGCAGGAGCTCCAAGGTAAGCAGGAGGACTTGAAGCAACGTTCGGCGATCCTTGAACAGCAAACCAAGAAGTTGGAACAACTGGCGGGGAAACTGGATACAGAGAACGCCAATCGTTATGCGCAGGTTCGTGAAAGCCTGAATGCGCAGGATGCGAAGACCAAAGCAGACCGTGACCAGTTCAGAACCGAGATGAACAGCCGCCTCGACGACGTGAATAAGCAGATGGAGACGCTGCGAAAAGAACTCATCGAGGCCGTGCAGAAGACCAACAGCGCACTCATGAAGAATGTGGATGCCCGTCTTGAGGAGCAGCGCAAGGCTGCGGCGGATAGTCAAAACCGCCAGGACCAACTGGCCGCCAAGTTCTCGCAGTTCAGTCAGTCCTTGACGGGGTTCAAGGATTCGCTGACGGGATTGAGCGAGCGGGTCGGCCAAGAAGAGCAGTCGAATAAAGCCTCGACCGCCCATATCAACGAGATGAATAAATCTGTGACCAGTCATTTAGGTGAGGTCAATAAGAGCGTCGCGTCTGTCGCGCAGAAGTTCGCAGCGCGATTCGATGAGCAGGACCGTCGTCTGGATGCTCTCTCCACAGCCGTCGACCAAGCTTCCCAGAACACACATGCGCGTGGAGGGAAGGCCGGTGCCCGTCAGCCGGCGCCGAAGCCGGTTCCTCGATCGGCGCCGATGCCTTCGTCCGATACCACAAGGGGTGAGCCGGTTACGCCGTTGGCAGCACTGCCTGTGCAAGCTGAGGCGGCGGCATCGACAAGCGAATCTGAGGAGTCGCCGCGTCCGCAAGTCAGCCAGAGTGGGGAGCCTTCCGACAAACTTGAGTATGAACGGCTTCTGGCCCTCTTTCGTGATGGGGATCTCGATGGAGCCCGCCAGGGGTTTGCCTCATTTTTGCGGAACTATCCAAGCTCGGATCTGTCCCCCAACGCGCGGTATTGGCTCGGCGAGTCGCACTACGGCAAGAAGGATTACCGGCAAGCGATCGATTCGTACGATCGTGTCGAACTGGATTTTCCCCAGAGCGAGAAAGTCCCGGCCGCGATCTTAAAGAAGGGGTATGCCTACTTGGCGATGAAAGATAAGAAGCGCGCCTCTTCGGCCTTCAAGCAGGTGGTGACGTTGTATCCACGGAGTCCTGAGGCAGGTAAAGCGTCCGATAAACTATCCCAGTTGAAGGAGTCGCGATAACCGTGATGCGCAAAAACATACAGTGTGTAGGGTCGGTAGCGATGATGGCCTGGGCGGGCCTGTTGCTCGCCGGATGTGCCAAACATGCGGACTTTGTCGAGCTGCGTGACAATTTGGCAACGGTGTCGAAGTCGCAAGATCAGGATCAGAAACGGTTGGATGCCCTGCAACGGCGTTTGGAGTCGTTGGAACGGGTGAAGGATAGCGAATCGACCAAGTCGAAGGCCGATCCGAAAATCGATGAATTGTCTGCCAGGATCCAAAAGTTGGAAAACCGTTTGGCGGCCAAAGCAGAGGAGATACCGAGTGCTCCGGCTGCGCCCAAGATGGAACCAACTCCGGGGGAACCGGCCCGTCCCTCCAAACCGCAGAAGCCTGCGTCGGCATCTGATGCGCCGACGATGATGCCCGGTGTTCCGACGATTACCCCGACGTCGGCGTTCAATCTGGCGTACAACGATTATCTCAATGGGAAATACGATCTGGCCGTGGCGGGCTTTCAGCGATTTGTGAAAGACTTTCCTGGCACGTCGCTGACGCCGAACGGTTATTACTGGCTGGGCGAGTCGTCCTATCAGCAGAAAGATTATGTGCGCGCGATCCAAGCGTTCGAGTATCTCACGACAGAGTTTCCGGGCAATGAGAAGGTGCCGGCCGCGCTCTTCAAATCGGGGCTTGCGGCGGGAGAGACCGGAGATCTCGTGAAATCGAAGAAGCACCTCAAACGCGTCATCGAAGAGTTCCCTACATCGGACGAGGCGAAACTGGCTAAGAGCAAGCTGGCCGAAATTCGATGACCGGACGGTTCTCGATCCCGTTCGCCGGCGCGCCCTTGTTGCCGGCGTCCCCTGGAGTCTAGCCCCATGCCCGCGGCCAGTTGCACCGCCAAAATCCAGGTCCTTCCAGACGATGTGATCAGCCGCATTGCGGCCGGCGAGGTCGTCGAGCGTCCTGCCGCCGTCGTCAAAGAGCTGCTGGAGAATAGTCTCGATGCAGGCGGTCTGCACATCACGATCGATGTGAAAGATGGCGGGCTCGCCCTCATTCGTGTGACGGATGACGGAGAGGGTATCAGCCGTGCGGACCTTCCCCGTGCCTTCGAGCGGCATGCCACCAGTAAGCTCCGGTCAGATCGGGATCTGGCCTCGGTGACGACGATGGGTTTTCGCGGCGAGGCTCTTCCGAGCATCGCGTCTGTGTCCCATGTGCTGGTGACGACGTCGACCAGACAGGATACGGTGGGCGCACAGCTCACCCTGATCGCAGGAGCGGGCAGCGCAATGCTCGATGCGCCCGCCGTGCCTGGCACCAGGATCGAAGTCTCCAATCTCTTTTTCAATCAACCGGCGAGAAAGAAGTTTCTCAAGACGACTACAACCGAGTTCTCCCATATCAATCATGTCGTGCAGCTTGCCAGTTTGGCCTGGCCGTCGGTGCACTTTCGCCTGACCCATAACGGCCAGGAGATCCTCAATTATCCCGCTGTGGCGTCGGATCGCGATCGCATCCTCCAAGTCTATCGCCCGGCGTTTCTCGACAAAACCATTGAGGTGAGGGGCCGGGCAGGGGGGCTCTCGATCCGCGGCGTGATGGTTGATCCTGTCCATGCACGGTCCTCGAAGATGCCGCAGGAATTGTTTGTAAACCGGCGTCCGGTCCGTAACGCGACCGTATTTCATGCGGTCATGGATGGATATGGATCGTTTCTTCCCAAGGGATCACATCCAACGTTCGTCCTCTTTTTGGATATCGAGCCGGACCGATTGGATGTCAACGTGCATCCCACGAAGAAGGAAGTCCGTTTCGCGGACACAGAATCGCTCCATCAGTTGGTGCGCCAGTCCGTCCGTCATGCACTCGGCGGTTCCGAACGGACGTCCATGGTGGGTCTCACGCCGGCAGGGCCGTCGGAGAGGGCACCGGAGTTCGTTTCCACGGTCGGGGGAGAGGCTCCCTCCTTTCAGGGTTCTCATCAGGCCGCACCGATATCAGGCTTTACGCGGGATTCCAGGATTCCTTCGCATGACGCGGTTCCACGATCCGGCAGCATCGAGGGCAGTCAATTGGCCTTCGCCCACGAGGCAGTGGCCGACTACCAGCGGACAGAGAAACCCCACATCGTGCCGTTTGGACAAATTCGTCGCACTTATCTCGTGGCGCAAGTGGGTGAAGAGCTCCAAGTGATTGATCAACATACGGCGCACGAGCGTGTCCTTTTCCAACGGCTGTGGCGGGGCTGGCAAAGCCGGAATATCCCGTCGCAACCGCTCTTGATTCCTGAGCCGATTGAGCTGTCATCCACCCAAAGCTCGTTGTTACTGAAGCGTGTTGATGACCTGGAGAAGCTTGGCCTCTTGATTGAGCCGTTTGGTGCCACGGCTGTGGCGATTCGCGGCGTGCCGGTTGGCCTTGGCAAGGTGGATGTGCCGGCGTTGGTGCAGGATCTGCTCGACGATGTGACCGAGTGGGACAAGGCTCCGTCGTTGGACCTGCAGGTCCAGCCCGTGCTGGCGTCTCTCGCCTGTCATGGGGCGGTGCGAGCCGGACGAACCATGGCGCTTCCCGAGATTCAACAGTTGATTCAGGATTGGGTGGAAGAGGGTTTGATCACGACGTGCCCCCATGGTCGCCGCACCGCATTTCGTCTTTCGACCGATGAACTCGCCAAGCTATTCGGCCGGGTCGGATGGACATGATGGCTATGCCGACTCGGGCGAGACATCGTCTGTCTGACAGACAGGTCCGTTGTAAGCCTGTGGTCGTGATTCTTGGACCGACGGCTGTAGGAAAGAGCCGTGTCGCGGTCGAGGTTGCGAAGGCATTTGAGACTGAGGTGCTCACGGCAGATTCCCGGCAAGTCTATCGCGGGATGGATATCGGGACGGACAAGCCGTCTCAGGAGGAGCGCCAGGAGGTTCCTCACCGGCTGATCGATCTCGTCAATCCCGATGAACCGTTTAATGCAGGATTGTATCGCGGTCAGGCGGTCGATGAGATGGATCGTCTCTATCGGGATCACCGCCTTCCCCTGGTGGTGGGTGGCACAGGGCTCTACGTGCGGACCCTTCTCAAGGGCTTGTGCGATGCGCCACCGGCCGATCCAATGTTGCGGGCGGCCTTGAGGCTGGAGGCGAAGGAGCAGGGGCTCGATCGCCTCTACGCGCGACTCATAGGCGTTGATCCTGTGAGTGCGGCTCGGCTGCATCCACGCGATGAATCGAAAGTCATCCGCGCGCTGGAGGTGTACCAACTGTCCGGACGGCGCATGTCGGAGTTTCAGCAGGAGCATGCGTTTGCCGAGCGGCCATTTTGCTCGTTGATCATCGGTCTAAATCGCGACCGCGACGCGTTGTATCGGCGCATCGAGGAGCGAATCGATTGGCAACTGGCCCATGGTTTGATAGAAGAGACGACGCGCCTTCTCTCCCTGGGGTATCAGCGTGACAGCTCGGCCATGAAGGGCTTGGGGTATCGACAGGTGGCCGAACACTTGGCCGGCGAGTACGATGCGGCGGAGATGGTGCGCCGCTTTAAGCGGGATACGAGACATTTTTCCAAGCGACAAATGACTTGGTTTCGAAAGGAGCCGGGAGTGCAGTGGCTGATGATCGAGCAGGTGGATTCTGTCGCGCACACGGCTGAGTTGGTGATAGGGCAGGTCGAACGATTTCTTCTGACACTTGAGGGCCAGGCATGAGACGACAGGGACTGGGCACGCGTGCAGACATCGGGATCATTGGCGGGAGCGGGCTCTACGATATCGAAGGGCTTCGGAAGGTAAAGGAGCTCGCCGTCAAAACCCCCTTCGGCGCTCCTTCTGACAAGGTGATCCTCGGCGAGCTGGATGGTATTCGTATTGCGTTTCTCTCACGGCATGGACGAGGCCATCGGATCAATCCGTCCGAAATCAACTATCGCGCGAATATCTATGCCTTGAAGTCGCTCGGGGTGAGTCGGGTGATTTCTGTGAGTGCCGTTGGGAGTATGAAGGAGTCGATCAAGCCGGGAGATGTGGTGTTGCCCGATCAATTCATCGATCTCACCAAGCGGCGGGTGTCGACCTTCTTCGAGGGAGGGATTGTCGCGCATGTGGCGTTTGGCGATCCGGTCTGTGCCTCGCTTGGTGCGGCCTTGTTGGAGGCGACCCGTGCGGTCGGGGCCACGGTGCATCAGGGAGGTGTCTATCTCTGCATCGAGGGGCCGCAATTCTCGACGAAAGGGGAGTCCCGGCTGTATCGTCAGTGGGGTGCGAGCGTCATTGGCATGACGAATCTTCCGGAGGCCAAGCTGGCACGCGAGGCAGAGCTCTGTTATGCCACCGTGGCTATGGCGACCGATTACGATTGTTGGCATGAGACGGAAGAGGCCGTTACGGTCGAAGGCATCCTGGCGACGCTCCGCCAGAATGTCTTGCTGGCTAAGCAACTGTTGCGGACGGTGATGCCTGCGGTGGCCGCCGTCTCATCGTGCCGCTGTCAGCGGGCGTTGCAGGATGCGATTATTACGGCGCCGGATCAGATGCCGGTCGCGCTCAGGCGGAAGCTGGCTTTGTTGATAGATCGGGCTGTTCCAGTGAAGAAAGGAACTCGGTGAACTATGGGGAAGTTGCTTGTGGTCGGGTCGGTTGCGCTGGATACGGTGAAGACACCCTTCGGAGAAGTCAGTGAGGTTCTGGGAGGGTCGGCCACCTATTTTTCGACGGCGGCCAGTTACTTTACCAGCGTGGATCTTATCGCGGTGGTGGGGGAGGACTTTCCTCCTCAGCATCTGGCGTTCCTCAAAAGCCGCGGCATCGATGTGACGGGGTTGGAGCGGCGGCCGGGAGAGACCTTTCGCTGGAAAGGGGAATACACCCATCAGCTGAACGAAGCGCATACGCTCGACACGAAGCTCAACGTCTTCGAAACGTTTCGTCCGAAAATCCCTGAGGCCTACCGATCCCCGGATCTTTTATTTTTGGGCAATATCGATCCGGAGCTCCAGTTGGATGTGCTTCAGAAGCTTCCGCGTCCGCCACTCGTCGCGTGCGATACGATGAATTTCTGGATCAATGGCAAGCGAGAGGCGCTGTGGCGGGTCTTGGAGAAGGTCGATATCCTCATCATTAACGATGGGGAGGCTCGGGCACTCGGCGAACATTC